>CAIPTY010000071.1 GCA_903868145.1 uncultured Desulfuromonadales bacterium | reverse complement strand
TTTTGCAGGGGCCGCACCAGGTGGCCCAAAAGTCAACAAGGACAGGTACGTCCGATTGCAAAACTTCACGATCAAAATTGGCATCGCTAAAAGTCACTACTTTTTCACTGGTCATATTGATATGTCTCCTTTGATGAAATTTACGTTGTGCGGATGATATACCAGGCGATGAAAAAATCAAGCGCAAACTCCGGGGCGGGGCGTTTAGTTGAAATGCTGCCCGGATAGGGGTATGCTGCGTAACATTGAGGGAGGATTGATGTCGCATCTGGCGCTGAACATAGACATGAAAAGCCTGCCTGTGCTGGTTGCAGGGGGGGGGCGGGTTGCCGAACGTAAAATCCGGACATTAATGGAGTCCGGTGCTGACGTGTCCGTTGTTGCGCCGGAGGTGACTGCCGGAATTGCGGCTCTGGAAGAGTCTGGCGCAATATCTCTACGGAAGCGGTGTTACGAGAGCAGGGATATGGAAGATATTTTTCTGGTAGTTGCTGCCACGAACGACGGCGAGGTCAATCAGCGAATTGCCGCTGATGCCCGGCAGCGCCGCATACTGGCTGTTGTAACGGATAGGCCGGAGAAAGGAAACTGTTCGTTTCCGGCAATGCTGCGGCGCGGCAATCTGGAGATTGGCGTGTCCACACAGGGGAAGTGCCCGGCATTCGCTTCCGAAATCAGGGATCTTATCGCCACGGTCATCAATGAAGAATACGGCATGATGCTGGAGCGGCTTGCGGCAGAGCGAGAAAAGCTGTTGACGGAAGGGACACCCAGCACATACAATAGCGCGTTTTTACGCTCAAGATCCGGCGAAATTATGAGTGAGTTTATGAATAATAAGGAACGGGTTTCATGACGCACTTTTTCTTCTCCCTTACCCTGGGACTCTATGGCGTTGCCACGATGGTGTATCTTGCCTGCCTGATACGCACGTCTGAAAAACTGACTCGATGGGCCAGTCGACTGCTTGTCAGCGGGTGCATCGCCCACATCCTTTCCACCGTCCATCTGGCCAGTACTGAAAAGCACCTGCCGCTTACCAACATGCAGGAATCACTGTCATTTTTCAGCCTCATGGTTGTTGTTGCCTTCCTTATCTTCGAGCGCCGTTACAAGGTAACGACGCTCGGCTCGTTCGTCACACCGGTGGTTCTTCTGATGCTGAGTGTCGCCAGCACTTTGCATGGCGGCGCGCGTCAACTTCCTCCGATTCTTCAAAGTAACTGGTTCTGGATTCATGCCCTGCTGGCCTTTATCAGCTATGCCGCTTTCACCATAGCCTTTGGTGTTGCCGTGATATACCTGATTCAAAGGCATTTCCTCAAAACGAAGCATTTTGGAGCGCTGTTCCAGAAGCTTCCGCCTTTGGAAACCCTTGACGAAATCAGCTATCGCTGTTTTGCGATCGGTTTTCCCCTGCTGACTGTTGCCATCATCTCCGGAGCAATCTGGTCGGAGAAAGCGATGGGAAGCTACTGGGTCTGGGATCCCAAGCAGACCTGGTCGCTTATTACCTGGTTCATCTATGCGGCCTTGCTGCACGGGCGTCTGACCATCGGCTGGCGCGGGAAGCGGGCCGCAATTCTTTCCATCGTTGGCTTCATTGTCCTGCTGATCACCTTTTTCGGCATGAAGCACAGTGTTACCTGGTAAACCGTGATATGTCACTCCTGATATTTGTAATGGAATCCTCTGCCCAATGAATATTATCGTCATCGGTCTTTCACACAAGACCGCTACAGTTGAGATCAGGGAAAAGGTGGCTTTTTCCCCAAACCTGATCGAAAAACCCTTGCGTGACCTGATTGCACTTGATGACATTGTTGAGGGCGTGATTGTTTCCACCTGCAACCGGGTTGAAATCTATGCAACAACCCACGACATTGCGGGGGGAATCGCACGTATCAAGCGTTTCCTGGCGGCTCACCACCGGATCCCGATTGAAAACCTGGAATCACACCTGTATGCCTATCATTCCGAAGCTGCCATCCGCCATGTCTTCCGGGTAGCTTCCAGCCTGGATTCACTCGTAGTCGGCGAACCGCAGATTCTGGGACAGATAAAGACATCCTACGGCTACGCTGCGGAATACAAGACATCCGGTATCATCCTCAACCGTTTTCTGCACAAAGCCTTTTCCGTGGCAAAACGGGTACGTACGGAAACGAAGATCGCTTCATCAGCCGTGTCCGTCGCTTTTGCTGCCGTCGAACTGGCCAAAAAGATTCTGGGTGACCTCTCCGAAAAGACTGTGATGCTGATCGGTGCCGGAGAAATGTGTGAACTGGCCGCCAAGCATTTTATCAACAGCGGCGCCAAGGGTGTGATGGTCACCAACCGCACCTTCGAGCGCGCCGAACGGCTGGCCGATGACTTTGCCGGTGAGGCGGTCCGTTTCGAGGAGCTGCTCGATCACCTGCACCGCGCGGACATCGTACTCTCGTCAACCGGCGCGCCCCACACCATCATCGGGCCGAAGGATGTCGAGGAGGTCATCAGAAAGCGCAGGTTCAAACCGATGTTTTTTATCGACATCGCTGTGCCGCGAGATATCGATCAGAAGGTCGAGGATGTTGACAACGCCTATCTTTTTACCGTGGACGACCTGCAGGAGATCGTGCAGGCCAATCTGGCCCAGCGCAGCCTTGAGGCCGAAAAGGCCGAGGAGATAATTGAGCAGGAGATCGGACAGTTTTTCAAATGGCTCTCATCACTGGGTGTGACACCCACCATTGTCGCCCTGCGAAACAGGTTTGACGAAATCAGGCGAGCCGAGCTGGAGAAAACGGTTTCAGGATGGAAGGATCTTCCTGCCGATGCCGAGAAGCGCATGGATGCTCTGACCATGGCCATCATGAACAAGCTGCTGCATTCACCGACATCGGCGCTCAAACAGGCCGGGCAGGGTGGGCGTGTCGATCTCTATGTGGATGCCCTGCGCCAGCTTTTCGACCTGCAGACCAGCCGACAGGATGATGATGAGCTGGCCTTGGAAGAGTAGTGAAGCTTCCGACCCTTCTTGAAGGGCATCTGATCAAACGCTACAAGCGTTTTCTGGCAGACGTGCAACTCCCGGATGGCAGTGTCATCACCGTCCACTGTCCAAATTCCGGCAGTATGAAAGGGTGTGCCATCACCGGCAGCAGGGTGATGCTTTCCCGCAGTGAAAACTGTGGGAGAAAATACCCCTTTACCTGGGAGCTGGTAGAGGCTGACGGCTGCTGGGCCGGGATCAACACCGGGCACCCAAACCGCCTGGTGCGGGAGGCGATTGAAAACGGAGCCGTGCCTGAGTTGCAGGGATTTGAAACCATCCGCCCTGAAGTTCCTTACGGTGAGCACAGCCGTATCGACCTGTTGCTGGAAGGTTCTGCCGGACGCTGCTTCGTGGAAGTAAAGAACGTAACCCTGGTCGAGCATGGAAGGGCGCTCTTCCCCGATGCCGTCACCACCAGAGGCCAAAAGCATCTCAATGAGCTCATGCGGGTGGTGCGGGAAGGTGATCGCGGCGTGATATTTTTCACCGTTCAGCGCGGTGACGGCTGCTCGGTCTCGCCGGCCGACCTGATCGACCCCGAGTACGGGCGATTATTGCGACTGGCGCTGGAAAACGGCGTTGAGGCGCTGGCCTACCGCGCGCTTGTTACGCCGCAGGATATCCGGCTTACGGAGCGCCTGCCGGTGCTGGTTTGACGGATCAGTTATGAAATGCAAAATATACGAAACGGAGAACATCATGCCCCCCAAACAACTACGAATCGGCACCCGCGCCAGTCAACTGGCGCTCTGGCAGGCCAACTGGGTCAAGTCAGAGCTGGAGCAGAGATATCCCGGCATGGAAGTAACCCTCACCAAGATCAAGACCATTGGTGACAAAATCCTCGATGTTCCTCTGGCCCAGGTGGGCGGCAAGGGTCTTTTTGTCAAGGAGATCGAAGAAGCCATGCTGCGGGATGAGATCGATATCGCCGTGCACAGTATGAAGGACGTGCCGACCGATTTCCCGGATGGCCTGGGTCTGTACTGCATTACCGAGCGTGAAGACCCGCGTGACGCCGTTATCTCCCGAAATGTCAAATTCTCCGATCTTCCTCAGGGGGCCCGCATCGGCACCAGTGCTCTGCGCCGTCAGGCACAGCTGCTCAGGGTGCGCCCCGACCTGCAGATGTGCATTATCCGCGGCAACGTGGAAACCCGTATCCGCAAGCTTGATGAGGACAGGCTGGATGCTGTTATTCTGGCCGCTGCCGGACTGAAACGGCTCGGTTTCACCGAAAAGGTGGCGGAATACCTGGATGTCGATCTCTCCATACCGGCCATCGGTCAGGGTGCACTGGGCATTGAGTGCCGGCTTGATAATAGTGAAATCAAGGAGACGATTGCATTTTTTAACCACCCGCAAACCAGCGCTGCAGTACGGGCCGAACGTGCGCTGCTTAAACGATGCGAGGGAGGATGCCAGGTTCCGATTGCTGCACACGGAACGGTGGAGGGCGATCAGTTGCGACTGGTCGGCTTCATTGCCGCAGTTGACGGCAGCACGTCCGTCAGGGGGGAAGTGAGCGGCAGCATAACCGAGGCGGAACAGCTCGGCATTCGCCTGGCCGAACGGCTGCTTGATCAGGGTGGGCGCCAGATCCTGGAAGAAGTGTACAAGAGAGAACTCGATGCATAGCGGAATCGTGTATCTGGTCGGAGCCGGGCCCGGTGATCCGGGGCTGCTTACCCTGCGCGGCAGGGAGTGCCTTCAGATGGCTCAGGTGGTGGTGTATGACTACCTTGCCAATGAGCAGCTGCTTAACTACGCACCGGAAGATGCCGAACGGATCTACGCTGGAAAGATAGGCGGCAGGCACAACCAGGATCAGGACGAGATCAATCGCCTGCTGGTGGAAAAAGGGCTCGCGGGAAGGGTTGTGGTTCGGCTCAAGGGGGGTGACCCCTTCGTGTTCGGCAGGGGGGGCGAGGAGTGTGAAGCCCTTCGTGAAGCGGGGGTTCCCTTTGAAATCATTCCCGGCGTGACCGCTGCCCTGGGGGCTGCCGCGTATGCCGGTATACCCCTGACCCACCGGGACTTTACCGCTTCGGTGGCATTCGTAACCGGTCAGGAGGGCAAGGGTAAGGACGAGTCGGCCATCGACTGGGATCGCCTCTCGCTTGGCGGCGGGACGGTTGTGTTCTACATGGGGATTACGACACTGCGCCGCAGCATGGATCGTATGATCGAACATGGCAGAGCCCCTCAGACACCGGTGGCTCTGGTGAGGTGGGCTACAACGTCCGGACAGCAGGTTGTGACCGGAACAATTGCCGATATCGCCGACAAGGCCGAAGCGGCCGGTTTCAAGCCTCCGGCGGTGACTATCGTGGGGGATGTGGTGGGGCTGCGGGAGCGGCTGCGCTGGTTCGATAACCGTCCTCTCTCCGGTCGAAAAATTATTGTCACCCGTGCCGCCGACCAGGCCGGAGAGTTCAGCTCCCTGCTGGCCAGACTGGGGGCATCGGTGCTGGAGTGCCCTACCATCGAGCTGGTGGAACCCGAAAGCTGGGACGGACTGGATGCAGCGATCTCCTCATTGTCAGGATTCAGCTGGCTCGTACTCACGTCGGGGAATGCCGTCCGCTTCTTTTTTCACCGTCTTGATGCTCTCGGGCTGGATGCCCGCGCGCTGGGGGGGTGCAAGGTATGTGCGGTAGGGCCGAAAACGGCCGAGGCGGCCCGCGGCTTCGGTATCCGCTGTGATCTGGTGCCGGCAGACTATAAGGCGGAAGGTGTTGTTGCCTCATTTTCCGGAATCGATATCTCCGGTAAGAAAATACTGTATCCCCGTGCCGACCGGGCGCGCGAGATCATTCCACAGGAACTGGAAAAACTGGGAGCCCGTGTGACAACACCGGTAGCCTACCGGAATATTCTTCCCGACCGCCTCTCCCCCGAAGCCATTTTTGCCCTGGAAAAGCGTTCAGTGGATTGTATTACCTTCACTTCTTCGTCAACTGTCCATAACCTGACCCAGATGCTGGGGGCTGATCTGCTGGTTGATATGCTGAAAGGAGTTGCGGTCGCTTCCATAGGTCCGATAACCTCAGGCACCTGTCGCGAGCTGGGGCTGAAAGTTGATATCGAGCCCCATGAGTACACGCTGGTTGAGTTGGCTGAGGCTATTGAACGACATTTTTCCGCCTGAGTTCCGGCATAAACTCACCAGAAATTTCATCGAATCTCCTCATTATGTGTTGAAAAATTACCTGTTCAAGGTTAGAGTACCAAGTTCACGCATCCGGCATACACGGTGCGTAGAGACACCCTTACGCGAAGGCTGGCACATGAAAACCATTGGCATTCCCCCCAAGCAGGGTCTGTATGATCCGCAGTTCGAGCATGACGCCTGTGGCGTAGGCTTTGTTGTCAACATAAAAGGCTTGCGATCGCATGAGATCGTCCGTCAGGCGTTGACAGTTCTTGTCAACCTCGACCATCGCGGCGCCTGCGGCTGCGAACCCAATACCGGTGACGGCGCCGGTATCCTCCTGCAGATCCCCGACGGTTTCCTGCGCAAGGTCTGCTCCCCGCTGGGAATCGAACTGCCAGAGCCCTCGCACTATGGCGTCGGCATGATCTTTACCTCAAAAACCCCCTCTGATCATAACAGCGCCCGACATATCCTTGAAAAAATTCTGGTGGAAGAAGGGGTTGAAATCCTCGGATGGCGGGACGTGCCAACCGACAACTCCTCGCTCGGAAAAACCGCCAGGGCCGGCGAGCCACTGGTGCGTCAGCTCTTCCTCAAGCGCAGCGCAGACTGTTGCGACGAGCAGGCCTTCAACCGCAAGCTCTATATCATCAACCAGCGGGCAACCAATCAGATACGCCGCGCCGGGGTTGATGAGTACTGGTACGTTTCCAGTCTTTCCAGCAGAACCATGATCTACAAGGGCATGCTCATGCCGATGCAGTTGGATCAGTACTACCCCGACCTTCGTGATCCGGACATGGAGAGCGCCCTGGCGCTGGTTCACTCGCGTTTTTCCACCAACACATTCCCCAGTTGGGATCGCTCACACCCCTATCACTTTCTGGCTCATAACGGCGAGATCAATACCCTGCGCGGAAACGTCAACTGGATGCATGCCCGTCAGTCGCTCTTTGCCAGTGAACTGTTCGGCGATGAGATCAAAAAAACGCTACCGATCATCAACAGCAACGGTTCCGATTCTGCAATGTTCGACAATTGTCTTGAACTGCTGGTAATGGCCGGGCGTTCGCTGCCCCACGCAGTCATGATGATGGTACCGGAGCCATGGGAAGGTCATGACACCATGACCCCCGATAAAAAGGCCTTTTACGAGTACCACTCCTGCCTGATGGAGCCATGGGACGGCCCGGCGGCCATCGCCTTCACCGATGGCCGCTGCATCGGCGCCGTACTGGACCGTAATGGCCTGCGTCCGTCGCGCTACTATGTCACCACCGATGATCTGGTTATCATGGCTTCCGAAGCCGGGGTGCTGCCGATCGAGCCGCAGCGGATCCTGCACAAGGGACGCCTGCATCCGGGGCGGATGTTCCTGGTGGACACGGAGCAGGGGCGTATCGTTCCTGATGAGGAGATAAAGCAGGAACTTGCGGGCGCCAGACCATACGGGAAGTGGCTCGCCGAGAACCATATCCTCCTGAATGATCTGCCCGTTGCCCCCATCGCCCAAAATGTGGAGCCCAGCTCCGTACTGCAACGTCAGCAGGTTTTCGGCTACACGTTTGAAGATCAGCGTATCGTTCTGGGACAAATGGCTCGTGACGGTGTGCAGCCGCTCGGTTCCATGGGGACGGACACTCCGTTGGCGGTGCTTTCCGATCAACCGCAGTTGTTGTACAACTATTTCAAGCAGCTCTTTGCCCAGGTCACCAATCCGCCCATAGACCCGATCCGCGAGGAAATCATCACCTCCACGACCACTCTGATCGGTTCAGAGGCGAATCTGCTCAAGCCGACCCCGGCCAGCGCCCGATTCATCAAGCTGGATCACCCGTTACTATCCAACGGGGAGCTGGAGAAGCTGCGCCACATCAAGCGCCCCGGATTCAAGGCAACCACTCTTTCCCTGCTCTTCCCCGTTGCCAACGGTGTTGCAGGAGTGGAAAAAGCGCTCCAAAAACTCTTCAATGCAGCCGTTATGGCAGTTGAGACCGGCAGTTCCATTCTGATCCTCTCCGACAGGGGTGTTGACCGCCAGCATGCGGCCATCCCGGCACTGCTGGCTGTTTCGGGGCTGCATCATCACCTGATCCGCAGTGCCACCCGCACCAGGGTCTCGCTGGTGCTCGAATCGGGGGAACCCCGCGAGGTTCACCATTTTGCCGTGCTGCTCGGCTACGGCACCAACGCCATCAATCCCTACCTGGCGTACGAATCCCTGGACGATATGATCCAGCAGGGCATGCTCCCGGATATGGATCATACAACAGCCGTCAAGAACTACATCAAGGCCGCCATTAAAGGGGTTGTCAAGACCATGGCCAAAATGGGTATCTCCACGGTGCAGAGTTATCGCGGAGCCCAGATCTTCGAGGCGGTCGGCCTGCATCACACGGTGATAAAAAAATATTTCACCTGGACACCCTCGCGCATCGAGGGCACAGATCTGCCGGGTATTGTCCGTGAACTGCTGATACGTCACCGGCGGGCCTTTCCTGCCAGGGTTGCTGCTGAAACGGTTCTCGAACCCGGTGGAATTTATCAGTGGCGAAAAGACGGCGAGGAGCACCAGTACAACCCGCTTACAATCACCTCGCTCCAGAAAGCGGTTCGTACCGATGATTATAAGGAATTCAAGGTTTTTTCCGCACTGATTGATGATCAGAGTACCCGCCACTACACCCTGCGCGGCCTGCTGGACTTCAGAGATAATATCCCTTCGGTGCCGATCGAGGAAGTTGAACCGGTCGAGGAGTTGATGAAGCGTTTCAAGACCGGTGCAATGTCCTATGGTTCCATCAGCAAGGAGGCGCACGAGGCGCTGGCCATCGCCATGAACCGCATTGGGGGGCGCTCCAATACCGGCGAGGGGGGAGAGGATCCCGAGCGTTTCACCTGGACGAACGAACAGGGTGATTCAAAAAACAGCGCCATCAAACAGGTCGCCTCCGGTCGTTTCGGCGTCACCAGCGACTATCTCACCAACGCACGCGAGATCCAGATCAAGATGGCCCAGGGTGCCAAGCCGGGCGAGGGTGGCGAACTTCCCGGCACGAAGGTATTTCCCTGGATCGCCAAAACCCGTCACACCACGCCGGGGGTCGGCCTGGTGTCACCGCCTCCGCACCACGATATTTACTCAATCGAAGATCTGGCCGAACTGATCCACGACCTGAAAAATGCAAACCGCCGTGCTCGCATCAGTGTCAAGCTGGTTTCTGAAGTCGGCGTCGGCACTATCGCTGCCGGGGTTGCCAAGGCCCATGCGGATGTGGTGCTGATCAGCGGCTATGACGGGGGAACCGGCGCTTCGCCGATCTCAAGCATCAAGCACGCCGGTCTCCCCTGGGAACTCGGCCTGGCCGAGACGCACCAGACGCTGGTACTCAACAATCTGCGCAGCCGGATTGTCATAGAGGCTGACGGCCAGCTAAAAACCGGTCGCGACGTGGCTGTCGCCGCACTTCTGGGTGCCGAGGAGTTCGGTTTTGCCACCGGGCCGCTGGTGTCGCTGGGCTGTGTCATGATGCGTGTCTGCCACAGCAATACCTGTCCGGCCGGCGTTGCCACGCAGGATCCCGTCTTGCGGGCGAAATTTGCCGGAAAACCGGAGCATGTGGTCAACTTCATGCGATTTGTTGCCCAGGAGCTGCGCGAGATCATGGCCAGACTCGGTTTCCGCTCCCTGAACGAGATGGTTGGTCGCGTTGATATGCTGGAACCGAGGAAAGCTCTTACCCACTGGAAGATACAGGGACTTGACTTCTCCAGCATCCTGCACCAGCCCCAGGTCGGCCTGGAAGTGGGGCGCTATTGCACGGAGGCACAGGACAACGGTCTGGAAAAATCCATTGACATGACCAAACTGCTCGAAATCTGCAAACCTGCAATCGAACGGGGCGAGAAGGTCAGCGCTGAACTCCCCATCACCAATATCGACCGGGTCGTGGGGACCATCCTCGGAAATGAGATCACGCGCAGCCATGGCCCCGATGGGCTGCCGGACGACACGGTCAGCCTGCGCTTCAACGGATCCGCCGGCCAGAGCTTCGCGGCTTTTGTCCCGCGCGGCGTTACCCTTGAGCTTTCCGGTGACGCCAATGACTACCTGGGTAAGGGATTGAGCGGCGGAACGGTTGTGGTCTACCCTCCCCAGGGCTCTCTATTCAAGGCTGAAGACAACATTATTGCGGGGAATGTGGCTTTTTACGGTGCAACCAGCGGTAACGCATACATCTGCGGTATGGCCGGTGAGCGGTTCTGCGTGCGGAACTCCGGTGTCAACGCAGTGGTGGAGGCGGTCGGGGATCATGGGTGCGAATATATGACCGGCGGCACCGTGGTTGTACTCGGTACGACCGGTCGCAATTTCGCTGCGGGCATGAGTGGCGGTGTCGCCTACGTTCTGGATGAGCAGGGTGATTTTGCCTCACGCTGCAACACCCAGATGGTCGGGCTGGAGGAACTCGACGACAGGGACGTTGCGACCCTGCGCGATATGGTCGTACGGCACGGCCAACTGACCGGCAGCAGACGTGCTGCTGCTGTTCTTGCTGACTGGAACGCTTTCCTGCCCAGATTCGTAAAGGTCATGCCCAGGGACTACAAACGGGTGCTGCAGGCGCTGGAAAATGCCCGGGCAGCCGGTCTCAGCGGAGATGACGCCCTGGCTGCGGCTTTCGAGGAAAACTCCCATGATGCGGCACGCGCCGGCGGGGCGTAAACAATTTAATTTTGTTACGGATATAGGAATTAATTATGGGAAAAACAACCGGATTCATGGAATACACGCGCGAAATCCCCGCCGACAGGGAGCCGCTTGAACGAATCGGCGATTGGGATGAGTTCCATCTTCATCTGTCTGACGATGCCTTGCGTACACAGGGCGCCCGCTGCATGGACTGCGGCATACCGTTCTGCCATACCGGTGTGCTCATCAGCGGCATGGCCAGTGGCTGCCCGATCAACAACCTGATCCCTGAGTGGAACGATCTGGTATACCGGAATCTCTGGAGGCAGGCACTGGAGCGGCTGCACAAAACCAATAATTTCCCCGAGTTTACCGGCCGCGTCTGTCCGGCGCCCTGTGAAGGTTCCTGCACTCTCGGTATGATTGATCCCGCAGTCACGATCAAGAACATAGAGGTCAGCATTGTTGAACGAGGCTTTGACGAAGGCTGGATCGTGCCTGCCCTGCCTCCGGTGCGTACCGGCAAGAAGGTGGCGGTCGTCGGTTCCGGCCCTGCCGGCCTTTCGGCGGCTGCACAGCTCAATAAGGCCGGCCATTCAGTAACCGTGTATGAGCGTGCTGATCTGCCCGGCGGGCTTCTGATGTTCGGCATCCCCAATATGAAGCTGGACAAACGCAAGGTGCTGCTCAGGCGCATCAAACTGATGGAAGCGGAGGGAATCACTTTCATCTGCAATGTTGATGTCGGCAGCCGCGATTTTACGGTTGATAAAATCAGGGCCGAGTACGATGCCGTTCTTCTTACCACCGGGGCCACTGTCCCGCGCGACCTGCCCATTGAAGGGCGTGGACTGAAGGGAATTCACTTTGCCATGGATTTTCTGACCGCCAATACCCGGGCACTGCTTGACAATGGCGTAGATATGATTTCTGCCCGGGGCAGGGACGTTATCATCATTGGTGGCGGCGACACCGGCACAGACTGTGTCGGCACTTCGTTGCGCCATTGCTGCGCGACGGTAACACAACTGGAAATCATGCCCCGATCGCCCGATCAGCGTGCCTCTGACAACCCATGGCCGGAGTGGCCCAAGGTTCATAAAATGGACTATGGCCAGGAGGAGGCGGCCGCGAAGTTTGGAGCCGATCCCCGTACCTATCTGACGACGGCAACACGGTTTGAAGATGATGAAAACGGCCATGTCAAGGCGGTTCATACCGTTGAGGTGGTATGGGAAAAGAATGAGAAAGGTCAGTTTGTTCCGAAACCGGTTCCCGGAACCGAACAGAACCGCCCCGCCCAACTGGTGCTGCTTGCCATGGGCTTCCTGGGGCCGGAACAGTCCCTGATTGATTCATTCGGACTGGAACGCGATCCCCGCAGCACCATCAAGGCCGACCACGGGAAGTTTGCCACCAGTCAGTTGGGTGTATTCGCCGCCGGCGACTGTCGTCGCGGTCAGAGTCTCGTCGTGTGGGCTTTCAATGAAGGACGGGGGGCCGCGCGGGAGTGCGACCGCTATCTGATGGGGTCTACCGAGCTGCCGTAGAGACCGCGAATTGATGCATCAATGCCGCGCATTATTTTCCGGCGTTCGCGGTCATTATCGCAGGAAAACAAAAAAAACAGCCTGCGGGCAAATTTTGAGTAATTTTATTGTAGACATTGTAAAAATTAGGCTATATATAGGGAAATAACCTTTAGGGAGGACTTATGACCAAAGCAGAACTCGTTGCAAAGATTGCAGAAGGCGCAGGGGTTACAAAGGTTCAGGCAGAGAAGGCACTCAACAGTTTCATTGTTGAGACTACAGCGGCTCTCAAAGCAGGCGACAAGGTTACTCTGGTTGGTTTTGGAACATTCAGTGCCGTGACTCGTGCCGCTCGCACCGGAAGAAACCCGCAAACCGGCAAGGCCATCAAGATTGCGGAAAAGACCAATGGCAAGTTTACTCCCGGCAAAGCACTGAAGGATCTTAAGGCCAAAGCGGCAAAGGCAGCTCCGAAAGCCAAGGCTAAAAAGAAATAGTTCCTGTACGCTGAACAGATCAGCTACAAACAGCAGAAAAAAGACCCGGCATTCACGAATGTGAAAGCGGGTCTTTTTTTATGGGAGAGGAGGTGCTTTCCCGGGGGGCGAATCGACCATCAGATCATGCAGCGTCATACCTTTCAAAGAGTTCTGGCTGCTTTCGAGGGTTCGACGAATGGTGTCGCCGGCCAGAAGCATCGCGGCCGGAGAGGTGGCGGTCGATTCAGCAGTGCCTCGCAGCTCCGCCAGCAATTGGCTGATGTCCATCTCGGATGGCTCGCGGGCAGGAAGCCAGCCGGGTTCGCCGCCGACAGTCACCCTGAGATACCCCAGCTCCACCAGCGTATCGAGCGTTTCTTCAACCTCATCCTGCTGGAGTAATAGTTCATCAGCCAAAAGGGCGGCATGGGGCGGTGTGTCGATTTTCTGAAAGTGGCGGCAAATCTGAATCATCAGCGCCAGGGCGCGTTCCTCGTATACAGCCTGGCTCGACGGTTCCATTGGGGAATGGGGAGCGACGTATCCGCCGTGTTGGTGGGCGCAGACAATTTCCAGACCGAAGAGCACGATCAGCCAGCTGGTGTAGACCCAGACCAGAAAAACCGGCAACGCGGCCAGGGTGCCGTATATGGCGTTATAGTTGGCCACGCCGACCTGAAAATGGAAGTACGCCCACTGCGCACATTGCCATGCGGTGCCTGCCAGGATGCCGCCCACCAGAGCCGATCGAAATCGCACCTTGGTATTGGGGATAAAGGTATACAGGAATACCAGAGCGATCCAGATGCTGATGTAGGGCGCCAGTCTGAAGATTAATATGATCGCGTCACCGAAGTAGGAACGCTGGATCAGCCACTGGACTATCCACTGGTTTTGCAGACTGGAGGTTATGCTCATTGCAACAAGGATAAGAACCGGTCCGACCACGACCACACTCAGGTAGTCGCTGAAAAGGCGCTGCAATGGCCGGGTCTCCGTGACGCCCCAGGTGGTGTTGAACGCCATTTCAATGTTTTCAAGCAGCGAAATTGCCGTCATTACCAGCGTCAGAAGCCCGATTGCCCCGATTGATTTGAAGCTGGTATTGTTGACGTAACCGATGATCCGTGAAATGGTCTCCTGCGAGTCTCCGGCCAGTTCCCGCAGAACCGGTTCAAGCGCATTCTGGGCACCCAGCCCTTTAAGAATCGCAAAGGCGATTGCCAGGACCGGTATCAGGGAAAGCGCCGTAGTGTAGGTCAGGGCAGCAGCCCGGAGCGAACCCTGATGAATGCTGAAGCTTGCCCTGACGTGGTAAGCGAACCGTAACAGGGCAAACAGCTGCCCTTTCCTGCCATTCCACGCCGCTGGATCGTGGGGTGTGAGTCCGGCAGGCATGACGTACTGGCTGTTCCTGGCTCTCATCACCAAGCGCCTCCTCTGTTCTTGATGGCAAAAAGTGTAGCATGATGCCTGTACAACTGCAATCGTCGCACAAGTTTGCGAAACATTCACCAACCCGCAATATATATGTAACCTGACAATGCTACCATGCTCCCAAACTACAACGGGAGGTTATATGAGCGACAAGGCGGCAAAGCTTCGGGTTGTGCAGAATGTTCGTCCGGTGGTATCGGCTTTCACCGCAGCAGCAGGTTTCATGCGTGGCATCTCTATCAAACGCTTTTCACCCAAATACCGCCGCCGGGAGTTTGCCGTACTTGAGCAGGATCAGAACTCGCATGCCGCGCGCTGTCAGATTTTCCGCGAAAAAGGTGAGGGCAATGTGCCGACGATCATTCTGGGTGGTTTCGTGCCGGACGCTACCGAGACGGTGGAATTTCAGCGTACATTGCTGCGCCAGCATGGCTCGATCTATTACGTGAACTATTCCCGCATCGGTTTCTGCCAGGATATGTTTACCGCCCAACTCAGCGACCTGATCGAACATCTGGTGCGTAAGGGCCAGAAACCTCTGATTATGGGTGTCAGCTTCGGATGTGGCTTGCTTGTCAATTACCTTCGATATGCCGATGAATGGGTGCATGAAGGCATCCGTGGCATTGTGATGGTAAGCCCGGTCATCACAACCGATGACCTGATCAGGCCGGCCAGCCAAAAACGTGACGGCGTAAGGATACTTGAAAGTAATCTGAAAAAGATTGTCGCAACTGATCCTGCCAATGAAACTGATATTGCCAGACACATCGAGCGATCACGGCGCTGTTTTCAAGCCCTCTTCAACGCCGGAGCCGAGAATCGAACTCTTGGCATGCGACACATCGCCATCAGGAAAAAAATCAACGATGTCATTGAATTCACCTCGGCGCGCGGTGGATTTGAAAGGGTGGCGGCATTGAGAGCCTTCAACTTTCCTGTCCTTGCCAACACACTTTTCCATGGCCCGGTGCTGGTTCTTCTGGCTGAAAATGAATCCGATATTCTCGTACCATCTTCACCGACCTTGAAGCTCTTCAGCGAACAAACGCTCTATACCCGCATATTTCCCACCTGTCGCGTAAAGACCGTAAAATCTGCGATAGTTGGCGATGGTGTCGCCCATGCCTCACTTATTTTCCACCACGAAGCCTATAACGCGATGCTGGAAAACTGGTATGACAGGCTGCTGTATCCGCGACTGCTGCTGGCGGTGTAAATGGGAATCCTGGCAAGCTTGCAAGACACAAGGATTTTGCAGCGAATACTACGTTCGCAGGCGATACATCGAGCTGAGCGTTTTAACCGGCGGGATCCGCTGGAAGCGCAGCGGCAGATATTCCGAGGTTTGCTTGAGACGGCTGCAACGACTCAGTTCGGCTGGGATTACGGGTTTGATCGCCTTAAATCCTTACCGTATGATGAGGCCTATCTCCACTACAGGAATAATGTACCGATCCGCTCATACCAGGATTTTATGTCAGACTACTTCTATCGCGGCCAGCCTGCCGCAACAAGTGGCCGCACTGCCCCAACCTTGGATAACACGACCTGGCCCGGTGCTATAAGGATGTTTTGCGAGACATCCGGGACGACGGCACCGACAAAATTTATCCCGTTTTCTGATCGAATGTTTGCCGAGAACCGCCGGGCCGCCCTCGACATGATGGCGTGTTATCTGGCCGCCAATCCCGAATCAAACATACACAACGGCAAGATACTCTACATGTCCGGTTCCACCAGCCTGAGACACGACAAGCGTGGAGTCTGGTCCGGTGACATGAGTGCCCTGACGCTGAAGTTCCGGCCAAAATACCTGGCCCCTTTTGTGGAACCCGAACCGGCGATATCGGCGCTGCCCTGGGAGTCCAAGCTTCAATCCATGGCGGAGTTGCTGCTGCGTGATGACCGCATTCGCATCATATCGGGTGTGCCGCCCTGGATTATTCTGCTACTGAAGCGCTGTGTGGAAATCGGTGCAAAAACTCTCCCCGAACTGCTGCCGAACCTTGAACTGATCATCCATGGCGGCACCAGCATGAAGCCGTATCAAAATGAGTTTGAGAGCCTGTTCGATGGCCATCTGCCCAATCTGCTGGAACTGCTCCCTTCATCAGAAGCCTTCATGGGCTTTCAGCAGCCGGGCGAGGCGCAGATGCGTTTGACACCCTTCTACGGCACCTTCTTCGAGTTCGTTCGTTTTGAGGATCTGGATGATCAAGGCAAGCCTGCGCCCCACGCCGATGCAGTTCCCCTTGAGCAGATAACAACCGGTCAGCGGTATGCGGTTATCCTCAGCACCTGTTCCGGGTTATGGCGCTACCATATTGGCGATACGATCCGCTTTACCCCCAGATCGCCCCATTTCATAGAGTTCACCGGTCGGGACCGCTTTCTTGACAAACTGGAAGAGAAGGTCACCCAGGGCGAAGTAGAGCAGGCAATAGCCAATCTCAATCGAAGCGGCCGCTGGAAAGTGTGCGAGTTCATGGTCGGCACAGATGTTCCGACCCGCAAGCACCAGTGGGTCCTGGCGGTGCAGGGAAACGACCTGGATGGCGACGAAGCAATGCGGGTACTGGACGCTGCCCTGTGCGGGATGAATGCCGACTATGCCGCCTTCAGAGGTCAAGGACGCATACAAGCGCCCGATGTAACCCTGGTGCCAGAAGACGGCATCTACCAATGGTCACGCCAGGAACGCGGCAAGATGGGCGGTCAGACCAAGATTCCGCATATCGATCCGACCATGGACTGCTCCATGATAGCAAGTCTGCAACAGTTTCACGCGCATGCCGCGTAGCGAGGCGGATAACGGCTCCCTTACCCCTTCACGTCCCACAAAACCGCAATCGGAACCGCCCAGAAACCATCCCCCAACGGTAGGGTCTCTGTACCGTCATACATCACTATCCCCAATTGGAATGACTCTCCGGCAACCTGACAAAAGCGCCTGAGACCTGACAAATCATTTTTTGACACTGATGCTGCCGCCTTGACCTCAATTCCGATCAGCCTACCAACCTGATTCTCCAGAACAAAATCAACCTCGTATGTATCCTTGTCCCGGTAGAACATGAGCCGATAATCACCCTCGGCCCATGCCATTTGCTTGAGAATTTCACCATGAACACATGTCTCCAGTATCCTGCCAAAGACCTTTCCATCCTGCGGCAGCTTGATTTCAGAAAGGTTCAGCAGAATTGAGAGGAGACCGGAATCCAGAAACTGAACTTTCGGCGTTTTGACAAGTCTGTTCAGATGATTTCCAGACCATGATTCCAAGCGTTTAAGTAAAAACATCTGCTCAAAAATGCCCAGATATTTTTGAGTGGTCTTGTGGTCTATACCGATCTGCCCACCGAGTTGGCTATAGTTGCAAAGTTGCCCGGCGACCTGCGCCACACAACGCAACAGGCGGGGAAGATGTTCAATCTTATCGATTTCGGCAATATCGCGAACGTCACGCTGAATCAGAGCATCCACGTAGTGCCTGCCCCAGGCCGCGCGCCGCCGAGCGGTGGGGCGTGCAAGGACTTCCGGGTATCCGCCGGCCAGAACCCTTTGTTGCAGTGTTACTCCAGATCTATCAGATGATATGCGCGGAATCTCACCGCTGAAAATTTTATCAAGACAGTTTGTCCGGCAACCCTCAATTTCACTCTGTGCGAGCGGCAGCAGCGGAAGGATCTCCATGCGACCAGCAAGTGAATCTGCCACGGTGGGCAGCGCCATGATGTTGGCGGAGCCGGTCAGAAGAAAACGACCGGCCCCACGATCTTCGTCAACCATACGTTTGATGGCCAGCAACAGATCGGGTGCGCGCTGAACCTCGTCTATAACTGCGTTGGGGAAACTTCTGATTAAACCGATCGGATCATGCCGTGCAGCCAGCAATGTGGTCTGGTCGTCCAGCGTTAGGTATGGGCGATCCTCGGTTACGAATTGACGAACGAGTGTCGTCTTTCCTGCCTGTCGCGGTCCGCAGATAAACACTACCGGGGTGTCAAGCAGTGCTTCCTCCACCTTGGCAGTAATGTGTCGTGGGTATAGTCTTTCATTATTGTTCATGGCATCAGGATACCGTCTAATCAGGATTATGTCAACGGCCAATTGGGAATATAATATCAGATATTTGGGAATGTTATCTCAGATATTTGGGGTTTCCATTATCACTAACACCCGGCTGACGCCGTGTACGTGAAATCCGTGTTCAGACATATCTAACTCCTCTTTTCTTGTGACTTATTATAAAACTGAGACAATTTAACGGTACGCAACTAAAGAATATTTGAAGCAATCTCAGCCAATTCAGACCTCTCACCTTGGGTCAATGTCACGTGCCCGGCAATGACCTCATCTTTAAACTTCTCCACCAGATAAGTGAGTCCGTTCGAGGAAGCGTCGAGGTATGGATTGTCGATCTGAGCTGGATCGCCGGTAAATATCAACTTGGTATTTATACCTGCTCTTGTAATTATGGTTTTAATTTCATGAGGGGTCAGGTTCTGGGCTTCGTCAATAATCATGTATTGGTTAGGGATTGAGCGTCCACGAATGTAGGTCAGGGCCTCAATGTCCATAATACCCGCAGCAACCAGTTCCATGTGACCTTTCCCCAGCTTTCCATACTCTTTTTCCTCCTGATCTGCTTGCGCTTGACTGTCGGCTTTTGTCTGGCGTTTTGCTGTTTTTGCAACTTTCACTTTTGGTGTTACATGCCCGGACATGAGGTATTCTATATTGTCATAAATTGGTTGCATATATGGAGCAAGCTTCTCATTTATGTCGCCTGGGAGAAATCCAATATCTTTACCCATTGGAAACACCGGACGTGAAACCAGCATTTTTTTATAGATAAATTCTTCCGTTACTTTTCGTAACCCTGCGGCGATACTCAGCAAGGTTTTTCCAGTCCCTGCCTTTCCTACCAGAGTCACAAGCTTGATTTCATCGTTCAAAAGAAGGTCCATTGCCATCCTTTGTTCAGTATTTCTCGGAGACAGCCCCCAGGCCTCCAGATCAGATTTTAGAGGTACCAGCATATCCTGATTTTTATCGTATCTTCTTAAATCGCTTCCTGCACTTTTGAAAATATACTGGTTTGCATTGAGTTGATCCAGAAACTCAGTGTGCCCAGAGTACAGAGTCTCAAAATCCACTTTGTCGTTTTCATAAGATTCTGCTGATATACCTAAAGCGTCCGCCTTTATTCGCAGGTTAATATCTTTGGTGATCAGGATGGTTGGATTGGCATCATGTTTTTGGGTGAAAAGGGCAATGGCAAGTATGCGGTTGTCAGCTATTTTTGTATCCATCTCTGAAGGTAGTAAATTCAGCGCATCTTGTCTGCAGAAACTGACAGAGACATTCCCGCTACCTACCTTGACTCCTTCTATCAACGAACCTTGCTCTCTTAACGAGTCCATGATTTTGCTGAACTGACGCGCGTTTCTACCCAGTTCATTCATCTCTTTTTTAAAATTATCAAGTTCTTCAATGACAGTCATGGGTATGATCACATTATTGTCATCAAAATTGAAAATAGCCTGGCAGTCGTGAAGCAGGATGTTTGTGTCGAGGATAAAGTTTTTTATCATGTGGTTTTATGTCCTTATGGTTTTTTTTAGCAACATAGCCGGGTAAGTTTTCCGATAACTTTTTTATGCAGTGCTGTTAATCATCATCTAGCCTATCCCCCTTTTTTCAGTGCTAAATTTCTTCCGCAGCTTGTAATTTTTCAAATAAAAGCCGGAAACCCACAACAGGGAATCCGGCATTTTTCTAAAACATTATCCGCTGCTATCTATTACAGTTAATTTGTCATTAAATTTCCATTGCAATAAAACTCTGTGGCAGTTCAATAGACATCCTATGAATAGAATTTATCTTGCAGTGTTCATAATTGGTTGTCGGCTAAGAAATATTTCAACTTTGAATAATGTGTTCCACAAATACCTTTACTGCATCCTGAATTTCATTCCTGATTTTACGAGCAGCGGCAAGTTTTGCTTCATGGTCACCTTCTAAAGCGGCAGGATCTTCGAAACTCCAGTGAATCCGCGTTGTGATTCCAGGAAAAACTGGGCATTTCTCGGCACTGGCACCGTCGCAGACGGTAACAACATAATCAAAAAGTTCTCCAGTCTTGAAAAAGTCAAACACACTTTTGGTTTGATTGGTGGATATATCTACTCCAAGCTCACGCATAACGTCGACCGCTAACGGATTTAGTATTCCCGGTTCAAGTCCAGAACTCTGCGACTCAAAACGGTCGCCGCCGATTATTTTTAAAAATGCTTCGGCTATCTGACTGCGAGCACTGTTATGAATACAGACAAAAAGCACCTTGATTTTTCGTTCCATGGACGTTCCCCTTTATTTTAGAGTATTTCGTTGAGAGAACCGGTTTTCGCTACCATAGTTGTTAAATCCCGATTACCGATTGACATGGATAACAGTTGCTGGCGAAAAACCGTTGAAATAGGTCGACGATGCCCCGCTGTAGGCACCGATATTCCTGCTATAGAGCAGGTCACCACGTTGCAGATTAAAGGGCAGATCTTCCGCCATCGAAATCACGTCGAGCGCGTCACAGGTGGGGCCGAATACCGTGCAGATCTGTGTTGGGCCTTTCTTGAATGATTCCATCTGGTATTGACAGTGGTCGAAGATGATCCCGGAAAAGGTGTGATAGACACCATCATCAATGTAGTAGCAGAGTTTTCCATCGCGTACCGCTTTGCCGATGATTTTCGAGACTGCCGTTCCAGCAGTCGCAACCATAAATCTACCCGGTTCTGCCAGAATTTCTATTTCCGGCGCAAAGAGTCTGTCCAGTTCGGCATTTATCTTTCGGGCCAGTTCGCTCAAAGGTTTGACTGAATCATCGTAGGGTGCTGGAAAACCGCCACCGATATCCAGCAGATTCATTTTGTCGTAACCTCGCTCTCTTGCCTCCCTGAATATATGTGCCGAGAGATTGATGGCCTGTACAAAGTTTTCGAAATTGGTGGTCTGGCTCCCTACATGAAAGCTCAAACCCTCGACGGCAAGCCCGGCTTGCACTGCCTCCAGAATAAGATCGACTGCCTCTCCCGGTCCAGCGCCAAATTTCGAGGAGAGTTCCACCATGGCTCCGGTGTTGGTAACCCTGAGGCGGAGCACAAGACCTGAATGTGGTGCGTACTGTTTGATTTTAGTTATCTCTTCACGATTGTCAAAGGTGACCAGCGGCTTGTATTTGTCAAGCTCTATCAGTGTCTCATTTGCCTTGATCGGATTCGCATAGATAATCTTGTCCCAGATCCAATCCTGTCGCTCCTTATCAGGCATATCCTTGATAATCTCGTGAACCACCATAAACTCTGGCATTGACGCCACATCAAAGCTTGCACCTGCATCAAATAAGGTTTTTACGATAGCTGGATCAGGATTGGCCTTGACAGCGTAATACGCCTGAACACGGGGAAGATGCTTTTTGAACGTTGCATAGTTGGTTCGCAGTTCATCATGATCAATCACGAACAACGGGGTGCCGTGGGTAACTGCAAGCTCCTGCAATTCTTCTGTAGTTATCATGGAAAATCACCTTGAATAATAGTTTGCGGCATTCACGCTTTCATTTGTCACTTGGCACTTGTCCTGAATACGTTGAATCCAGGATCTTTATCCAGAATGTTCATCTCACGGCACATTTTTTCGCGCAATTCAGGGTCACTGTCCTTGCTTAAGCGAAAGACAAGTTCTCCCCACTGGTGGCTGATGTATGGTTTTTCCTGAAAATCATTCAACGCCGCTACGGCTGTCTTCATCTGTTTATCGCTATGTTTGATTTCCTCCAGTTTCATGCAAACCTCCCTTGCTCAACTGTGATTATCTATCTCTGTCATTGAACTCTTTTTTTTCTTCATTCTTTTCCGATACTGCGCAACCCGTTTATCCGCTTGTTCAATCAATTGACAATGGCTACCGAGATCCACAATGTCAGGATCGTTATTAATTCGCTGGACGTAACTCCCATCAGCCTGCATATCCCAGGCAGAGCGTGTATCTCTTAAGTGGATGTCGAGGATGGATCGAATTTCACGAGCAAGTTCGGGAGTATTCACCGGGCAGAGCACCTCCACCCGCGCTTCCAGGTTACGCTTCATGGCATCAGCTGAGGAGATGAAATACTCTTCCTCACCGCCGTTTCTGAAGTAGTAGATTCGTGAGTGTTCCAGAAAGCGCCCGACAATGCTGATGACCCGAATCGTATCCGATAGGCCCGCAATGCCGGGGCGCAGACGGCAAGTATCGCGCACGATCAAGTCGATCTTGACTCCAGCTTGAGACGCCAGGTAAAGCGCTTTGACAATGTCTCCATCTTCAAGCGCATTTATCTTGAATTGAATCAAGCCACCGCCATTTTCACTGTGCAGTGCGATTTCCCGCTCAATTTTAGCTATCAGCGCCTGCTTGAGGAATCGGGGGGCGGTCAACAAACGGCTGTATTTCCTCCGTGGCTTAAATCCGGTCGTCAGGTAGTTGAACAGCTCCGTGACGTCATTGCCAAGAGCGTCACCACTGCTTAACAGACTGATATCGCTATAGATACGGGCCGTGTCGGCATGATAATTACCGGTACCGATATGGACGTAGCGCCTTAGAGCGTTAAAGTCGCGACGTACTATCATGATCACCTTGCAGTGGGTTTTGAGTCCAACCACACCATATGTGACATGAACACCAGCCTGTTCCAACAGTTCGGCCAGGCGGATATTGGTAGCTTCGTCAAAGCGTGCCTTCAGCTCCACGACAACAGCCACCTGTTTTCCGTTTTGGGCAGCCATTAGCAGGGCTTCAATGATACGGCTCTGGCTGGAAGTGCGATAGAGCGTCATTTTGATGCCATGTACCTTGGGATCTATCGCGGCATCGCGCAGAAAGCGTTCAACTGAAGATGAAAATGATTCGTATGGGTGTTGCAGAAGAATGGAACCGGCATCACGGATGATGTGAAATATGTTGCGTGATGTTTCCAGTTGTGGATGGACAATCGGATGATGCGGTGGGTCATGCAGATGTGGATAATCAAGTTTTGCAAGCTCAAACAGGTCGCGCATGGCTAACAATTTCGGAACAAAGAATACATCGTCATTTTCGTTAATAGTAAGCTCTGCAGCCAGTCTGCCGCGTTGAAACGCAGGAATGTCTTCAAGAACCTCCAATCGTACGATTGGCGCAAAACGCCTCTCTTTTAGCTCCGACTCAATCATTTCCACCAGATCGTCCGCTTCTTCCTCGTCCTGCTCTGTATTGGCATTCCGAGTAACACGAAACAGATCGCAGCGTACAACCTCCATGCCGGGAAACAGCATATCAAGATTGCAGCAAAGCAGCTCTTCAAGGCGTACAAAACAATCAGTTTTGCCAGGAACAGTAATGAATCTGGATGTGCCTGATCCGACCGGCACCTTGACGCGAGCCAACTGCATATCAGACCCTGAAGGGCTATTCAAAGTAAGCAGCAGATTAAGTGACAGGTTTGATATAAATGGAAACGGATGAGCAGGATCAATAGACTGGGGTGTCAGTAGTGGGTATATATCGGTTGCAAAGTGAATACGAAGCTTTTTCCTCTCTCGAGCAGTCAGATCCTTTATTCTGGAAATTCGTATCCCCTGCTCATCGAGCAGTTCAAGAACCTGCTGCAATACATCATATTTTCTGCTTTCCAAATTTCGAATACTTTTGTAGCACTCGTGTATCTGCTGGAGTGGCGAAAGCCCATCAATGCTCACTTCTCGCATGCCTGCTGCGACCTGTTGTTTAAGGCCGCCGATACGCTTCATGAAAAACTCATCAAGGTTGGCGCTTACGATGGCGATGAACTTGAGGCGCTCCAGTAGCGGCGTGCGCACGTCTTCCGCTTCATGCAGCACGCGGCTGTTGAATTCCAGCCAAGTCAACTCACGGTTGAGATACCAGCAGGAGTCGGCAATGTTTATTTCAGCCAGTTTTTTTATCGTTTTTCCGGTACCGGGCTCAGCAGCGCGTCTGCTTCTCATTCACAGACTTCAAGCCAGAGGCAGTGCGGCTGACCGCAGTGATCTAACATGCCGGTGGCAAAACAGGGGATATTGCCTTCCTGCTTCTGGATAGCCCTGACGATCTCCTGCTTTTTTACACCGACAATTTTGATGCCATGTTCGATAGCGATCTGCTTGATTTGAGCGAATGTCATGTTCATTCTCCTGTTTATTGTTTAGCGCGTTCTTTTAGCATATCCCTGTTACAGATATGTTGCGAGGAAGTAAATGTTGTGTGAATTCCATCCGGCTCGACAATAAAATGCTTTCAAATTGCGGCGTACATCACTATACATCGAGCAGAAAGGTACGCTCACATGTCACTGCACACTATTCAGGAACTGCTTTCCAAACAAAGGCTTGTCGAAGAAATGGTTAACAAGCAGGCCATGCCGCGCCACGATCTGGTAGAATCAATGGTACAAAAGCAGCACCTGATCGAGTTGCGGGATCTCCTTGCCCGGCTGGATTTGCCAGCTATCGCACTGATTCTCGATGAACTTTCACCGGAGGAACTTTTTCTTGTCTGGGGGCAGATCGACGATGAACGCGTAGATGATCTACTTGATGAGGTCTCAGATACCACTCGTGACACCCTGGCTAGTCGCAGCAGCTATCTTGGCTCTGCATGCGTGGTCAATGCCTTTGAACTGGCGCAGGGACGCTTGAGTCAGACCACTATCGAATCGGTTGAAGATCTTGAAGGCATCAAGCCGATTTGGGTCGATCTGGTCGGGTCGACCAAATCTGATCGCCGCAAGATCGGTCACTATTTCGGGTTGGAACTTCCCGATCCGGAAAATCTTACCGACATAGAATCAAGCGCCCGCTTTTATGTGGAAGAAAGCAGTGAGATTCATCTGCACTCTGATTTTTTGCTTGATCGAGAGGGTGATTCCCGCAACGTGCCAGTGGCGTTCATACTGTTCCACAATATCTTGTTTTCGGTGCGGGGAGAAGAACTGCCGGTGTTCCGCCTGCAACGTCTGCGAGCGCGTATCCAGGCAGGCTATGTTTCTGATGGTATGGGGATGCTGCTTGATTTGTATGCTGCCGATGCTGAATATTCGGCTGATTCGTTGGAGGAAATCTATGCCTCGCTCGGTGTAGTCGGGAAGAAAGTGCTCAGTGAGACCATGTCTGACAAAGAAGCAGCTAAAACCCTTTCCGACATTGCAGAAGAGGAAGACCTGAACGGCCGCATCCGCAGGAACGTACTCGACACCCGCCGGGCGCTCTCCTTCCTGATGCGCAGAAAACTTCTTTCCGCAAACCAGTTGGAAGATGCGCAGCAGATCCTGCGAGATATCGAGTCGCTGGATGGCCATACCTCATTTTTGTTCGACAAAATTAACTTCCTTATGGACGCCACCGTCGGCTTCATCAACATCAACCAGAACCGCGTGCTGTACCGTCTGACGATCCTCAGCGTCATCTTTATGCCGCTCAATGTCATTGCCGGCATCGGCGGCATGTCGGAGTTTTCGATGATGACTAAGGATATCCCCTGGCCGGTCGCATACAGCATATTTTCCATCGGCATGCTGATTGTGGCGTGGCTTACGTTCGTCATTTTACGAATTTTTGAAAAGCGGGGGACGAGGAGGTAGAGGGTACGCAGCGTATATTCCTCTTACCACCCCATAAATTTTCAAAACGATCACCAAACCGCAATATATATGTAACATTATGATGCTACAGTGTTTTTCAAACACGTATTAACAGGATAATACATGACAAAACATTCCGGGAAAATCGAGCGGATTGCCATTTTCAGCGTGTCAGCCGGTTCCGGGCATGTCCGGGCGGCCCAGGCGCTCAAGGCCGCTGCCGATCTGTGGTATCCGGATGTCGAGGTGGTTCATGTCGATCTGATGGAACTTGTACCCAAACTGTTCCGTACCATCTATACCGAAACCTATATCAAAATAATTGAGCAGCATCCTGCCTTATGGGGTTATCTCTACGACCGGACTGACCGTGAAAATATTGATTCATCTCTCTCTCGCCTGCGAAGCGCCATCGAAACGCTCAACACCCGTAAATTGAAAAATGCATTGATTGAGATTGCGCCCGATCATGTCATCTGCACCCACTTCCTTCCTGCGCAGCTTCTCTCCCGCCGGATCAAAAAAGGGAAATTTCATAAGCCGGTGTGGGTTCAGGTAACTGATTTCGATCTGCATGCCCTCTGGATTCACACGGGGATGAGCGGCTATTGCGCTGCCCATGATGAACTGGCCTGGCGCATGGCAGAACGGGGCCTCCCGGCGAAAGATGTCCATGTGACCGGCATTCCGATCATGCCGGTGTTCAGGGAGGAACTGTCACGGGCTGAATGCGCCCGTGAACTCGGACTCGATCCGACCCGCACGACACTCCTGATGATGTCGGGGGGCGCCGGAGTTGGTGACAGCGTCAAACTCGCCGAACGCCTGCTCGGCATGGACGAAGCACTACAGATAGTGGCGATGGCAGGCAGGAATGACACGTTGCTCAAGAAGCTGAATGCACTGGCGACCCGTTACCAGGGACGATTATTTCCGCTGGGGTTTATCACCACGATTGAGCGGGTCATGACTGCCAGTGATCTTGCGATCACCAAGCCGGGCGGATTAACGACATCGGAATGTCTGGCCATGGGTCTGCCGATGATTATTGCCTCTCCCATTCCGGGTCAGGAGGAGCGTAACGCCGATTTCCTGCTGGAGCAGGGCGCTGCGCTGAAGGCCAGTGACGCCAGCGCCGTCGTCTGGCGCGTAAAGCTGCTGCTCAATGAACCAGGGCGATTGGAGATCATGCGCGAAAAGGCACGTCAGCTTGGCCGACCCGACTCAGCCCGCACCGTTATAGATTGCGTCCTTGCGCGATCATCAGGAGAAACCCCATGAAACCACTGTTCATACGCCGGATGACTCATGTCGGTTTGCTGCTGTTCTGGGTGCTGCTGTTAGGCATGTTTTTCGCCCAGACAGAAATCCAGATCGAGGGGGCTCACGGTTGGGCGACGTCCCTTCCGACGTGGAGAATTGAAAAGCATCTGCTTCTGGATATTTTCTGGGGCGGACGCGCCATGACCGGTTACCATGCCTGGGTATTTTCATTCATGTTTCTGGTATTCCACCTGCCACACCTGATACAGGGCAGTTTTTCATGGCGAATGGAAGCCCGCTGCATTGCAGCGTTGATGATCTTCTGGATTGCAGAGGACTTTCTCTGGTTCGTCCTCAATCCGGCCTTTGGTCTGGCCCGTTTTTCTCCGGTACACATCCCCTGGCATAAACACTGGCTGCTGGGGGTGCCCACGGATTATCTGACCTATATGCTGCTGGGCGGTTTGCTGCTGGCCTGGTCGTTTCTCGGTTCGAGTCTCAATCGGAACCGGATTTAAGATTTATTTTTAACGCCTCTCCTCTTTTGCCTACTGGCTGCCTCCTTCGAATCACAGGATTGTGACGCAGTTTTTACTCAATAATTACCTCATGGTAATATGTTTGTAACATTCAGGTGCTACATTGGGTCAATCCTGTTGATGTCCAGGAAAAATTTTAGATACACCTAAAAAACGCTAAGGAGCTTCGTGTGGCACAGATACGCGCAGAAAAGCTTACTCTCGGATACGGGCGCAAAGAAGTAGTCAAAGACGTTGATCTGACAATACACAAAGGGGAGTTCCTCAGTATTATCGGGCCGTCCGGGGTGGGTAAATCAACGCTCCTGATGGGTGTCAATGCCACTACAGCCATTCTGGGCGGAAATTTGAACGTCCTCGGTAATGATATCGGCTCGATCCGAAATGGTGAGCTGAAGGGATTGCGATCAAAAATCGGCGTTGTTTTTCAGAGTTTCAACCTGGTTTCTCGATTGTCAGTGCTGGACAATATCGCCAGCGGGATGTTGCACCGCAAGTCACTCTTCCCCGCCCTCTTCAAACACTACACCACGCATCAGTATGAAGAACTGTACGAGTACATGAAGGTTGTCGGCATCGAAGATGAAGCTCTCAGTCGTTGCGACCGCCTCTCTGGTGGCCAGAAGCAGCGGGTGGCGATTGCCCGGGCAATTGCGCAGCAACCCGAAGTCATTTTGGCCGATGAGCCCATATCATCTCTCGATCCGGTCAGTGCACGAAATGTGCTGGAGACCCTGCGAAATGCCAATGAGAAGTACGGCATCACGGTGGTAGCAAACCTTCACCAACTGGAATACGCCCGCGAATTTTGCAGTCGGGTGATCGGCATGAACAGTGGCAGAATCGTCTACGATGGATCACCGGAGCGACTCTGCCAGGCAACGATAGATCAAATTTACTGCTGCCCGCCCAAAAATGACAGGGTCGAAAACAAGTCCATACTCCCTTTTTCACCCGCTGCTGCAGCGACAGCATGATGCACCCGGCACCTGCCCACTATCTGAAACAATCATATACTGAAAGGAATCAAACAACATGAAACGAGTACTCAAAGCTGCCGCTACTCTTCTTCTCGCGATCACTCTGCCGGCCATATCTCTGGCGGCTCCAGCGGAATGGCCCAAAAAACTGACCATTGGTCTGATCCCGACCGAGTCATCAACACACATCACCGACCGGTTTGACAATCTTCACACGTACCTGGAAAAGAAACTGGGGCTTCCGGTCGAGCTGAAAACAGCAACCGACTATGCAGGGATTATTACCGCCATGCAGTTCAGGCATGTCGACCTGGCTTATTTCGGCCCCAAGTCTTATGTGGAGGCCGCCCAGCGGGCCAACGCAGAATGTTTTGTCATAGAGGTCGATGAGGCCGGCAGCAGGGGGTATCACGGTGTCATCATAGCAAAAAAAGGCTCCCCGATCACCAGTATCCAGGCTGCCAAAGGTAAGGTGTTTGCCTTTACAGACCCAAACTCCACCAGCGGCACCCTCGTTCCGACGGTCTATTTTGTCAAGGATCTCAAGATTGAACCGGAGAAGTTCTTTTCAAAAGTTATCTACTCCGGCAGCCATGAGGCCTCCATGTTGTCGGTCAAAGGTGGAAAAATCGACATCGCCGCCACCAACGATCTGGATATGAAGCGGGGAGAGGGCAAGTCGTGGCAAAAAGACAAGGACTTCAGTATTCTGTGGACCTCAAAACTGATTCCCGGCTCACCGATGGCCTATCGCAAAGATCTGCCGGAGTCGCTTAAAAAAGCGCTCAAAGACGCCTTTCTTGCCTACAACGATGCCGAAGGGCTCAAAAAATTGAAACTGAAGGGGTATGCCGCAGTCACTGATGACGTTTACGACCCGATCCGTGATCAGATCGAGGTAAAGAAACAGCTCGGAAAAAAGTAGTTAAAAGTCCTGACCGGCGCCGGGGCGAGCCGGCAGCGACTGTTCCTGTCCGTAAAGACGATAATCTACTTCTGGAAATCCTGGCCAATGAATCTTGAAGAAATAAAGCGGCAGACCAACCCTTTTCAGGCCTACAACATCGTGTTGTTGTGCGCGTCCCTGATCGTGGTGGGCTGGTGTTGGCATTCCACGGAGATGGGTATCGGCAAGTTGCTGGACGGCTGGGGAAATATGCTGACCTATATCGGCGGGAACCCGTCTATCAAAGACAGTGGTTTTTTTCCGCCGGATTTTACCGCCAGCAGGCTTGTTAAATACCTCCTGTCAATGCTGGAAACGGTGCAGATGGCTCTGCTGGCACTGATTCTGTCAGTAGTGATCGCTTTCCCCCTGTCTTTTTTTGCATCTCGTAATACCCTGGCAATCATCATACCGGGCAATCAGGGTATGTCGCTGCTGATGAAGAAGAGTATGTATGCCGCCGTCAGGCTGTTTGCCAACTTTTCCCGCTCCATAAATGAGATTATCTGGGCTCTGCTATTCGTCTCCGCCGTTGGTCTGGGGCCGATGCCCGGTATCCTGGCTCTGGGTGTCCACACTTCCGGGGTTCTGATAAAACTTTTTTCGGAAGGGATCGAGGCTATCCACCAGGAACCGATCGATGCGCTGACCGCCACCGGCGCGGGCTTTCTGAAGGTCATTCGCTATGCGGTTTTCCCGCAAATCACACCATTCTTCGTATCCATGACCCTTTACCGGCTGGAATCCGACGTACGCTCCGCCACCATCCTCGGTTTTACCGGAGCCGGAGGGATCGGGGTCTTTCTTTTTGACAAGCTGAGGAGCTATGAAAACAGGGATGTCACCACCATACTGATCATCATCGTCATCACCGTTGCAATCATCGACCGGATCAGCGCGGCTATCCGAACAAAATATACCTGAAATGAGGGAGCGCACGACATGGATATCACTCTGCGGGAGGCAAACGAAGGCGATCTTCCTGCCGTTCTCTCTCTCTATGGCCAACTGGGACAGGACGACGGTTCGGTGCTCTCTCCTGACGCGGCTTCTTGTATCTATTCGAAGATGAAAAGCTATCCCGATTACGGCATCCATGTGGCACTCTCCGAAGATCGTGTTATCGGTACCTTTGCCCTGCTGATCATGGATAACCTCGGCCATCTCGGCACACCCAGCGCCATCCTGGAGGATGTGGTAGTCGCCGAAGAGTTGCGCGGCCACGGCATCGGAAAGCTGATGATGGAGTACGCCAATAACCTTTGCCGTCAGAAGGGATGCTACAAAATGAGCTTTTCCAGCAACATCAATCGGGAAGCGGCCCACAGTTTCTACGAGTCGCTCGGCTTCCGGAAACATGGCTACAGTTTCTATGTCAGCTATGAATAATCCTGCCGGTTGTTCCATGCAGAGTGACGATCCAACCGCTGCCGTTATTGGTATGGATGACGCCGAGCTTAATGACCTTCTGACTCTGCTGGGTACCGAGGAATTCCAGATCACTCGGCCGCCTCGGTCAGGACTGACCATGATGACGGTCACGGACAGTCTGGGGATTGATTTTCATCTGGGTGAAGTGTTGACAACTGAGGCGGAAGTGGTGCTGGGGGGTGAACGGGGTTACGGTTTGATTGTTGGCGAAGAACCGCGTAAGGCACTGGTGCGGGCTGCTGCTGATGCACTGTTGCGGGCTGGCCGACCGATTGAGCTTTGCAGACAGGTACGTGAGCGTCTCGGGCTGGCCCGGCAACGACAGGTGGCAAAATTTGCCGAAGACGCCGCTCTGACAGCTTCAACAAGGGTCAACTTTGACCTGATGCCGGGAGGGTGACCATGAAATCCGCAGCCATTCATCACGATCATGCAACCTTCAGGGTTATCCTTCAGGCCATGAGTCACCCCGGTAGAACCTTCGCGCTGCCGTTTTGCGGGTCACCGGCCAGAGATCATGCAGCGCTGATTATGACGCTGGGCTGCCTGTTGGATAACGAAGTAACCTTCTCAATCATTGAAGATGACGATAACAGGGTGGCCGATGTTATCTCTTTTCACACCGGAAGTGTGCGCGTCGGGATCAGCAAAGCAGATTTCGTGATAGCTGCTCGTGGCAGAACAGACGGCCTGCTGGCATCGATGCGGCGAGGTACGCTGGAATATCCCGATACCGGTGCGACGGTGATCTACCTGATTGATGACATTGCTGGCGAAGGTGGGCGCTTCGCAATGTCCGGGCCCGGCATCAAGGGTACCATACACCCTCTCTTCACCGGCCTGGCAACTACTGAAATGAACGAATTGCGCGAGGTCAACACCGAATATCCGCTGGGCGTGGACGCTCTCTTTCTTGACGCACATGGCCGGATAGCCTGTATTCCCCGTTCAATAAGAATCGGAGCAAACTAACATGGGATACGTTGCTGTCAAGGGTGGCATTGAAGCAATTGAAAACGCTTGCAGTCTGTTTGCCTGGGAACGCTCAAAAGGGTCGTCGGAGCCGCTTGATGTCGCGCAGATCCGTGAGCAACTCTATCTGGCAGTGGATCGGGTGATGGGCGAAGGTTCTTTGTATGCCCCGGATCTGGCGGCACTGGCTCTCAAACAGGCCGCCGGTGATTCCTTCGAGGCATCCTTTATGCTGCGGGCTTATCGGGCCACCCAACCCAGACTTGGCTATTCCCTGCCGGTCAACACCGAAGAGATGCGTATCGTGCGGCGTATATCGTCGGCGTTCAAGGACATCCCCGGCGGACAAGTGTTGGGAGCGACCAGCGACTACACTCTGCGGCTACTGGATTTTGAATTGCTCAAGGATGATGCCGCCCGGCGCGAGGCATTTCGGGAGAAAGTATTCAGCAATCTTTCTGCCGAAGCCGAAATACCGGATACCTTTCCCAAAGTGATCGACATTCTGCGTCGTGAAGGGCTGCTGGCGGATAGCCTGCCTTCGGGCATTGCCGGTGAACCGTTTGATATCACCCGGCAGTCGCTGACCTTCCCGGCTCCACGCAGTGCTGCACTGCAATCGCTGGCACGCGGAGAGACCGGCGGCTTGCTGACGTTGGCCTATTCCAGCATGCGCGGCTACGGCAACATCCATCCCACCCTGGGTGAACTGCGGGTCGGCTATGTTCCGCTGCGGGTTGCTCACCCGGTTACCGGCGAGCCATACATCGCGGGAGAGGTAAAAGTTACCGAGGCCGAAGTTTTGGCACGTTTTGAAGGCACGGATGGCATCCCCCGTTTCAGTCTCGGATACGGCCTCTGCTTTGGTCAGAACGAACTGAAGGCTATCTCCATGGCGGTGCTGGACCGCTGTACCAGAACCGCCAAACCGACCTGCCCGGCTGAGGACCAGGAGTACGTGCTCTACCACACCGACGGTATCGAGGCCATGGGTTTCTGCAACCACTGGAAGCTCCCCCATTACGTTGACTTTCTGTCTGATCTGGATCGTCTGCGCAAGGCACAGAAGATTGCCCGTCAGGAGGAATGCAATGCGAATGAGTGACTGGCTTGAGCAGGAGGATCTCAGACTCCGGCAGGGGGAATCCAGTGTCGGAGGGTATCCCTACGGTTTCATGGATGACGGCGCAAAAAAGGATATCCGCCGCAGTATCCTCAAGGCGGTGGCGATCCCCGGCTACCAGGTGCCATACGGTTCCCGCGAGATGCCGATCGCGCGTGGCTGGGGCACCGGCGGCATCCAGATTACGCTCTCGCTGATTACGCCGGATGACATTCTCAAGGTGATCGATCAGGGCTGCGACGGTAGCGTCAATGCCGTCAACATAAAAAAATTCATCCAGACGGTGGCCGATGTCGAAATTACCAACGACACCTTGACAGCAACGGTAATCCAGACGCGCCACCGTATCCCGGAAGAGCAGATGACCGCCGCGCAGATCCTGGTGCTGCAGGTTCCCTATCCCGAGGCGCTGCGCGAGGTGGAGGCATCGGAGGCCGAAACCCGCCGCATGCATGCCGAAGCCGATTACAGCCGCATGTGGCTCTACCTGTACGAGGATATCGTCAACTACGGCGAAATAACCATCAGCTACCGCTATCCGGTGACGGTCAACGGGCGTTACATCATGGATCCCAGTCCGATTCCGCGATGGGATGTCCCCAAACTGCATCAGGCTGAAACCCTCTACCTGTTCGGGGCAGGCCGGGAAAAGCGCATTTACGCCATACCGCCGCATACGACCGTCGAACCCCTTGAATTCGAGGATCACACATTCCGTGTTGAGGACTTTAGCGGCAAGTCCTGTGCGCGGTGCGGTGCCGCCGATACATTTCTGGACGAGGTCATCGAAAATGAATCGGGAGACCGGACTCATTACTGTTCAGATTCCGGCTATTGCGATAAGAGGTTCGCGTAATGGAACCATTGATCAGGATACGCGGGCTATCGAAACGCTTCGGGAACGGGTGTGAACGCTGTCTTTCCTCAACCGGGCCGGAGTACGAAACCAACAGGTGTGCACACTGCGGTTCAGTTGTCGCCTGCAATGATGTCTCTTTCAACCTCTATAAAAATGAAGCTCTGGGGATCGTCGGGGAGAGTGGTTCCGGCAAAAGTACGCTTGTGCGACTGCTGCATTTTGAATGGGATGCCAGCGATGGCAGCGTGGAACTGCACAGCGATGCGGTACTGGACGCACTGCCGGAGTTGTTTGAACACGGCTGCATGTACAGCCGCAACCTGCTTGGTTTGAGCCCGTTTCAAAAACGCCAGGTTCGCAATGCCCTGATGGGCATCGTCTACCAGAATCCGTTTCTCGGACTGCGCATGAATGTCAGCTCCGGCGGCAATATCGCCGAACGGCTGCTGGGAGCTGGCTGGCGCAATATCGGAGCCATGCGGCGCCGCGCCGCGGAACTTCTGGAAAAAACCGAGATTCCGCTTGAGCGCATGGACGAACCGCCAAAAAATTTCAGTGGCGGCATGCAGCAGCGGGTACAGATAGCCAAAGCGCTCTCCAATAACCCGCTGATCCTTTTTCTGGACGAAGTAACCACCGGCCTGGACCTGTCGGTTCAGGCACGGGTGCTGGACCTGATCCGCACCCTGCAGAGCGAATTCAAGCTTTCCCTGCTGGTTGTCTCCCACGATCTGGGGGTCATCAATCTGCTCTGCCAGCGTACCATGGTCATGAAATACGGCAGAGTTGTGGAGGCCGGATTGACCGACCAGATTTTGCAGGATCCCCAGCATAAGTACACACAGTTGCTGGTTGCCTCCCAATTGTAAAGGAGTTTCCGTGCTGACCGTCCAAGGGCTTTCCAAAGATTTTACGCTCCATATACTCAACGAAAAAAACATTGCCGCCTGTCGGGATGTTTCTTTCAATGTTCCAAAAGGCGGCTTTCTGGGACTTTCCGGCCCCAGCGGTGCCGGTAAGAGTACGGTGCTCAAGTGCATCTACCGCACCTATCTCCCCAGCAGTGGTGCGGTCTGGTACGATTCGGCAGAATACGGGCGCATCGATCTGGCGACTCTTCCCGACCGCGCAGTCATCGATATCCGTACCCGCGAGATGGGTTATGTGTCGCAGTTCCTGAAGGTAATCCCGCGCGTATCGGCATTGGATATTGTCATGGAGCCGATTCTGGCCAGAAACGGCGTGTCCCGGGAGGCCGCCAGGGAACGCGCCATTTGGCTGTTGGAACGCCTGCGGATTCCGGAACATCTCTTTGATGCCTACCCGGCCACCTTCAGCGGTGGAGAACAGCAGCGGATCAATATTGCCCATGCGGTCAGTTGGAAACCGCGTCTGTTGCTACTTGATGAACCGACCGCCTCGCTGGATTCCGCATCGGTCGCATCGGTGCTGGAGATTCTCGGGGAGCTGCGTCAGGAAGGTACTACCATGATCGGGATTTTCCACGACCATGAATTGATGGCATCGGTGACGGATTCAGTTTTTTCAATATATTGAATGAATGGAGAGCATCATGCCAGACAGTTTTGTGCTTACCAATGCCCGTCTGGTAACACCGGAAGGGATTCAAGAAGATGCTTCACTGAAAATCGAGCAGGGAAGGATCACGGGTATCGGGCAGGGCACCCCTTCAGGAATGCGTGAGCTGAACGTGCAGGGCAACTACCTGTTCCCCGGCTTCGTTGACATGCATTCCGATGCCATTGAAAAAGGGATCGAACCACGTCCCAACACATTTTTCCCGGTCGATATCGCCGTGCTCGAACTGGACAAGAAAATTGCCTCCTGCGGCATTACCACTATGTTCCATTCGCTTTCCTTCGCCGAGATGGAGGTCGGCCTGCGCTCCAACAGCACAGCCGCGGGCATCATACGCCAGATCAACGGTTTTGTGTCCCGCTTGAAGGTGAATACCAGAATACATGCCCGATTTGAAATCACCGACCTGGGCGCTGTTCCATTTCTTGAAAGTCTTATTCAGGAACGTTTGATCCACCTCTTTTCGTTCATGGATCATTCGCCCGGTCAGGGGCAGTTCCGGGACGTTACCGCATTCAAAAGCTATTACGGGCCGGTCTACGGCAAAAGTGACGCCGAGATGGACGGCATCATCAACCGAAAACAGCGGGCCAGGGACAATGGTGCGCCCAAAGCCATTGAAAACCTGGTGGCGCTCTGCAAAGAACATTCAATCTCGATTGCTTCCCATGATGACGACTCACGTGAAAAAATCCTGTGGTTGAAGGAGATGGGCATCGGCATGACCGAATTTCCGGTCAACATTGAGGCGGTACGAGCCGCACGGGAACAGGGCATCAGTGTCTGCCTCGGCTCCCCCAACGTGGTGCGGGGTGAGTCCCAGGCCCGCAATTTGAGCGCTCGCGAGGCCATCAGTTGGGGATACGGCGACATCCTCTGCTCGGACTATGCCCCCATGACCATGCTGCATGCGGTGCTGGCGCTTGAACGGCTCGGCATCCTGCCGCTGCATGAGGCGGTCAACATGGTCAGCCTCAATCCGGCCCGTGCTGTGGGGATATCCGATACAACCGGCTCGCTGGAGATCGGCAAATATGCAGATATATTGATTGTCGATCCATCGGAAGGATTTCCGAGGATTCTCTCCACTTTTATCGGTGGTAAGGAGGTTTACGCCACATGTTGAGCATCGGCAGCAACATCAACGAAGTGAGAGTTGACGGGAGTCTAAAGAAGTTGCACAGCGACTTGACCGCTTTTCTGAGTTTCGGACTGACTGCCGCCGAAATATCTGTTCACGGCATGGACGCAATAAAAAATGGCAGGCTTGACACCAGTAGAACCGCCGAAGTACGTGCCGTCCTCGATGATTTCCCTTTTTGCTACAGTGTTCATTGCCCCAATCCGCTTAACCTGATGGATCAGACCAATGGGGCGTTGCACTGTGATGTATTGATGGCCTCGCTTGAATTTACATCGGCAATTTCGGCAGAAGTCCTTGTCTATCATCCCGGACGTTTTCTGGTCGAAGAGGAGTTTTCAATTCGGGGGCCAGTCGTGCTGGAGAGGGATGAACAGTCAAGACTCCTTGAATATGAAGCCAGCATTCTGCGAGAAGTGGCTGATACCCATGCTGGTATAATCATCGCCATGGAAAATGCACGACCGTACCTCCATCATTCTCCCTACTGTTACGCAGAACTGCCAAAAGAGCTGAAAAAACAGGTTGAGCGGATCGGGCGTTCCAGCGTAAAAGTCAACCTTGATTTTGGACATTTGCAGATGTCCTCAAAATTCTACGATCTCGACCCGCTTGCGGAAGCCCGATCGATAGCGCCGCTGATTGCCCACTGCCATGTACATGACAATTTCGGCAATCCGGTCTACCACACCGAAAAAACCCAGACTCACCAGATTCCTTTCGGGAAGGGAGATTCCCACATGCCGGTGGGGATGGGAGCAATCCCGATTCGCGAAATTCTGGCCGAATTTATCGGTTCATACGACGGCATGCTTATCTGCGAACTGCGCGGTCGGTATTTTGAACAAACTCGTGAATCTGCTCAGTCACTAATTTCCATCCTGCATACCATCGGTGCCAGCGCCCAGATAGCAGAATTAACGGTTTCGTAGGATGAGCAACGTCGCTGAAGACACTTGATTTTACTCCCATTATTCACCAGATTGTCACAATCTGTTTGCCTACTTGTAACCTCTCCTCTCTACAAATCAGTGTAAAATCACCCTCCCGATTGACACATTTTCAATCGCCTCTTCTCCACCGCAACACCGAAAGAAGGTTTAACGATATGCCTGTTACACGCCTCAGCACCACGTGCCGGGCTGACCATACACTCTTCTCTCCATCCATAATTGTGCTGCTGTATGCATGTGTCGGGATCGAGTGGATATTGTTTTCGGATACGGCGACTGCATGGTTCTCGAAGGATCTGAAGCAGTTTGAAGCTCTTTCCGTTTTACTGGGGATTCTGTTTTTCATCGTCACAGTTGGTTTACTGTATCTTCTGTGCCGTTATTATGGTCGGCGACGCTGCTCATCGCAGGAAACATTTTGCCGGGCTGAACAGGAGATAAAGAATCTCGCCTACTATGACCGTGAGACCGGTCTTCCCAACCACAACCTGCTGCTGGACCGCTTGAACCAGATTATCGCCTACAACAACCGCAACCGGGAGAACACGGCGGTAATCTATATCAGTCTGACCGGTTTCAAGGCGGTCGTTGATGCGTGTGGACATAGCGGCGGGAGTGAAGCGGTGTGCGCCATTGCCGAGCGACTGGCGGCTACGGTGCGGCAATACGATACGGTTGCCCGCATCCACCGCGACGAATTCGTGGTAGTGCTGGGAGGTGCGGTACAGAATAGCGACGTTGCCGCAATTCTGGACAAACTGCAGATGATCTTCTCAGAGCCGCTCCGACTGGGGAGCGAAGAAATGATCGTTCCCGCCTGTTTCGGTATCGCCTGTTTTCCGGCAGACGGCGTTACCAGTGAACAGCTGCTTCAACATGCTCATATCGCCATGAACCAGGCCCGCCAGAACGGCTTGACTGTGCAGTATTTTTCTGAATCACTCAATCAGAAGGCTGTCGAGCGTCACACCATTGAGACCGGACTGCTGCGGGCGCTGGATGAGGGTGAATTTTTCCTCTGTTACCAGCCCAAGATGGACATCAACGGGCAGGATATGGTTGGCATGGAGGCTCTGGTTCGCTGGCAGCGCCCCGGTAACGGCGTCATACCGCCCGACAGGTTCATACCGGTAGCTGAAGAGAATGGCATGATCGTGAGGCTGGGGGCGTTTGTGTTGCGGGAGGCCTGCCGACAGAACAAGGCGTGGCAGGATGCCGGATTGTCCAAGCTCATGGTGGCGGTCAATCTATCAGCCCGCCAATTGCGGGACAACGCCTTCGTGCCGCTGGTCATACAGATTCTTGAAGAGACCGGTCTGGCCCCGCAGTATCTCGAACTGGAGTTGACCGAGACCGTGCTGATGGGTGACGCCAACGATACGATCTACAAGCTACTGCGACTGAAAGAGCTTGGCATCAGCATCTCGGTGGATGATTTCGGCACCGGTTACTCATCGCTCTCATACCTCAAACATCTGCCGATCGACACGCTCAAGATTGACCGATCATTTGTCCGTGACATCATTAACGACCCTGATGATGCCGCGATCGTGGAAGCGATTGTTGCCCTGGCCCACTCGCTCAAACTCAATGTGATTGCCGAGGGTGTGGAAACGCGTGAACAGCTTGAATTCCTGCGGCAGCGTAAATGCCAGCAGGCGCAGGGATACTACTTTGCCCGACCGCTCGACGCCCTGCAATTCGAGGCGCTCATATCACAAGGTTCCTCGGTCGTGGATATGTCGGTTTCAACACCTGATATATCTACGGGCACTGTCAGTGTGGAGCTGTCCTGCATGGATGCGGCCATCCATCACGATTCCCTTGTTGAAGCCGATACAATCGGTGACATCTCCATCCCCGTGGCCCCTTCACATCCCGGTGACAACCTTGCAACGGTGCTCAAACGTTTCCAGAGCGACCCGGCCCTGCGTGTGCTGCCGATTGTTGATAACGGACAGGCCGTTGGCATTTTAAACCGCTCGACCTTTCTGGAAGATCACGTCATCGGCATGAACGGATTTGCCTATCATATCAATCACTCACGGAAGATGCGCGACCTGATGGCGCCGATCAGGCTGACGTTGGAATCGAATGTCGGCATCAGAGAGGCTGCCCAGATCATTAAGCTGCAGGAACTTGATATCCGGGTAGGTAATATCTGTGTCACCCAAAACGGAATCTATTTCGGCGTCGTGGATCTCAATCGATTCATCAGCGCCATTACCGACATCAACATGAAGCTGGCCAAAGGTGCCAACCCTTTGACCGGCCTGCCGGGCAACGAGAGCATCCAGCGAGAGATCGATCAGCGGATACGGAGCGGGGAAGGTTTCGATATTGCCTACATCGACATCGACAACTTCAAGCCGTTCAATGATTATTACGGGTTTCAGCGGGGCGATGTGGTCATCAAGGCCATCGGAGAGATTATCTCAGGCGTCGTACAGTCGTCTGGCAAAGGATTAGCGTGCTTTTGCGGTCACATTGGCGGAGACGACTTCATTATCATCACCGGTGCTCATCATGCGGAGTACATCTCATGCCAGGTTATAAAGACAGTCGAAGAGCATTTACCGGTATTCCACGGAACATATGATTTTACCACAGGCTTCTACAGAGCCGTAAGCCGCAAGGGGGAACTGGAAACATTCGCGCTGTTGTCGCTTTCCATCGGTATCGTCAACACCCGCCTGACACCGGTCTCCTCCTACGCCGAACTGGCTTCCCTTTCAACAGAAGTCAAGAGAGCCGCTAAAAAACTGCAGGGATCATCGGTGGTTATAAATCGAAGAACAGGCGAGGATTGATGGATACATGGCTATGATCCGGCAGCGGCGAACAGGGTGTTTTCATTGGTGACATTCACATCCGTATCAAGGCGCAGTATGGTGCTGTAGGTCTGGCTGCTGTCAGGAGCCTTGTCAAGCGTGAAACATCGCGCCTGGCGCCCCATCAGATCGATTCGTTTGGGGTCTGAGACCAGTGTTCGTATGGTTGCAACAAGATCGTCGGTGGAACCGGCGCGGAACACAAGGCCGGTCTCACCATCAATCATCAGCTCACGGGGGCCACCCTCATCGGATACGACTACCGGAAGCCCTGATGCCTGTGCTTCCAGCACCACGTTGCCGAATGTATCGGTTGCGCTGGGAAATACGAACAGGTCTGCCGAAGCATACCCATGTTGCAGCTGTTCACCTGCCAGATAGCCGGTAAACAGAACCGGATATCCCGCAAGCGATTCTTCCATCTCTTTCCGGTACGGGCCATCTCCGATAACGGCCAGCGCAATAGGCGCTCCGACACCCACAAGCTTTTTAAAGGCATCCGCCAGCATCTCCAGCCCCTTTTCGCGCGAGACACGCCCCACGTAGAGCAGCACCGTTCTGGCCAACCCCAGGCCGCGACTTTTCCAGAAACTGGGATTCCGCATCCCGGGCGAGTAGCAATCCGTATCCACCCAGCGGGGAAGGGGTTTCATGCGTTCCGCCGGAAGACCTCGGGATTGCAACTGCTCCCTGGTGCCAACCGAGGGGACCATGACCTCTTCAAGCTGTCCATAGAACCAGATCATGTAGCTCCAGGCAACCTGCTCCAGAAATTCGTCATTTGTCAGACTGCGCACATACTGGGGGATGTCGGTGTGGTAGGTTCCGGCGGCAGGGATATCCATCAGACGGGCAATCAGGAGACCGAGCAGTCCCACTGTGCCGGGGGTGCTGATATGGATGCGCGTGAATCCTTCACGCTCGATGAAGTCCATGACATCCAGAATCGGCGGGAAATTCAGCCTCAATTCCGGGTATTCCGGCAGCACGAAATCACCTACTGACGGAAACTTTTTAACTCCTTCAATACTGTTTTCTCCAACGTCTCCGGCTGTAATCACCGTCAGCTCGACCCCGCGTTTTCGTGCGGTACTAATCAGGCGCTTAATAGTGATGGCCACCCCGTTTATTTCATCCAGGGTGTCGGTGAACAGGGCAATTTTCTCTGGCGCCTTGCTGTTATGCATTTCAGGAAGAGCCTTCGTGAGGTCCCGAATCAGCTCTTTCCCCTTGTGCTGGTGGTGAAACGCCAGATAGTAAGGGGTGATGAGGGTGTGCACCAGGCCGATGGTGCCGACGGTGTTGAGATAGTCGAAAAAACCGGCATTAAACGGCAGCGTCATCAGACGGCTGGTATAGTGGAAAATCAGACGGTTTGCCAGGCGGCTTGTGACGGCGAAGATCTTGCGGTTGCTGTCGGCGTCGCGGATGCCTGCCAGAAATCCGGCGTCATTGAGCAGCAGGCGCGCCTCGGAATCGAGGATCTCTTCAAAGCTTTTTCCGCTATGGTTGCGGGATGCGGGGATATTCTTGAGGATAAACAGCCGGATCTTGTCGACAAACGAGCCCTTGTCCTCGCCGATGTTGAAAAAGCGGTCGAGCAGCGCGCTGACAAACGGCGTAGCGCCGCGTCGCCGATCTCCCAGGCGTTCCCGGTAGAAACTGTGGGCGATACCGTACAGGCTGTGCGCCATGGTCAACGGTCCGCCATCCTCTCCGTCGGCCCAACTGTCGCCCGACCTGATGGCATCAATGAAACCGTCTATGTCCGGGGTGTCGTAGACGGTTGTATGCGCCCGGGCAATGAACAGGCCTCCATGGTCGTCTGAACCGCCGACAATGCCCTTGACCCAGGGGGTACTGCCGTAGGGTTGCAGGTTGTATTTGTTGGCCAGGCGTTCGATAACCGCTTCGTTGAGCGACGATACCATCCGCTTGGTGAAGCCGTTGAAGCGGTGTGCCCGGCATCCGTTCTTTATTTCAAAGGTGGTGAAGAGCAGCAGCGATCGTTCAATAATCTCCAGGTTGAGCTTGTCATTCTGGGCATAGAGTGGGTGGGCCAGAAAATGGGCTATCTTCTGGGAATGAAGGTAGGCCACCAGCTCGTACACATTCTTGCGCAGCTCCAGAATCTCATCAAACTGGGCCTCGGAGATATGCAGCACCACCACATGCACCTTGCAGCCGTTTTCCGGGTAATGGGTCGTGATCTCGGAACTGACGAAGGTTCCCGGCAGATGACCGATTTCCAGAGCGCCGTTGATGGCATTATGGTCGGTGATGGTGACGAAATCCATACCACGTTCCCGTGCGACCCGATACAGGTACTGGGGCGAGGTGTAACTCTCCGGGACATTGAACTTGCGCATGGCCCAGTAGGTCGGTTTATTGGAGTGGCTGGAGTGGACGTGCAGGTCGGCTTTGTATGAGTTCATGCCTTATATTCATAGCACAGCAATGTTACAGACATGTTGTGGTTGTGTAATTGTTGTGTAGAAAATTGGGTTCGGTAACGCCTGGTTGCTTTTCCGACAGTTCAATTCAGTCGCCAAAAAGGATACTTGAAAGATATTCGCCATAATAGGCGCGGTTACTCTGTTTATATTCCTGTGCAAGCTGCCTGAGCTTCTCTATCTGGGTGTCAAGTTCCGAATAGTCGAACAACCGCCACATTCGTCGCTGCTGCATTATTTCCTCCTACGCCCCGGCCGGCTTGATTTCCGGTGCCAGTATGAAGATTCCGGTCATCTTGAAAAGCATGGTATTGATCTGATTCACGCCGCTGACCATGACGGTGGCGTTTTTTTCCGTCTTGAATTTTTTGATCGATCGCAGCAGGAAAGCTATACCCATGGAATTTATCCTGCCGGTCTGACTGAAATCCATGGTCAGTTTGGTTGTGGAAATCCTGTTAAACAGATTGGTGAAATGCGGTTCGGCGTGGGTGTCAATGTTACCGCGAAACATCATCACTTCGCTGTCTCCAACCCTTTTGACATCAATTCTGAAGGTTTCTTCCGTCATCGTTCGCTCCTTAGTCACAATTTTTTGTTTGAAGCTGAAGAAGCCCGCCGACCGTGGTCTCGATGCCGGGGACTGCACTCAGATAAAAATCCTGCATGACGCGCCACATGAAATACAGCCCTCGTCCCGACCGATCCTCTACCGGCTCGTTTTCAGACAGGTTCATGTCGAGAAAAGAACGTACGGTTTCCGGAGTCAGACTCCCCCAGGTATCAGTCACTTCCAGAGCCAGGGTGTCGCCGTCGTACAGTGAAATAAACTCGATCTGTTCATCCGGACTCAGCGACCGTCTCTCTCCCTTGGCGTAGAGAGGTCTTCCCTGGGTATCCCGAGGGGCTGCGAAGAGGGCGTTTTCCAGCATCTCATCAGCCATCAATACGGCTCTCTGTCGCAGGAAACAATGTTCCTCGTCATCGCCCGGCACCAGATGTTCCAGGTGCGCGATCACTTTTTCCTTGTCTTCCGATGACGAAATCCTCCAGTAATTGCTCCAGGAACGTTCCCGCAGGAGTGGCTTCTTTTCCGTAACACACACGACCGCTCCATTGCGGGCGATTGAAAATGAATTAACGCGGCGGGTATCACTTCTCACGGCAAAAATTCCCCCATCTCAACTGGCCACTACCACAATAGTGACATCATCCTCGAATTCATCCGAACCGCTGAACTGACGCACCGTTTGCACCAGACCGCACCTGAACTGTTCCGGGGTTCCGGACAACAGCTCCTGCCGGAGATATGTTTCAAGACGATCATAGCCAAACTCTTCTCCGGCGGCATTTGGCGCTTCCACGATGCCGTCGGTGTACAGCACCATGCGGTCGCCGGCACGAAAACCGGCCACCAGCTCGGCATATTCGCTGTCGCTTTCAAAGCCCAGCGGAAATCCTCCCACATCCTCCAGTATAGTGACGTTCCCATCAGCGGCGCGGTATATATACGGATAGGGGTGCCCGGCATTGGCCAGTGTCACAGAATGGGCCTCACGGTCTATGACAGCTATCACTGCCGTCATCATCATGGCGTTTGAGGACGTCGCCAGCACCGCAGAGTTTATCCCGGCAAGCAGTTCACCGGGCGCATGGACGCCCCTGTCGAGCAGCATCTGCAAACCGGCCTTGGCTGCGGTGGCCACCATCCCCGACTGCACGCCATGCCCGCTCACATCGCCGACCAGAACCCCGAGACGGTGGTCGTCGATGATAAAGTAGTCGTAGAAGTCTCCGCTGATTTCAGTAGAGTTGATAAGTACCGCGTCAAGCTCAAGACCGGCATGACTGAATGATGAAGGGGGCAACAGACCCTGCTGGATCTGACGGGCCTTGTTTACCTCGGAACGGATTCGCGCGCTCAACAGCGCCAGGGTTTCAAGCAGTGCGGCCTGAGCCCGCGAGATGGCCATAATCATTTCCGAAACCTGGACGACGCCGACATACCGCTCTGCCTCACACACCGGAAATGAATCGGTTACGAGATCCGGATCATGCTCCAGCAGACACGCCAGCGCCTTGTTCACATCAACGCCCGGCTGCATGATCAGGGGAGATGCGTTCATCAGGATGCTGATCGGCTTGTTGCCGTACAGATCCACGGCATAGTTCTTCGCCAGATGCGTCGAGAACAGCTCTCTCCGGCTGATTACACCCTGAAGACCGGATGCGTCGCATACCGGCAGCATGAGCAGGCCGTCGTTGGACTGGAAGACAGCGGCGACATCCTTGACTGTCATGGTAGCAGCAATCGGGGGCACGATTCTCGTGACATCACCCAAGAGAGGAAGGTTTTTATGATCGATCGTTTCCATGGGAAAAGGACGATAGCATATTCACTGTTACATCCGGGTTGCGATGAGGTTATTTTATTGTGAATACTCGGGGGAGTGGTGGGGGAAACCAAGAGCCCCCTATTGTTACGATTGTGCTACAAACACGCAAAATGCTTGAAACATTTTGCGCCACGGGTATAGTACAGCAACTATTACTATGAGGAGGCGGAGATGGGCAAAAAGGAAAAGATTGCATCTGCATTGGAAGAGGACTTTAAGGCCATTTCGGCGGCAGTTCCCAAGCTGGAGAAATGTCTTAAGGCATACCGGGAGATCGCGGCCGCTTACCAGAAGTTCAGGAAAAACGGCGGTGCTGCGATTGCCGGCATTGAGAAGTATGTAGGCGCCAGTGACACGCCGAAAAAGACGGAGAAGACTGCAACTGCAGCGAAAGCCACGGAGCCGAAAAAGGCGGAAGTGCCTGAAGACGGTGCTGAGAGTGCTCCGGTAAAAAAACCGAAAAAGAAAGTCAAAAAGTAGGGGGGCTCACCAATGTCATTACATCTTGTCGAGTGTGACTCGGAATCACTCCACAGGCAACATCTCTGTTCCCTGGCCGACCGGAAGCAGATGCTTTCGCTGGCCCGGTTGGCCAAGGACGGGAAGTACCTCTGCTCATTGTGTGGCAGGGTGTCTGCAGAACCACAGTATACCTGTGCACCAATGGAATTAGCACACATCGAATAGCGGATCTTCAGACCATGTGTGCTTTGCACCGTTAATATCCTCACTTGAGAAACAGGCTCCCCAACCCCAGCGTCCGCCTGACATCCCACAGGTTCATGAAGAGCGGGTCGAAACGCCCGCTCTCAACCTGTCTTTCCTCGCGTTCCCAGAAAAACAGACGGCTGGCCGGATAGAGGTATCCAAAGGGATAGGCGGTCATACTGTCACGCTGACCGGTCAAGAGCGGCAACGGATAACGGTAACCGGCTTCCTGTCGTTTGACAAGCACGAGTGCTTTGCTCCGCACCAGTCGCGAGTTGGCCAGCAATTCCGCTGAAGCGCTCCTGTCCTTTTGCCCGTCTCCCATCTCGCCGATTCTGGCTGACAGCGCCCTCAGCGTCAAGGCCCGGTGACGCGCCCTGAGTGCGCTCACTGAAAGGGCGCGGGTCAATTCACGGGCCAAAGCCCGTCGCATGAGAGCCTCCCCGCTTCCGATACGGTCATTCCTGGCGAGAATCGCCTCCATCCGCTCCGTGAGATCGCCCATCAAACGTGCGTATTCCTCAAGATCGCTGATCGGCTTGGCAAGCTGCCGTTTGGCGGCCTCCGGATTACCTGATCGAAGCAGGTGGGAATAGTGAAACTCCGGCGCAGGCTGAAAGGGCTTGTCAAATGGGTGCGGCAACTCTGAAAATGGCGTTGCGGCGGCCATAAAGCGCATCAAGTCCCGTTCTTTCAGGTAGATACTCTGAAGGCGAAGCGCCTCTTTCCAGAGCGGGTGCAGGCGCGAGTCGGGCAGTATCTCCAACAGCGGGGACAAACTTCCGCTCTGCCGAACAGTCTGCGAATCCCGGTACTCCCACGACCAGCGGGCGATACTCCAGTCAATCAGCCAGTAGCCCCACTCCCAACCGGAACTGAACGTCAGGTGCCCATTGATCCCCAGTCCGCCCATCGTCTGGATATCCTGATGGCGAACATCGAGGTAGGGGAGCAGCAGCAACGGTATGGGCGTATCAAAGCCTACCCAGTATGATGACTCGGGCCAGTACCAGGTTTCCCTGCGTAAAAGCTCCTTTTTCGCGGTCTGCAGCATGAAGCACTGGTTCTGGTTGCCGTATACCGGCGCTACCTTCTCCGACACGGAATAGCACATCACCGAATGCACCAGGAGACCGCTGGACGCAAGCTGCGGTTCGCGCGATACATCGGCGCCGCCGATGACGTGGGTGCCGAACAGTAGTCGGGCATGATGCCGCTCTGCCACCTGCCGTTCGAGGTGTGCCTGGACATCGGGGATCAGCCTGCTCAGAAACGGCAGGTGTTCGCCCATGGTCGGTTCCAGCGAGATAAAATCCCACGGAGCCTGGAAGAGCCATGCCAGGGTTTCATCCACCTGTCGCGTGTATGACGGATAAAGGCGCAGCAGGGTAATGGCCTGGAATGACTGTTGTTGAAGCATACTCAGGGAGATCTGGACACCGCAGATCACGCCGCGCCGATGGGCGTACTCCACGATCCGCCTGGCATGTCCGGGCCAGCGATCACGGTCGATGCCCCTCAACAGTACAAACTGGAGGGTATTCTGGCCGTTGCGCGCCAGCCAGTCGATGTAGCGCGCAACATCCGCGAAAGCGTCCGGATAATCCGGATTGAGGAACTGCTCAGCCAGCTCGATGGGGTGCATGGTATGCAGATGAAAACCGGTCTTTTCAAAGCGTGGTCGAGCGGAAAAGATGAAGTTATGGGGCAGCGGCCATCTGTCATACGCGGGTATGACGGACTCACGCGGGTGGTGGAAACGGAATCCCAACTTGCCCTGAAGCAGACCATAGAGGCCACAGGCCACACCTTCCGGCGTGCCGGCTCGCAGACGGAGCACGGTCTTGCCGTTTTCTGCGCCGGATTTCCAGCGATACGATCTTTCGGGTGTGGGCAGGCGATGTGTGGTCGACGCGGGGAGCGTTCGGTTTACTGATGCAGGGACGTCCGGCAGGATCAGCAGAACCTGTGCACCGGAGGTGTTGATGCCGACGACAGCGGATGGCATGGCCTTTTGCAGCAGGGCTCTGGTATCATCAATGGCGGTTCGGGCAACGGGTGAAGAGAGTAGTTGTGGGGTAGCCTGAATGGTGACGGCGAGAGGTGCTGCGTCGACTGGAAAAACGCATGGCGCCGCGACCAGCGTAACAGCAATGAATACTATGGCTCCCGTCCAGCGGGGAACATGACAGATGCTAAACAATGATCCGGGCAAAATCGGGTTCCGCCGTGACCCGCGCCGGACTGTAGCCGACAAAGTCACCGTCGATCTGGATCGGTTTTACGCCGCTGATGGTGAGTCCACTGGCGGGGATACGGATGCGCTCGCTGCTCGTGTCCGCTTTCCCCCGGAATAGCTCGAATGCCAGCCGTACATAGCTCCGCAGTCCGTTTTTTGTGATGCAGACCGCCGTGAGTTCCGGTGAAAACAGATCCCCTTCGGGTGCAATGATAAAGTCGCCGCCATAACGCGAGGCGCTGCAGACGATCACACTGTGACACTCCAGGCGCCGGTCCAGAGTGCTGACTTCGATCAGGCTCCGATCCCACCTGAAAGCGCTGAAGCACGCGGAAAGGGCGTACGCCCCCTGCTTCAGCAGCCGCTTGCCCAGTGGCCAGACATCCCTGACCACTGTCCCGTCCAGCCCGACCCCGGCCATCAGCACAAAGCGGTAGCTCCCCTGTTCCAACTCCAGCAAACCGACCGCAAGCGGTCGCGTCTTACCCTTCACGATGCGTTTGATGCCGTTTTTTACCGACTTGATGCCCAGTTCGGCAGCCAACACATTCGACGTTCCCATGGGAAGCACCGCCAGCGTGGCGGTACCATGCTTGAGGCCGTTGACAACGGCGTTGACGGTCCCATCGCCGCCGGCAACTATCACCAGGGGATCGGTGTCGGTTTCATTGATCTGCCGACAGCAGACACGTATTTCTTCCGGAGTTGTTGCCGAAAAAACGGTCGGTGTCAGATCGGCGTTTTTCAGACGGGTAATGGCCGTATTGATTCTCTTACGGGCATAGCTTCCGGACAGGGGGTTGACGAACAGGAATACACTCATATCCCCATCTTAATACCACAGTTTTTTCATTCGTATGCGACGAAAAGGCAACAATGCAGTTACAATTTTGGCAAACGGGCGAGTTGACAGGCTCTTCAGTGATGCAGATGGGATTGTAAGATAAATAAATACCAATTAAATTGGCGGTTCAAAATCACAGACACTGCTGAGCGGCATATCCACGTGACTAAACTTTTGCAGAGTTGGAACCCAATCGTAATATAACTTGTGGTAGGAATCAGTCGGTTGTTTAAATTTAGAAATTTGTGGAGGTAACACCTAAATGAACGTTCATAAGAGGAGGCAGGCTTATGCCTCATTGACAGCGGCTGTATTGTTTTCAGGCCTGGTTGCAGGGTGCGGCAGCAGTGGTAGTACGCCGGTTGTGCTGACGTCAACGCCGACGCCGGTAACCACATTTGTGTACACGTCAGATGCCCATTACGGCATCAAGCGTCTACCCGCCGGAATTTTCAGTGGATACAGCAGCGCACAACAGGTAAATGGCGCGATGATCACAGAAATGAATCGTTTGCAGCTTTCACACGTTGGATTGCCCAACGATGGTGGAGTTAACTCAGCGTCGGCTTTCAGTGCAGTGGATTTTGTCGTAGAAACCGGGGATGCGGTTAACCGTTCCGACGGCAATGTGTATCCCTACAAAAATGCACCTGCAACGGCCGTCTGGCCGCAGTTTGTTGTCGATTATTTTACCAGGATAAATCTGCTGAACAGTTCTGGTACAAAAGCCCCAATCTGGATGACTCCCGGCAACCACGATGTCTCCAACGCAATCGGATTTTACAAGGCACCCCTCAATGCAGATGCGGGCATAGACGCGACTTCCTATGTGGGTATTTACAATCTGATGAATCCAGCTGCCACGATTTCCAATGCATCATTCACAACCGCCGCAACCGCAGCCGCCACGTATGCCAAAAAAAGGCTTGTCACATCACGTGATGTGAACGGCGTCCATTTTCTTTTTGTCGGAATGTGGCCCGATTCTGTTTCCCGTCCGCTGATTGATGCCGACCTGGCAAAGGTTCCGGACACTACTCCGGTAATCCTCTTCACTCATGACCAGCCGGATGCGGAATCAAAACACTTCACGAACCCGGCGACACCCTTTACCATCAACAGTACCAATATGTTTGAGAACCTGCTTTCCGATACGTTCGCCGAAGCAACTCTCACCCCCCCGACTCCCTATTCGGACGTAGCCGGCACACTTGCAATTCCAAGCATAAAGGAACAGCAGGCGTTTGTGACCTGGCTCAAGACGCATAAAAACATTGTTGCCTATTTCCACGGGAACTCCAACAAGAATGAGTATTACACCTACCCGACTACGGACACAACATCGTCCGCCTATCTTGGCGCGGCCTATGCCGTTAATCTGAACGTGTTCCGTGTTGACTCCCCGATGAAAGGTGATATCTCGTCAACCGATCCCACCAAGCTTTCATTCCAGGTTGTACAGATTGACTCGGACAAGAAACTCATGACGGTGCGCGAGTATCTCTGGAACACCAAGGCATGGGGCGCTTCCAAAACGGTATCACTGGCTCCGCGTGCGCTTTGATCGAAGACCCGGCTTTCACAGACACCCATTAATTCCGCACTGGAGACAGTGCGGATAAATTTTGAACACACAAAGGAGAAGTCTCATGTACCAGGAGAAGACGTTTATACGGTTCAGATCGACGATAGTGTCCGCATCGCTTTTGGCAGTGTTTGCTGCAATGATGGTGAGCGTAAGCGGTTGCGGTAGCTCAAGTCCGGCTATTGCGCCAGTAGCCGTAACGATGCGGTTTGCGGTAACAGATGACAGCCGTGCAGCGGGCGGTGGAACACTCACCCCCGTGAACAGTGCTGGATTTGGCAATGGCAACCTGGCGCAGAATAATGGTGTTTCTACAACTGTCATGGCGGCTATCGCCAACGACATTGCCGCTCAAAATGCTGTTCAGAAGGTCGACTTCATCCTGTTCCCCGGCGATATGATTACCGGAGAAGATCAGGATCCGACTCATCTCATTTCTGAAATGGATACCTGGATAAAAACCATGGCGCCGGTGGCGAGCATCCCGATTTTCACAACCCGTGGCAACCACGAGTACTCACCTACCTCGGCCCTTGGTGCAGTCAACCCTGCTGACCCGAGCCTTGCAACGTACAAGGCTCATTTTCCCCTGACTGCCAGCCTGTTTTCTCCTTTCTCACCGGTTTCACCGGCTGGCGCTGAAAATGGTCTGACCTACTCTTTGACCTACAAGAATGTCAAGATTGTTGCGTTTGACGAATACGCCGGTCGCACGGCTACATTCGACAACACCAAGTACGCGCCGGGATCAAACAAAGGGCAGATGATGAACTCCTGGGTCCTCGACCAGGTCAATAACTCCACCGCCGGGGTGAATTTCGTCATGTCTCACGAACAGATGTGGCCTTCTGCTTCGCATCCGGACTGCCTGGCCAATGACCCCGACAGCAGGGACGCGCTGGTCACCGCCCTGGCGGCGAAGAACGGCACGTATCTGGCCGGGCATGACCACATGTATGTTCGCGGTGTCATGTCAAACGGCACCAACAAGGTTCCGGCATTTGTCGTGGGTACCGGCGGTGGCGGAAACTATGACTACTCATCTTTTGATGTAGTATTAAAAGGTTACACTGGCGCATCCAAGTACAACGTTCAGAAATCGCTGTCCAGCAGTTCCAATCCCATGTTCGGCTACATGTTGGTCACTGTCTATTCCGACAATACCTGGAGTGCCCAGTTCCGCGGCTTCCAGTTCAACAAATGGAACAACGCAACCGACGTCTCCCTTACACCTTTTACTGTATTGGACGACTTCAAGAGTTCCGATCTCTATAAATAACAGGAGTAAAGCCTTTCGATACAGAGACCTCCGGCGTTTTATGAACTTCGGAGGTTTTTTTCTTGGCTGTTTCAGCGAGTACTGGCAGAAGTGTAACCAAGGATCAGCCACATAACGTTCCATACATACGGGAGGAGTTATATGAAATGTCCGAAATGCAGTGCGAAGATTGGAATCATGAGTTATCAGATCGTCCATGATACCGGTGTGGTCAATGGCTACCGGTGCATTATGTGCGGTTACTGGAATTCTCCCGATCACCCCATAAATCTGAACCATTCCGGTACTCATCAAAATCTTGGTAGCGAGCGGTAAGGTGATGAGCGCAATATTCAGTGCATGACGAACGCTGAAAATACCTGTACAATACGGAAAATCAGGGAGAACATAGACATGGCAAATCCGAATGCAAAACAGGCAAAATATTCCGAAATAGGACTTCGATTGAGAGCGATTCCGCTTGAACGCCATATACCCAGGCACGAATGGGAAGAACTCGTAGACAAGCTGTGCGCTTCAGAGGATGCCGCCCTGCATGATATTGGAATCAAGGAACGGAATGCGTTACGAATCGTCGCACGTTAGCCGATCAAGAACGGAACACATGGAACTATTTAATTTCAAAGCATTTGCCTTCGGTGGCGAACTCGACTTGAATCGTCTAGCGGTCAGACTGGGCATCACGCGCAAGTATCGCTGGGAAGAGCCGATGAAGCTCAACCCGCTTACCTTTGCACTTGCCACCGGCAGCGATACCGAACGGGTCTATCTGTATTATTTCGGCGGGGTGGTTTTTCTCAACTGCTCGGGTGATCTCATTGCGCGCTTTCTGGACAGCATCCCTCAGTACGCCGAGTCCCTGAAGGGGCAGATTCAATTGCCCTATCGTGAGGAGTACCGGCTGGAGATCGACACGGAACGCGAACCGGCCATTACCAACGATTGCGCGGTAATGCCCCGGTATAATCTGGCTTTTCTGGATATTATCTGCTTCGTGATCGCCAAATCGGTGGCGCTGGAACGGATCGAGGAACGGATCGACGTTGTGTTCGATGAGGTGGAAGGGCTGATTTCCAACCTCGGCAAAGGCAGGCTGGAACTGCCGGATCGCGACATGGCCCGCCTGGCATCATCAATACTGAGCTTCAAATTTACCTCCATCGCCCATATCATGGTGCTGGACAAGCCGGAAATAACCTGGGACAACCCGGAAGCAGACCGTCTGTATCTGACCATGGCAAGTCTGTTTGAGCTGAACCAGCGCTATCAGGAGATAAAACACAAGTCGGAGACGCTGCTGGACATGACCGATGTATTCAGCAGCCTTTCCCACGCTCGCCGCTCAGCCCGCCTTGAATGGATCATAATCATCCTGATCGCAATAGAGATCGTGATTTACCTGATGCAACTGTATCGCGGGCATTGATTCTTTTTTTCGACCATTGAAAGATTTAACCATCCGATTTATCTGGAGGAAACCATGATTGTGTATGTCATGCGGCACGCCGAAGCGGTGGAAGGCAGCGACACGTTACCGGACGAATGGCGCTATCTGACTGAAAAAGGCAGAGTCGCGGCTGAAAAAATGAGTTCACTGATTATCAAGTACGGCCCCAAACCGCGTCTGATCATCACCAGTCCGCTGACCCGGGCCGTTCAAACGGCGGAAATCGTAGCGGGAAAGGCCTGCCGCAAGAATGTGGTGGTCGCCAGCGGGCTTCTGCTTCAGGAAGCGGATATCTCCGAACTGGTTGGGCACCTGAAAGGCTGCGGTGATGCCAAGCGGGTTTTGCTGGTTGGACACGAACCCCAGCTTGGTTCACTGCTCTCATTGCTGCTTGGTCGCACAGACCAGACAATCGTCCTGAAAAAAGGCGCCTGTGTTGCCCTGGAACTTGATCCGGACAAAGATGACAAGCCGGCCGGTTTCCTCTGGTACCAGGCACCGGACAAGAGACTGGTCCTGTCGTTAAAAAAGGCTTTCCCCCGGAAATAACCATCATCATGCCGCCCACGCCTGAAAGATTACCGCCTGACCCGGCCACTATCCTGGAACGCTCCAGAGGGGTTTTGTTTGCGCAATGGCAGGAGTTGCTCCGGCTGCGATGCACAGTCCTGAAAACATACGACCAGGATGACATCCATGATCTGCGGGTTGCGACGCGTCGTTTCAGAGCACTGCTGGAACTGTTTGATCCGATTGCACCGAAATCCGCGAAGAACGAGCTTAAAAAGGTCATTCGCAAAATTACGCAGGTTCTGGGCGGGCTCCGTAATATTGATGAGGCGCTGCTTTTTTTCCCGCCGCGTATTGATGCGGAGACAGCAGCGGGCGGCAGGCTTTTTCAGGCTCTCTCCCGGCTGCGCTCCGGGAAATTGAAACGGATAGAGAAGGCCCTTATTGCCTTCGACCAGCGCACCCTTGACCGGATGGTTCGTGAAATTGTCGCCGCGCTGAACGAGGGGTGTCTTGCGGACCGGCACGGCTTTTCTTTACCGGCCTATTTTTCCGAAACATCCATCAGGCAGTATCTGCCGATACATCGACTGCTTGCGGTTTCGATGGTGCCTGAACAGCGAGAATCCCGCCATGCCCTCCGCATTGCAATAAAAAAGTGGCGCTACGTGCTGGAGATTGTCTCAACGGTACTGGATTGTGACTATTCGGCGCTGCTGGGGCTGCTCAAGGAGTATCAATCCATCCTGGGGCGGATGAATGACATCGCAGAGTTCGAGATTCTGCTCAAAGCCCTGGAACTGCCCCGAAATGAGCGGGACCAGGCAGAAGCGATCCTCCGGCATGAGGACGCACTCCTGCTGGAGATGTTTTCAGAACTGATCGAGCGCAAACCGCTCGTCTACACATTCCTGATATAAGAGGCCCCATGAAAAAATCCCGCATCGCCGCAATCGACATAGGCACCAACTCCATCCGCTGCATCATCGCTGAAGCCTCCCATGACGGCAAGTTCAAGATCGTTGATGACGAGAAGGCGACCGTGCGTCTGGGAGAACGGCTGGCCATGACCGGAAAGATATCTGAAGATGCCTCAAAACGTGCGATCGAAGCCATCCGCCGTTTCAGGAAGCTGGTGAGCGGACTGAATGTAGAGGCGGTCGAGGCGGTGGCAACCAGTGCCGTACGAACCGCAACCAACGGCACAGAGCTGGTTTTGCTGCTGTCCGAAGAACTGGGACACGAAATCAGGGTTATTTCAGGCGAAGAAGAAGCCGAACTGACGGCAGCATCCGCGCTTTCCAACTTCGATCTGTACGGCAAGCGTTCCGCCATGGTCGATATCGGCGGCGGAAGTGTCGAGATCGTCATGGCGTGCGGAAACCATGTGGAGGAGTTCCACTCACTCGATCTTGGCGCGGTTGTCATGACCGATAGTTTTCTGAAGAGCGACCCGGTCGCAGAGGACGAACTGCTGAAACTTCAGAATCATATACGAAAAGCCCTCAAACGCGCCTTCGGCGGGAAAAAGGTCTCGGTGGACTCCGTTATCGGCTCGGGAGGCACCCTGACGGCACTTGGCTACATGGCCATGCAGATGCGCAAGGACAACTATGTCTCCATCCACGGTTACGAGGTGCTCCGATCAGAGGTTGTCCACCTGCTGGCCATGCTGATCCGCAGGGATCTGAAAGGGCGGCGCACCATTCCCGGGCTTAATCAGGACCGGGCCGATATCATCATCGCCGGCGTGGTGGTGATCGATGAGTTGATGCGTTTCCTCGACGCCAACCGGATGCTGGTGAATGAGCGGGGCATCCGGGAAGGTCTGTTGATCAGGGCCATCAAGCGCCTCGGGTTTGCAGCCGGAAGCCTAACGCCCCCCACCTGGAGGGATGCCGTCACCGATTTCGCGCGATCCTGTCATATTGACGAGCCGCATGCCAGGCATGTAGCAGGTCTGGGGCTCTCCATATTTGATGCCCTGGCGCTTCCCTTCGGCTTGAAGAAGCCGGAGAGAAAACTCCTTGAAGCGGCAGCCATTCTGCATGACAGCGGCTATTTCATCAGCTATGGCAGCCACCACAAGCATTCCTATCATCTTATCCGGCATGCCGAACTGTTCGGCTTCACCCCGCGTGAACGGGAGCTGATAGCGCAGGTTGCACGTTACCATCGCAAATCGCTCCCCAAGAGAAAACATGAGGACTTTCAGAGCCTCAGCGAAAAAGATCAGGTCATCGTGGCTCGCCTCGGGGGGATTCTGCGACTTGCCGATGGACTTGACCGTCGCAGAAACGGTCTGATTCAGGGACTCTCCTGTCTGTTCGGCGGAACAAGCGTAACGATCCGCCTGACTGCGGTGGAAGATGTCTCTGTGGAGATCTTTGGCGCCAATGCCAAGAAAGACCTGTTCGAAAAAGCTTTCGGCTGCACGGTAGTATTTGCGACGTCATGACGGCTGACCGTGGATTGTTTGCAGAAATTGACAAATTGCCCGGATGACTTTATGCTCTCCGAACCTGAATCCCGCTTTTCCGAAAGGTTTGAAAGATGTCGCACGCGCACACCCCGTACTATCTCATCGATGAAAACAAGCTGGTAAAAAATCTCGAAATCATACGGCACGTGCGTGAGCAGTCCGGTGCACACTCTGTCCTGGCGTTGAAATGTTTTTCTACCTGGTGCGTGTTCGACCTGATGCGGCAGTATATGGACGGAACCACCAGCAGTTCGCTCTTCGAGGCCCGGCTTGGCCATGAAAAATTTGGCAAGGAGGTGCATGCCTACAGTGTTGTCTATTCCGCTGAGGAGATCGATGCGGTCAGCCAGTTTGCCGACAAGCTGATCTTCAATTCCGTCTCGCAGCTGAAGATGTTCCACGACCGGGTCCGCGGCCTGAAAGTCGGGCTGCGTGTCAATCCGGGCATCAGTTATTCCCACTATGATCTGGCCGATCCGGCGCGCCGCTATTCCCGTCTTGGAGTCTGTAGCGAACAGGAACTTCGCGAAGTGGCGGGTTTTATCAGCGGGATGATGTTCCATTTTAACTGCGAAAACGACGATGTGGAAAATCTTTCCGTCGCCCTGGAGCAGATCGGTGCGCGTTTCTCGACGATTTTGGATAAAATGGACTGGATCAGCCTCGGCGGCGGTATCTTCTTTACGAAGGACGGTTATCCGCTGGAACGGTTCTGTGCGATACTGAAGAATTTCAGTGAAAAATACGGGGTACAGCTCTATCTGGAGCCGGGTGAGGCAGCCATCACCAACAGTACCGAGCTGGTGACCACGGTACTCGATGTGGTGCATAACGAGATTGATATAGCCATCGTTGATGCCTCTGTGGAGGCGCATCTGCTGGATCACCTGATTTATCGGACGAATCCGAGGATTTCAGTCCCCGCTCCGGGAAATAACCGCATGATGATTGCCGGTCGGTCGTGCCTGGCAGGAGATATTTTCGGCAGCTACGAGCTGGAGACCAGGCTGAAGGTTGGCGACGAGGTGCGCATCGCCGATTCGGCAGGATATACCATGGTGAAGAAAAACTGGTTCAACGGTGTTCCGATGCCTTCAATAGTGGTACGCAGGCTGGACGGCACCGTAGAGCTGATTCGCAGTTTCGGGTTTGAAGATTACGCCGGTAGTCTATCTTAGGGGAGGTTTTTCATGCAGAAAAAGAAGAACGTAATGATAATCGGCGCAGGAGGGGTGGCGCATGTTGCGGCCCACAAGGCGGCGATGAACAACGATGTCCTGGGCGATATATGTATCGCATCGCGGACGCTGGACAAATGTGATGCGATCATCGAAAGCGTGAACCGGAGGGGGCATCTCAAGAATCCGGCCGGTCGGCTGTACGCAGCCCAACTTGACGCGCTGGATATCCCGGCGACCATCAAGCTGATAAAAAAGACCAAATCCGGCATTGTGATCAACCTCGGTGCCGCTTTCATCAATATGTCGGTGCTGGAGGCCTGTATCGAAACCGGCGCGGCCTATATCGACACCGCCATTCACGAGGACCCGGACAAAGTCTGCGAAGAGCCCCCCTGGTATGCCAATTACGAGTGGAAACGGAAAGATCTGTGCGCTGACAAGGGCGTGACCGCCATCCTCGGCGCCGGATTTGATCCGGGTGTGGTCAACGCATACTGTGCCCTGGCGGTCAAGCGCTACTTCGATAAAATTGATACGATCGACATTATGGACGTCAACGCCGGGAGTCATGGCAGATATTTTTCCACCAACTTTGACCCGGAGATCAATTTCCGTGAATTCATCAAGGTCTGGACCTGGATCGACCGGCAGTGGAAGGAGTACCCCACCCACTCGGTCAAGCGGGTCTATGATTTTCCGGTGGTCGGAAAACAACCGATCTACCTGAACGGACACGACGAGCTGCACTCCCTGTCCAAGAACATCGATGCCAACAGCATACGCTTCTGGATGGGGTTTGGTGATCACTACATCAACGTATTCACCGTTCTGCGTACCCTCGGCTTCCTCTCCCATCTGCCGGTGACACTGACCACCGGCCAGGAGGTCGTGCCGCTCAAGGTTGTCAAGGCGCTGCTTCCTGATCCCATGACGCTGGCTCCCGGCTATACCGGCAATACCTGCATCGGAAACTTCGTTAAGGGGAAGAAGGATGGCAAAAAACGCGAGGTGCTGATCTATCAGGTCTCTGACCACAAAAAATGCTACGAAGAGGTTGAATCCCAGGGAATCAGCTACACTGCCGGTGTTCCGCCGGTCGCGGCCGCCATGCTGGTGGCCACCGGAGAATGGGATGCGAAGAGGATGGTCAATGTGGAGGAGCTTGATCCGGAGCCGTTCATTGCCATTCTCGACCGGATCGGCCTGCCGACGGAAGTGAGGGAGATCAAGCCGGACAGCAAGCATTCGTTTGACGGCACGGTTCGCGCTCTTGATAAGGAGCTGGGGGACTCAACGGCCACGGTCACGGTTTCGGCAGCCAATCCGATGATTGCTGTTACATCCCGTAAGCTGGCCAAGGTAAAGCATTCAAAAGACAAACCGGATTCAGGAAAAGAGAAAAAGCCTGGCAGGAAAAAAGAAAAATAGACAGACGCAGAATGTAGATTTCTCTGTGCCATGATTCAAGAACGCAAACAGGAGAGAGGCTGCCTTTTTGATGAAACTTAAAACCGTTTTCACCTGCCAGAAGTGCGGCGGCCAATCACCAAAATGGCTGGGGAAATGTCCCGATTGCGGTTCGTGGAACAGCATGGCTGAAGAGGTCGCCGTCAAGTCCGGCCATGCTGCCTCATCAGGTGAGCGCACACGACCGATTCCGATCTGTGATGTGCCGGCCCAGGCTGAGACCAGGGTAGTCAGCGGCATCGGAGAACTGGATCGGGTTCTGGGTGGCGGTATTGTACCGGGATCGCTGGTTCTGATCGGCGGTGATCCCGGCATTGGCAAATCGACCCTGCTCTTGCAGGCCATGCTCAAGTTGGCCGCCAGTGTCGGACCGGTGCTGTATGTGTCGGGAGAGGAGTCTGCCTCCCAGACCCGTCTGCGTGGTGAACGGCTGGGGGTATCACATAAGGGACTGCTGGTTCTGGCCGAAAACTCGCTGGAGGCAATCCTTGCCCATGCGACATCCTTAAAACCGGGCGCGATGGTTATCGATTCGATCCAGACCGTCTGGACATCATCGCTCGAATCGGCGCCCGGCAGCGTCAGCCAGGTGCGGGAATCGGCAGGTAAGCTGATGTTGCTTGCCAAAGGGAGCAACATCCCGGTGTTTCTCGTGGGCCACGTCACCAAGGACGGCTCCATCGCCGGGCCACGGGTTCTTGAACATATGGTCGATACCGTACTCTACTTTGAGGGTGACGGCAGCCACCCGTTCCGCATCCTGCGCGCAGTCAAAAACCGCTTCGGTTCAACCAACGAGATCGGCGTCTTCGAGATGAAACAGGAGGGGCTCTGCGAGGTTGCCAATCCCTCGGAGCTGTTTCTCTCCGAACGTCCGCTGGGGGTGTCCGGATCGGTGGTGACCACGTCGCTTGAGGGGAGCCGGCCACTGTTGGTAGAGCTTCAGGCGCTGGTGACGGCGTCATCCTACGGTGTCCCCCGCCGCACCACCATCGGAGTGGACCACAATCGCCTGGCTCTGCTGGTGGCCGTGCTGGAGAAAAAGGTCGGGCTTCACCTGGCGGGACAGGATATCTTTCTCAATGCCGCCGGCGGCGCACGTCTCAACGAACCGGCAGCAGATCTGGCCATGATCATGGCTGTAGCCTCAAGCCATCTGGACAAGGTCATTGATCCGCAGACGGTAGTTCTGGGCGAAGTCGGGCTGGCCGGGGAGGTACGAGCCGTCACCCAGCCGGAACTTCGCATAGCCGAGGCCGAAAAACTTGGTTTCAAAACCTGCCTCATGCCCTCCGGCAGCATAAAACGTATTAAAAAGGGAGCTATCCGGATGGAGGGGGTGGTCTCAGTTCAGGATGCCATGCAACTGCTCTTTGATCGCTGATGCCCCCCCTGATTTTTTTGCTGGACTTACACGGCCGTTACCTTTAGGATTTGTACATTTATATGACTTCAGGAGCAGGTAATGGAAGCAGACAAGCTTGAATACTTCAGGAATATTCTGAAAGAAGAGATGAAAACCCTCTTGGGCGAGGCAGACAAGACCGTAACGGAGATGACCTCCGAATCATCCAATTTTCCTGATCCTACCGACCGTGCCACCCAGGAGTCCGATCGTAGTTTCGAGTTGCGGATCAGGGATCGCGAGCGAAAACTGATCAACAAGATCAAGGACACCCTTGATCGAATTGACAACGGCGATTTCGGTGTCTGTGAAGAGTGTGGCGAAGAGATCAGTGATGCCCGCCTCAAGGTTCGTCCGGTTACGACGCTCTGTATCAACTGCAAGATGGAAGCTGAACAGAAAGAGCGGCGACCCTGACTTCACGGCGTCACTCATCATCGGCCTGCACAGGTGTATGTCTATGGCAGACAGCGGTTCCCACCGACAGACAGCATCCACCACACAGTTTACTGAACTGACACTCCTGTATCAGTTCAGTAATACCCTGCTGTCCACCATCCGGCTCAACAAACTCACACATCTCATCCTCACCGCACTGACATCCGGCAACCCGTTACTCTTTGACCGCGCAATGCTTTTCCTTCGCAACGAAAAGACCAACTCGCTGCAGGGGATGCTCGGCGTTCAGCAGGACTCAACCACAAATCTCCATATCATTGACGATCAGGATTATCTCAGTTGCCGCTGGGATATCAATGATGATGTTATCGTCCGCCAGAGGGCGAGCGAATTCTGCGCCCTGGTGCATGCTACCCGCATAGATACAGATGAAGACTGTCCGGTTGTCAAGCGTGTTATTGTGGAGCAGAAGCTCTACCACACAGAAAATTCAGGCTGCCATGAGTGCTCTTCCTGCACTTTCATCAAGCATCTTGGTGTCATTACATTTGCAGCCGCTCCGCTGGTATCGCGAGGCAGATCAATCGGCATTATCATAGTAGACAATCCGGTATCAGGAAGGCCGATTGGTGGTGACGACCTGCACTTTTTGAGGCTGTTTGCAAATCAGGCGGGCATGGCGATCGAAAACTCCATGCTGTATAACCGCATAGAAGAAGCACACTCGAGCCTGCGGGACGCCCGTGAACGCCTTGACCATGGTGAACGTCTGGCTGCTATCGGCGAAATGGCTGCAAACCTGGCACATGAGTTAAAAAATCCGCTTATCAGCATTGGAGGTTTTGCGGGGAGACTTCTAAAAGTCCTGACTGAAGGTTCACGTGAACGTCAGTATGCCGATACCATCATCAAGGAAGTCTGTCGACTTGAAAAGATGTTATCGGATATTCTGGCATTTTCCCGCAAACCAACCATCTGTTACAACCACTGCAGTCTCGCCGAAATTTTGAAGGATTGTTTTGAAACCTGCGCCGCCACCATGGAGGACAACAACATCCGCTTCAACCAGGATCTGGGCGGAGCGCTCTGGCCGCTCCTGGGAGACGCCCACCAGCTTAAACAGGTATTCCTGAATTTGATTCTGAATGCTTGTGAAGCCATGCCAAACGGCGGCTTCCTCAGCGTATGCGCAACAAGATCTACGTTGGATAAGCCAACCGTAACTATCTGCATTAAAGATACGGGAGGCGGTATTCCGTCTGACATGCTGTCTCAGATTTTCAGCCCGTTTTTCACTACCAAACTGCACGGCACGGGACTTGGTCTTGCAATAGTAAACCGCATAGTTATCAACCACAACGGAAGTATCACGGCATCAAACGAAGCAAACGGTGCGGTATTCACCGTTAACCTGCCACTGGTAGAATGAACTGAATAAGTGGTTGTAAGGTTTTGGGCTTTTCAAGTCATCTGGGTAATCCGTCTGTTATGACTCGATTCCGGCTGTTCCACAGCTCATGCGGTCGTCTTTCCCCTTGACAAAAACTCCTTGCAGGTGCTAGAAAAAGCACTCATCGGGATGTAGCGCAGCCTGGTAGCGCACCTGCTTCGGGAGCAGGGGGTCGCTAGTTCGAATCTAGTCATCCCGACCATAAAAACCAAACAAATTAAGGCGCATACGGTTGAGGCTGTTTGTGCCTTTTTTGTATGAAACGGTAAATATTAATTCCTAAACGAGGAACCCTATGAAAACAGCTTTACTCATCATCGACATCCAGAACGACTACTTCCCCGGTGGCAAGATGCAACTGGACGGCAGCTTGGATGCGGCGGCAGCCGCGGCTCGGCTTTTGGCAGCTTCCAGGAAACTGTCCTGGTCAGTATTCCATGTCCAGCATATCGCTGTCCAGCCAAACCCGACCTTCTTTCTGCCGGGAACACCGGGGGCAGATATCCATGCCAGCGTTGCCCCGTTACCGGATGAAGCGGTCATTATCAAACACTACCCCAACAGTTTCCGCAACACCGACCTGCTGGAGCAACTGAAATCTGCCGGTGTCGATACCCTTTTGATCTGTGGCATGATGAGCCATATGTGCGTTGACACAACCGTGCGTGCAGCCTTTGACCTCGGCTTTTCCTGCATCGTCACCCATGATGCCTGTGCAACCAGAGAGCTGGAGTTCAACGGGGTCACTGTACCTGCCAAGCAGGTGCATGCGTCCTACATGGCGGCCCTCGGCGCCGTCTTTGCCCAGGTGAAGGGCGTTGACGAAATCCTGGAAAATATGAGCCGGTCTGCCTGAAGAGTGATTCTGAAGAATGTGCGCAACCAATATCGCACTTAGAAAGGAACTGACATGAAAGTCGTAACGCTTCTCGGAAGCCCCCGTTCTCAAGGCATTAGCACAACCATCGCACAACGCTTTCAGGGTACCGCTGCAAAATTCGGTGCAGAAATACGCAGCTTTGAACTGAACCGACTCAGCTACAAGGGATGCCAGGGATGTTATGCCTGCAAGAAGAGCCTGGACCACTGCATACTGAATGATGACCTGACCGACGTGCTTGCTGCTGTTACGGAGTCTGACGTTGTCGTTCTCAGCTCGCCGGTCTACTACGGAGACGTCACCGCGCAACTCAAGGGTTTCATCGACCGGACATTCTCATACCTGAAGCCTGACTACACGACCAACACTGTCCCGAGCCGCCTGTCCACCAAGAAGCTGGTCTTCATCCTCACCCAGGGGCATCCGGATGAAACCCTCTTTGCCGACATCTTTCCGCGCTACGACGGCTTCTTGAAGTGGCTTGGCTTCAGCGAGACGCACTTGATCCGCACCTGCGGATTTGGACCATCGACGGTAGATTCCGTACCCGAACAGAAACTTGTCCAGGCAGATGAACTGGCCCGGCAACTTGTATGCGACAGAAACCAACTCCTGTCATTTTAGCAGGCTGGCCTGGCTGCAGTATCGTGCCAGCCTTGCGAATTGATCTCAGGGGTTCGTATTTTAAATGGGAGAAAACATGATCGAACTGTTGCGCAAACGTCGGAGCATCAGACAATTTAAGCCGGAGAAGGTATCTCCGGAATCCATTACAACAATCATTGAAGCCGCACTTCGCTCACCCTCATCACGCGGCATAAATCCGTGGAAGTTCATCGTGGTGGACGAACCGGAACTGCTCCAGAGTCTTGCCAAGGCAAAACAGCACGGCTCGGAGTTCCTGAAAAACGCTCCTCTGGCTATCGTCGTCTGCGGCGACAGCACCAAATCAGACGTCTGGGTTGAGGATTGCTCCATTGCGGCAATCATTATTCAGCTTACAGCTGTGTCACTCGGACTCGGCAGCTGCTGGGCGCAAATACGCAACCGCCAGCATGATAATGTCGAGAGCGCTGAAACCTTTGTCCAGCAGTTACTGGGATTGCCAGAACATCTCAAGGTTGAGTGCACACTGGGTATCGGCTATCCGGATGAGAAGAAGCCCCCTGTTCCAGCTGAAAAGCTGCAACATGACAGGATAACATACAACAAAGGGGTCTGAGACCCCCCAGAGAGGATAGCATGAAAAAATCACTTGGGGCAAAGACGCTGCTCTTTCCAACCCCGGTACTGATGGTCGGCAGCTATGACCAGAACGGCACGCCTAACCTGATGAACGCCGCCTGGGGTGGCATTTGCTGCTCTGATCCGCCCTGTGTCACTGTGTCTCTACGTAAGGCGAGATATTCATACGCCAATATCGAAGAGTGCAAAGCATTTACCATCGGGATCGCCAGTGAAAGCACTATGACGGAAGCCGATTATGTCGGCATAGTCTCCGGGCGCAACGTTGACAAGTTCGCCGTCTGCGGACTGACTCATGTCAAAAGCGACCTGGTAGATGCACCCTACGCAGCGGAATTCCCGGTAGTACTGGAGTGTCGCCTGCTGCAAACCGTAGAGTTAGGAATTCATACCCAGTTCATCGGTGAAATTATTGACGTCAAGGCGGATGCCGCCGTTTTAGCCGAAGATGGTCTGCTCGATATCATGAAGATCAGACCGCTCATATACGACACCTCGCACAAAGGCTATCATGGCGTCGGCCCTCTTCTGGGGAAAGCGTTCAGCATCGGAACATCGAAAGGACCATCATGACAAATCTGACCGTCGTGGCAAAGATTGCAGCCAAACAGGAATAGGCAGAGAACGTCAAGCGTGAACTGTTGAAGATGATTGCTCCCACCGGAGAAGAAAAGGGCTGCATCGAGTACAAACTGCATCAGGACAATGAAAAGACGAATTTCCAACCAGAAAGTTGACCTGCAATAAACCGGCGGGTCAACTTCATCCCCGTTGGAGCACAAAAAAAACGAGAACAGATTGAAACGACGAGATTTTCTAAAATACAGTTTTCGGGCCATTGTTGCAGCAACGGTGGGAAAGGGTTTCTACAACACTACGAGCGAGCAGATTGAGCTTGTTCGACTGCCTGTAAAAATCAATAATTTGCCATCGGCGCTTCAAGGCCTCAAAATCGGCCTTCTGACAGACTTGCACTCTTCTTACATAGTCTCCAGCAAATTATTAAAAACGGCTGGACAACTCGTAATGTCGGAAAAGCCTGATGTGATTGTTATGACCGGAGACTATATTTCCGGATCAACCAAATTTCTTTCAGGATCAATCGGTAAATTTAACAAGGTACATTTGACTGATTGCGTCAATTCACTATCTCAACTGAAGGCACCTCTTGGAGTATACGGAGTTCTTGGAAACCATGATTTCTGGAGTGGGCCGGAGGCCGTAAAGATCATATGTGAGACTTTTTCAAAGCAGATCGGGATGGTTTGGCTAAGGAACAGTAGCGTTGAGCTAAACAAAGGCGGAACGTCATTTCGCCTGTTAGGTGTTGACGACTACTGGGAGCAAAGCTGCTCTTTTGCAACAGCCTGCAAGGGAATAAGTTCAGGGGCGATCAAGATTCTTCTGAGTCATAATCCAGACATTAATGATGAGATTTCACTGGCACGTGAACGAATCGACCTCGTGTTGTCCGGTCATACGCATGGAGGACAGATTGTTGTACCGTTACTTGGTCAACCTGTCATGCCATCCAAGTTTGGACAGAAATATCGCGCCGGATTGGTTCGGGACGGAGACAGGCAAACGTACATATCGCGTGGAGTGGGATGTTTACTGGCACCAGTCAGATTGAACTGCCTGCCTGAGGCTACGGTACTGACGTTAACTTAACTGAAATATATTGAGGAAAATCCAACCATCGGCATGACACGCCGAGGCCGGGTCAACCTCAGTCCCGTTGGACGTCAGAATAATCACAAGGAAAACTACATCCTGAAATGCTTGCTTGGTACGCTTAAAATTAACAGCAGGCAGATAAACACAGCCCAAACAGCCGATTTCATTTTGAGAGGCGTGCTGAGCAAGCAGGCCCGAAACAACCAGACAAAGGAGCAGCATCATGAATGAAAATACCACCTATCCTCAAACAGCAACCCAGACAGTCGTGAGGCAGAACAACCTTATCCGTCAGGTATATGCCTGGATGGGAGCGGGCCTGGCCATCACAGCGGTTATGGCACTCGTAACACTTGCCTCACCTGCTGTGCTCAATGCCGTTTTAGGCAACAAGCTCGTGTTCTACGGTCTGATGATTGGAGAACTGGCGCTGGTGTTCACCCTGTCAGGAGCCATCGACAAATTGAGTGCCGCAACTGCCACGCTGATATTCATTGCCTACTCGGCACTCAACGGCGTAACCCTCTCTGTTGTAGCACTGGTCTACACCGCCAGTTCCATCACATCCACCTTCGTCATCACCGCCGGAATGTTCGGGGCCATGAGCATGTTTGGCTACATGACCAAACGTGACCTGACCTCATGGGGCAGTTTCCTGTTCATGGGGTTGATCGGCGTAGTGATCGCCTCGATCGTGAACATATTTGTTGCAAGCAGTGCCGTATCCTGGGTCATATCCGGCATAGGTGTAATCGTCTTCACCGGACTGACTGCGTACGACACCTCAAAGATAAAGGAAATGGCCGCCCAGGGGGCAGAGGGAAGAAAACCGGCCATCCTCGGGGCTTTGACGCTCTATCTCGACTTCATCAACCTGTTCCTTATGCTGTTGCGGTTTACCGGCAATCGACGCTGAACTCTTTGACTTCAAGGGCCACTGCTACCGTGCGGGTGTGTTGAAAAAGGTGGAATATGCGTCATTGTGAGGAATCGCCGCCAGGACAACTACTCCTGGCCATTCGCCAATTCAATTCACGGGAATGGTTTGAGTGTCATGAAACCCTGGAAGAATTATGGATTGGAGAAACCGGTGAGGTACGGAACTTATACCAGGGGATTCTTCAGATTGCGGTAGCGCTTCACCACTGGCGCAATGGTAACTACGGCGGCTCCGTCAGCCTTCTTGAAGGCGGGGTAAAGCTTTTGACCCGTGTGTCTGAAGCCTGCCTGTGGGTGGACGTGGCTGCTCTGATTGCTGACTCAAACAATATGCGGGCTGCTTTGGAGAAAATTGGCAGAGAAGGTATGAGATCGTTAGACCCTGCGATTATTCCGCAAGTCAAGACGGTATCCGCTGCTCGCCTATAAACTGGAGCGTATACTTGCTTGACGCTTATCTTGGCAAAATCATAGCGCTGCGATCATGGAGGCAGACGCTGCCATGTGCAGTTGTTTGCCATCTCAGCGGAGAGCTTGGCATGGTGCCGCTCACGGATGCGCTTTCTACGGAGATGAAGAGACAGTCACTTGTGCATTGGGAAATAAACGCCTCGCAAGAAGCGGCAGTTGCCTTTATCAGCCTCTCTGAATGGGGGGATCAGAGCAAAAACTTCGGGATCGTCTGGAAACAAGGGAGTGTAGCATTCTCCGGCACCTCCGGCGGGGTACTCAGATACTTCCGTGAGCAGGGGATAGAATTCAACCCGGATGAAGTTGATCTGGAATATTACCGTGGCGAAGATGCCGCCGAAAAATGGGCAGCCGCAGCCATCATCAACCGCCCCGCCGCTGTAACATCCATCAAGTATTATGTCAGGCGTCATACTGATGGCCATCCGGCATCAATCTATCGCATCTGCAGTTACATGGACAGCCCCCTGTTCGGTTACATCTGGCGCTGGAAGGAGCAGCAGTGGGAGGAATATGAAGATCTGATGCGGCGTTACTGGAACGGCTTTGACCCTGATATGGATGATGCAAGCGAACACGAAGTACTCAAACTTATCCAAAATCCAGATTAATCAGTCATCCTGTAATACGAACCATAGTCGGCTATGTAAACAAGACTAATGAACGAGAAGGGAAACTACCGTGAACAAACTTGTTGTTGCACTCGTCACCACACTGGTTCTTACGTCTGGAATCAGTCTTGCCAGCGCTGAACTGACCGGGAACATTGGTGGCGTTCCCTACACCCCTGCAGTGATAAAACTTGAACGCGGCGCAGCTGACAAATCCTATGACACCTATAATCTGCTGTTCCTGAGTGAGGACGCCATTTTTCCCGCCAGACAGATTTTCGTGAAGATCGCCATGCGTCACGGCAAGCTGCCGGACGGAAAAACCTTCCGCAAATTTCCGAACACCGAGACATCTGATCAGCCATCAGTTTTTGAGGGGTTCCCGGAAGTGCAAGCCTGGTCAATAGAGGAAGAAGAACGTGGCATCAGGATGAACCACGTTTTTGTCAAACAAGCCGCGCTGCAGGTATCGTTTGGCAAGCGCACGGGCAAGACCATCAGTGGCACGATCAGCCTTACCGTCCCGGCAGGCCCGAATGACGAGCAGGATGTAAAACCGTCGTCACTGATCGGAAATTTTATTGCGACGTTGAAAAATTAACGTTTCACTTCCCTGAGAGACCGCCAATGGATCGAAAATCATGGTTTACCACCATTCTTGTTTTTATCGGCGCCGGGTTCGGCGCCTATGGTGTGTTCACCAACACCGGTCCGGTCGGGGGGCTGAACGCCTTCCAGCAAAGGATCTTCGGCAGCTATTACGCTCTTGTCAGTTTTGCCGTGATGCTAGCCGCATTCTCGATTGTGGGTGCGATTATCACGGACGGGCTGGCGAGGCTGATGGGAAGGAAGTCCGACGGCGTCCTGGATCAGGTGCTGCTCGGTCCGGGCGCCCCGACTCAAGCGGAGACCCCTTCTGCCCAGGGGAAAACCTTTTTCCTGTCGGGCCTGATCATCATACTGCTGACCTGGAGCATCTGCGGCGGACTGTACTGGAAGAAGGTCCAAAATGTTCAGGAAGATGCAGTGGCGACTTACGAGTCGATCGTGCTGACCGACGGGAAACCTATCCCTCACTTCACGGGAAAGCATCTCTCATTGCGTGGGATTCCTGTCAGCGAGCTGCAAGTGGTTCACAAATCCAGTAAAAGCGTGGGTACCGGCGAAGATTACCGTCTGCTGCCGGTAGCCGGTGTTGGCTGGAAACCGGGGAATTCCGTCAACTTCATCATAAAGATTGACTCCAGCCACCCGGAGCCGATGCCGCTGAAAGAGGTGGACTGGACACCCCGCAACCCCCGTGAAGTTCGCATGCTGGTCCGGGTTGCCGGCACTGTTCCGGCACCAGCCATACCGGAGTTTAAGAAAATGGAGGTACCACTGGCAACCGATGCGAAGCTGATAATCCCGGTTGCCAGTAAGGACGGCAAACCGGTTGTGGCTGACACGGGTTTTGATCTCTTCTTCCTGAAAATCTCCTGTATCGGTATCACGGTCATAGCCGTGATCATGTCGCTGGGCTTATGGTTGCGGCGGCGCTATGATCTTAAAAAGGCGGGGTTGCTGTAGCGAACGGATCTTCTGAATAAAACGCCTGAGTGTGACACAAACCGGAATAAGCAGGCAACGACACCGGCAAACGTCCACAAAACAGAGCAGGATGTCACCTGAAAAACTTCAGGCGATACTTAAAAAGATTAAAATCGGTATCCAGTACTGTACAACACCAAGATCAGGAAAACCTTTTACGGCACCTGAGGCTGCCCTCTGGTCGCCTCTTCGTCAAATGGTTTCATAATTATCGCCCCAGTGACCTTCAGTTCTTCCCTTTAATTTTGGTTCACTTCACCACAAACAACGGATTATCCCGCCCGAAGTTAATGATGAATGGTGTCTATGGATTCGGACGCGATCCACTTTATGATCAAACCGGAGATGGGGTGCCTCAAAGGGGGGTGTGTAAAGTTTTCCGACAGGCAATAATAGAAAAGGCGTCACCGAAGTAACGCCCTTCTCGTCAAACTGTGATCGACGTCTATGCTCCTTTATTCATCCTGCGTTTACCGAAAACCGCAAGTCCGAGCATACCAACTCCGAGAAGCATCATCGTGCCAGGCTCGGGGACTGGAGTAGCTACTTCGCGGATTGCCATCTGCACATCCATTTTGCTTGTCTTGTTTTCTGCTGTATAGACCGTGCTATTGCCTAAAGCGTCATAGTCCGGATAATCAGACTTCGAGTTGACAAAGTTGGCAAGTTGGAATTCCGCCTCATATTGAATTCCGCCTATAGAAAACAACTCGTGCACAAAACTCACATTTGGAAAGGTGAAACGGTCGTCACACACGCTGCCGTTTGGATTAGTGCCTGCTGTACACGGAGATTGGTTCAATGTCTCAACGAAAGAAATCGGAATTTCATGGCTCGGGGATGCATAGCTGCCTATCTGCAGATTTGAAAAGATTATTGCTGATTCAAGAGTGTAATAGGTGCTCGATATTGCATTATTCTGATGAGTAAGAGTGCTTATCGTAACCCAATTGCCATAGGAACCCGCAGCAGCACCTGTCGAGACGGAACCTTTCTGGCCCAACACCTGCAGGGCGCTGTAATTGCTGTTGCCGATGGGATTGCTCCCTAGAAGAAGAGCAGTAGCATTAGAAGCATTGTTTGAATTTCCCCAGGCGATGGTGTCGTAAGTGCCGGTAGGCTCGTCCACTGGCGCTGAAGCAAGCGAATACCACTTAATATCGTTACGTGGAGAGTTTGGATCGTTTGATAACAGATTTCCACTCCATGTAGTAATGGGATTACGTCTACCAGCCGTTACGGATGTGTTGACTTCAAATCCTGTGCTTTGGCTATAGGTAAAGGTTGTCGCGTCGACCGGCAGTGAAAATCCACCCATCATGGCCGTAAATCCAAATACAGCAAGCGCCTTCATAATCATTTTTGTTTTCATAGCTGGTTCTCCTCATTTTACTATGGTGTGATTTTCTATCAACGTCTGTATCTAAAGCAAACTTTGTGCCAACTCAAGTATATGCTTGATATTTAAGGTGTTTGTTTATCGATATTACATGGACTAAAAAAAATGTAAATACGATGTAAAACTTTTCGACAGCCGACAAGCAATTTTTCAAACTAGTGTCCATCCGTAAACCCCAGTTTGACACGCACAGGACCTCCGGTTGTTGTTGGCAGTCTTGATTTTGATTCGCTTTGACTACACTGTAACCAGTTTTAACGGCTCTTTCTCATCAGCCAGATACAATCCGCCACCATCTGACAATTTGTATTTTTTTTCTTTCGGCTTGGCGTTTTTAACTTGGAGGTCGGAAAGTGGAATGATGCGCTTTGGCATGATCTCCTCCTTTTTTACGGTGTTTTCTTTTACGGTTTTTCTGGACACTGCAACAAACACCGTCAAAACATCTGGATTTCATCATACCTGAGAGGGTGTCGCTGGACAATAGAAAACAAAAAAGCCTTGATTTCTCAAGGCCTTTTGTATCACACCGGATGTTGCCGGATATATGATTGGCGTCCCCTACCGGATTTGAACCGGTGTCGCCGCCGTGAAAGGGCGGTGTCCTGGGCCGGGCTAGACGAAGGGGACGTAGATAAGTGGTGAGCCGCGTTGGGGTCGAACCAACGACCACCTGATTAAAAGTCAGGTGCTCTACCGACTGAGCTAGCGGCTCAAAGGAACTGGATTTATACAACAGGCGGTTAAATGAGTCAATAGTTTTTTCTCTGAAATCAAAAAGAGACTATGCATATTTCAAAAAAAGAGCCCTGCTTTATTGACGGCAGGGCTCTCATTATCTCAAAGCGGATGCGGCTGATTTCGGAAAAGCAGGAATCGCTGGGTTACGCGCATCGTTGCAGAACATGGCTGACGACTGTTGCACCGGTTCCGCCAATATTCTGCACGAGAGCAAACTCCGGATCCGGCACCTGATTTTCACCGGCTGTTCCGGTCAGTTGCAGATAGGTTTCGACCAACTGATAGACCCCGGTTGCTCCGACGGGGTGACCGCGTGACTTCAGACCGCCAAAGGTTGAAATTGGAAGCCTGCCGGTCCGGCTTATCTCACCATCCTTGCCAAAATGGACTCCCTTGCCCTTTTCAGCAAAACCCGCTGCCTCAAGACTCAGCGAGGTAATGACGGTATAGGCGTCATGCAGTTCGAAGATATCGATATCATCATTTTTGATGCCGGCCTGTTCCATGGCCCGGCGCGTGGAAAGAACCGCACCGTCTAGCACCAGCATGTCGCGGCGGGAATCCAGGGCAAGCGAGTCAGTTCCAATGGCTGAGCCAGCTATCCTGATCAAAGGCAATCCCTGCCGATGGGCAGCACGGGCAACCTCTTCAGTAGCAAGCACAATCGATGCGGCGCCATCACAGATAGGCGGTGCATCAAGTAACTTGACCGGGTCAACGAGCATCCGTGAGTGGAGATAGGTTTCCATGTCTATCTTCTTGTGCAAGAACCCATTTGGATTGGTGAAACCGTTGTCATGGGCGGTTATTGCAAAGTGTCCGAAGTCCTGTGAAGTAACTCCATAAGTCTGCATGTATTGCTTCATGAGACGGGCATTCAGCGAAACAAATGATTCGCCGTTGATCCCTTCCAGTTCCCAGTCGGCCGCTGTTGCCAGGGCCGCCGTTGTATCATCGAGTGGCGCCTGGGTCATGCGCTCGCTTCCGCAGATCAGCGCGACATCGTGAAAGCCTCCACCCACGGCCATAAAACCCCAACGAGCCGCAGCAGCGCCTGAACCACAGGCCGCCTCTACCGTCGCGGCCTCGACTCCGCGCAAGCCGACCACATCTGCATGCAAAGCCCCCAACTGCTGTTGATGCGACAACCGACCCGCCGTCATATTACCGGTAACCAGCATGCCGATCTGTTTCCAGTCAATCCCTGCGTGCTCAACTGCCTTTTGCATGGCCTCCGCAGCCATGTAGCGACCGCGAACTCCTGCATTTTTTGTCATCTTGGTCTGGCCGACGCCAATTAGATATACATCTCTCATAACGACTCCCTCAGGAAGCAAACATCAAACTTAAAATGTATCTTTTATATCTTCGACTGATGAGTTTGACGTCTTCCGCGAGGGGCTCATCACGAGTTCAATTGTAGCTTCCGGTGCAACCACCGCCGGATCCAGCCACATTACCACGTAGCCACCGACAGCACCAGCACCAAAGCCAGGAGCGAAAATCAGTGAACGCTTCGTGATCGCCTTGTCATAGACCGCGTCTGCCATAGCGATTGGAATGCTCGCTGCGGAAGCGTTGCCGACTTCGGTTATGTTGAAATAAATATCCTCGGCCTTAATACCCTGCGGCACGGCAATGTCGATGATCATGGTCTTGTTGGCCTGATGAGGGACAATCACGTCGATGTCGTCGATCAGCGCTTTGCCTCCTTTAACACTCTTGAGCGCGGTGAGCTCACTCATCATCTGGTCAAGATACCGTTTGACAAGATCCTTGACCTCGGGGCCATACACGGTAATGTCGTTGTCGTAGTCATGGTTCGGCCAGATGATGGAGTTGACCTGGCTGAAGGGGCCGCTGGCGTAGGTCTGAACCACTTCTATGTCACGCTCACCGTCGCTCGGCGCGATTACCAAGGCAGCTGCTCCGTCGCCAAAGATCATGCGCGACGGTCGCGCATTGCCGATCTTGTCCGAGAACTTCTCGGCGCATACCAGCAGAACCGGACGGTTTACCTCCCGCATCAGGCGGACCGCCTCGGCCATTCCGTAGGGGAAACCGGCGCAGGCGGCGATGATGTCCGCCGAGCAGTGGGTCTGCATGATGCCCAACTGCCCTGAAAGCCAGGTAGAAGTCGAGGGAATCAACCTGCTGGAGGTGCAGGTACAGAAAAGTACCGCACCGATTTCCCCCGGTGTTCGACCGGAATGCTTCATTGCAGCCTGGGCAGCCTCAAGGGCGATGTTCTCCAATGGTTCGGCCGTATAGCGGCGGCGCTCAATACCGGTTTTCTCCGCGATTTCATCGGCGCTCATGGGGGACCATGATGGAGGAGAGTTCCGTACAACATCATCATTGTTGCAAATAACCTCACCCTTGCGGATCGCGAGTGCCTCGATCTTCGGTCGAATAGGAGTATCCGTGGCAAGCACCAATGGCAGGAGCGGTGTTACGGGTGCACATGAAGGAGCTGCCTTCGGTGATTTCGGTGTGGGCATGGTTCCACTCTTCGCGCGATTTATAAAATGAAGGACGTCACGATTTTTGGGATAAAACAGCACGACGACGTCGTCATCCTCCATGTCGTCAAATGTTTTCAGCTTGGCTCGGCTTCTATCCCACGGGTGCTGATTGTGGAGCACCATGGCCCATCGCCGGAGCGCCTCAAGCTCTGGTTGCTCTTCAGAGGCATCGAGAATTTCAACATCGCTGTAATGCAGGAAGTCAGGATTAAATTTTCCGATTGTGGTCGTCATGGCATCGGGAGTAGCGAGCGCTTCTGCAATTGTAGCCTTGATCGGGGGGAGCTCCTGTGCGCGATAGAGCTTGTTCGAGAAGACGTCGAAGAGCATTTCAAAAAGCTCGTCCTCGGAAGTTTGGCTCCACATCGCATCAAGCTTGCCGTAGGCTTCACGAACAGTCGCGGCCTTTGCCTTGCCATCCGTCCATGGCTGCAAGAGTGCCACGAAGACATCTTCGCGGTTGCGCGGCACATCGCGCCAGCGCGTCGGACGTTTGTCGTACATAGTCAGGGCAAAGCGATTTGCCCAGAAAAGGTTGAGGCTGATGTCCCGCAGCAGGTCATAGCGAGTTGCATAGGAACCGGCGGTAGCCCGCTTGGCAATTTCGGTGCCCGTCGGAGCCTTTCCTTCAAAGTCCCGACGAACGATCGCCTGTAAGTGATCAAGACTTTTGATGATCGTGAAGTCGATATCAATGAAGATGCTGCAGGGAAGCACCAGTTTTCCATGTTTGTTCAGTCTGAACGGTTTCATAAACTCTCCTTTATTCTATTTGAAGTAGCAGCTATTTTGACTAAATGTGATATCGCTCTAACCGGATGATTGAAGACATTCCTGAAAAACGCATTTTCAGAACGTCAGACGGCCTCCTTGACGACGAACAGCAGGTCGCCTTTGTTAACAGCCTGGCCGGGAGTTGGGATGACGCGAACGATTTCATACGTCTTATCAGTATCATAGAAAACGCCACCCGGATTGCAGGTGTTAAGAGAGACCGGCGCGAAAAGCTTCATTGCCTCAAGCAGGCCGATTGTATCCCTGAGTTTGATCTCTTTACCGATCGGTGCAAAGGGAGGTTCGCTAGGAGATGAAGCGTCGTAGAAGACTCCTGTGGAAGGAGAGAGAACTTTGAGTTCATTACTTCCCTCGATTTCAACAGCAGAACGATCAAGCACAACCTGGGTTGAGCCGGAAGCTGTTTCTCCTTCTTCAATCATCTCATCAACATTAATACGGTCAAGGAAACCGTTCAGATACTGGGTGTTGTAGATCCCCTTGCGGAAGGTTTCATCTCTTAAAACCCGTTTCAACAGCGGAATATTGGTATGAACACCATTTATTACGGTGCCTTCCAGGGCCGCAAGCAGCTTGTCTGCGGCATCATCCCTGTCTTTGCCGGTAGCGATTACCTGCGCAATCAGTGAGTCATAGTAGGGGGTAATCGGTTTGCCGGCCTCAACCATCTTGATAACTTTAATATGTTTTGCGTCGGGAATGCTGAATGCCGTTACATTACCGGGGGTTGGGATGAAAGAGATGCTTCCGCCTTCTACAGCGGTGCGTTCGGCGGTTATACGGGCCTCAATGGCGTACCCCTTGGGCTTGAAGACTATATCTTCTATAGAACCGCCACCGGCAATCCTGAACTGGTTTGCAACGATATCAACACCAGTCACCTGCTCGGTAACGGGGTGTTCAACCTGAAGGCGTGTATTCATTTCCATGAAATAGATGGCGACGCTATCGAGATTAAAGATGAATTCGACGGTTCCTGCGCCGACATAATCCACTTGGTTTGCAATCAATTCCGCATATTTGTAGACATCTTTTTCGAGATTTTCAGGCAGCATGGTCGAGCCGGACTCTTCAAAAATCTTCTGGTTGTTGCGCTGCACCGAACAGTCGCGCAGGCCTAGAATACGGCAGTTACCAAGGGCATCGCGGAGAATCTGAACTTCAATATGGCGCAGGTTGGTCACATATTTTTCCAGGTAGATATCACCTGAACCGAATGCAGCCCGAGCCTCCGAGGAGATCGTGAAGAAGGTTTCACGGAAATCCTCCGCTTTCTCAACAACCTTTATGCCCTTACCGCCCCCGCCATGAACAGCTTTGAGCAGCACGGGGTAGCCGATTGTCTCGGCGACTTCCATCCCGGTTTCCACGCTGCCGATGATGCCGTGACTTCCCGGAACGACCGGAACTCCGGCCTTGGTGGCGGTGTCAATGGCGTTGGTTTTGTTGCCCATCAACTCCATGCTGGAGAACCAGGGGCCGACAAAGTTGATCCCGCGATTGCGGCACATCAGGGCGAAGTCGGCATTTTCCGACAGGAAGCCGATGCCCGGATGGAGTGAATCGACCTTCTGCTGTTCAGCAATCCGCAGAACCGATTTGGCGTTGAGATATGACTCGTCAGGGGTATTGCCGCCGATGCAGACCAGGGTGTCCTTATCGGTGAGCTGCCCGGCGACCGCCGAATCCATATCGGCGTCGGATTGCACCAGCACGACTTCAATACCCTCACGCTGGGCAACCATGACCAGCTTGGCGGCCGTACAGCCTCGAGCGTGAATCAGGGTACGCTTGACCGGTTTCAGCAACGAACGTTCATCCACCAGTGAACTGCTTTCGGATGCAGTGATATCAACATCCGGGCGATAGAGGCCTTTGAATACGCGGTGACAGACATCCATAACGCTTTCAACCGGTGTCGGTATCGCCGGATCGATGGCACGCAGTTGTTTATCAAGGTCGTGGTTGAAGGGGTGTTTTACCAGTCCCTGCATGGCACCGGGGGTGCAACTCAAATAGTTGGACAGGGTCACCGTCGAGGGAAGATAGGATGGTACCACAATCTGTCCGGCAAAGGGCATGCCGCAACCTGAGAAATAATAGGTCTGTGCCAGCGGGTGCGTAACAAATGATGCCTGTGCCCCACCGGTACAGTCACCAAAGCCGAAACAGATGATGGGGAGTTCGTTGTCCCGGATAAAGCGGGTGATACGGTCATTGACAATCGACATTGAAAAGAGCGATCCGGCTCCCTCTTTGGTGTTCATGCCGCCCGATGAGACAAAGGCGACCACCGGAAGTTTACGACGTGCGCACTGAAGAAGGAGGTTGCAGAACTTCTCGGCCGACGGCATGTCAAAGGCCCCTGCCTGGAAATCGAGGTTAGAGATCAGTACCCCGACCCTGGTGGCTGGGTGATCCCCCTCTTTTTTGAGTTTGGCAAGGCCGGTCAGGACACCGCACGGCTTGATGCCTTTATCGAGTGCCTTCTCGATGGAGAGACGGAAACCGGGGAAGTTGGCCGGGTCTGAGGTCATCAGGTCGCTGTCGAGTTCGCGGAAATCGGTGAAGAACTCCGCGACAATTGTCTCAAAACGGCAGTTCTTGGCTCGCTTGTCCTGTAGCAGTACATCCTGAATCAACAGGTCATTATATGCGGTTGTCAGACGGTTCCAGAAATCTTTCATGCCGATGTCGCGCAGATTGATGCGACCGTCATAGGCGCGCCCTTCACGTTCAGACTCGACGTACTCCAGCAGCAGTTTCTCAAACAGGAACGTGACGATGGCAAAGAGAGGTTCCGAGATGCGGGGATACTGGATCTTTTTCCACTCCTGAACCGGTCGGATGAAATCTTTCATCTGCGGATGCTGCAGGAGAGTGTTGAGCCAACTGTAGAAGTTGTCTTCGAGGCGGTTGGAATCCACGGCCCCCTCGCCAAACATGACCTTGAGCTTGGTTGATGCGGCGTGGATTGATGATTCCAGTAACGCCCGGAAAGACTTTTTCGAGAAGGTATTGGTATCCTTGGCTTCAGCAGCAATCGGGCGCAGGTCTGAAATGATCTGGTCATAGACCAGATCGAAAATGATGCAGTTCTGGCACTCCCGAATCATCCCTTCGCGGAAATCAGCCAGTGTAATGACATCGAGAACCGTCATTTCTGAAGGGTTTGAAGCGGTATTTGCAGACGAAGCGCCGAGGTACTTGATCAATGCGATGAAATTATTCTGACTCCACGATTTCCAGAGATTGTACAGGTGAAAGCCGTACGCAAGGTACGTGGTATGCTGCGCTTTTTCAAAGTTCTCGCTTGCATCTCCAAGGATCAATTTGGACAAGCGGCCACGCTCGTCGCCCGAATGCTCCTTGCGGTCGAGATAGGTCTTGTAGCTTTTGCTCAGGAGGTCGTCGTACCGAATATGCAGCGGTTTTTCAAGCCAGCTTGCAAAAGCGTTGTCCTGCTCTTCCTGAACACGCCTGGACAAATCCCCCTTGGGCGTCGCCAGATTGGTGGAGCGGCTGTAATTTGCCGCCGAGGTGGATTTGATACGCCCTCTCATGCTCAGATAGCGCATATAGCGGTAGGTGATGCCGAAAACGCTGAAGTATTCAGTCGGGAAGTGGGTCAGGGAAAGCGCCGAAAGACTGTTCAGGGCCTTTAGTTTTTCTGACGGATTGACGTAGCGAAGCAGGTTTTCGCGATAGTGGTCCAAAACACCGTCGGTTTCTTTTACAAAGGTGATTGCACGGTTCTCGATAGCGCTGACTGCCGAAACGATGGCGTTGCGCAGATTCTCAAGTTGTGGCCCCTTTTCGCCCGGCACGTAGTCAATTATGCCGTCAACAAAATCCTGCTGGTAGAGTTCATATGCGCTTACACCTACGTATTTGGCACACTCCTGCCAACTGAGATCCAGGCTTCGGGCTATGGCAGCCAATCCCTTGGGCTGGATGGTATTCAGCACGCCGTCACGAACCGAGAGAAGGATATTGGTGGTGGCCAGTGGGATGGCACCGCCGGAATAGCCGTTGCCGAGAATGATGCCGACGGAGGGAACGTTCAGATTCGCCATCTCGGCAATAAAATGGGAAATAGAATGCGCCTGGTTGTTGGCGTTGGCAACCTCACCGGCGTCTGCGCCCGGCGTATCGATAAAGGTGATGACTGGAACCGAATAGCGTTCGTATTTGCGAACAATTTCGATCGCCTTGCGGTGATGCTCCGGTCCCCAGACACCGTTGTTGGTGTTGCGGTCCTGAGCCAGCAGGCAGAGTCGCCGCTGGTAGCCATCAAAATCGAATTCGGCCTCTACACAGTGCAAAGGACCAAAAGCGATCTCGTCCACTATCTTAAGTTTCAATTGTTTCAGGATCGCCTTGAAACCAATACGGTTCTTCTGCTCCGATGGCTCCACGGTTTCCCTGATATAGGCGTCAACGTCAAGCTCTTTAAGGCGCTTGGTGTTCTGCTCGACAGTACGGTGATCGACAAGCCCGGCAAGAGCAAGTTCCACCTCCTGTTTTTCTCGGGCACGATTAGAGCGACTGACCCCTTTGAGGAGAGAAAAGTCGGATGCAAGTTGTTCAGCGAGCTCAAAGAAACGATCGATTGATGGAGGAGTTGGCATGGGTATGGCCTTTCTCAAAACGGGATTTTGTGAACCAGGAGGTACTGGGTCTCTGATGTTTTTTTTTATGGCATAGAACAAACGTACCAACGAAGGGTCTTTTTAGCGTTTTTATCTGTGATTGTTTTTTTTATTTCTGATTATCTGTGTAGTAATTCAATATGCCAATGGAATTTTAATATCAAGAAAAAAAACAGCATTATATTATTTTTTTTGGCCCACATATCGGTTCAGGCTTATGGCACCAGATTATTTTGATAAAATTGCTCAACAAATAGATATAAAAAAAGCCCCCATCTCGCGTGGAGAATGGGGGCCTTGTGAAACATATATTCTTTATTACCAAGGAAGTTAGATGCGTAAACCGCCATCTACTCCGATGGTCCGACCGGTGAAGTAATCGTTCTCTATTATAAAACGGGCGGTGTGAGCAATCTCAGCGGGCTCTGCCAAACGTTTCATCGGAACCTGGGCCTTGATCTTCTCCAACACCTCGGCACGAATCTGCTGAACCATTTCCGTGTTGACATACCCTGGAGCCACTGCGCCTACACGGATGCCGTAGCGTACCAGTTCCTTGCTCCATGTGGTTGTCAGGGCTACAACGCCGGCCTTGGCTGCGGAGTAGTTACTCTGCCCCATATTTCCAGCGCTGCAGACACTGCTGACGTTGACGATCACACCTGCGGATTTTGTCTGAACCATACGGGCAGCCGCTTCCCGTCCACATAGAAACACACCGGTGAGGTTAACGTCGATAACCTGCTGCCAATCGCTCGTCTTCATCGTTTGAATGTCACCGTCCTTGCTCTTTACCAGCAGGGAATCGCGTGTGATGCCGGCGTTGTTGATCAGGCCGTCAATCCTGCCAAAATCCTTCAGCACGTTGTCAAAAAGGGTGGTTACCGCCTCATCCGATGTAACGTTTGCGGTGTATGTCCGCACATCCGTGCCCTGCCCCCGGAGAACCTGAGCAGACTGTTCCAATCCTTCGGCATTCATATCAACCAGTGCCAGCCTGGCCCCCACTTCAGCAAGGTTCTGAGCAAAAGCAAAACCCAAACCACGCGCCGCACCGGTAACTACAAAAACCTTATCCTTGATGATCATTGAATTCTCCCTTCCGTCTGTAATTTAGTTTAGTAACGGGAACCTGCTAAAACGTCAAACTCTCTTGTTGATCCATTCTGCAATTTTTGGAGCCAGGGTTTTCTGTGTTTTGCCGGAAACGAACATGCCGATGTGTCCGACAGGGTAGGTCAATTCCTGAATATCTTTACTGCCGATGTGTTTGGCCAGAGCCTTGGAAGAAACAGGTGGAACCAGAGTATCGAATTCGGCATATACGTTGAGTACCGGCATGGTGATGTTTTTCAGGTCAACTTTTCGCCCGCCCAGAGTAAATTCACCCTTTACCAGCTTGTTGCCCTGATAAATTTCTTTCAGGAACTGGCGCAGGGTCTCACCGGCCTGGTCGGGGCTATCGAAAATCCAGGTCTCCATGCGCAGGAAATCGCCCAGCTTCTCTAAATCCTCCATGATGTTAACCATGTTGATGTACTTTTGCACACTCAGGGTGAACGGCTGCAACATCATGTATGCGTTGTTCATCATGTCACCGGGAATGTTTCCGTAGGCGTCAACCATCAGATCCGCATCGAACGATGAAGCCCAGACATTCAGCAGACTGTCTTTTGTGTCAAAATCGACCGGAGTAACTATCGGAATGAAGTTCTTCACTTTTTGCGGGTAGAGTGAGGCATAAATAGCGGAGAATGTGCCGCCTTGGCATACTCCCAGCAGATTGATCGCCTCAAGCTTGTGCTCCTCACGGATGAAATCAACACAATCGTTGATAAAGCCATCAATATAGTCCTCCATGGTCATGAACCGATCCATACGGTCGGCGTAGCCCCAGTCGATAATATACACATCCTGGCCATTATCCAGCAGGTTGCGAATCAGGGAACGGTTGGGCTGCAGATCGAGCATGGTGAAGCGATTAACCAGGGCGTACACGACCAGCGTAGGCACGGGGCACACCTTTCTCTCACGCTGCTTGTACCGGTAGAGTTTGCGCTTGCCATCCTGAAACACCAGATCTTTTTCGGTCTGGCCAACCTTGATCTCGTTGATTGACGCCAGATTCTCCGCCCCTTTTTTCAGGCTTTGGGCGAATTTGTTGAAATCTTCCAGAGATTCCTTGAAGTTATTCGGCAAATTAAGCATCGTGACCTCTCCTAAGCTTTCTTGGACTTGGTTGTGGTGGCAACCTTGGGTGTGGTTTTAACTGATTTGACGGTTTTAGTATCACTTTTTGCCTTTTTTACCAATTCATCCGCAACGGCTTTCGCTTTTTTTGCCTTTTCCAGCGCTGCGGCTTCAGCGGCTTGTGCCTTCTGCGCAACTTTTTGTGCGGCAGCTTCGGCGGCCTTCGCTTTTTTAACCTGTTCCTGTGCAGCAGCCTCGGCGGCTTTTACGGCGATCTGTGCCTTTTTCGCTGTTTCTGCCGCTACAGTCTGGGCATCGTGCGCCGACAGAGCATCTTTTTCTATGACTCGCAGCTCGCGCTTAAATGTTTTCATGTCGCGCTTCAATTGATGAATCTCTGCGATGGCCAGGTCAAGATCCCGCTTGAGGGCAATGGGACTCGGCTCCAAAGCCTTTTCTGCCAGTTTGTTCCACTGGATCTTCAGACGATGACCGGCGTCAATAAAATCGCCCTGGGTTTGTGCAAACTCCGGGGTAGCCATTACTTCGAGAAATACGGCCTCATTTTCAGCAGCCCACAACGCACAAAAGTCGGTGAATTTGGTCACCGGCCTGTTTTTAATGGCCTCTTCGCTCAATTTCGCCTGAAAGCGGCTACCTGCCTTGCGAGTGGTTTTCTCGACAAGCTGGGCCATCTTGACGAACGACTGCATGTAGCTCTGTGACAACACGAGCGCCTGTGAAATCTCTTGGGTCTGTTCTCTGTTGATCCCCAGCTTGGGAGCTGACAGGTGCTTCATGATCTCCTTCGACCAGGTTTCAAAGCCCTCGGCCAGCTTTTCCGCACTTTGAGCGGTGCTGGACTCAAACAATTTGCCGAACATATCCTGATAGCCGCTCAGCATTCCACTGAAAGGGCCGCCCCCCTGCCCCAAAGCTCCCTGAAACAGCCCAAACATCTGACTCATCTGGTCAGACATCCTGGAGCTGCTGAAGGAGGAGAAGAAGGGATTCTCCTTCTCAATAAAAGAACGAAGGAATTGTGTAGCCTGCTGCATGCCGCCATTCATGCCCAGAGGATTTTTGATACCACCGGGTAACTCGATGTTGGACAGCCAGTTTTTGTAAAACTCCTCGAAGAAGGAGACATTCACGAACTTGAGGACGTCTCCGGGAATCCTGTTGCTCCATAGATTGCCGATCATTTCGTTCATGCGCTTGCCAAACTCCCTGAACTGATCCTCCAGATCTCCCTGAGACTTGAACCATCCCTCAAAGAAGTCCGGATCTTTTCTCTTGCCGCCAAGTATGTTCCTGGTCCACTCTTCACTCATCCCGGCGTACTGTTTCGTCAATGACTCCTGATTCTCTTGCCAGGTCTTCAGCCAATCTGTCTGCTTTTTGATGAAATCCTGCATACTGTCCCCTCTCATTGTCTCTGTGATCACTCTTGATGTGTCGTAGTCCCCGTAAAGAACAGGGCGTAAACAAAAATTAAATAAATAATAGCCGCTTGTTTTGTTTTATGCAAGCAAAATCTGATGCTGACTCAATAGAAATTATTGAGGCAACATATTATATTTATGACCGCTTTAGTCAAGTGGAATACGATGCGGAATTCAACGTTTTTTAGCAGACCGCGTAATTTCGGCAGACATTACCAGAGAGTACAGGCATACGCGAACATGACCGAATCAGGAAGCAGGGGCATTTGATGTGTTTAGGAGGGTGGGGTGCGGCAGGCAGTTTTCGCCTGCAATCGGCGAGAATGGTCTGTAACCGGAAAGCTAACACGCTGCAGGAGCACAATCCTTTGATCCTGCCGTGCGGCCAGGAGTCTGTATCGGAAGCCCCCCCTTGCTCGACAGGCCGCAATTGATGAGATGATCAATTTCGGCACTGCTCGCGAGGGCAAGGGGGGGGGCTGGATTACTTGGCTGCTTTTGCCTGAACAACAGGCGCAACAACAAAAATGTCAGCCGCGATTTTTCTCGCCATTTCAATATTCTTGTTCACAGCGCCCTGGAATGATACAAAGCCGGAATTGAAAGAATCGTTCCAGAAATCAACGATTGATCTTGTTTCCTTGGGAAGCTGTTTAACACCCTTTTCTACCAGACCCTTTGTCTCATTTCTGAACTCGGCAGCCTGACTGAAAGCATCCTTGTAGAAGTTTGCCAGTACATCCAGACTTTTCACCGGCGCGTCCTTGGCGCTCCAATCAATATCCAGACTGTTTTCAGCATGTTTTTTCAGGTTTGTCAGGCTCTTCTGGCTCTCTGCAAAGTACAGGCTTGCAACTTTCTTCCCTTCTTCAGGGACGGATGGAACTGCTCCGAGAAGCAGATCCGTCGTAACGGCTGCCTGGCCGGAGATTGTGCTGAGCGCATCGAAGCTCAGTGTGATTGCGCTTTTGCTAAAGGCCACGGTTTCTTTGTTGAAATTCAGATTTTCCATTTTTAGTCTCCTTTTTTGTGCTTCATTTTTTGTGTGCAGACTTTGCGTTCATGCCCTTAAACAAAATATAAACATGAATTAAATAAAAGTCAAGGATTTTTTAAATATTTTTTGAGCGTTGCTTTTGGCAATAAATAGATATAGCATGTCTGCGACTGTCCGTTGTATCAAGACACTTCGGTTCCATTAATCATTCACAGAAAGTGACGGACTCTACCATGATCACCAAAGAGCAGAAGGACCTCTTTCGAAAAGCGGTGGGAAAGCTGCTTGAGAAACGTCGATTGGAAAAAGGGCTTAACCGCAAGGAAATCGGGGTTGCGCTCGGGTATGAAGGGAACAGTGCAATTCAGGTGGTGGCACGTTTTGAGTCTGGGCGTGCCGGTGTTCCTAAAGCGAAGATCGAGAGGCTGCTTGAAATTCTTGGCATTACGAACAAAGACTTCGGTCTCGTCGGCTCCAAGTCATTAAAGAATTTCATCGCGGCCAGCGGTTTTCTGAGCGCACCTGCGGCACCCTGGAGCAACGCCATGGTCGATTTCATGGAGGCCACCGAGGCAAATTTAATGAAACAGGCGCTCGCAGATGAGGACGGCCCGGAGGATCCACCCGACTCGCAGGCTGATATGTATCAGGATGTCATACGGATCATGAGGCTGTATCGGGTACAGAAAAAGGAAGAAGGTCGCAGCCTTTTTGAGAAACTTGATTTGGTGGACAGCCTGAGTGAAGGGGATGAGGATAAGCTTGCTGAAATGCTCGTTACGCTGAAAATAGACCCGGTTGAGGCCTACCGGGAAATTGAGGGGCACTTGATGGAGCGCTTGAAGGGATCGTGCAACTAAAGGGGGCGCCGTGCGGTTTCACGCCCCCCATGAGAGACAATCAGCATTTATCAAGTTCCCGAAAAAGCAAATTCCGAAAATTCCTATCGGACGGACCGTTGTTTATTATTGAATGAAGATCATTTATTGTGCGATGCTGCTCTGAAATAATCGCCTTGACCACATCTCCGATTGAAACCATTCCGATAATCCGATCGTTCTCTATTACCGGCAGGTGCCGCAAGTGCCGCTCCGTCATGAGCGTCATGCACTCCTCCGTAGTGTTATCCGTTCCGATGGTTATTACTGTTTGTGTCATGATATGCTTTACCAGCGTGTCCTTGGATGATCTGTCCTCCAGAATGACCTTGCGGGCATAATCCCGCTCCGAGAGGATGCCTACGAGTTTATCGCCATCCATAACCGGCAGCGCGCCAATATTTCGCTCAGACATGAGTTTAATCGCCGCGAAAACCGTGGCGTCTGGTGGAATAGATAATATGCTTGCATCTTTGTTGTGGAGCATATCCCTGACTGTTTTCATGTTTTGCTTCCTCCTGATTTAAAAGTACAATTTCGCGGGATTGTAGCAACTCGTCGCGCAGTAGTAAAGTATCATCTGCATGGATCCCATAAAAATTTCTGAACAGCGGAAACCACAATGGCAGCTTCTGTGTTCCAGGCGGCAAGATTGCCACCAGGGTTACCACAGCGCTGCCATTGATATGTTTGTGCTTTTCGCCCTGACATTCAGGCGGATAGCGTAATACCGTCTTACTTAGAGGAGGACTTGCCTTCGGATTTCGGTGCGTCGGCTGCCAGGTCGCCAATTACCTTTTTTGCCAGTTCAAAGTTCTTGGTCACAAAGCTCTGGAAGATATTGTAATTGCTGTTGAGGGTCTCATTCCAGAATTCAACCACGGGCTTGGCTTCCTTGGGGAGCTGCTCAGTAGCTTTTTTGAGCAGTTCTTTGGTTTCTTTCTGCAAGGCACCGACCTGTGTGAAAGCGCTGTTGTAGAGGTTTTCGATTGCTTCAAGGCCCTTAACCGGGGCGTTGGGGCTCGTCCAGTCGATTTCCAGTCCGCTTTCAACAAACTTTCTCTGGCTGGACAGACCCTTCTGGTTTTCCTTGAAGAAGAGATCAACAGCTTTCTTGGCTTCTTCAGGAACATTGGGGGTTGCGCCAAGGATCTGGCTGGCAGTCTTGGCAGCCTGATTTGAGCTTGTGCTGAGGGCCTCGAAACCTTCTTTAACCGCGTTTTTGTTGAAGTCCAAAATTTCCTGAGCAACATTCTGATTTTTCATTTTTTTCTCCTTTTGTTGATTTTGATGTTGGGTGACCGGCACAATTGCCTGGTTCGTGTAAACAAAACTTAAACAAAAATAAACTCAATGTCAAGCAAAAAAATAAATCGTGTTGAAAAAATATTTATATCTTGCTTTTTCAGTATAACCCCTATAATGTCTCATCAAGCTTCATGCAGGACAATAAATGCATTCAGGTAGGGAGTTTCTATGAACAAAGTGTATGTAGTGGAGGCGTTACGAACCCCATTCGGTTCACTGGGCGGCATGCTTGCCGACATCGAAGCACCAAAGCTGGGGGGGGCCGTCATGAAGGCCCTTATTGAGAAGACGGGTATTCCGTCCACTGCGGTGACCGAAGTCATTATGGGTCACGTTCTTACGGGCGGCTGCGGTCAGGCACCGGCGCGCCAGGCCATGCGTGCCGCTGGCATATCCGATGCGACCCACGCAATGACCATTGATAAAGTCTGCGGTAGCGGACTGAAGTCGATGATGCTGGCCAGTGACAGTATCCGGCTTGGTGAATCGGATCTGGTTATCGCCGGCGGCCAGGAGAATATGAGCCTGGCACCCTACATTCTCAAAAAGGGTCGTATCGGCTATCGAATGGGACATGGGGCACTGCTCGACCTGATGATTTATGATGGCCTGCAGGATCCCTTTTCCGGGCGCCATATGGGTGAGATCGGCGAGGACAGCGTAGCTCGTGCCGGCATGACTCGCGCCGAACAGGACGAGTTTGCGGCACGTTCATATGAGCGAGCCCAGGCTGCAGTCAAGGGAGGTATCTTTGTCGATGAGATCATTCCGATAATCAAAAAAGGGAAAAAAGGCGACGAGACCCTGTACAAGGACGAAGAACCATTCAGGGGTGAAATCATCAAGCTGGGTGAGTTGCGCGCAGTCTTCCGGAAGGATGGAACGATTACCGCCGGAAATGCGTCAACCATTAACGACGGAGCGGCTGCGGCGCTGTTAAGCGGCAAAGCAGGGCTGAAAAAATACGGCCTCAAACCCAAGGCTCAAATTATTGCATATGCCACAGCCAGTCTCCACCCCGACTACTTCTCGGAAGCAACGGCGGTGGCAGCTCAGAGAGCCTGCAACAAAGCAAATCTCACACTGGACGACATTGATCTGTTTGAAATCAACGAGGCATTTGCCTCAGTGGCACTCCTTACGATCAAAACCCTGAATATCCCAATGGACAAGGTTAATGTCAACGGTGGCGCGTGTGCTCTCGGCCATCCGCTGGGTGCCAGCGGGACACGCATTGCGGCAACGGTGATCCGCGAACTGCACAGACGTCAGCTCCGTTACGGTCTTACCGCAATCTGTATTGGCGGCGGAGAAGCGGTTGCTGTAATTTTCGAAAGAGTCTGATATCCGTTTCAGCCAGGCGGCCTTAACCATTCATGGTGCGGTTGTTGACCGATATGAGGCAATCTGCTCTGCCAGAAGCGAGAGATCAGGTACCGTGATGGTGGGCTCTATACCCCAGGGATCGAAAATGGCTTCGGCAGAGCGTTGAACCCAGGCTGATTTCATGCCGCTGGAAATTGCGCCGATTACATCGAAGGGGTTACTTGATACCAGCCATGCTTCGCTGCCAGATGATCCGGTTCTTCTGAGAAAATGGCAATAAACACCAGGGTTCGGCTTGAAAGACTTCACTTCATCAACACTTACGACATCATGAAAAAATGCGCGGATGCCAGCCGAGACAAGTAACGTCTCGATGGCATCCGCGCTGCCGTTTGAAAAGGCATACAGCCGAAAATCCCCGGAACTGAAGCGGGCCAGGCATTCTTTCACATCATCGAATGCGGGGAGCACGCGATAGACGGCGAGCAACTTATCCCGTTGTTCCCGGTCGAGCGGGGTTTTAAAGTATGAGCAGGTGTAGTCAAGGGCATGACGTGTGCATATGGTAAAGTTTTCATATTGCTGCATCAATCCCCTGCGGAATGAATATTCCAACTGTTTATCACGCCAAACACGTGAGAAATCGGCAGCCCTTGATCCAACCATCTGTTGCAGGGTTACAACAACGCCGTGCGTGTCTATCAGTGTACCGTATACATCAAACCCAACCGTAACAGGCATCTTGGCCCCCTGATCATCCATATATTTTTACGGAAGCCTCACGACAACCCGACCCTTCGCCCCCCCCTGAAGGATTGTCTGGATTTTTTCCTCCAGACCCTCCAAAGGCACCTCCGTCGCCATTTCTGCCAGTTGCTCTGGTTTCCATTCATCAGAAAGTTTTTCCCATAGCCGCAGACGGGTGTCGGACGGGCAGTTAACCGAATCGATGCCGATAAGACTCACGCCCCGCAAAATGAATGGATAGACATTCAGGGAAAGATCCGGTGAGCCGACCAGACCGCAGCAGGTGACCGCTCCAGCGTAACGGGTCGACTTGATTGCCGCCGCCAGGGTTTCGCCACCAACCACATCAACAACCCCTGCCCAGCGCTCTTTCATCATGGGGCGATCAGACCCGTCCGTCACCTGATCGCGTGAAACAACCTCGCTTGCCCCCAGTGTACGCAGGAATGCCTCATCGGAACTCTTTCCGGTTGCGGCCACCACCCGGTAGCCCGCTTTTGCCAGAATGGCCACAGCAATACTTCCGACACCTCCGGTCGCTCCGGTTACGAGGATGTCGCCGTCTGAGGGTTTCACCCCGGCCTGCTGGAGCTTCAGCACCGAAAGTGCTGCAGTAAAGCCCGCAGTGCCTATCACCATCCCTTCGCGCAGGGTCAATCCAGGCGGTAGTCGGACAGCCCACCCGGACGGGATCCGTATGTACTGCCCCCATCCACCGTCGGTCTCCATCCCCAGATCATAGCCGGTGACGATGACCTCATCTCCCGGCCTGAAGGCGTCGCTCTCGCACGAAACCACTTCACCCGCAGCGTCTATGCCGGGGGTGTGGGGAAACTGCCGCGTGACTCCGGGATGCCCGGTGGCCGAAAGCGCATCCTTGTAGTTGAGGGATGAGTAACTGACCCGCACCACCAGATCTCCTGCCGGCAGATCGGCGAGGTTTCGCTCCTGAATCACCCGCACGAACTGCTTGTCTGGGGTCTTATCCACCACCAGTGACGTAAAATTCTTTTCCCGCGTCATACCCTGCTACCCCCTGTTGTCGATAATATTCCGTATATCAAAAAGCTGCTTAAAAGTACCTAAAGGGAAGGAGATAGTCAACCATACACGTACGGAAATGTATGTCCCTGTGGAGATAATCCTTGCACTACTCGCTGGAGTTGGTACGTTTAAAGCGATTTTGACATTCATGGGTGGGGGCGAGGGATGGATACTGTATGCCTGCAACAGTGTGATGGGTATGATTACGGGCTGGTACGGAATGCGCTGCTGTCACTGCTTGAACCGTTTGGTGGTATGTCGGTATTTGTCATGCCGGGTGATCGGGTGCTGCTCAAGCCGAACCTGCTGTCTGCAAAATTACCGGAACGGGCGGTTACCACCCATCCCACCGTGGTGCGTGTCGTGGCCGAACTTGTACGGGAAGCTGGAGGCCGGGCAATAATTGGTGACAGCCCCGGCATCGGCGGGTTCCAGCGGGTTGCTGAAAAGAGCGGCATTGCACGGGCAGCAGCGGAAAGCGGTGCGGAGCTGGTGGAGTTTTCAACCACAGTCGATCTGCCGGGAAGCGGCACCTTCCGGCGCATTACCGTGGCTAAGGCCTATTGGGATGCGGACAAGATCATCAACCTGCCCAAGCTGAAAACCCACGAGATGATGACCATGACCTGTGCCGTAAAAAACCTGTTCGGCGCAGTGGTTGGTGCTGAGAAGGCCGGCTGGCATCTCAAGGCCGGCGCGACGCGTGAGCAGTTTGCCCGCCTCCTGCTGGAAATCTACCTTCTTAAAAAACCGGTTCTCAACATTGTGGATGCAATCGTTGCAATGGAAGGCAATGGGCCCGGCAGTGGTGATCCTGTTCGCGTTGGCGCTCTGATTGCCGGGGTAAATCCGGTAGCGGTCGACGTGATAGCGGCACGTCTGGCCGGCATCCCGGAAGAGTTGCTGCCAATCGGCCGTGAAGCCAGACGCATGGGGCTTCACGGTGCCGACCGTGATGGAATCCGCATCTGCGGCAATCCTCTGGCCAGCTTTAGGATACATCCATTCAAGCTGCCAGGCGGCCTGGATGTTCAGTTCGGTATGCCGACATTTTTAAATACCATCCTGAAACACCACCTGACATCGTACCCGGCAGCCGACCGGACATCGTGTGTGCTGTGCGGCGTCTGTCGTGACGCCTGCCCCCCCGCTGCCATCGAAATAAAAAACAGCGCCCTGTCCGTCGATCAGGAGCGCTGTATTCGGTGCTGGTGCTGCCGGGAACTCTGCCCCCATGATGCCATGCTGATCCGGCGGGGGGTGCTACTCAGAATTGTTTCTGCCCTGAAAGGGTGCGGTCAGCCCTCTTCCTCATCGGTGCCGAGGGGGATCTCACGATAGGCCCGATCCTCTTCAAAGCGTTTGGTCTGGGCCTGAAATTTTTCCAGATCCGACTTGCATTTGACGCAATGCCGGGCAAACGGCATTGCTTTAAGGCGACCGAGCGGAATATCCTCCTCGCACTCCTCACAGATACCATATTCTTCTTCATCGATTCGCAGCAGAGCGTCATCGATGGCGTGCACCTTTTCACGCTCACGGTCCCCCAGCAGCAGCCCCAGCTCGCGATCCCTCTCTGAGGATGCCTGGTCGTAGATGTCACCACTCGGTTCACCTATCAGCACGGTGTCCGCACCATGTTTAAGCGTTTTTGAAATCTCGCGGAGCGTATCATTCTTCATCTGCAGGAGAATTTCCCGGATTTCGCTCCATTTTGATTTCGTCGCCACAGCTGGATGTGCCGGCCTGGTATCTGCAACCGATTTGACCGTATTCGCGGCTGCCGGGGTTTTTGCCGTTTTTTTCGTTGCAACCTGTTTCAGTGCAGCCGGTTTTGAGGCTTTGGTTTCTGTGGACGGCTTGGCAGGTTTGGTTTCCACAGGCAACTTGACAGATTTTGCGGCCGCCGCTGGTTTTGCCGGCTTTTTCTCTGTGACGCCTTTAGCAGCGGACGGCTTTGACTGTTTTGCTGCGGGAGTTGGACGAGAAGGCTGTGCGGCCTCAACAGTTTTTGAAGATTTAGCGGATTTTGTCGCCATTCTATGCGCTCCTCTGTATGCCACGGTTCATTTTTCTGGAAAAAGGCGGCAGAATATTACAGAAAAAAGCCTGAATGTCAAGCGCAAAGCCACTGACAACTCATAGTGATATGCCCCGAAACCATGCACTGCGGCAAACCTACGCTATTGTGTGCCGTATATCCTTTCCCTTGACCATGAAGATGACCATTTCGGCAATGTTGGTGGCGTGATCGGCGATGCGCTCCAGTGATTTTGAGACGTAATTGAGCTTGATGGCTCGCGAGATTGTGGCCGGATCCTCGATCATAAACGTCAGGAGCTCTCTCTGAATCTGGACATTAAGCTCATCCACAAACGTATCGTCCCTGCAGACCTTGACAGCCAGATCCGGGTCTCCATTCACAAAGGCATCCAATGACTCCTTGACCATTACCTCGGCCCAGTGGGCCATGCGGGGGATATCGATGTACGGCTTGAGCGGCGGTTCCTCATTCAACTCGCGGACCCGCTTGGCAATGTTGGCGCACTGGTCGCCAATACGCTCCAGATCAGTGACGATCTTGAGTGCAATGGTGATGAAGCGCAGGTCGCGAGCCGCCGGTTGACGGAGCGCCAGCAGTTCAAGGCAGTGCTCATCGATCGCTACCTCGGCTGCATTGACCTCATGATCCTGTGCAATGGTACGTTCGGCCAGCGGTGTATCCCTTTCAACAAGCGCCTTGACCGAGTTGGCAATCATCAGCTCAACCTTGCCGGCCATAATCAGGATACTCTGCCGTAATTCATCCAGCTCAATGTCAAATGCCGTACTGATATGTTCACGTTCCATTCTTTCTCCTAATCCCGATAAATGTGGCAGTCCGTTTACGAACTAACCGAACCTTCCGGTAATGTAGTCTTCTGTCTGTTTCTTCAAGGGATTGGTAAAAATCATGCGGGTTCCCCCGGCTTCGATCAGCTCTCCCAGATAGAAGAATGCGGTCACATCCGAGACACGCGCAGCCTGCTGCATGTTGTGGGTGACGATTACTATAGTATATTGTTTCTTCAGCTCTTCAATCAATTCTTCGATCTTGAGCGTCGAGATCGGATCGAGCGCCGAGCAGGGTTCATCCATAAGGATGATCTCGGGATTAACCGCAATTGCCCGTGCTATGCAGATGCGCTGAGCCTGGCCGCCGGAAAGCCCCAGCGCCGAATCATTCAGGCGGTCCTTGACCTCGTTCCAGATGGCTGCGCTTTTCAGGCTGCGCTCAACTGCCTCATCCAGGGTTGCCTTATCGTTGACTCCGGCGATGCGCAGACCGTAGACAATATTCTCATAGATCGATTTGGGGAAGGGGTTGGATTGCTGGAATACCATGTCGACCTTACGCCGCAGAGAGATGACATCGGTGGAGGATTCGTTGATCTCATCGCCATCAAGGCGAATACTCCCTTCGATCCGGGCACTCTCAACCAGATCGTTCATGCGGTTGAAACAGCGCAACAGCGTTGATTTACCGCAACCAGAAGGGCCGATAAAGGAGGTCACCTGGTGGCGCGTCATGTCAAGGTTGATATTTTTCAGCGCATGCGCCTCACCGTAGTGAAGGTTGAGGTTGGAGACCGAAAGAATCGGTGCGCCTCCGGATTGATCGTGAGCTTGTGCCATATATGTATCCTTAATCCTCATTTTTACCGCAGAGAGATAGAGAGGTTAAAACGTCGATGACGTATATTTTCTCCGCATGCGGTTACGCAGGTAAATGGCTGCGCTGCTTGCTGCAACAACGATTGCCAGCAGCAGCATGGTGGTAACATAGACCATCGGTTTGGCTGCCTCAACGTTGGGAGACTGGAAACCGACGTCGTAGATATGGAAGCCCAGGTGCATGAATTTTCGATCCATATGGAAGAACGGGAAATTGGTATCAAAGGGGAGCGTCGGAGCCAGCTTGACTACGCCGACAATCATCAGTGGCGCTACCTCACCTGCGGCGCGAGCCATGGAGAGGATCAGGCCGGTCATGATGCCGGGGGTGGCCATCGGCAGCAGGATCCTGGTCAGCGTCTGGAATCTGGTAGCGCCCAGAGCCAGCGAGCCCTCGCGGATCCCTTTCGGAATCGAGGCCAGCGACTCTTCGGTGGCGACTATAACCACCGGCACCGTCAACAGCGCCAGGGTCAGGCTCGACCAGAGGATACCGCCGGTGCCGAAGGTCGGCGTCGGCAGACGCTCGGGAAAGAACAGGCTGTCCATACTGCCGCCGATGCCGTAGACAAAGAAACCGAGGCCGAAGACGCCATAGACGATTGAAGGGACACCGGCCAGGTTGTTGACGGCGATGCGCACCATGCGCGTCATCAGGCCGTCTTTGGCGTATTCGCGCAGATAGATGGCGGCGACCACGCCGAAGGGCAGGGAAAAGATACTCATCAGGAGTACCATCATGACTGTGCCGAAGATGGCCGGAAACAGTCCCCCCTCGGTATTGGATTCGCGCGGGTCATCCAGCAGCAGTTCGCGGACACGTTCCAGGTATGCCCCGCACTTGGCCAGAAACGACATGCTGTTGGGGCGTTGCAGGGCAACTATCTCCATCAGGGCTATGTCTTTGCTGCCACCGGTGACATCGGTGAACTGGCCTGTTATCCGGCCAATTTCCGCCTGGGCGGCGGTTGCCTGCTCGTTCAGGCGGGTGAATTCAGCCATAGTCTTTTCACGAACGGCGGTCAGTTCGCTGATTTCAGCGGAATTCTTTTCCTTGCCGCCATATTCGAGTTTCAGCAGTTTCAACCGAAGACGCTCGACGGTATGGTTCAGGTTTGACATCTGCTTTTTGATGGCGCGGGTATCTTCCATTTTACCCGCTACCAGCTTCATTGCCTGTTGCAGTGTTTCCTGTGGCGAAGCTGACTGCGCCAACCCCTCTGCCGTAACCCCCTTCAGGAAGCCGAAATAGTTGCCATGCTCGCGGCGCTCGATCAGCATCGCATCGGTCGGCAGACTGCGTGAGGCAATATCCTTTTCATCAATCCAGCGGAAATCCTGACCGAAGACATCCCGGTTGGCAACCTTCAGTTGCAGACGGCTGACTCCGCTGATCGGGTTTTTCTCCTTCACCATGACCTGCCCAAGGGCAGAGGTGCCGTCCTTCAGATCAAACTTGAGCAGCGCCCGCGGCCAGAAGTAACCCAGGCCGTTGGTCATGACCACTCCGACCAGCGTGAGTGTCAGAACCAGCATGACCGCCAGAGCGGTGCCGGTCAGCAGTACGTAGGGTTCTCCTGTTTTCCAGAATTTATTCATAGTTAAAAACCTTTATCACTGAGAGACTGAGACACGGATAAAACCACGATTAAAATGGGTTACGTCTTTCGGGATAAGTCAGACCTGGCCTGGCTTTGACTTCCTCTGTGTTTCCTTTATTCTGTGGTGGATTTTAGTATCGTCCGTACTTCTTGCGGAACTTCTGGCGCATCGCTTCGGCCACGGTGTTGATGATAAAGGTGAAGATGAACAGCAGCACCGCCGAGAGGAACAAAACCCGATAGAGCGAGCTGTTGAAAGGCGCTTCCGGGATTTCCACCGCGATGTTGGCCGACAGGGAGCGCAGCCCGTTAAACAGACTCCAGCTCAAGATTGGCGTATTGCCGGTGGCCATCAGCACGATCATGGTCTCGCCGATGGCACGACCGAAACCGATCATGATCGCGGTAAACACACCGGGCAGCGCCGAGGGGAGGACCACCCTCCATGCGGTCTGCCATCGGCTGGCGCCCAGGGCCAGCGAAGCGGCGGTCAGGTTGCGCGGCACATTGGAGATGGCGTCCTCGGCAATCGTAAAGATGATCGGAATCACGGCGAAGCCGAGCGCGATGGCGATAATGATGCTGTTACGCTGGTCATAACGGACACCCAGAGTACTGAACAGCCACTGCTTGAAGTCACCGGCAAACAGTTGAAACTCGGCCAGTCCCCCCAGCAGAAAGGCCAGATAGATGCCCAGCAGCACCACCGGGACCATGGCGATAAATTCGTGACCGCGTGTCGCTCTTTGAAGCGGTGAGGCTGTCTTGATCCGCTTCCAGAAGAATAGGGTGAATACCATCAGTAGCGGCACTATCACGAGACTGAGGAATATGGTCAGGACGCTTTTGTCGATCAGCGGCGCCAGCCAGAGTCCGGCCAGAAAGCCGATCACCACCGAGGGGATGGCGGCCATGATCTCTATCACCGGCTTGACAACCCCCTTCAGCTTCGGCGACATGAACTGGCTGGTGTAGAGGGCGGCCAGCAGCGCCAGCGGCACGGCGAACAGCATGGCGAACAGCGTGGCCTTGATGGTGCCGAATACCAGCGGAACCAGGCTCAGCTTGGGCTCAAAGTCGTCGTTAGCGGCCGAGGACTGCCAGGCATACTCAGGTTTGTCATACCCCTCATACCAGACCTTCCCGAACAGCGTGCCGAATGATATCTCCGGGTGGGGGATATCCATCTTCCAGACCGTCAAGGCGCCATTGGCATCCAGTGCCGAAAAAGTGTTGCCCTTGGGCGAAAGTGCCGCCTGAATGATCGGGTTCGCGCTCTTGATAGTCAGCAGATTGCGCTCCGAGGTCGTATGGTCGACATGAATCTCCCGGCCATCCCCCGAGAACAGCGTCTTGTCGCGCGGCGAAGGGATGATGCTTGCTACCCCGCCGCTATTGGGTCGCAGGGTATGGATGCGGGTCAGGCGCCGGTCTTCGCCGCTTCCGGCCACTTTGACCGGAAACCAGGTCGTCAGCTTCCCCCCGGCATCACCGACCGCGACCGACACGTCACCCAGCAGCAGCGCCAGAGAGGTGATCGCCTGACGATCATCGGACGCCGGCATGCTTTCCAGAAGATGCGGCTGGCCCGGCTCCGAGACATCCCAGCGAAGAAGCATGCCAGTATCGGTGCCGGCATAGAGATAATGCCCCTTGGCATCAACGGCGATTGCGGTCAGCTTGCCCGGCAGGGCATCGTTGATTTCGCAGATGGCATTATTCCGCTTCTCATTGCCGAGCAGATCCTTTTCCACCAGTTGGTAGGTTATGCGCAGACGATCACCGGCCAGTCGGTCGATCCGCACTGTGCCCTTGCCTTCGACCGGACGGGCAAAAGATTGCACGATGCCGCTTGATGCTGCGAACGACAGACTTTCCTGGGGAGTTACATCGTGTGAGAGTGAGGCTTTGCCATCGGCATCCTTGGTGGAGGAAAGCGCCACGGCGACCGAGCTTATCGCGCCGTTATCCCACAGCAGGTTGTAGGCCGATTTGCCGACATACTCTGCGGATACGACGCGGGTGGCTCCCTCCGGTGTTACGGGGGCCTTGATGCTGGCCGAGAGGGTGCCGTCTGCGACCTTCAGGAAATGAAAGGTTCCGGTTTCATCCAGGATGAAGGCTCCCCGCTGGTTCTCTTCAGCCCCGACCGCCAGTGCCTTACCGGCAGATATGGACGTCGGCAGCTTCACCGTTGCCACTACGGTGGCTGAGGGTGGGTAAAAGAGCGGGAGGGCCACCCGTGAGATCATCACCAGGATCCAGACGACCGAGACGATCACGAGGATGCCGCCGATGCGGATCAGCACTTCGGCAAGACGATCGTTGCGTCGGGATTTATCGATAACAGTATGAGTCATGAGTACCTGAGTTTGCTTAAAAAGTCCCCTCCCCGCAGGGAGGGGAATAACATGGGGGGTCCTACGGTGAAATTTATTTCAGCGTTTTCAACTGGTCATCAACCAGTTTGGCGGTCAGAGGGTCGTAGCCGTCCTTGATGACGATCTCCTGACCTTCCCTGGAGAGGACATAGCGCAGGAACTCTTCAACCACCTTGGGCATCGCCTGTCCCGGCTTCTTGGCAACGTAGATATAGAGCATGCGGCTCATGGGGTAGGAACCGTTCAGAACATTGGCGTAGGTTGCCTCGGCCACCTTGCCGCCTTCTTTTGCGGAAAGCGGGACGGCACGAACGCCGGAGGTCGCATAGCCGATGCCGGAATAGCCGACGGCGCTGATATCCTTGGCAACGCCCTCCACAACCGAAGCGGAGCCGGGCTGTTCCTTGACCGTGTTCTTGAAGTCACCCTTGTTCAGGGCATGTTCCTTGAAATAACCGTAGGTGCCGGAAGCGGAGTTACGGCCATAGAGGCTGATCGGCATGGCGGCCAGTTTGCCGCTTACCCCCACCTGTCCCCAGGTGGATACATCTGCGCCGCCACGTTTGTGGGTTTTCGAGAAGATGGCGTCAACCTTGTCCAGCGAGAGGCTCTTGATCGGGTTGTCCTTGTTGACAAATACCGCCAGTGAATCAAGCGCCACACCGATTCTGGTCGGTTTGTAGCCGTACTTCTTTTCAAACTCTTCAATCTCGGAGCTCTTCATTTCGCGGGACATGGGGCCAAGCTGGGCGGTACCGGCAATCAGGGCAGGGGGGGCGGTGCTGGAGCCTTTGCCTTCTATCTGGATGTTGACGTTGGGGTACTTCTTCTTGAACCCTTCGGCCCAGTAGGTCATCAGGTTGTTGAGGCTGTCGGAACCGATGCTGCCCAGGTTACCGGCCACACCGGCGGCTGGGGCGTACTTCTTGATCTTGGCATCGACGGTTACTTTTTCAGCATGAGCCGCCACGGCTGTGACGATCACGAGCAACGCGGCCAGAATTGACTTCTTGAACATTGAATATTCCTCCTTTTTGTGTGTAACGAATCTGGAGGCTACCATAACAGATAATTGTTACAAAAATGTTACAGTAAGGGAAAAGATAGGTTAAATGTGCTGAACTCCTCGATGACATTTAGCACGGTTTTGGCACAAGACAAAGAAAAGGAGCTACGCGCAGTTGCGTAACCCCTTGTCTTTATTGGTGGAGATGAACGGGATCGAACCGTCGGCCTCTGCCTTGCGAAGGCAGCGCTCTCCCAGCTGAGCTACATCCCCTTTGTGCATTTATACAGACATCATCCCGTTATGATTATGCCCTGCACTCTACTATATATCTGTCAGCAGGGCAATGACTAACCGGCAGCCGTCTGGCTTGACTTGTCTTTTGATGCCACTTACCGTATGCTGACGTCACCTGTACCACGTATTCCAGACGGAGGCGGAGACAATGTCAAACGATATCAAATTTCAGATCAGGGATCTTCTTAAACAGCGTAACGCCGTCCTGCTGGCTCACAACTACATGCGCGACGAGGTGCAGGAGATTGCCGACATCACCGGCGATTCGCTGGGACTGTCCCTGGAGGCTGCCAGGACCGATGCCGATGTCATCGTCTTTTGCGGTGTCCATTTCATGGCGGAATCTGCCGCAATCCTGTCGCCGGGTAAAAAGGTACTGCTTCCCCGCCCCGATGCCGGTTGCCCGATGGCGGACATGGTCACGGCGGAAGGGTTGGTGGAGCTCAAGGCCCGGCACCCTGGTGTTCCGGTGGTGACCTATGTCAACTCATCGGCCGATGTGAAGGCGGAATCTGATATCTGCTGTACCTCCGCCAATGCCATCACAGTCGTCCGGTCACTGAACGAGGATGAGCTGATCTTTGTACCGGATCGCAACCTGGGGCGCTGGGTGGGACAGTATGTACCCGAAAAACGTTTCATCTACTGGGATGGTTTCTGCCCGACTCACGAACGCATGACGGTGGAGGCGATAAAGCTGAAAAAGGCCGAATATCCGGACGCCCTGTTCATCTGCCACCCCGAGAGCGCTCCCGAAGTTACTGCTCTGGCCGACCACGCCTGTTCCACCAGCGGTATGTACGACTATTGCCGCACCAGCGCTGCAACGAAATTCATCATCGGCACCGAGGCCGGTATCCTCTACAAACTGCGGCTTGAGAACCCAGGCAAGGAGTTTATCCTGGCATCTCCGGCCCTGTTCTGCCCCAACATGAAACTGACCTCGCTGGAGGATGTTCTTTTTTCACTGCAGACCCTTTCACCGGTCATTTCCGTGAGTGAGGCTGTGCGCATCAAGGCCAGGGCGGCGCTGGACCGGATGCTGGCGGTGCCGCGGGACTAGCTACTTTTACAAAAGTATTACACAAAATCTGCCAAATGATTGATAATATGCGAACCTCATTTATCTAGATTGGGGGAGCGCGTGCCATGTCACAACCACTGCGTATCGGAAAACATATCGCCCGTTATCCCGTCATCCAGGGTGGCATGGGGGTGCGCATTTCTGCCGGAAACCTGGCCGGACATGTGGCAAAATGCGGCGGGATCGGCCTGGTTGCCGCAGCCGGAATAGCCCTTAACAGTGAGTTCTACAATGGCAAAAACTACTTCCAGGCCGAGCCGGAGGCCTTCAAGGCCGAGCTGAAAAAGGCTTACCAGATTGCACCGGACGGCATCGTCGGTGTCAATGTCATGGTTGCCCTGTCCGATTTTGAGGCGCTGGTCAAGGCTGCGGTGGAGGGGGGCGCCAAACTGATAGTCTGCGGAGCCGGCCTCCCCATGAGTCTGCCGGAATTGACCGCTGACCGTCCCGATGTGGCTCTGGTTCCGATTGCCTCTTCGGTGCGTGCCGCCCAACTGATAGCCAAAAAATGGCACAAGAGCTACAACCGGCTGCCCGATGCGGTGGTCGTGGAAGATCCTGATACCGCAGGCGGACATCTTGGCGAGAAGATGGAGAACATCGGCACTGGTGAGTACGATCAGTATGCTACGGTTCGCGGTATCAAAGAATTTTTTCTGACGGAGTACGGAGCGGACATTCCAATCATAGCTGCCGGCGGCGTCTGGGACAGGGCAGACCTGGAACACGCTCTGGCTGAGGGCGCTGATGGTGTGCAGATGGCCAGCCGTTTCGTCTGCACCCAGGAGTGCGATGCATCCGATGCCTTCAAGCAGAGGTACCTCGAATGCTCCCAGGAGGATATCGGACTGATCATGAGCCCCGCCGGGCTGCCGGGTCGCGCCATATTGAACAATAAGGATAACATCCGCCGCTACGATCTTGAGCATACCTCGCCCTGCCGGATGGGATGCCTGAAGAAGTGCTCCTACAAGGAGTCGGGCGAGCGCTTCTGCATCGTCACGGCTCTGGATCGGGCCCAGCGGGGTGATGTGGAAACCGGCCTGGTATTCTGCGGCAGCAATGCCTGGAAATCCGACAAAATTACCACCGTACAGGCAATCTTCGACGAGCTGTTCGGGGAGCGGTTGGCGGCGTGACACCGGTAAAACAGATTACCACCACAAGTCCTTCGGAAAAATCCGGCGGACTTTTTTAATTTGATTTTACGGCTGGTTTCGTGAATATATAGAACCTGAGAAAGGATCAATAGATACACACAGGAGCGGCAGGCGGTGGTTGAGGTGCGTGGCAAGGCCGATGGAGGCAATAACGATGGCGACAGAGAAAACCAAAATATTCGACCAGCAAAAGATACGTACACAGTGGGACAGTGAAAAACAGAAATGGTTTTTCTCCATTGTTGACGTGATTGAAGTGCTCGTTGAAAGCCCTCGCCCGAGAAAATACTGGAACGACCTGAAAACAAAGCTGATGCATGAGGGGAGCGATCTGGCCGGAAATATCGGGCAGCTTAAGATGCAGGCGGCGGACGGCAAGCTGTACCTTACGGACGTTGCCGATACCGAGCAGCTTCTGCGGATCGTCCAGGCAATTCCATCCCCCAAGGCAGAACCGTTCAAGCGTTGGCTGGCGCCGGTCATGTTCGGCAACAAACCGAGTTACGTTGACTACCTGACCTCACGGGAGTTTGTGGATGGGCTTGCATCGGCCACTACCAGCGCAAGCCGGCGGCTGTCTCTGGATATCTCCAGCCAGACCCGTGAGGTGATTGCTTCCAATGAGGCACTGGCGGCCGAGAACATCCGTGCCACCGAAATAATGAGCGGCACTGTGAATGAAGGCGTCACCCGCCTTTCATACGACATGCAGGAGATCTCTTCCGGGGTCTCAAAGTTGAATGCCACGTTTCATTGGGGTTTCGGTCAGGCTATCGCCTCGATCGGGCGGATGAACGATACCTTGGAAGAGCTGCTCCGGATCGCCAAGACCCCGGCCCAGAATGCAGCATACGAACAGTACGAGATAGCTCGCGACGCCTTCCGCCAGGGTCTGTACCTTGAGTGCGTGGAATCGCTGGACAAGGCGATCAGCGGTGACCATACCTCTGCCGGTTATAAACTGGGGTGGCGTTTTCACCAGATGAAGGGGACTCTCCGGCTCGGTTTTGTCAATGGCGATATGTCGCTGATTGATCTTGCTGATGCTGAGGAATCCTTTGCCCTGGCCGCCCGGTACGCCAGAACCGATTATCCCGATCACGCCGCCCAGGCATTTCTCTCCGCCGGGTGGGCGGCCTATTGCCAGGGTAAAATGAAGGAAGGACTTGTGCATACGGAGCAGGCTCTGGCTATCAATCCCGATCTGGGCGAGGCACTGTTTCAGGCCGCCAAGGTGCGTATTGCGCTGGGCGAGCTTGATTCCGCGTTGCCGCTCCTGAGCAAGGCAATTGATGTCGACCGTTTCTATACGATCAAGGCCGCCGGTGATGATGATTTTCAGCGGCATGACGAGAAGCTGCGCAGCTTTCTGGATGCCATGCGCAAAGAAAAGCATCGCCAGGCGGTGCCGAAGATACGTGAGGGTCTGGATCAATTAAAACGGATTCTTGAGCGAAGCCCTGAGGAAACCGTATTAAAGGCGATCCGGCAGCTTAAGGACTTTCTGGAAAATGGTGAAAGCTGGCCGTTGCTGGATATGCTGGCGGTCGTTCAACGGCTGGATGACATGATTGCCGGAGCACAGCGCCTGCCAATCATGATAACAATGGAATCCTCCAAAACACGCGATGAGATATATCATGAGCAGGAAAGCTATCAGGAAAAGGTTGTCATCAAGCCTGGAGGACTCTTCAAAAAGGCGGTAACCGAGATACTGACCAAAACGCGGACTGTCACGAAGAGCCGGAAAACTGTTATTCCGGCGCGATTCGATTTTTGTCCGGTTCCGGCCGGAATCTTCATGATGGGTGATGAAACCAGCGGCCCGATCCACCAGGTATCAATAAGCAAGGATTTCCATCTGGGCAAGTACCCCGTAACCCAGATCCAGTGGGAGACGGTGATGGGCACCAACCCCAGCCATTTCAAGAATCCGGATCGTCCGGTGGAGATGGTGTCGTGGGAAGATTGCCAGGAGTTTATCAAGCGCCTGAACACCATGAATAAGGGCAGCTATCGTCTGCCGACCGAGGCGGAATGGGAGTATGCCTGCCGGGCCGGTTCAACGGGAATCTACTGCTTTGGCGATGACGAGTCCCAACTGGGTGACTATGCCTGGTACAGCGCAAACTCCGGCAGCCAGACCCAGCCTGTGGGAAAGAAGAAACCCAATGCGTGGGGGCTGCACGATATGCACGGCAATGTTTTCGAGTGGTGCCAGGATTGGCATGGCGACTACACGGCCGATGCCTTTATAGATCCAACCGGCCCCTCAACGGGTCTCTATCGCGTCTTTCGTGGCGGCGGCTGGTGCAACGCCGCAAGCTACGCCACGTCATCCAACCGCGACGGAGGCGTCCCCGGCTGCCGCTACAATGGATTCGGTTTCCGGCTGGTGCTGGTTTCGGTCGGATAGCTTCATCACCATAGGATACAGTCACCGGCTTATCCACGTATAATTGAACATCACTACTCAAAAGGAGAAACTAGATGTCACAGGATTTCATCGTAGCAGACCTTAAACTGGCCGATTGGGGCCGCAAGGAGATCAGGATCGCCGAGACCGAGATGCCGGGATTGATGGCCATCCGCGAGGAGTTTGCCTCCGCACAGCCGCTCAAAGGCGCCCGAGTCACCGGTTCGCTCCATATGACCATCCAGACCGCGGTGCTGATCGAGACTCTGACCACCCTGGGGGCAGAAGTTCGCTGGGCTTCCTGCAATATATTCTCAACTCAGGACCACGCCGCCGCAGCCATTGCTGCCGGCGGGGTGCCGGTCTTTGCCGTTAAGGGCGAGACCCTGGAGCAGTACTGGGATTACACCCACCGCATCTTCGAGTGGTCCGACGGCGGTTTCTCCAACATGATCCTGGACGACGGCGGTGATGCCACCCTGCTACTGCACCTGGGCGCGAAGGCCGAGAAGGATCTCTCCGTACTGGCAAAGGCCGGCTCCGAGGAGGAGACCATTCTGTTTGCCGCCATCAAGGCCAAGCTGGCCGTTGATCCGACCTGGTACTCTGTCCGACTGGCTCAGGTCAAGGGGGTGACGGAAGAGACCACCACAGGCGTACACCGCCTGTACCAGATGCATGAGCGGGGTGATCTGAAATTCCCGGCCATCAACGTCAACGACTCGGTTACCAAGTCCAAATTTGACAACCTCTACGGCTGTCGCGAGTCGCTGGTGGACGGCATCAAGCGTGCCACCGATGTGATGATCGCGGGCAAGGTGGCTCTGATCTGCGGCTACGGCGATGTGGGAAAAGGTTCGGCCCAGGCCATGCGTGCACTGTCGGCCCAGGTCTGGGTGACCGAGGTCGACCCGATCTGCGCCCTGCAGGCCGCCATGGAAGGGTACCGCGTGGTGACCATGGAGTATGCCGCCGACAAGGCTGACATCTTCGTGACCTGCACCGGCAACTACCACGTCATCACCCATGACCACATGGCAGCCATGAAGGATCAGGCCATCGTCTGCAACATCGGACACTTCGACAACGAGATCGAGGTCGCGGCGCTGGAAAAATACCAGTGGGAGGAGATCAAGCCCCAGGTGGATCACGTCATCTTTCCTGACGGCAAGCGGATCATCCTGCTGGCCAAAGGGCGTCTGGTCAATCTGGGCTGCGGCACCGGCCACCCCAGTTACGTCATGTCCTCCTCCTTTGCCAACCAGACCATCGCCCAGATCGAGCTGTTCACCCGTAATTCCGACTACCCGGTCGGGGTGTATGTCCTGCCCAAGCATCTGGACGAGAAGGTGGCCCGCCTTCAGTTGAAGAAGCTGAACGCCCAGTTATCCGAATTGACCAAAGAGCAGGCCGATTATATCGGGGTACCGGTTTCAGGGCCCTATAAGGCGGAACATTACAGATACTGATTGCATAGGGGCGGCCTCACGGGTCGCCCATTTTTTTCCGACAGGTGCAAAACATGACCATCACAGCCAACTTGAGAATTGATGAAAATCCCTTTGCCCAGCAATTGGGCATAAGTGAATGGCAGAAACGCGCGTTCGTCCCGCCGCGACCGGAAGAGTACCTGATCGATGAACTGATTCCCGCCAATGCCCTGGTGTCGCTGCAGACCGGCGAGATTTTCGGCAAGACCACGCTGGCGACTCAACTGGCCATGTCGGTGGCCTTCGGCCTGCCATTCCTTGACCGCTACCGTTGCCTTCAACCGGGGAAGGTTCTGTTCATCAACGCCCGGGACACGGATGAGGACAGTCATCGCCGTTTTAAACGACTGGTCAGGGAGTGGAGAAGTCTGCCCGAGCTTTCGGCACGTATCGACGAGAACCTGGACAATCTCACACATATTTCCCTGTTCGATGAGTGTTTCGGCGTATCGCCGCATCTGGTCGATGTCTCCGGCAGCATGACCAAGACCTACGCCTACCTGCACCAGTTCAGCGAATATTTCAAATGCAAGTTGATCGTTCTCGATCCCATCGAGGATTTCTTTCCGGAAAACCTCAAAAACATCTCTGAAATTTATCTCAAGCTGCGACAGATCAAATCCACCGTTCTCCTGGTGGCGGACCGGAGCCGCAACGAAGCCTTCCACAAGGTCGAGGTCGGCATGTCGATAGCAGAAAACGGGCTTCGTATCCACAGCGATTACCTCGGGTGTCGCGACATCGGTATGGCAATGGGTGCGGGGATCTGGCTTCCAAATTGATTCGAATGATTGAGTGCATACCGAGAAGGGGTTACAGGATGAGGCACGTTTATCTGTGTGCAATGCTGGTGATATACTGCATGCTGACTGGCTGCGGCACGCGACAGGAGAGTGCGGGGCAGGCAGCCAAAGCCCCCGTCGCTGTTGAGGTTGCCAGAGCAACACCTGCGGAGCTGATCGACGGCATTGAAGTGACCGGCAGCCTGGAACCCAAATTCTCTGCCGATGTAAAGACCCAGATACCGGGACTGGTGAAACAGGTCTTTGTTACCGAATGGGTGCGGGTCAGGAAAGGACAGCCGCTGGCGCAGATCGATATCGCTGAAACCGAGGCGCTGGTCAAGCGGGCCGAAGCATCGCTGAAGTCGTCAAAAGCAGGTTTGGCCCAGGCTCAGGTTGCAGCCAACCGGGCAGAGCGCGAACAGGAACGCATGCTCAAACTGAAGGAATCGGGCCTGGCAACCCAGCAGGCCGTGGATGACGCCAGAACCGAATATGAAGCATCAAAGACCCGCGTTGACGCTGCCCGTGCGCTGGTCGGGGTTGCCCATGAAGAGCTGCGCCAGATCAGGGCGCGCCTGGCAAAGGGCTCGGTGGTGGCTCCGCTCAATGGGATTGTCGCCCTGCGGGATGTGAACGTGGGTGACCTGGCCAGTGATGCCGCCGTCGGCAAGCCGATCTTCCGTATTGTGGACAACCGGCTGCTCAACCTGACGGTGACGGTTTCATCCGCTGATTCGGGCAGGGTTAAGACCGGACAGGCGCTCGAGTTCTCTGTGGATGCACTGCCGGGGCGGATGTTCCTGGGCACGGTCATGTTCATCAATCCGGAGCTGAGCACGGCAGACCGTTCCCTGAAGGTAATCGCAGAGGTGCGGAATGAACCGGAAATCCTCAAGGGCGGCCTTTTTGCAAAGGGGCGCATCGTTATCGACAGGCGCAGCGCTGTGCTGCAGGTGCCGCGCAGCGCTATCGACAGGCTCGACATGGCAAAACGAACCGGAAGCCTGTTTGTTGTTGAAAAGGGCGTCGCCCATCGGCGCGATATTACAGCCGGTGCCCTGAATGGGGAACTGATGGAGGTGGCCACAGGACTGAAACAGGGGGAGCAGTACGTTATTCGCGGAGGCTTCAATCTCAAGGATGGAGAGAAAGTGGCCGTTGCCACACCAAAATAACATGGAGGTACACCGGATGAGAAAGCCGATTTTCAGGATCATGATGATGTGTCTGATGTGTGTGTGTTGCGCCGTGCCCGCTTTTGCGGCTTCGGCCGAGATCACCTGGTACGGGCATTCCGCCTTCAGGGTGGTCACGCCGTCCGGTAAGGTGCTGCTGGTGGATCCCTGGATCACCAACCCGGCCAATGCCGCCAACGGCAAGAAGGATCTGGAGTCGCTCACCAGAGTTGACCTTATTTTCATCACCCACGGTCATGGCGACCACATCGGGGACGCGGTGGAGATAGCCCGGAGGACCGGGGCAAAACTGGTGGCAACCTTTGACCTGCAAAAGGCGCTGGTGGCCTACAAGGGATACCCGGAAAAACAGGCCGAAAGGGGCATGACCGGCAGTTTTGGCGGTGGACTCAGCCTTCTGGATGGGGAGGTCTCGGTGAAATTTGTCTCGGCTGTCCACGGTGACAGCATGGATACTGACAAGGGGCCGATCTATGCCGGCCATGCCGGTGGCTTCCTGATATCGGTCGCGGGGGGGCCGCGCATCTATCATACCGGCGACACCGATCTGTTCTACGACATGTCCTCGCTGGCCTCGAAGGTTGACGTGATGCTTGTCTGTATCGGCGACAAATTCACCATGGGGCCGGTGGACGCCGCCCAGGCGGTCAAGCTGGTCAAGCCGAAGATGGCGGTACCGATGCACTTCGGCACGAACCCGGCGCTGACTGGAACGGCGGAACAGTTCCGGCTTGAGCTGGAAAAGGTCGGACTGGCCGGGATCATGCGCCAGATGAAGGTCGGCGAAACACTGGTCTGGAAGTAGCCATGCCCCGCAACCTGATGGACCGTTTCCAGCGTGATATCCGCTATGGCATCTCACTGCGCGATGATGGCCGCATAGCCCTGACTGCCAACATGAAAGACATCTACCATGACATTCTGATGGAGGTGCTGGTCAATGGTGAGTCGCTGAGCATTGAGGCCGCACAGGCGGAATTCCGCAAATGCCCCGAGAACGAGTGCCGCCACGCGGCAGACCGTCTGGAGCAGTTGGTGGGCGTGACCATCGGCAAGGGATTGAACCGGAAGATTGTGGAGGCGCTGGGTGGCGGGGATGGATGCGGCAATCTGCGGAACATGCTGCTGGGATTGCTTCCGCTGGCCATTAACGTCAAGGCTGCTGAAGGTCTCGGTGGCGAGCAGACGGTGATGGAAAGCATGAGGGAAAAACTGACCGGAAGCTGTGCAGGGTACCCGATCGGCCATACGGCAACGGTATAGGATTTTTTCAGGTTGCGGGCAGTATTGGTGCGCGTGCCGCTCAGGCTGGTTCCTGTGGCCGCAAGTTGCTTTCTGTGCGGTAAGAATATTGTAAGAACGGCATGGATGAATCTCAGTTCATGTCAAGCGGTCAAGGGAAAATTAATCCCCCGGTTTTAGAAGCAGAACCACAAAAGGAAACTGGAATAGCATGATCCTTTCCGATCTCTCCATAAAACGCCCGGTTTTTGCCACGGTCATGATGCTGACGCTGGTCACGTTGGGGATCTTCTCCTTCAAACGGCTGGGGGTTGAGATGTTCCCCAACGTGGAGTTTCCCATGGTCTCCATCGTGACCACCTTTCCCGGCGCATCACCGGAAACTTTGGAGCGCGAGGTTTCCAAGCGCATCGAGGAATCGGTCAACCAGATCGCCGGGGTCAAACATGTTTTCTCCACCTCCCGTGAGGGTGTTTCATCCGTGATGGTGCAATTCCAACTGGAGCAGCGGGTCAACGACGCCGCCCAGGAGGTGCGCGGCAAGATCGGCTCCATCCGTGGCACACTGCCCCAGGGGATCGAGGAGCCGATCATCCAGAAGCTGGATTTCAACGCTGCTCCGGTGGCGGCGCTGGCGGTAAGATCGGACGCAATCTCCCCCCGTGAATTGACCATACTTGTTGAGAAGAAGATCAAGAAACGCTTCGAGAGTGTGGCCGGAGTCGGCAAAGTGGACATGGTCGGTGGCCAGACGCGCGAAATCCAGGTGGAGCTTGATCCGACGCGGATGGATAGTCTGGCTCTCGGAGTAAACGATGTGGTCAACGGCATCAAGTCGGAGAACACCAACACTCCGCTTGGCCGCCTGACCAAGGGCGCCGCCGAATATCCGATGCGCATCGACGGCAAGCCGGAGCGGGCCGAGCAGTACCGCCGGATGGCCGTGGCCCAGAGAAATGGCCGCCCCATCACCCTGGGAGAGGTGGCGCAGGTCACCGATGGCACGGAGGAACAGCGCAAGCTGGCTCTCCTTAACGGCCGACCGGCCATCGGCCTGGACATATACAAACAGTCGGGCGGTAACGAAGTTCAACTGGTGGACAATGTCAAGCGGGCCATGGAGAAGGTTCGCAAGGAATTGCCGCCGGGGATCGAGCTGAGCATGGTACGTGACGGCACCATCATGACCCGCGAATCCCTGGAGGATGTGCAGACCACCCTGATTATCGGCGGTATCCTGACGGTGCTGATTGTATTCTGCTTCATCAACTCCTGGCGCTCAACGGTGATTACCGGTGTGACCCTGCCGATCTCGGTCATCTCCAGCTACATCATCATGAACGCCATGGGGATGACTCTCAACGTAATGACTCTGATGGCGCTGTCGCTGGCCATCGGAATGCTGATCGACGATGCCATCGTCGTCCGGGAAAATATCGTGCGACACCTGGAGATGGGCAAGGACCACTTCGAGGCCTCGCGCTTCGGTACCGCCGAGATCGGCATGGCGGTCTTTGCCACGTCTCTCTCAATCATGGCGGTTTTCGTCCCGGTGGCCTTCATGCGCGGCATCGTGGGACGCTTCTTTTTCCAGTTCGGGATCAGCGTGGCCTTTGCAGTACTGGTCTCGCTGTTCGTCTCCTTCACCCTCGACCCGATGCTCTCCTCCCGCTGGCACGATCCGTCCATCCATCTGAAGGGCAAACGCAAAGGGCTGGCCCGCTGGCTGGAACGTTTCAACACCTGGTTCGATGCAACTGCCGACAGGTACCGCTCAGCCATCGGCTGGGCTCTGGATCATCGAAAAACTGTCATGGTGCTGGCTTTGGGTGCCTTTGTGACCGGTATCTTGATCTTCAGTACCCTGGAATCCTCCTTTATGGCGCTGTATGACAAAGGTGAGTTCCAGGTCTCCTTCAAAACCGCCCCGGACGCCAGCATGGCCGAGACCGGAAACCGCCTGAACGCTATCCTGGCAACCCTGAAGGATATCTCCGAGATCGATCACAGTTACGCCACAATCGGCGCAGGTGACAACGGCACCGTGCGTGATGGCCTGGTTTACCTCAAGCTCAGGGAGCGCAATCAGCGTAAACGGGGACAGTTCGAGCTGCAGCGGGTGGTGCGCGAGCGTTTGCGGAACATCGCCGGGATCACGTTCTCCATCGAAGAGGTGGGACAGATCGGCGGTGCCCAGAAGCCGCTCAACGTCAACCTGAAGGGGGACGATCTGACTGTCCTCAAACAGTTGGGGCAGAAGTTGAAGGAAGAGCTCTACAAGGTGCCGGGGATTGTGGATCTTTCGGTGACACTGGAACATGACATCCCCGAATACCGGCTCAAAATTGACCGGGAGAAGGCGCTCTCGGCCGGTGTGACCACCAGCGACATTGTCGGTACCTTGGGGCGGCTGGTAGGGGGCGAGGCCGTCAGCACATACGAAGATGAGGATGGTGATGCCGTGGATGTCCGGATCCGTCTTCCTGAACGTCTGCGCCAGAATACGGACCAGGTCGGCGACCTGAAGATTTCTGTGCCAAAGAGCACTGGCGGAAGCAAACTGGTTCCGCTATCCAGTCTGGCTGCGGTGCGTGTCGCCACCTCTCCCAGCGAGATCAACCGCCGCGACCTGGCCCGCCAGGTGACGGTTTCGGCCAATCTGGACAATCTTCCCATCGGCACTGCGGCCAAGCATGTGGACGCGGCTGCCAAACGGATCAACATGCCGCCCGGCTATCGCATCGACCTTTCCGGCGAGGCCGAGGATATGGCAGAGTCCTTCGGCTACATGGGAGAGTCGCTGCTGCTGGCGGTGATCTTTGTCTTCCTGATCCTGGCCGCCCAGTTTGAGTCCTTCTTCGAACCGTTCGCCATCATGCTGTCCCTGCCGCTCTCCATCGTTGGCATGGCAGGCATGCTCAAACTGACCGGCGATACGGTCAATATCATGAGCCTGATCGGCCTGATCATGCTGATGGGACTGGTCACCAAAAACGCCATCCTGCTGGTTGATTACGCCAAGGTGCTGCGGAAACGGGATGGTATGGAGAGGCGCGAAGCGGTCATCCTGGCCGGTCGCACCAGGCTCCGGCCAATCATCATGACTACGCTTGCCATGATCTTCGGCATGCTGCCCCTCTTTCTGGCCATTGGAGCCGGGGCGGAGATGCGCGCCCCCATGGCCCGCGCCGTGGTGGGAGGACTCATGACTTCGACATTGCTGACACTGCTGGTGGTGCCGGTCATGTACACCTACATGGATGATCTGGGCGGATGGCTGAAGCGGAAGTGGAAGGGAGAAAAACATGCGTGATGCTTTTCAACACAGAGATACGGAGAAAAACTATAAGAATAATAGTCATATCCTTTTGAATCCATTCAATAAGCTGTCTGTTGGTATTCGGAAAATAAGAATAATTTCTCTGTGCGCTCTGTGCCTCTGTGTTTCAATGTTTTTGAAAGACAGTGTCCACGCCGTCGAAACCCGCACTCTGACTCTTGACCAGGCACTCGCCATCGCCACGGAGAAAAACCGCGACATCGAAAAGGCTCGAGAATATGCCCGCTACGTGCAGGGAAAGTATGTCGAGGAGCGCGCTGCCGCCCTGCCGCAACTCGGTCTGAGCGGATCAGCGATATTTTCCCGCGATGACAGTCAGGGAGCACTTTTCGGCGGAAATTCGTATCGACAGGACAGTCGCGCGCTTGATCTGACCCTTTCCCAGCCGTTGTTCACCTGGGGCAAAATCGGTGCGGCCATCAGAGCCGCCGAGGTCGGGCTCAAGACGGCGGACGAGCAGTTGAGGCTCTATCGTCAGGCAGCTTTCCGGGATGTGACCACGGCCTTCTACGATGTCCTGCTCTCCCGGGAGCTCGACAGTCAGGCAGTGGAGAACCTGTCCCAGAAAAAACGTCATCTTGATGAGGCCCAGCGCAGATTTTCCGCGGGTACGGCAACGGATTACGATATCCTGGCGGCTGAGGTATCGGTCGAAAATGCCCGCCCCGATGTGATCCGGACCGCAAATACGATCCGGACTGCCGGTGAACGTTTGCGATTCCTGCTGGCGCTGGAAGGCGGGGATGTGGATGCGGTCGGATCGCTGGATATCTCCCCGGAGCAACCCAGGGCATATTCCGAAGCACTGGCTCTGGCCCTGAAGCGCAGACCGGAGTTGCTCGATCTCAAGCTGCGAATTGGAATCTATGATGAGCTTGTTACCATTGCAGCGGCGGATGACAAGCCCCGGCTTGACCTGAAAGGTTCCGCAGGCTGGCACTGGCTGGATGTGAACAGTTCGGGAACAGGCCGGGAGGGAAACGGTGCCGCCTGGTCGGCCGGAGTCTATCTGAGCTTCCCGTTTTTTGACGGGTTGCGGAGCAGAGGTCGGGCGGCCCAGGCCAGAAGCGAAGCGCGTACGAAACAGATAGAATATGCCCGGCTGGCCGACTCGATCGCGCTGGAAATCCGTAATGCGGGAAATTCTGTGAGGGAGTCGTCGGAGATCGTCCAGGCGCTTTCCGGAACGGTCAGACAGGCCGAACGGCTGCTGCAGATGGTGGAAAAAGGCTTTGAACTGGGCGTGAAGATCAGGCTGGAGGTAAACGATGCCCAGTTGAGTCTGCTGCAGGCCAGGAGCAACCTGGCTCGCGCACGGCGGGACTATCGGGTGGCGCTGGTCACCTATGAATGGGCCATGGGCACACTGGGGGAGTAGTCAAGGATCTGCAGCCCCGAGCATCTCAACTCCTCCACCACCAGTTCAGCCAGACCTGACAACCTGCCCGCCAATAACGGCGATAGTTCAACTCCTGCCTCGTAAGATTGGGGGATCACCCCGAACAGGGAAATCTTTTCCGGACAGCGGTCTCGCAGCTCGGACAGTGCCAGCACCTCCTGGATGCCGATCTGGTGCGGCGACATCTTGATCGGCAGCCTCCCCAGCATGAAATCATCCTTCTCGTAACGGTAGATATCCCCCGGTTCGCCCGTGACATCAACCACATCCACCAGATAGACATGATCGGCCGCTTCCAGCATATGGGAGACCATGATGCCGAGTGTTCCACCGTCATACAGTTCGACCTCTTCCGGGAAACGGTAATGCTGTTGCAGGTAATTGATGAAGTGCACACCGAAACCTTCATCCGTGAGAAGCAGGTTGCCGGCACCGAAAATAAGTGTTCTCATGATTCAAAATCCTTTTTCGCCATTACAGCACCTGCACTTTCGTAATCTCTTTCCCCGCCGGATCGATGGTATGCACCGCGCAGGCGATGCAGGGGTCAAAGGAGTGGATAGTGCGCAGCACCTCCAGCGGTTTATCGCTCAGTGCAACCGGATTGCCCATCAGCGACGCTTCATAGGGCCCCATGGCTCCCTTTTCATCGCGGGGTGAGGCGTTCCAGGTGGAAGGCACCACCGCCTGATAGTTTTTGATCTTCCGGTCCTTGATGACGATCCAGTGGGACAGCGTGCCGCGCGGTGCTTCGTGGAAGCCGACCCCCCGGTATTCACCCTTCGGAATCTCGGTATGGTTGGCGTAGGATTTATCACCCTTGCCGATGTTTTCCACCAGTTTGTCCAGATATTCCAGCGAGTAGTCAGCCATCAGGTGGGCGCGGATGGCGCGGGCTCCGAGGCGCCCCATGGTGGAATGCAGATCACCCACGCCGATGCCGATCCTGGCGCAACTGTCGTCCACCAGCTTTTTGACCTTCTGATTGCCGCCGGCATATGCTGCAAAGAGTTGTGCCGGCGGGCCGACCTGAACCGGTTTACCGTCCAGACGCGGGGCCTTGCACCAGGAATATTTGCCGTTATCCTGAAAATCTGTGTACTTCGGTCTGGTCTCGCCGTCCCAGGGGTGCAGGCTTTTGTCCCCCTCATACCAGGCGTGCGCCACGTTTTCCCTGATGTTGGTAATCAGCGACTCATCCTGATGATTGCCGATGATGCGGGCTCCCTTTATATCGCCGTTTGCAATGATGCCGCCCGGCAGGGCGAATTTGGTGTTTTTCGTATCTTCCGGCATTTCAGGAACAGCCAGATAATTGACAACGCCCTTGCCGTATTTGAACCACTCTTTGTAGGCTGCAGCGATGGCCAGCATGTCCGGGTAGTAGACCTTCTGGACAAATTCACGGGTCTCTTCCATCAGGGCGCGCAGGGCGGCAATTCTCTCCATGTTGATGGTTGCCAGGTTTTCCATATTGATGGCAGTGGCGACACCACCCACGCACAAGTTCTGGATATGCGGGTTTTTGCCCCCCAGAATCGCTCCGACTTGAGCCGCCTTGCGCTGATAGTCCAGTGCTTTCAGGTAATGGGCCACCGCCATCAGATTGGCTTCCGGCGGCAGTTTCATGGCCGGATGCCCCCAGTAACCGGATGAGAAGATGCCGAGTCGTCCGGTTTCCACAAATGATTGCAGCTTGGCCTGAACAGCCTTGAACTCGGTCTCGCTGTTGCCGGACCAGTCGGAAATGCTCTGGGCAAGCTGGGCGGTTTTCTTGGGATCCGCCTTGAGGGCCGAGACCACATCGACCCAGTCGAGAGCCGACAAATGGTAAAAATGAACGATATGATCCTGTACCGAGTGCTGTGCCATGATCATATTACGGATATACTGGGCGTTGAGCGGCACTTCCACTCCGAGCGCATGCTCTACCGAGCGGATCGACGAGATGGCGTGCACCGTTGTACAGACACCGCAGAAGCGCTGGGCATAGATCCAGGCATCCTCCGGCGGACGCCCCTGCAGGATTGTTTCGATACCACGCCACATCTGGGCTGACGACCAGGCATTGGTGACCGCGCCGCCATTTACTTCCACATCAATTCTCAGATGCCCTTCGATTCGGGTGACCGGGTCAAGAGTAATTCGAGCCATGTATGATTCCTCCGGGTTGATTGTGATAAAAAGTATTTTCACCACAGAGACACAGGGAGTGACGCTGTGGAAGGCTTATAATACCTTACGCTTTTTCTACCAAAGCATGTGTTTCATCCAGCTGCTGCCGTGTATGCAGCTTCGGCAGAACCGGCAGGATCTTCACCAGCACCTGGTAACCGAGGATTTCAAAGGCCACGATGCCGACGGTGATCAGCAGTTCGGCCAGTGCCGGGAAGTAGTGCCATCCCTTACCCGGATTGAAGCCGATCAGGTACACGTTGAAGCGGTACAGGGCCCCGCCGAGAACAATCAGCGCTGCCGAAACGAACAGCCAGCGTATCGATTGCCGTTTTTTCCCGCTGAACATCAGTAATGAACCGCCGGCAACCAGGCAGAACTCCAGCAGAAAGAATCCGGAGTAAAAATCGAATGCCAGGGCGGTTCCTAACTGCCCGCGCCAGGCCAGATCGCCTATGACAACGCTGAGCCAGATAACCGTCAGCCAGGGAATGATGCTGGCCATGCCGGACAGCTCCTTTGTTTCGTAGGGTCGTTTGAAGGCATAACAGGAGATGACCGATTCCAGGATGGCAATGGAGTAGCCGATGAACATGCAGTTGATCAGGAACAGCAGCGGCAGAAAGCCGGTATGCCAGAGCGGGTGGAGTTTGGTGGATGCAATCAGGAGCAATGAGCCGAGCGACGACTGATGCATGGTCGGCAGGGTGATGCCGAGTACGATGACAAAGATCAGTACCTTGTCAAGTCGTGGTTTCAGCCAGGCACCGAGATCCTTGACCGCCTCCAGTCGCTCGTCCATCCGCTCCGGGCGCTTGATGCCGGTATAGTGGTGCAGGCGATCCATAAACAGCTGGAGTGTTTTCCATTCCGTCTTTTCCAGCGTTGTCAGCACCGCCGGCAGGAACTCCAGCAGCAGAACGGTCGTGTAGGCCATGACGCACAGCGCAACTTCGAACATGGCCGAATTTACCTGCCACTTTGAGGGTATGAAGAAATTGTAGGCGTTCCAGGGACGACCCACATCGACCATGACCGAAAACCCGGCCAGACCATAACCGAACATGCTGGTCAGGATAGCCGAGCGGATCATGGGGTGATAGTGCATGCGGTTTCTGATGTAGATCAGAATCGCCATGGCATAGCCGCCGCAGGCGATGGCGGTGCCGGTTGCAACGTCATAGGTGATCCAGATGCCCCAGGGGTAACCGTCACTCATGTTGGAAACAGCGCCGATCCCCTTGACGAATCGTACTCCGATCAGAAAGAAACCGATCAGGGTCAGCACCAGCAGGACGATGAATGACGGGGTCAGTATCTTTGCACGGTGGATTTGATACTCGTCGTGACTCATTTGCTCCCCTCCCCATGTCCTTCAGTACCGCTTTTTGAGTCCTTGTCTTCAGCCCCATGCTTCTTCATGTTCCTTATCGCAACAAAACAGAGGGTGCTGTACAGGGCCACCGGCGCAATAAAACCTTTGTAGATGGTGTGCTGGATCTTCTCGGAGAATTCGGCCGGTGCATTTTCCTTCAGGATAGGCAACCCCAGCTTGTTGAATGGCATGGCGGCCAGATAGAGGTGATTGGTACCCCCCACCTCTTTTTCTCCGTAAATGTGATTGACGTATCTGCCCGGATTCTCCTGCAGACGCTTCCTGGCTTCCGCCAGCAGATCCTTGCGCTTGCCGAACATGATTGCCCCGACCGGACAGGTTTCTGCACAGGCTGTGATGCCTTTTTTGAGCAGATTGGTGTTTTTGCACAGGTCGCACTTTACGATCTGGGGGATGGCCTTGTCCCACTGGAACTTGGGGATGTTAAACGCACAGGCAATCTGACAGTAGCGGCAGCCGATACAGGTGTCCTTGTTGTAATCGACGGTGCCGGTGTGCGTGTCACGAGTCATGGCGCTGACCGGGCAGACCGAAACGCAGGAGGGCTTCTGGCAATGCATGCAGGAGTACTTGACGTATGACCACTGCCTACCGGACTCTTTAAAGAGCTTGATCAGGGTGCGGGTGCTGCCGGTCAGATCCTGCGGCGCGTCCCAGAGGGCATCGCTGTCGAACTTCGCCTGTTCGTACGACAGGCTGCCGTAATCGCTGTTGACCCGCTTGCAGGCGGACATGCAGGCCTTGCATCCGACACATTTGGTGGCGTCATAGAGCATGCCGAGCGTCTCGTTGCTGACCTGATGGGTCTCTGAAGAGGCTGCCGCCTCTCCCTTTCCCACCAGAAGGGCCGCACCGGTTGTGCCAATGAGCTTGAGAAACTGGCGCCTACTCGGATTTCCCATGCTCATCCCCCTTCCCGGAACCGTCCGGGAGTTTCTTCGCCATCATAACTCCCGCACCGATGGCAGCACCGGCTGCCAGGCCGATGAAACCGGTGGTCAGCGGGTCAGGCCCCTTGCCCTTGTCTTTCAGATCGACCGGCGCGTAGCTGTCGAACGGAGTCGGCTCATGGATCTGAACCTTGTCGGAAATTGCGGTCTTGAAGAGCAGGTCCGGCTCGGTACAGCCGATACAGGGATGGCCGATACCGACCGGCCAGGCGACACCGTCGTTGAACTTGAGTACCGAGCAGTTGGCGTATGTCGCCGGCCCTTTGCAGCCCAGCTTGTACAGGCAGTATCCCTCGGCGTGGGTCGGGTCGCCAAAGGCCTTGGCAAAGCGACCGGCATCAAAGTGGGCGCGGCGTTCGCAATGTTCATGAATCTTGCGGCCATATGCAAACATCGGACGCCCCATTTTGTCCAGTTCGGGCAGCTTCTTGAACGTCACGTAATACAGGACGGTGGAGAGGAAATTGTAGGGATTGGGGGGGCAGCCGGGGAGGTTGATGATCGGTTTGTCCTTGACGATATCGTGCACACCGACAGCGCCGGTCGGATTCGGCCCGACGGACTGGATACCGCCGTAGCTGGCGCAGGTGCCGATTGAGATGATGGCGGCGGCCCCTTCAGCCGCTTTGCGCAACGATTCCAGGGCGGTCTTTCCGGCCACCTTGCAGTAGATGCCGTTGTCTTTGGTTGGAATTGCGCCTTCCACCACCAGAATGTATTTCCCCTTGTTGGCAGTCATTGAATCGTGCAGCGATTTCTCGGCCTGATGCCCGGAACCGGCCATCAGCGTTTCGTGATAGTCCAGGGAAATCATGTCAAGGATCAGGTTGGCAACGGTAGGGTGGGACGATCTCAACAACGACTCCGAACAACCGGTACACTCCTGAAAGTGCAGCCAGATAACCGCCGGGCGACCGTCACTTTTCTGCGCCGCAGCCGCCACCTTGCTGACCATGCCGAACGGCAGCCCCAGCATGGCCGAGACTGTCACGCATGTTTTGATGAACTCCCGACGGGTCACGCTGGGGAACAGCTCATTCTTACCCATACAATCCTCCGCTTGATATATGTTTTGTTTCTGAATGTGTTGAGGAAATCCTGCTGTATACGGCAACAGGCGTGCCAAGTCCTGTTTTGCGGAAAGAGACGTGTAACCTGCTGATAAATCCCGTTACGTTGTTTTCTTTACGGAATTAGATACGCACCAGAAAGAAACTACATTGCTTCTTTTTGTCTTGTGCTGTATCTTTTTGTCCCGGCCGGCTATTACCATAAACAGCCCCTGATCTCCCGTGACAGCACTTTTGCCGCCTATCAAAAACTCGCGCTGAAGGTGCTGTGGTAGCATTGAATAAAAAGGATGCGTACCCCCATGCCAAGAATTTTCATCTGTGACGACGAGCCGGAAATCCTCCGTTATCTTGATAAACTGCTGCAAGCCACCGGTTATACGGTCGAAACCTTTCCCCGTGGTTCAGATCTGATGATGCGACTGGAATCCGCTGCCACCATGCCGTGTGATGTGATCCTCCAGGATGTGCGCATGCCGGATATTGACGGTTTGCAGATGCTTGAGCGTCTCAACAAGCGCTGGCCGGAAACTCCGGTTGTAATCATGACCGCCCATGGAACGATCGATGACGCCATCAGCGCCATCAGGCAGGGTGCCTACGATTACATCACCAAACCGTTCCCCAAGGAGAAGCTGCTGGGCATGCTGGAACGGCTGCTTGACCATCGCCGTCTGGCCAGGGAGAACCGACTGCTGCGCGAGGGAATGCAGCGAGGAGTCGGGGGAGCGGATGCCATCATCTTTCGCAGCCGGCAGTTCCGCGAGGTCTACGACCTGACGCTTCAGGTGGCCGAAAGCGATGCCAATATCCTCGTCATGGGGGAATCCGGCACCGGAAAAGAGTTGATCGCCGGGGCGCTGCACCGCAACAGTCCTCGCCGGGACAAACCGTTCGTATCGCTTAACTGTGCCGTGCTGTCCGATACCCTGCTGGAAAGCCAGTTGTTCGGTCATGTGCGAGGTGCCTTCACCGGTGCGGTCATGAACCAGAAGGGGCTTCTCGAAGAAGCCGACGGCGGCACGCTGTTTCTGGACGAGATCGGTGATGTCAGTCCGGCGGTACAGGCAAAACTGCTGCGGGTCACTCAGGAGAAGGATTTCATCGTCCTCGGCTCGACCCGCACCCGCAAGGTGGATGTGCGCTTTGTGGCGGCCACCAACAAGGATCTGATGAACGAGGTCAGGGAGGGGCGTTTCCGGGAGGATCTGTACTACCGCCTGAACGTTATCTCCATCAACCTTCCCCCGCTGCGTGAGCGGCGCGATGATATCGAACCGCTGGCACGCCATTTCCTGAAAGCCTCCGCCCGGCGCATGAAAAAAGGGGTGCTCGACATTGACGACGATGCCGTGCAGGTCTTGATGCAGTACGACTGGCCGGGCAATGTGCGGGAGCTGGAAAATGTAATGGAGCGGGCGGTGATTCTTGCCCGCGGTACTGTAATCACCATCGGCCTGCTGCCGCTGGGCGCACGCCGGGAGCCCATTCCCGCATTGAAGGAGACCACGCACCTGGTTGCCCTGGATGAGATCGAGAGACAGCATATCACCTCAATCCTGAAGGAAACCGGCCTCAACAAAAGTCGCTCCGCAGAGATTCTCGGCATCTCGCGTAAAACCCTTGACCGCAAGATCGCCGAATACAGCCTGATGGAAAGGAGCACTGCGTGAGGCAATACCTGCGCTATTCCATCCGTTTCAAGCTGACGGCGGCGACACTCGCGCCTCTGGTGACTGCGGTTGTCATCTTCTGGGTAATTGGTGTCCTGGCACTCTACCTCGGGATACCCGAACTGCAGTTTTTCGGGCTGCGCTCCCGGATTCACATCACTTTCTCGGCGATTCTGCTGTTTGTGACGCTGATTGGCGTATGCCTTTCGGCCTGGCTCGGTTCCAGTCTGGCCCGCCCGATCAAGGCGGTGGAAGAGGGTGCACGCCTGCTGGCGCTCGGGGAGCATATCCCGGATATTGTTGTGGGCGGACATGACGAAATATCCGTCATGGCGGAAGAATTCAACATCATGAAGCATCGTCTCATCGAACGGGAAGAGGAGATCATGCTGCTGAACCGGACTCTGGAGGAAAAGGTTGCCAGGCGCACAGCCCAACTGGAGGAAAAAACCCAGTGGCTGCTGGTGGCCCAGCAGGAGCTTGCCCGTGCAGAACGGCTTGTGGTTGTGGGTATGCTGGCATCGGGCGTAGCCCATGAGATCAACAATCCGATGGCGATTATCCGCGGAAATGCCGAATTGCTGGAGATGTCGGCGCACCTGAACGACTCGGACCGCTCCGAGGTTGAAATCATCATCAAGCAGGTAGGGCGGGTGGAACGGATTGTGTCAAACCTGCTGACCTTTGCCGGAACGAAGCAGATGGTTGTCCGGACTCTTACCGTTGAAACGCTGCTGGATGACATCCTCGACCAGATTGGCCACCAGATCCCGCTGGACGGATACCGTATCGAGCGGGAGTATCATGCCGCTGGCTGTGAAATTGAAGGCGACGGAGATCAACTGAGACAGGTGTTTACCAATCTGATCGTCAACAGCCTCCAGGCGATGGAGACGGGCGGCACGCTTACGGTTACCACTGAGGCAGACCGGGAAGCGGGATACTGCCTGACCACTATCGGCGACAGCGGCCCGGGTATCCCGGCAGACGTGCGCGAGAAACTGTTCACACCGTTTTTCAGCACGAAGCCGCGGGGAACCGGTCTTGGGCTGGCTGTTTCATACGGTATTGTCAAGGATCACGGCGGAGACATCCGGGTTGCCGGTGAGCCGGGTCAGGGGGCGACATTCACCGTTGCGCTGCCGGTACGGCAGAAGGCAGCGGCAGTCGACACACCCCATGGATAAGGGATTTTCCCTGAATCGCCGCCGCTGGACGCTCTTCGCCGTCCTGGCGCTGATCTACATCATGGTCTACTTCTACCGGGTGTCTCTGGCGGTGGTCGCAGGCGACATCTCGCGTGAGCTGCAGCTTACGCCACAGCAGCTCGGTTCGCTGGCAGGCATCCTCTTCTACGTCTACGCGGCGGCCCAGATTCCATTGGGACCAATGATCGACAGGCTGGGAGGCCGTCTGGTGATCAGCGTCAGCGGCATCCTGACCGCAGGCGGGGGAATACTCTTTTCCCAGTCAAACAGCCTTGCCAGCGCCATGCTTGCCCGCACACTGATCGGGATCGGTACCGCCTCAGTGCTGATGGCCACCTTCACCATATTCAGTCATTGGTTCGACAAGCGGGAGTTCGGGCGGGTCTCCGGGTTCATGGTGGCGGTCGGCAATCTTGGTAATCTGGCCGGTACGGCTCCTCTGGCGCTGGCTGTAGCTGCTTTCGGCTGGCGGTCGTCATTTCTGGCGGCCGGTTTCCTGCAGATCCTGATTACCATTGTGGTCTATGCAGTGGTACGGGACCGCCCACAGATTCCCCTGTCCCACACCATCCCTGATTCGGAGGGAGAGCGTAGCGGGATGATGGCCGCCTGGGGGGATATCTTCGGCTGCCGGGATTTCTGGCTGCTGGGGATCATCGCCTTTGCCTGGTACGGAAGCTATCTGGCGTTGCAAGGGCTCTGGGGAGGCCCGTACCTGATGGAGGTGCTGCGCCTTTCCCGAGCTGAAACGGGACAGCTTCTGATGTTCACCTCGCTCGGCTTCATCTGCGGCAGCACCGTGACCGACAGCATAGCCCGGCGCGTTTTCCGGTCATACAAAAAGACCCTGCTGGCCGGTCAGCTCGCTCTGATGCTGCTCATGACCGCTTTCCTGGGGTGGGCTGAGAATATACCGCTGCCGCTTCTGACGGCAGTGTTCTTTGCCATCGGCCTTGCGGTATCCAGCGGTGTGATGATCTATCCCATTATCCGCTCCATGTTCCCGATCAGGATTGTGGGGACGGCTCTGACATCACTTAACTTCTTCGTATTGATGGGAGCTGCGTCTACCCAGCAGTTGATGGGGATCATTGTCGGTTCATATGGACACACTGCGGCAGGTTCGCCGCCGTCGGCCTTCCATGCCGCCTTCCTCCTCCCGGTGGTTTGTCTGGCCATAGCCATCGTGCTGTTTCTCTTTGCCCGGGACTACTGGGAAAAAGCCTGATATCCCGGCTGTGTTTCCCCGCTTGCCTTCCACGGTAAAAACGGGCACAATGGCCGCAATTCTTCATGCAGGGAGTCCGCTTATGGCTTTGCGCGTCTACAACACGCTTTCGGGAGAGAAGGAAACTTTTGTCCCGCAGACACCCGGCAAGGTCGGCATGTACGTCTGCGGGGTAACCGTCTATGACTACTGCCACATCGGCCACGCCCGGGCCAACATCGTCTTCGACATCATCTTCCGTTACCTGAAATATGTCGGATATGATGTCACATATGTGCGCAACTACACAGACATTGACGACAAGATCATCAGACGAGCCAACCAGGAATCCGTCGACTACCGCGTCATTGCCGATCGCTACATCAAGGCATTTGACGAGGACATGGAGCGCCTGGGACTGGCCAGACCCACCGTAGAACCCAAGGCCACCGATCACATCGGCGGAATCATAACCATAATCGAAACCCTGATGGCCAAGGGGCACGCGTATCAATCGGAAGGTGATGTGTACTACGCCGTGGATACCTTTCCGGAGTATCTCAAACTCTCCGGGCGAACCATGGACGAGATGCAGGCCGGGGCGCGGGTCGAGGTGGGGGAGAAGAAGAACAATCCCATGGACTTTGCTCTCTGGAAATCTTCCAAACCGGGTGAGCCCTCCTGGGATTCACCCTGGGGCAAGGGTCGTCCGGGGTGGCACATCGAATGTTCGGCCATGAGCATGGAGTTCCTGGGGAAAACTTTCGATTTCCACGGCGGTGGCAGAGACCTGATCTTTCCGCACCATGAAAACGAGATCGCCCAGTCCGAAGCCGCCAACGGCTGCCAGTTTGTCCGCTACTGGCTGCATAACGGCTTTGTCAATATCAACGCCGAAAAAATGAGCAAGTCGCTGGGCAACTTTTTCACTATCCGCACGGTGCTGGAAAAATATGATCCCGAGACGCTGCGCTTCCTGATCCTTTCCGCCCATTACCGCTCACCGATCGATTTCTCCGACCAGAATCTGGATGAGGCGCAGACCGGACTGGAGCGGATGTACACGTGTCTGGCGGCCGTTGATGATGCCTTGACGGCACAGCCTTCATCCATAGACCTTCCGGCGCCGGAAACCCTGCCGGAGGCCGGTCGGGAATTGCGCGAAAAGGTGGATCAGGCGATCCCCCGATTCTGCGAAGCCATGGATGATGATTTCAATACCGCCCTGTCAATGGGGGTGTTGTTTGAAACGGTGCGGGCCACCAACAGGTTCCTGGCCGAGTCCAGGGAGTTCGGGCCTCTGGCCTTGTCACTACTGGCACGTGTTCGCAATCTTTTTGCCGAAGCGGGAACCGTGCTGGGGCTTTTCAACCGGCGACCGGTGGAGTGGCTCGATGGGATCAAAAGCGCCAAGGCGGTTAATATGAGCATCACGCCGGTTGAGATCGAACGCCTGATAGCCGAGCGCGCGGAAGCCCGTACGGCGAAAAACTTCAGGCGCGGTGATGAGATCCGCGATCTGTTGCTGGCGCAGGGCGTTCATCTGCTGGATTCGGCACAGGGAACTACCTGGAACGTGAAATAATGATGTGAAGGTTGCCGGAATGCACTCTGTGACTTGCACTGACCTGATTCGCTGATATACTTATTTCCATGACTGATTCCGTAGAAGGAGCTGCTTTGGACTGGGAATGCTGCTGGGACAGGGATGCTATCGCAATGGGCGATTGCCCGAATATCCGGGAAGGGGACGAGGATCTGCTCGCATCCCGGCAACGCCGTATCCTTGAAAAATGCTGTGACTGTGCCAACTTTTCGCGGGATCTGCAGCATTTTCGCGAGAGCAGGCACCCCCTGGCCGACGTGTTCGGTATGTTGCATGACGAATACCGGCTTCAGAAAAACCAGATCCAGTCTCTGGTCAGCTTTCTTGACAACAAGACCCTCGAAGTCCGCTTCCTGCATGAGCTGGGTTCGGTTCTACAGAGTTCCGTCGATCTGGAAGAGGTACTGTCGGTCGCACTGACAGCCATAACCGCCGGCAAGGGTTTCGGCATGAACCGAGCCTTTCTACTGCTGACCGACCGTGAACATGCCATCCTCAAGGGGTACCTGGCAATCGGCCCGCGGAACTATGAAGAGGCCAGCCAGGTCTGGAATGAAATAGCCTGTAATGACATGGACCTCCAGACGCTGGCTCAGAACTTCCGCCAGAATAAACTCTCCTCCGAACGTGCCAAATTTCATGACATCCTGGAACAGCTTTCCGTACCCATATCATCAACTGATCACCTCCTCATCAGGGCGCTGGAAGACAAACACCCGATCCTGATCGAGGATGCCTTCCACAACCCGAATGTCACCGCGGGTTTGGCACACCTGCTGGGAGTTGATACCTTTCTGCTGATGCCCCTCCATTCCCGCAATCGTCGTGTGGGACTGATCATTGCCGATAACTGCATCACCCATCGCCGGATCTCCGAAAATGACATGCATTCGCTGGAGACGTTCACGTTCCCGGTTGCCTTTGCCATCGAACGCGCATCCCTGTACGACCGTCTGCAGGTGGAGCTCAGTCGTATCACCGAAGCCGGCAACAAGCTGAAGGAGCAGCAGGAGCTGATCGTCAGGATGGAAAAAATGGCTCTGGTGGGGCGCATTACCTCCAGCATTGCCCACTCCATCCGCAACCCGCTGATGATCATTGGAGGGTTTGCCCGCTCCATCCTCAAGAACACCCCTCCCTCAGATCCAAAACGGGACTTCATCGAGTCCATTGTCAGCGAGACGCGCCAGTTGGAGGGTGTCCTGGATGAAATCCTGAACTATTCGGATTCTCTCTACCCGACCCGGGACTTCTGGGATGTGAACCAGATGGTGGAGACTTCCGTCAGGGATGTCCAGGAGCTGCTCATCCAGAGAGCCTGCGAGTGTCATTTTGAGCCGGAGATCACCCTTCCGCTGGCTTATATTGACCTCAAGCAGGTTTCGTACTGCGTGCGTACCCTGATAGTCAGTGACATCGATGGGCGTAGCGGAGAGATAGTCAGGATTACTGCCACCGGTCATGACGGCTCCATTCAGTTGCGCATCGAGGACAGCCAGCGCAAGGTATCCCAGGATGAACTTGATGCCCTGCTTACACCCTTTGCCATTACCCATGACATGGGCACAGGCCTTGGCTTGGCATTATGCCGGACCATGCTGGATAAACAGGGGCTCCCGTTTGTTGTAATTGCTCCGCCGGAGGGTGGCATAACCTATATGATCACACTCCCAACCCAGAAGGAGGAAGAGTCATGAGCAGATTGCTTGTCGTGGATGATGAAGCCAATATCCGCCTGTTGTATGCGGAAGAACTGGCCGATGAAGGGCACGAGGTTGTAACGGCCGCCAGTATAGCCGAGGCGAATATAAAACTACAGGATGGCGCCTTTGATCTGGCCGTGCTGGATATCAAGCTCAAAAACGAAAGCGGCATCGAACTGTTGCAGAAGCTGGTCAAGGAACGACATGACATGCCGGTGATCCTCTGTTCGGCCTTCTCCTGCTACAAGGACGACTTCTCGGCCTGGCTGGCAGACGGTTATGTGGTTAAGTCCGGGGATCTGACGGAGCTGAAGCAGGAGATAGTCCGGGTTCTGGCAAAGAAGGCGCAGCGGGTAAAAGCAGGCCTGTAGCATAACGTATTAACAAGGAGCTCCTATGAAAGCAGTCATCATGGCAGGCGGTTTTGGCACCCGCATCCAGCCGCTCACCAGCAGCATGCCCAAGCCAATGATTCCGCTGTTTAACCGGCCGATCATGCTCCACATCGTAGAGCTTCTCAAAAAACATGATATCACCGACCTGGTGATGCTGCTGTACCATCAACCGGAAATCATCAAAAAATTCTTCCGGGACGGTTCGGATTTCGGTGTAAGGATCACATACGTCACACCGTTGCAGGATATGGGTACGGCAGGGGCCGTCAAGGCGGCAGAAAAATATCTGGATGAGCGTTTTCTGGTGATCAGCGGTGACCTGCTGACAGACTTCAACCTCAAAAAGGTGCTGGATTTTCATGCCGACAATCAGGCCAAGGCGACCATCACCCTGACCTCGGTCAAGGACCCGCTCCAGTTCGGTGTTGTCATCACCGACAAGGAGAAGCGCATCACCCAGTTTCTTGAGAAACCGGGCTGGGGCGAGGTCATTTCGGATACGATCAATACCGGTATTTACGTGCTTGAACCGGAAATACTCTCCTACATCCCCGATGGTGAAAACTTCGACTTTTCCCAGGACCTCTTTCCACGGATGCTGGCCAATAATGATGCTCTGTTCGGCTACCCGGCCAAAGGCTACTGGCGTGACATCGGCAACACCGATTCCTACCGCGAGGCTCACCACGACATCTTCAAGGGCAGGGTCAACCTGAAGATTGATGAGCCTAAGCAGGATTATGTCGGCAAGGATCTGCGCATCGGAGCGGATGTGAATCTGGAGGCGCCATCGGGTCTGGAGGGCACAGTTGTAGTCGGGGACAATACCCAGATCCTGGGGGATGTGCGTATCAAGGATTCGGTCGTCGGTCGTAACTGCACCATCGAGGCGGGAGTCAAACTCAACCGATGTGTCATCTGGGACAACGCCTATATCAAGAAGGGCGCAAAGATAACCGACAGCGTCATCTGCTCCAACGTGCGTGTCGGTCAGGGAGCTGTACTGGAAGAGGGTGTCATCGTTGCCGACAATACCTCCATCGGAGACGAATCGATCATCAAGGCCGATGTGAAAATCTGGCCGCGCAAGATGATCGAACCCGGTTCAACGGTTACCGCCAATCTGATCTGGGGGGAGAAATGGAAGAAGTCGCTCTTTGAGGGGGCCATGATAAAAGGGCTCTCCAATGTGGAACTCACTCCGGAATTCGTCGCCAAGCTGGGCTGTGCATATGGCACCACCCTGCCCAAAGGGAGCTTTGTCCTTGGGGGCCGCGATTCAAATCTGGCTTCGCGCATGCTCAAGCGCTGTTTTGTGGGTGGCATCCTTTCGGCCGGCGTCAACGTGCGTGACATGAAGATGACCGCACTGCCCATGTTGCGGTACAAGCTCAAGACCTTCGGTGAGGTGGGCGGATTCCACTTCCGGCAGGCCCAGGATGACCCGGCCGCCATGGAGCTGATCTTTCTGGATGGAGACGGCCTGGACTTCTCCAGCGGCATGGCCAAGAATGTGGAGCGGATCTATTACAAGGAGAACTTCCGCCGCGCCCATCACAGCGAGCCGGGCGCCATTACGGATATCAACAATGTGCTTGATTTCTACCGTGAAGGTTTCCTGCGCGCCATAGACAAGGACGTGGTCAAGAAGGCCTCCTGGACGGTCGTTGTCGATTTTAATTTTTCACCGGCGAGCCAGATTCTGCCGCTGATTCTCAACGAACTCGGTTGCAGTGTGATAGCCCTGAACGCATACGTTGACGAAGGGCGCGGATCGAAAAAAACAAAGAACCGGAAGGAGGGGCTGGAACAGCTCTCCAAAATTGTCAGTTCACTGACCGCGCAGGCCGGTTTCTGGCTTGATCCCAGCAGCGAAGCCATTGCACTGCTGGACGAAACCGGCCATATTCTGGATGGCATAGAATTGCTCTCTCTGGTGACCCTGCTGTCGCTCAAAAGCGGCCAGAGGGGGATCGTGGCCGTACCGGTTCAGGCTCCATCAAGCATCGAAACCATGGCCAGCCAGAAGCGCTGCCAGGTCACCCGTACTAAAAACAGCGATCGTGCCATGCTGGAAGCGGCCAGTTCCTCTGAAGTCATTCTTGCCGGTTCCACGGATGGGCGTTTCGCCTTCCCGCAGTTTCAGGCTTCGTTTGACGGCATGTTTGCGATTGCCCGCCTGATTGAGCTGGGGGCCTCCACCGGTATCCCCTTTTCAAAGGTTCTGGCCGATGTGCCTCATCGCGCCTTCCTGCAGGTCAGCATATCCAGTGCCTGGGAGATGAAGGGGGGCATCATGCGCAAGATGAGCGAGGACAGCCTTGAAAAGGAGGCGACCTTCATAGACGGGATAAAGGTGCATGAGGGTGACGATTGGGTACTGGTGCTTCCCGATCAGTATACGCCGTACATTCACGTTGTGGCCGAGGCCAAAGACCATAAGGCCGCCCAGAAACTGCTGGGCGAATACCAGAAGAAAGTGGAACTCTGGAAAAAGGAGCTGGAGTAAGCCGCTTATGCAGAAATTCCGGTCCTTTTTACTGCGTTGATTCGATCATGAGTGGCGGGATCCGGTGTGAGTATCGCCCCGCCAGCTTCAACACAAGCCCGCTGTAATCGTACCGTGAGTGACGGCGCCACTCCTTTCAGGTATGATCATGGGGCGGTGACAGGCGCCGCAGTAGGTCCCATCCTGAACTCTTGTCCAGAGCACCAGATTTTCGGTGTCGCACCAGTCGCAGCACCAGAAGTAATAATCTTCGTTGAGTCTTATTTTCATCACACCATTCCTCCTCATATTTTTCCCCAGTATAGAGAATCAGTATTACAATCAGGTTGAGATCAGATAAAATCTTTGTGAATTTTGTTGACATGACAGTTCGAGCGAATGCAGTTTCTACACAATCTTTATCTGTCTGTAACGTGCTTGTAACAAAATTATGTTACATACAATCGACAGAGACTATCAGTATCGGGACAATCGCGTACTCTGGTCAGGAGACCAATCGATGAAGAAAGTATTGATTATCGAGGACGAAAAGGATCTGGCTGAATTGCTGGCGTTCAATCTTGAGAAAGAAGGATATGCCTCAACCTGCATCTACGATGGCAAACAGGGGCTGGAACTGGCCTTGACGCTTCTGCCGGATCTGATCCTGCTGGACCTGATGCTGCCCGGACTGCTGGGGACCGAGGTCTGCAAGGCGCTTCGCAAGGATCAGCGCACCGCTCACATCCCGATCATCATGATCACGGCGAAAGGGGATGAAATCGACCGCGTTGTCGGCTTTGAAGTGGGGGCAGACGACTACATCGTCAAACCGTTCTCCATGCGTGAGGTATCCCTGCGGGTCAAGGCCGTGATGAGGCGCTTTGAGTATGAAGCGCAAACGCTGCCGCTTGATCTCATTTCGATGGGAGACATCGTCATCGACAAGCAGCGTCATCTGGTGAAAAGCGCCGGAATCGAGATAGAACTGACCAGCACGGAGTTCAAGCTGCTGCTTTTTCTGGCTGAAAAAATCGGGTGTGTGCAGAGCCGTGAAAAACTGCTGCAGAATGTCTGGAGCTACAACAATGCCGGGGATACCAGAACCGTTGACACGCATGTAACCCGTCTGCGCGGAAAGTTGGGCGCTCCGGGTGATGTCATCAAAACTGTTCGCGGTTTCGGCTACAAGATCGAGGTGTAACCATGGGATTTCGAGCCAAACTTACGTTGTCCTACATCTTTCTGGTCACGATGGTTACCGGAAGTTTTTATATCTATTTCAGCCACTCCCTGCAAAAGGGGATGATCGAGGAGAGCAGGGCCAACCTGGCCAGCCAGTCCCAGTTGGCGCGACTGCTTGTGGTACGTGACGAAAAGGTTACATCGCCCCAGCAGCTTGCCAAATCGATCGGCACCGTCATCAAGGCCAGAGTTACCCTGATTGCACCTGACGGCACGGTTATCGGGGATTCGGATCTGGGGCAGGAACGCCTGGCGGGTGTGGAAAATCATCTGCATCGCCCCGAGGTACAGGAAGCGCTCAAAAACGGCATTGGAACGGCCCTGCGCTACTCGGACACCGTGCGAACATCGATGCTCTACTCCGCCGCCACGTACGGCAGTGGAGCAACCGGCGGCATCATTCGTCTTGCCGTGCCGCTTGAGTACCTGGCGTCTACCCGCAATGCCCTGCATGGGCTGGTCGGCGGGGCAGCAGCCGTTACCATCCTGATTGCGCTGCTGTTCAGCTATATTCTCTCCAATCTGACCTCCAAGCCGTTGCGTGACATGGCTGCTGCCGCCGCTCACATCGGCAAAAATGGCAATACATCAAAGATTCCGGTGGTGTCCAGGGATGAGATCGGCATGCTGGCCACTGTGCTTAATGAAATGTCAGAGCGTATCGAAGAACAGGTGCAGCGTCTTTCAGCAGAAAAGCAGCGGCTGGATACCATCCTGCGCAGCATGGGTGAAGGTGTCATGGTAACATCTCCCGAAGGCGTCATCACGCTCGTCAACCCTGCATTTAGGCGTCTGTTCTCCATCTCCGGCGAGGTGGAAGGGAAAAAACTGGTGGAGATCTCGCGCCATCCCGACCTGCTTGAAGCTTCAAATGAGCTTGGCAAACCTGATGTTAATGAGCTGGTGCGTGAGATTTCCATCGAGCCGAAGGATATAATCCTGCTGACGCACTGGGTGCCGCTGAATGTCAATGGTTTCAGACAGGGAATCGTCGCGGTATTCCACGACATCACCGATCTGAAAAAGGCCGAAAACATGCGCAGGGATTTTGTCGCCAACGTCTCCCACGAACTGCGCACACCGGTGACGGTCATCAAAGGTTACGCCGAGACCCTGCTGGATGGCGCTCTGGAATCCGACCCGGCTCGTGCCTTACGTTTCGTGGAGATCATCTCCAACCACTCGGATCGCCTGACCAACCTGATTAACGATATCCTTACGCTGTCGAGCCTTGAAACAAAAGATGCAATGATCGAGCTTAATCCCCTGGATATTGCCAGGACAATAGCCAAGGCCTGTGTGCTGCTTCAGGAGCATGCTGCTGAAAAAAATATCGCCATACTCAATGAGTCCGTCAGCGGTTCTCTACCGCGTGTCATGGCCGATCAGGGGCGTCTCGAACAGGTGGTGGTCAATCTGCTGGAAAACGCTATCAAGTATACCTCCGAAGGGGGAACCGTCCGCCTGTTTACGGAGGATGACGGCGAATTTGTCAGGGTTTCGATCGCAGACACCGGCATCGGCATTCCCTTCAAAGACCTGCCGCGCATCTTTGAGCGTTTTTACCGGGTGGATGAGGCCAGAACCCGCGAGCAGGGGGGCACCGGGCTCGGCCTTGCCATTGTGAAACATATCGTTCAGCTTCACGGTGGTGCTGTTTCCGTTACAAGCGAGCCGGGCAAGGGATCAATGTTCTCATTCACTTTGAGGAAGGCGTGAACGGTCAATTCTGAACTACAGAGGGTCGAGCCGCACGTTGGAAATTCTGTTTGATACTCTTGTAAGTTTGATCAGTGCCTTGTTGTGGTCGAATTTACCGTCTGCTGTCTTGCGTACCGCCCAACTCTCACAGCGGTACGCCTCATCGAGAATAAAGGTGTACGCTTTACCCCCAAGTTTACCCTCCACTAACTTGTCCTGTTCCAGCCCGTCAAGGTATTTCAGACACAGCAACCACGATGTCAGCTCTGCATGATGTTGCATTTTGCCCATGGAATGGAGCGGGCGGTCCGAAATGTATTGACGATACAGGTCGCGAATGGTTACTATTCTCGGCTTGGTGGCGTCTCTGCAGTCAGGGGGCGTCATACACAGACTCACTGATAAAATAGCTATCCAGCCATCACCATAACACCATGAAAATCAAGCGACTCGAAATATCAGGTTTTAAATCTTTTGCTGACAAGGTTGTGCTGGACTTCCAACAGGGGGTGACTGGCGTGGTCGGCCCCAACGGTTGCGGCAAGTCCAATATCGTGGATGCCATCCGCTGGTGCATGGGAGAGCAGTCCGCGAAACACCTGCGCGGTAAATCCATGGAGGACGTGATCTTTGCCGGCAGCGAGACCCGTCGGCCGCTTGGTCTTGCCGAGGTCTCGCTGATTTTTTCCACCGAGGATGGCCGGGCACCCGCCAAATATGTGGACTACGCCGAGATCCAGCTTACCCGCCGGCTCTACCGCGACGGCGAGAGCGACTACCTGATCAACAAAACCCCCTGCCGCTTGCTGGATATCACCGAACTGTTCATGGATACCGGCGTCGGGACGCGGGCCTACTCGGTCATCGAGCAGGGCAAGATAGGGCAGATCCTGCATTCGCGACCTGAGGAACGCCGTTTCCTGATCGAAGAGGCGGCCGGCGTCACCAAATTCAAGTCACGCAAACTGCTGGCACTGAAGAAGATCGAATCAACACGTCAGAATCTGGCCCGACTGGCAGACGTGCTGGGAGAGATCCGGCGTCAGCTGTCGTCGTTGCAGCGCCAGGCTAAAAAGGCTGAAAAATTTCGGGAGGTCCGAGACGAGCTGCGTGAAATCGAGCTGCTTTTCACGGCACGGGAATACCGCGAGACACTTATGCAACGGGGGTTGGCAGAGCGGCGGCTGGCTGAGCTGAATGACCGCTTTCGCGAAGCCAGCGCGGAATCTGTACTGGCGGAGAGCCGGATGGCACAGACCCGCCTGGAGCTGGCGGAGGCAGAAAGGCTGCTGACTGTTTCCCAGGAGGAGATCTACCGTGTAAGGGGCGAGTTCGGAACGGCCGAGAACGCGCTTGAATTCCAGCGAAAGGAACTGGCTGCACTGGAAGGTCGCCTGGTACGGCTGGAATCCGAGGCAGGAGAACTGGGGAAGCGCCTGAAGGAGTGCGCTGACCGGAAAGAACTGCTTGAATTACGGCGTGATACGTCGTCCGGCACATCTGTGGAGATGGACGAGCTGTTGCAGAAGGCCGAAGCGGATCTGAGCGGTTGCCTGCAGGGGGAAGAAGAAGTTAACCGGATGCTGGAAGGGCGGCGTAAAGAGCTGTTTACGGTACTGGCGGAATCGGCTCAGTTCAAGAGCCGCCAGGAGAACGCCCAGAAACGGCTGTCCGCTGTGAATGAGCGGATGGAGCGGCATCAGCGCGAAAGAGAACAGCTTGCCGCGGATCGGGATACTGCACGGCAGCGGCTGACATTGCTGGAGAGCGAAATCATGGCTGCCCGGCAGGATCAGGAGAGGCTGCAGTCCGAAGCGGAACGTCTGAAGGTCTGCGAGCAGGAACTGGTGTTGCGACTGTCCGATGCGGAGAAAGACCGGCAGACCGCACGGGACGGGCTGAATCGCTCCACTTCGCGCCTGCATTCGCTGCGTGAGCTGGAGGAGCAGTTCGCCGGGTACGGCCAGGGTGTCAGGAACCTCATGAACGCAGGGGAATTAAGCGGCGGTCTCCGTGGACTTCTGGCTGATGCCATCGAGACCGCTCCGGAACTGGAAGCGGCTGTTGAGGCGGTTCTTGCGGAGCAGTTGCAGTGTGTAGTCTGTTCAAGTGATGCTGACGCCATACGGTCGCTGGCGTATTTGAGAACCAGCAACGGCGGGCGTGTTGGTCTGGCACTGCCACGCGATTACAATCCGCCGCCCTCTTCAGCCCTGGCAGGGACAGTTCCGCTCATCGGGCAGGTGCGGGTATCCGGACCGTGCGCAGCTTTGATAGATCAGATACTGGGTGATGTCATGCTGGTGGAAGACGTTGAACAGGCTATCGCGTTGGGTTGCCAGCATCCCGGTCTTTCGTTTGTCACCAGAGCCGGCGATATGGTCACCCGTGGCGGCTTTGTCAGCGGCGGTTCGGCTGAGCAGATGCAGAAGGGCTTTATACACAAGAAGCGGGAAATCAGGGAGCTGGACGAACTGGTCGCCGAGCTGGAGCGGAATGTCGTCGAATGCGGGAAACAGCGTGACGAGCTTGAGCGCCAGATGCAGGAGCTTTCCGCTGAATTGAAGAACACCGGGACACTCCGGCATCAGTCCGAGCTCAGACTCACCGGGCTCTGCAAGGATCACCAGCAGAGGATGGATGACATAGCCCGCCTTGAGGAACGGCAGGCGATTGTGACGCTGGAGGCGGAACAGCTTGTTGAGGAGCACGGCTCACTGGAGGCCGAGCTGAAACTGGCGGCCGAAGGTCTGACAGCGACGTGCAACAGTTCACAGGTACTGGAACAGGAAGTCGCCCGTCTCAGGGCAGAACTGGAGACCGGTCATGACCGGCTGGGTGCCGCCCGCGAACGGGTCACCACCATACGGGTACAGGTGGCTACCCTCCGCGAGCAGCATGAAGCCCATCTGCGGGGTATTTCCGACCTGGAACGCCAGACGGAGGAACTTGTGCGCCGCATGACCTCGGATCGCTGCGACACGGAGAAGGGGATGACGGAGCGGGCGGAACTTCATGCGTCCATTGACGCAGGTACCGAGCGTCTGGAAGCTTTGGTGCGGCGGCAGATCGAGGCTGAATCCCGACTGGCCGATGTGCGGTCTGCCTACGAGACCGCTGTCAGCGCCCTGGCCGCGGCCGAGTCTCAGGAGAAGAAGAGTCGTGAGGACACCGAGGCCCTACGCCAATCACAGTCGGAGCTCAATCTGCGCTTCTCCACCCTTGACATGCAGGCCGGACATCTGGAGCACGGACTGCTGGAAAAAAGCCGCATTACCATGGATGAAGCCCTGGTCAGGCTGGATCGGGCCGATTTTGACGATGCTGTCAGCCAGATCCGTCAACGGGAGCTGCAGCGATTGCTGGGCGACATGGGCGAGGTCAATCTGATGGCGATCGATGAATGTGCAGGCATGGAAGAACGTTTCAGCTTTCTGACATCCCAGAAGGATGACCTGGAGGAGTCGCTGCGCAGCCTGCAGCAGGCTATCCAGCGCATCAACCGCACTACCCGCCAGCGCTTCCAGGAAACCTACGACCTGGTCAACAGAACCTTCCAGGAGGTCTTTCCGCGCCTCTTCTGCGGCGGACGGGCCGAACTGAGGCTGACTAACGAGGATGACCTGCTTGAAACCGGCATCGATATCATCGTCCAGCCGCCGGGCAAGAAGCTGCAGAACGTGACCCTGCTCTCTGGCGGAGAGAAGGCACTGACGGCGGTCGCCCTGATCTTCTCGATCTTCCTGATCAAACCGACCCCTTTCTGCCTGCTGGACGAGGTGGACGCGCCGCTTGACGACGCCAACATCGGGCGTTTTAACGAGATGGTGCGCGAGATGAGCGCCATTTCCCAGTTCATTATCATAACGCATAACAAGGCCACCATGCAGGTTGCCGATACGCTCTACGGCATAACCATGGAGGAGCCGGGCGCGTCCAGGGTTGTATCGGTGAGACTGCACTGAATTTCCACGCGATGGAGAGCGCGGCAGGAGAGAATGTATGCCATATCAAAGTATTCTGAAGTCGCTGGCAGAAAATGTGCCGCATTCGATCGGCGCTATCATTGTGGACTGGGAGGGTGAGGCGGTACAGGAGTTCTGTCACTGCGACCCCTACGATCTGAGGTTTGTCGGCGCTCATACGGGGATCATCCTGGCGCAGCTCAAAAAACTGTACAGCAGCGGCAATGGCGGTGAGATCAGCGACGTGCTGGTGACTGCCAGCGGGGGGCATCTGATCGTCGGCTGCATTGACCGGGAATATTCACTGGTGCTGAATGTTGAACGAGAGTGTCCGGCCGCCCTTGCACTGTATCATTTCCGCATCACGGTTGCCCATCTGAAAAAGGAGTTCTGATGAAACCCAAAGTCCGTAAAAACCTCTTCTATATTCTGGTTGACAGAATGACCGGTATCGAGGCGGATGAAACCCAGTCCGCCAGCACCCGGTATGTACTTTCGGACGAACCTGTAGAAACGGCTTTACCCATAGAGCACCCATCACCGGAAGTCGTCCGGGCAGAAGCAGACAGACTGCCACTGCCGGTAGAGCCGCCTGTTGAACATGAGCAGCCGATGGCGCCGGATGAATCATCGGAGCAGCCTTCAGGTGAGCCACCTGAAGATGTGCAGCACATTGTTCCGGAGGAACCGATCGTACCCCAGCCCGGTTTCTTTGAGCGCCTGAAATCAGGTTTGAAGAGGACGGCCGACGGATTGGTCGGGCGCATCGATACCCTGCTGCTGGGGAAAAAAACGATTGATGCCGACACCCTGGAGGAGCTGGAAGAGATCCTGATCACCTCCGATATTGGCGTCGCAACATCTGTGGAGCTGATTCGCACCATGGAGCAGCGCCTGGGTCGAAATGAGCTGAAAGACGGGGCGGCGCTGCGTACCGCTCTGAAGGACGAAATACTGGCTCGGCTGACGGCCCATCACTCCCTGCTGGATATGTCGGGGCAGCATCCCTTCGTCCTGCTGGTGATCGGTGTCAACGGCGTCGGAAAAACCACTACCATCGGCAAGCTGGCATCGCGCTTCACCGCCGACGGTAAAAAGGTACTGCTGGCCGCTGCCGACACATTCCGCGCCGCCGCCTCCGAGCAACTGGTGGCCTGGGGCGATCGTTCCGGTGTTGACGTGATCCGGCATAAGGAGGGGGCCGACCCCTCGGCTGTGGTCTTTGATGCCTGCAAGGCTGCCGTTGCCCGTGGCGTGGATATCCTGATCGTCGATACTGCAGGACGGCTGCATACCAAGGTCAACCTGATGGAGGAAATGAAGAAAATCCGCCGGGTCATCGATCGGGAAATTCCCGGAGCGCCACACGAAACACTGCTGGTGGTGGATGCCGCCACCGGCCAGAACGCAGTCTCCCAGGCGCGGCTCTTCAAGGAGGCGGCCGGAGTGACCGGTATCGCCCTGACCAAACTGGACGGCACGGCCAAGGGGGGAATTGTGGTGGCGGTCAGCCATGAATTTGCGCTGCCCGTTCGCTACATCGGTATCGGGGAATCAATCGCAGACCTGCGCGACTTCGATCCCCGGGAGTTTGCGGATGCCCTCTTCCAGGTCTGACAACGTAACGCATCCCAGGCGCCGTAAAACCGGTGAATCCCGCGATTCCGCACAATTGGGGATTGACTTCTCTGCTGTATCTGGCTATAGTGATCCCCCTCGAAAGGAAACAGAACCCATGAATCAGGAACTCTTTGCAACACTTGAAAACAAAATCAGCATACTGGTTGACAAGTACACAGCCCTCAAGGACGAGAACATCCGTCTGGGTGATGAAAATCAACGCCTCCAGAACGAGCGGGAAGGCCTCAAATCCCGTGTTGATGCCATCCTGGGTAAACTTGAAGGAATTTGATGCTGGATACGGAGACCTTTCCGCGATGATGCCGGTGATATGTGCCCGTAGGCGTGCCAACCCATGAAGGCCACCCGGCAGGTTTCCGTCATGGGGCGGGAGATTTCGGTCAAAAGCTCGTCGTCGGTTGAGCAGGTCCGGGCGGTTGAGTCATTTGTCAACGGCAGGCTTCGGGAAATAGGTGCCGCTCTCAAGAGCGGTGACGCTCAGCTCGTTCTGACCCTTGCACTGCTTAACACCGCCGAAGAGTTGTTGGAACTTCGCACAGGGCGGGAGGCGGATCGCGCCATGGATTCCCGTCTGCAGGGTTTGATCGAGAAGCTTGAAGCGTTTTGATAGTGTTCTGGTTATACGGTCTCTTCAGGGAGACTTGATCATATATTCGCAGCAATAATCGATCCCGACAGGCTCGGCCGGAATGTCGCCCCTGTTTACGGATATCTGAAGACCGCAGAATATATCCATCACCGGAAAGGAAGGAATCGCTCGGGCACAGAGGAACCAGAGAATACAGCTCATTCCGCGGCAGTTGCGAGCCATTCCGCACTTTCACCCTCCCTGATTGACCTCCCGGCCCATTTCCCGGCCAGCACTTCATTTTTGCGTCCTGTAAAGGGACAGTATGCCCAAACAGTCGCTCCGTCAGCAGGTACTGGCCCGGCGGGGGGCTCTCAGCCACGAAGAGTGGCACGAGTCCAGCCTGATGGCTCAGGAACATCTACTCTCCCTTGAAGAGTTTTCCAAGGCGGATTGCGTTGCGCTGTATGCACCGACCCGTAACGAAACAGATACGTCGGCTCTCCGGGACGCTTCATTGGCGACAGGCAAGCGAGTTCTGTATCCCGCTGTCACCGGTGACCGGATGGTCTTTCGCCAGATAGAGGGATCAAGCTGTCTCTCCGAGGGGTGTTTCGGCATCCCGGAGCCACGCCCCACCGGCAATGACCATCTGGCTGATAAACCGGATCTGATCGTTGTGCCGGGCGTGGTTTTTGATTGCGCCGGACATCGCATCGGCTATGGCAGGGGTTTCTACGACCGTTTTCTCCAGCATCCCCACAGAAAGGCGCATCTGATAGGGCTATGCCACGATTTTCAGCTGATTGAGGGGGCGATCCCCGTCGAGCGGCATGACATACGGATGGAAATCCTGGTCACCGACCGGAGGATCATCCATTGCGGAAGTAACCGGTGCCATTATGAGGGCCCGGATTCACATAGAGGAGGTTATTGATATGGACGTGACTTTTGTAGTTGTGATTGTAAGTGCTCTGGTGGCAGCTATCGGTGCCTATTTCGCCGGTAGCAGGATGAACAGAAAGGATTCCGGCACCATTGTGCGTCAGGCTGAAGAGCTGGCAAGCAAAATGATCGACGATGCCCGCCGGGAAGCCGACACCATCACCAAGGAAGCCGAACTCCAGGCCAAGGATGCTGCTCTTGAAGCCAAGGCCGGGCATGAGCGGGAGATGACGGAAAAAAAGAAGGATCTTCTGGGACTGGAAAAACGACTGCTCCAGAAAGAAGAAAATCTCGACAAGAAGGTGGCGCTGTTCGACCAGAAAGAGCTTGATATCCTCAAAAAAGAACAGACCATTTCCACCAAGGAGCAGGCTCTTGGCCAGCGGGAAGAAGATCTGAAAAAGGCAGCCGATGTCCAGAAAGCCAAGCTGGAGAGCATATCCGGCATGTCAGCCGCAGAGGCAAAGAAAGAGCTGATGAACGTCATGGAGGACGAGGCCAAGCACGACGCGGCCAAAATCATCAAACAGATTGAAGAGGAAGCACGTGAGACAGCCGATAAAAAAGCACGCGATATCATGGCGCTGGCCATCCAGCGCTATGCCGGTGAATATGTCGCCGAACGCACGGTCTCAGTCGTGCCGCTGCCGTCCGACGAGATGAAAGGGCGCATCATCGGTCGCGAGGGGCGCAACATCCGTGCGCTTGAGGCTGCAACCGGCATCGACCTGATCATCGACGATACCCCCGAAGCGGTCATCCTCTCGGGATTCAACCCGGTGCGCCGTGAAGTGGCCCGCCTGTCACTGGAAAAGCTTCTGGCAGATGGCCGCATCCATCCCGGTCGTATCGAAGAGGTGGTTGCCAAGTCCACTGAAGAGGTTGAGCAATCCATCAAGGAAGCCGGGGAGCAGGCCGCCTTCGATCTTGGCGTTCACGGTATCCATCCCGAGGTGCTCAAGCTGATCGGCCGCCTGAAATATCGTACCTCCTACACCCAGAATGTCTACCAGCATTCGCTGGAAGTGGCCTTTCTGTGCGGCATCATGGCTGCCGAGCTGGGGGTCAACGTCAAACAGGCCAAACGTGCCGGCCTGCTGCACGATCTGGGCAAGGCCGTCGACCACGAGGTCGAGGGTTCCCATGCCGTTATCGGCGCCGAGCTGGCCCGCAAATACGGTGAGTCCCCGAAAATCGTGCATGCCATCATGGCTCATCACGAAGACGAGAAACCGTCCACGGTGCTGGCGATTCTGGTTCAGGCGGCCGATGCCCTGTCCGGAGCCCGCCCCGGAGCGCGGCGTGAGATGATGGAGACCTACGTCAAGCGCCTGGAAGACCTGGAGCGCATCGCAACATCATTCGGCGGTGTGACCAACTCCTTTGCCATTCAGGCCGGTCGGGAGATCCGCGTGATGGTTTCCAGCGATCAGGTTACGGATGAGACCGCCGTGATCATGGCCCGCGACATCGCCAAAAAGATCGAGGCGGAGATGACCTATCCGGGGCAGATCAAGGTTAATGTGATCCGTGAAACCCGCGCAATTGAGTATGCCCGTTAAAATTCTGTTTATAGGTGATGTAGTCGGAAAACCGGGGCGTCAGGCTCTTTCACGGGAGCTTGACCGCCTGGTGGACCGGCATGCCATCGACATGGTCATTGCCAACGCTGAAAATGCCGCCGGTGGATTCGGCCTGACGGTTGATGTCGCCAGCGAACTCTTTAAAATGGGAGTTCATTGCCTCACCAGCGGCAACCACATCTGGGACAAGAAGGAGCAGGTTTCCCTGATTCTGGCCGACCCGCGCATCATCCGGCCCGCCAATTATGTCGAAGGGGTTCCCGGTCGCGGCAGCATGCTGTTTTCGACCCCCGGCGGGGTAAAAATCGCGGTACTCAACCTGGAGGGAAGGATCTATCTGAAAAATCTGGAATGCCCCTTCCGAACCGCAGACCGTGAAATCGAAAGGCTGAAACAGGAGACGCAGATCGTCTTCGTGGATTTCCATGCCGAAGCCACGTCTGAAAAATCGGCCCTTGGCTGGTATCTGGATGGCCGGGTCACTGCCCTGATCGGCACCCACACACATGTCCAGACAGCGGACGAGCGGATCCTGACCCAGGGCACCGCCTTCATGACCGATGCCGGCATGACCGGCAGTTTCGATTCCGTGATCGGCATGGGCAAGGAAGAGACGATCCGCAAATTTCTGAACCAGTTGCCGGCCAAGTTTGAGGTGGCCAAAAAGGATATCCGCCTGAACGGAGTGGTCGTCGGGGTGGATGAGACAAGCGGCAAGGCGGTCAGCATTGAACGAATAAATATGAGCTGCTAACAGATCAAAATCCATCACGGAGACACAGAGACACGGAGTAGAATCAGGAAAAAAATCTTTTTTTAAGGTTAAATGTTCCGGTTTTCTCAGTGTCTCCGTGTCTCAGTGGTGAAATGCTTCAGGAGTTTGAATTATGAACTTGTCCGTTGCAGAACAGATGGCCGTCATCAAGCGCGGCACGGTGGAAGTTTTGATCGAGAAGGAACTGGAAGAAAAGCTGGCGACATCGCTGAAAAGCGGTGTTCCCTTAAAAATCAAGGCCGGCTTTGATCCCACCGCTCCCGACCTGCACCTGGGGCACACCGTACTGATCCAGAAGCTGCGCCAGTTTCAGCAGTTGGGGCATGAGGTCAACTTTCTGATCGGGGACTTCACCGGCATGATCGGCGACCCGACCGGCAAGTCCGAGACTCGCAAGGTGCTTACCCGCGAAGATGTACTCCGCAACGCTGAGACGTACAAGGAGCAGGTGTTCAAGATCCTTGATCCGGCAAAAACCAGGGTCGTCTTCAACTCCGACTGGTTGAACGAACTCGGCTGCGGCGGCATGATCGCCCTTGCTTCCAAATATACGGTGGCCCGGATGCTGGAGCGGGACGATTTTCATAAACGCTATACGAGCCAGCAACCGATAGCCATTCATGAATTCCTCTATCCGCTTATCCAGGGGTATGATTCCGTTGCCATGAAGGCTGATATTGAGCTGGGGGGAACCGACCAGAAATTCAACCTCCTGATGGGTCGCGAACTCCAGCGGGAATGGGGTCAACCGCCGCAATGCGTCCTGACCATGCCGCTCCTGGAGGGGCTGGATGGCGTCAACAAGATGTCGAAGTCGCTTGGCAACTATATCGGCATCAGCGACCCGGCCGATGATATTTTCGGCAAGATCATGTCGATCTCTGACGAGCTGATGCTGCGCTATTACGAACTTCTCTCAGACTTGACCATCGCCGAACTGGAAACTCTCAGGGGCGATCTCAAGAGTCATGCGCTGCACCCGATGGCTGCTAAAAAACGGCTGGGACGGGAGATCGTCTCCCGCTTCCACGGCGCTGGAACCGGTGAAATTGCAGAGGAAAATTTCGTCAAACGTTTCAAGGAAAATGAGATTCCGGAGGATATGCAGCAGGTCACCTTCAACCTGACTGATGGCAGTGTGCTACTGGCGAAAGCCATGACCGAGGCCGGCCTGACCAAATCAAACGGCGAGGGACGCCGCGCTATCGATGGGGGCGGGGTCAAGCTGAACGGTGAAAAGGTCGGCGATACCAATCTGGAGTTGACGGCGGTCGGTGAGTATATCGTCCAGATTGGTAAACGCAGGTTTGCGAGAATTGTAGTCATATAGATTGAACTCCCAAATGAATACGTTTCCAGTCCCTAACCCGTTTGAATGGGGGAGAAGCATCATGCAACACCTTTTGCTCGTTGTGACAATCTCGTTGTTTTTCATCCAGAGCTCGGTTCTGGCGGCAGATAATCGCGGCCTTGCGGTGCATTCCACGAGCGGCAAACGTGTTGCGCTGGTCATAGGTAACGACAGTTACAAAAGCTTGCAGGCGCTGAACAACGCACGGGCCGATGCCCGCTCCATAGCCAGGGCGCTGGAGCAGGCCGGTTTCCAAGTCACCCTCAGGCTGGATACCGATCTCAGCACATTGAAAGCGTCACTGCGCACCTTCAAATCACAGGTGAGCGGAGGGGACGAGGCGGTCTTCTACTACTCCGGCCACGGCGTTCAGTTGGCTGCTTCCAACTATCTGCTACCGGTGGATATCCGGAGTGACAGTGAGGAGCAGGTCAAGGACGATGCGGTGCCCTTGCAGAGGGTGCTGGACGATCTGCAGGAACAGAAGGCCCGCTTTACGCTGGCGATTGTCGATGCCTGCCGGAACAACCCGTTCAAGCAGACGGGCCGGGCCATCGGCGGACGCGGCCTTGCGCCGACCACGGCGGCAACCGGGCAGATGGTGCTCTATTCTGCCGGAACAGGTCAACAGGCGCTCGATCGGCTGGGCAATAATGACACGAACCCCAACGGTGTCTTCACCCGTATTTTCCTGAAGGAAATGGAGAGGCAGGGTGTATCGGTCAGCGAGGTGCTGAGAAGCGTCCGGGAAGAGGTTGTGGAGATGGCAAAAACCGTCGGGCATGAGCAGGTGCCCGCACTTTACGATCAATCCCTGGGTACGTTTTATTTTCGCAGGGGCGAAGGGCGACCGGCTGCAACCGGGAGCAGGATTGCACCACCGGACGTGAAAGCGCCTGCTGTACGCACCGCATCGCAGATCGAGGAGGATTTGTGGGTGGAAATCGCTGATAGTGACGATGCGGCTGTATTCAGGGAGTATCTGAAGCAGTATCCGAAAGGGCGGCATGCGTCCCAGGCAAAGGTAAAGATTGCCAAACTCAAGGGCAGAAGGCCGCTGGAGGCGAGCAGGCCGGCACAGAACCCGGTCCCGCCAGCGTCGCCCGGCGGCTCTGATGATAATGAAGCATCACTCTGGAAGGCCGTGGATGGCGGCGGGCTCAGGGACGATTACAAGGTTTATCTGATCCAGTATCCCAAGGGCCGATACCTGGCCCTGGCTCGGGCGAGGCTCAAGAAGTTTGACGACGAGGCGACGGCCGCAGAGGTGAAAAAAGAGCAGGAGGCATGGGCGGACGCCGAACGTGACAATAGTGAAACGGCATACCAGAACTATATCAACCGGTATCCGTCCGGAAAATATGCGGCACTCATACCCTCGCGATTGAGCAGACTGAAAACAGAGACAGCCGTTCGTGAAGAGGAGACACAATGGAAGAATGCACTGGCCTCATCCACCAGCGCTGCCATGCGGGGCTATCTCGAGAAGTATCCCAACGGCCGCCATGTGGAGCTGGCACGCCAGAAGGAAGAAGAATATCGTCGCACTCCGACACGCCCTGTACTTCCCTTTACGGTGAGCGAGACGGTCTGGAAGACTCTCGAGAGCTCTGAGGCCTATCGAAACTTGCCGCGCCCCCGCCCGATCAGCGTCACCTCACACTCCACGTCGCAACTTCAATACACCGGATCAAAGAGCAGAACCCTGGCAACTCCGAAACCCACGGATTCCTCGGAAAAAAAGGAATTCATGCCGCTTGGAGACAAGTGTTATGCCATGAATAATACCTACAGCTACTCGGATCTTGCCACTTCAACCAGTTACTTATGCGGAAATGTCCTGAACCTGGGTTTTACTACCAAAAGCGGGAGCAACGGAGTCATCGAGAGTATCGATGAGCTGAAGGGGAGTCTCTTTCCGATGCAGATCGGTGCGCAGCAGTCGGTCCGCTACAAACTTGCAAACACAAAAAACCATACCTATGACATGGTCATGACCTCAGCCTGCCGGGTGACAGACCGTGGCCTGGCTAAAGATCTGCATCCCAAGCTTACCGGTGTGGCCTGGAAAGTCCAGTGTCAGGGGAGTAACGAAATGTCCGGTAAGACCTATCCGCACATAAGTGATGATTATTTTATCGAAGATCTCAGTATTTTTCTCTCTGCGATTGGCCAGATGAAAGATAATCTGGATAAGAAAATGGTGATTCCCGTTCCGGGTTCCAGTACCGTGATCGAAGCAAAGGGCGAATACGGCAGCCGGAATACCAAAGTCTACAGCAGCTATGACTGGACGGTTGGTGAATAGGGCTGGCGAGGAATAATGGAACTGACACCATGATAAACAATACCCCGCCGATCATCGAGAAAATAAAAAAACTGCTGGCCCTGGCTCAAAGCTCGAACGAACACGAAGCTGCTCTTGCCGCTGCACACGCTCACCGGCTTCTCTCTGAACACAACCTGGCCATGGCCGACATTGACACCACACAGAGACCGGACAAGGCGGACAAGATCGAAACGACCGTCCCGAAGGTACTCTCAAAATGGTTGCGCCTCCTGTTCGGAGGAGTCAGCACCGCTTTCGATTGTCAGACGGTACATTACCCGGCAACCGGACGCATGATCTTCATTGGTGTTGGTGCTGATGTTCAGGTTGCCTCATATACCTTCTCGTACCTGCAGCGGGTCGTCAGAAAGCTCTGCGGCAGCTACATGAAGCACCACGTCAATGGGCGCTTCACCGGGAGGAATCGGGAGCTTCTCAAACAATCGTACCTCCTTGGAGCGGCGAGCACCATATCCGCCCGGCTTCGCGAGCAGAAGATTCAGACACCTATAACGAGCACGGCACTTGTTCCCGTCAAGGAGGGGTTGATCAGGCAGACTATGACCGAACTTGGCAATCTGCGAACGGTACGGAGCCGTAAGAGTTACATCAACGCCGATGCCTACGGTAAAGGCCAGGCGGATGGCAGAGAGATCGGGATTCACAAGGGGATCGCCGGTGGGGTTCACGCAGAGAGGATGCTGCCCCGATAATGCTGCGTGCGGAAAGAGATTTTTAGGGGTATCAGTTGTAAAATGATCTGGTCAAGATTACGATACTGACGTCCAGGCTATGGCGGTAAAATATATTTTTGCTCATCATGGAGGACTCTGATGTTAAAACGGGCTTTGTTGTGTGTGATTTGTCTCGCTATTTTGGGCTGCACAGGTCAGATGAGCGGAACAATTCTCAGCTTTGAAGCGAGACGACCCGGCGATGGCAAAATTAAAATAAAAACGGGAAATGACATAAATATTCTCAACCTGATTACCAACGTCCGGGATTTTGAGGATGAATTGCTGAGTTTTCAAAATGCGAAAAAACAGATTACCATCACGTACACGTATTATCCTGAGTATGGTGACCCGGAAAAAAGAATTACAAAAATCACAGAGCCCCCAAATCCCGAGTAGGAGAATCGAGGCCTGTTGATTCAATTCAGGCTCTCTGCACAAATTCAGCCTGCCTGCTAAACCCGTTCGTTTGCTTTGGTCTCCGGGAGAACCCAAACGTGGTGAGACAGATGGACAGTGAGACAGCAAAGCTCATATTTTCAAGAGCCAACGAATTCAAGGAGGGCGATCTTCCGGTCGGCGGAACCGGTGACAACGTCATCAGGAAGGATGCAAAGCAAGAGATCACTGCCATGAAGATCGGCGACATTGCGAAGCTGGTTTTTGTTGAAGACGCTGTTTCAGAGGCTCTGAGCCGATCGATCAACAGGCGGTTGCTGAACGAAATATCCTGCCTTGCCATTGGGGAGCTAAAGGCGATTCTGACCGGTACAACCTGTGCTGCATGGGTAAGCAAATATTCCGACGGTCTACCAAGTGAAGTCATCGCGGCGCTCGTCAAGACCATGAATAATGACGAACTGAGCCAGGTCTCCCGTTCAATCTTCAACATTCTGCCGGACAAAAATTCGCACGGTTCTGTTGTTGTCGGCTCTGCGCAGCATTTCGGCAGCCGCATCCAGCCGAACAGCCCCGGTGACAGCGAAGACGAAATCCTCCTTTCCGTCCTTGAAGGTCTTATCTACGGCTGCGGCGACGTCATAATCGGGCTCAATCCCGCCAGTGACGATATCGAAACTATCGTTCGGACTGAACAACTGCTGCAGAGCATAGTCGAACGGTTGCAACTCCCGACCCGTTACTGTGTACTCTCGGACATGGCAAAACAGTCTGCTGCCCGTTCCCTGACAAGGGTTGACGTCGGTTTTCAGAGTCTTGCCGGTACCTCGAGAGCTCTGGTCGGCATGCTGGGGGTCGATGTCGAAGGGCTGGTGGAGCTATCAAAAGGCTTTGACGGTCTCTATTTTGAAACGGGTCAGGGATCGGAGGTCACTAACAGGTCGGCAGAAGGGGTCGATATGGTGACGCTGGAGTCACGCTGTTACGGTCTTGCCCGCTACGTACGGCAGCAGTGTCAAGGCAAATGGATGATCGTCAACGATGTTGCCGGTTTCATCGGCCCGGAGGTGTTCCGGACCGGTTCGCAGCTTATGCGAGCCTGTCTGGAGGATACCGTCATGGCAAAACTGCACGGCATTACCATGGGGCTCGACGTCTGCTCGACATTCCATATGGGCATAACCCCATCCGAGCTGAAGTTCCTTGCCGAGAGCATTGTGAGTATGGCGGCTCCCTCATATCTCATGGCCGTTGCCGGGAATGCCGACCCCATGCTCGGCTACCTGACAACGTCGTACCGGGATCATCCGCGTCTTCGTACCAAGGTACACAAACAGATTTCAAGCGCCATGCAGAATCGGCTCACCGTTCTCGGTGTCCTTGACTCCGAGGTTAAAGTTACTGGCTCTGCAGAAAAGACAGCCAGTCTCTATGCCCGTTATATGAAAGAGGGGGGCGATACCAGGTACGTTGATGAACTCACAGCAGAAGGGCTCAAGAAGATCGCCGCTTTGCAGGAAAAAGGGTGCGACCTTGGCTACGGTTTTGGTGCGGATTCTTCTGGACCGATCTCTGTCTCCACGCGGCTTGAATCATTGTACCGGCATGCGCGACGCGCCTTGTACGCCACGCTTGATGCCGCTGTCATTCGGGACTGTTGTCCGTGTCGTATCAATGTGGCAACAAACGCGGCAGACCGGGAGGACTATCTCTCCCACCCTGATTCAGGGGAGCTGATCAATGAAAGTGGAGTCAACGAACTTATGCGTTTCTCCACCGGGCGCGCGGTGACGCCGTTGATTCAGTTTGTCACATCCGATGGCCTCAACGCGGATGCAGTGAATGAAAACCTGCGCAACATCCTTCCCAAATTGAGATGGTCGCTACAGGAGGGGGGATTCCAAGCCAGTCATGTTGATGTCGTCATCAAGAACGGTCGCGTCCGGGCAGGCTATCATGTGGCTCAGTTGCTTAATCCGGAGGTTCTGATTCATTTTATCGGTGAAAGGCCGGGGACTGGATTTAATCAGCTTTCTGCGTACCTGACGTACGGAAAAGATGTAACCGGAAAATCTCTCTGGAGTCCGGAGATGGATCATTCGCTGACAACAGCGATCTGCAGTATTCATCCCCGGGGGAAAGCCGCCGAAGTCGCTGTTGACAATATTCTGACCTGTGTCAAGCGTATGGTCGAACACACATGCTCCGGAGTCGCGCTTTGATGCGCCGACGGAGACATATCTCCATAATGGGCCTGCTGGTAGTGATTCTGCTGCTCTTGTCGGCATGTCTGCCGGTCGTCAATCCCCCCGGAAAAACAGTCGGAGAGCCGAGACTGGAACCGGAGCGCTTTATCACCGCTGACGGTGCAGTCTTGCCGGTACGCAGCTGGTTGCCGGTGGATCGCCCCATCATGGCCGTCATCGTTGCACTGCACGGCTTCAATGACCGCAACACGGCCTTCACCTATACGGGAGCCTACCTGAACAGACAGGGTATCGCCTGCTATGCATATGATCAGCGAGGGTTTGGCGCTGCGCCGGGGCACGGACTCTGGTCGGGCAGCGAGGCATACACGAACGACCTCACCAGCTTTGTACGGGAGCTTCGCAAGCGGCACCCCGGTATTCCGCTCTATGCGCTGGGTGAGAGCATGGGCGGGGCCATCACCATCGTCGCCATGACCGGAAGCAACCCACCGCCAGTCGATGGCGTTATTCTGGTTGCACCGGCAGTCTGGGCGCGGGAATCCATGCCCTGGTACCAGCGCTGGCTGCTCGCCGTTACCTCCCATACCCTCCCGTGGCTGGAGCTGACAGGCAAGAGTCTGAAAATAAAGCCGTCAGATAATATCGAAATGCTGCGGGATCTGGGGCGCGACCCACTCATTATCAAAGCCACTCGGGTTGACGCCATGTACGGCCTCACCAACCTGATGGATGCAGCACTGGCGCAGTCGGCGAGACTACAGTTACCCACCCTGGTGCTGTACGGCAAAAACGATCAGGTCATTCCGAAAGAACCGACCCTCAAGATGATGGACAAGATGCCTGAAACAACCCGGAAGCTCTTCTACGACGACGGTTACCACATGCTGCTGCGGGATCTTCAGAGAGAAAAACCCATGGCGGACATCGCAGCCTGGATAACGGATCACGGAAAACCATTGCCGTACGGCAGAGAGACCTGGCAATAACCCGCTGAAAAAGCGGGCCACCGGATTTATTACAGGGGTGTTTATGGGGGCTGTTTTAAAAACACCCGCCCCATCAGGATTCATCTTTTACTGCGGTATAAGTCTGGTAATCGCTTCTAACACTGCTGTTGTTCCCAGCGCCTCTTTATGTTTTACGTCGGGGATGGTTTGAAAAACGGCATCGTTACCACGTGCTTTCAATTCCTCAATATAACCTTCAGCTACAGCCGGTGATGTTGTGGTATCACCTGTGCCTGTCAGTGCAATAACCCTGGTTGTCGCAGGCACATCATCAATCCAGAGCATCGGATTTTCGCTACTCCAAGGTGGCCCTCGTCTCCCCATCCGCCATGCAATCAGATCGCAGGGGCAAGAGACTAATACCGCCGATTCGGCCAACTTTGGTTTCATGCCTAAAAGTACGGCTACTGTTGCCGCACCTCCCGAATGTCCGACAAGTATCAAATTCATTGGCTTGTATTTTATCCGGAGTTTTTCGATCGCCGCACCTACTTCGGCGATGACTTCCCGTGGCCAATTATCGGCACGATCTTTGTCATAACCGGTTGAATAATTCCCGCTGCCATCCGGGTAACCCGGGCGTACAAGCGCTACGGACATAATGCTGCCGGGAGTAAAATTGGCCGCAAACTTTTGAGCGATGGGAAAATGGTAATTGGCAGGACCTCCCGAAGATACGTTGCCGTGAATCCATACAACCATGGAGTCCGGATGCGTTGAGCCGTAACGTCTCATCAAAAGGCATTGGGAGTTTCCTGATACTCTTGTTTCAAAGTCCTCTTTCTCGCATGCCGCTCCAGATGAACCTGCAATCGAAATAAGAATGAGTATGGAAGAAAAAATAATTCCCACAACCATTTTCCGGGGCAATCGTTTTTGTATCAGGCGCGTTGTCAGGCTGGCCATTATTGTCTGTAATTCTCCAATCTATCTGTAGAAAGGGGGAAAGCGTGTCTCGCCATCCCCCTTTTCTGCACGACCTGTCTCTTCTTTACAGAATTACGCTTTACTTCTTGCCGTTTCAGTTGCCCGTTCTGCACCACTCTCCTTGACCTCTTGAGCTTGAGTGTCACCATCAGAGGCCAGCTTTTGAGCCAGCTTGGAAACGTTTACCTGGTCTTTACTGGCTACCTGTTGTAGGGTTTTGGCTTCTGCCGCTGCGGGAGCCGGTGGTGTTACATTCGTTGCTGGCGTTCCTGATACGGGTGCTATCATAAGAGTGACCTCCATTTAGATGTCTAACATGAATACTATATCGGTAATTCGTAAAGAACATAAAGGATAATATTTATCCTGTTTGGCGTTTTCGGGAATCGAGAGCTTATTGAACAGGCATTTTGTCAATAAAACTCTTATATTCCTTGTCCTTGGTCATTATGTGATTGCCTAGCCAAGCAAGCAGAAAGTCCCGAATCCTGGCTGACATTGGCGTATCAATCAATTCACATTGCCTTCGGATATATTTTATCGACTCGTTGAACTTTTCATGTTCTGAATCATGGCCTGCCCTGTCGGTATAATTGTATTTTGAGAATATTTCCTCCTCGGCTTTAAAGTGTGTCAGGGCGTACCCTTGCAATCTGTCCACGATAGCAAGGGTGACAGAATTGGATTGAGCATATTCAATGGCTAAGCTTAACTCATTTATCATATTAATCAGCTGTTTATGCTGATGGTCGATATCCTCCAATCCCAGTTCAAGATCCGTGCTCCACTTTAATAGTTGCATTCAAGCTGCTCCATTCAAAATATCAACTGGGATGGTGAGAAACCAGCCCCGTCAGATCATCCCATCTTGTCAAGCAAACGGTTTGCCGAGTTTTCCGATGAATATAATCACCTTGGCGACCTTCTATTCCACCTTCTTTATCGCCAGAGATGCAGAGCCTTCTTCAAATGGCCCCGGTTTCTGGGGCATCTGCAGAATCAACAGCTCGTTTCGGGGTTCGTCGTACCAGTAATCCGGCATGTAGTTCTGGGTGTCCTTGGTACGCCACACCTCTTCCAGGCTTGAACCGTCCCAGGAAAAGTTATAGACGGCCCCACGCTTGTAATTCCGCGCATTGCCGATGACAAACATGCCGTCATTCTTCCCGATCAGAATATCATTCTTTGAGGTTACCTGAATGCGCTGTTTCAGGAATATCCAACGAGAACGGTCATTGGAAATCCGGGCATTCTTATCATCGGTTTTCTGAAAATAAAGCGCCGATGACCCGAAGGCGTCGTTGCTGCGCCAGAGCTCTTTCATTTCCGGATTGTAGACGATCAGGTAGCCATCCGGATTTATCACAATGGTCATCAGCTCTCCGTCCTTGTTGCGAAACTGGTTAAAGGAGAAGATGCTGCCATAGCGGGGCAGGGACAAGGTCCTGCCTTTCTTTATCGTGTTTCCGCTTCTGGTGGCTTCAAAAACATTCCCGTAGTAGTCGTCGTCGCCCCTGCCCGACTCCTGGGCGTACAGTTTCAAGGGGCCGCCGGCCAATGCTATGGCTCTGAAATAATACGGGAGGTCGGAAGCGATACGGGTCAGCTTATCCTTTCTGACTTCCCAGATCTGTGATGCAAGATCGTCATTTTTGGCGACCGTGACATAGATAGCCTTGTTTCCATCTCCGTTAACATCGACTACATCGAGGGCTATGATCTTCTCGTTGGCTTTGAAATCGGCGCTGGCAATCAGCTTGGTCTCTTCGCCCTGGATGAAGTACTGTAGCCGGTTATTCTGTGCCAGAAATACCTGCCTGGTACCGTCGGGCATGGTTGCCCCCACGGCCAACAGATTGGCCGCTCCGGGCAGGCGCTTACTGACCAGTCCGCTTACGCCACCTTTGACAAACCGCTCGGGCTTTACGATGTCACCTTCCTGCACACGCTGTACGCCGGACTGGCTGCTCGCGGCACGTGCCTGAGTGGGCGCAGCAGTGCGAGGGGCTTCAGTCGCAGCCACCCCGGTGGCATACGCCTTGCGCACCTCAGCCGAGAGTTTCTCAGCCAGCTTGCCCACTGCCTGAATCAATTCCTCTGAGGCCTCCCCCTGTATGAAGGCCCGACCAAGAGTAGTCCCGCCGGTTGTTTTGGCCATGGCGTCAAAACTGTAGGCCGAGCCGATTACAATATAGGTTCCGCTGACAACTGCATCCGCTTCTGTAATGTTCCCAACCGTCAGGATGCTGTCGCCGTTCAGACGTGACGCAAGCAGCGTCTGGAGTGTGGTTTTCATCTCGTCCCTGTTCTGGACGCCGATGGCGTTCATGTCGGTTACATAGACCCGGACCTGAGCTGCAAAAACCGGCAGAGCAAGTAAAGATGAACATAGCGCGACAAACAGGATGATCATTTTCCTCATGGTGTCTCCAATTCAGATGTATGCTGAAAATCGTTCATTCTCATAAACGTGCGTAGACCGAATATCACATCTCGCCATCCCGGTGCAATACACGATGTTTATTGGGAGAAAGCTGACGCAGCTGTTGTGCCTTTGCCTGCTGTTCGGGGGTCAGAACCGTCTGGATCTGATTCCTGACCTTGATCCTTGATATGGCAAGCTCAGTTCGAAGTGACTCGCCCCCGGCAATAAGTGCCCGGACAGCGGCTTCATCAAACGGAACGGCACGGGAAAGTTCCCTGATCTGCTTCCGATTATCGGCGAGTTTCAGGCGAAGCGGTGCATTGGCTTCGCGGGAGGCCGTTACAATTGATTTTATCCTGGTTTGCTGGGTGTCTGTAAGGCCGAGCAGGGCGGCCCTGGCAGCCATTTTCTTGTCGTGGTTTTCTTTGAATCCGTCCGTGGACTGCCGGGCAGCGGGGGTGGAAGCATGTGTTACGGTATCAGCGAGTACAAGCGTTGCAAAGCTTGCAATACCTAAAGCTGTCAGACTCAGAATACGTAATCCGGTTTTCATGCAGATTCTCCTTTTTTATATTGCGGGTAAGTTTTCTCTTTAGTTTCCGTGATCCATCTGTCTGTTATTCAACGCTTTCTACCGCATCCCCCCTTTTCTCTCAAGCAGCTCGGGAGGTGTCTGGGGAGTGGCGCCCGGCGGAGGCGAGGGGATAGACTCACTGGATTGTGATCGGACAATCGGCGGCGGTGGCGGCGCAAGATCATAGCTGGAATAGATTCGTCTCGCCCTTCTTATTCTTCCGGGAATCTGATTGCCGTTGGCATACATGCATTGCAGATACACACTATCGTAGCGTCGTTGAGCTTCTCGACCGTATATCTGGCCTGAGTTTGCTCCCGCCGCGGTTCCGACAAGCAACCCGCTGGCGGCGCCGATAAGCGCTCCAGCTCCGGCATGACCTGACGCCGAACCTATGAGTGCACCTGCGCCTGCGCCAAGCGCCGTGCCGGCGATTGCACCGGTGGCGGTGTTTTTATCCATGGTCTCCTGCGGTGTGAGGCCGGTCTGCTGCTCAGCCCATCGTCTGCAGGAGGCATCTTCCTGGGCAAAGACTTCAAACGGTTTCCCCGATGCAGGAATCACCGTCACGCTCGGACCTGTCGGAACCGTTGCGCAGGCAGACAGGGCAAGTAGAGAGATGGAGAAGAATGATTTAATGACGTTTCTGAACATGGTCTATTTCTCCTGTCTTTGTGATGGAGGAGTCGGAACGACCTTCATCCATCCGTCAGGGCACTGTTTTATATAGGGATAGTACCCTTCAGGTCTCCTGCAGTAATACCAGTAGGCCGGCTCTTCCGGTTGCTGCGGGGCCGGTTGCACGTAATATTCAGTGGCAGGCCGTTCCACGATCACCCGGGGAGCCGAATAATAGGGGGAGGGAGCCACCCACCAGGGGTCTATCCAAATGCCGCCCCGATAGTAGCCATGTGGCCCATATGCGTCAGCCGCCAGTGGTGAGAGAAGAGCAATAGCAACGAATGTAACGAGTAGGCGAAGTGTCCTGTTCATTGTGATCCTCCGGTCTCGCCGGATATAATCCGGCACTGATGAAATTTTTTCGAACCTGCTGATGACGTCGCCGTTTTCTTGATTACAACCTACAGCATAATTGTGGAGTGAATATGGAGTGATTGTGGATTTTTCTCCATAGCCACGAATCACCCTTTCCATTTTTTAAAAAGCAAAATACGATGCTGACAGATTGAAAAGTCAATTACTGCCGCAAGCGGGTTCCGAGATGATGAGACTGAACGTAACGCACAGGGTTTTTCTGGCTATCCTCGCAGCCAATGCAATCGTAGTTCTGTTCATGTTTCTGATCATGCAATGGAGCATGGATCGCGGTTTTCTGAGGTATGTGAACCAGCTCGAACAAAACCGCATTGAACGCCTGGCGGCAAAGCTGGGAAAAGCGTATGGTGCATCGAAAGGGTGGGGATTCATTCAGGCATCGCCCGAAACGGTATCCCAGTTAATCGGTGAAACCATTGCTGAAAGTTCCATGCCTCCCCACCCCCCGGTGGCCAATGAATCCAGGCTGGAACAGCCTCCCCCTTCTCCGGATGCCAACCCTAATAGACGTTTCTTTCGCCTGGAGAGGCGCATTATTGTGCTGGATGCCAGACGAAATCCCGTTTTCGGTACCGGAAATGCTGGAGGCATCGAGCTCTATAAGCCGATTAAAGACAAAGGAAAGGTAGTAGGCTATCTCGGACTGCTTCCGAGTAAGTTTCTTTCCGAGAACCACCAACTGAAGTTTGTCAAGGAACAGAGGGTGTTTTTTGGTCTTGTGGCGGCAATCATGCTGCTCGTTGCTGCCGCAATTTCACTCCCGCTGGCCCGTCTTCTGGTTCGTCCGCTCAGGAAACTGGCTGCCGCCACCGGTCATCTCTCATCCGGGCAGTATGATATACGGGTGCCCGTTGACTCAGATGACGAATTTGGACACCTTTCCCGCGACTTTAACGCCCTGGCGCTGAGTCTCGACAAGAACGAGCAGGCCCGGCGGCAGTTTGTGGCCGATATCTCCCATGAACTGCGGACGCCGCTTGCGATTCTGGGAGGCGAGATTGAGGCCATTCAGGACGGCCTTCAGGATCTCTCGCTCGAATCCATCACCTCACTTCAGGTTGAGGTTTTCCGGCTTAACAGACTGGTCGACGATCTGTACCAATTGGCGCTTTCCGATGTCGGAGCGCTTGCATACCGGAAAGACTACGCAAATTTGTCGGATATCCTGACCGCAGCGATCAACCGTTCGCAGTCTAAATTTGCAGAAAAAGAACTGACACTCAACGTCCTGCTCCCGCATGACCCTGTTTTTGTTTTCGCCGATACCGAACGACTGGCGCAGCTCTTCGGCAATCTATTGAATAATTCCCTGAGTTATACGGATTCCGGCGGCACGCTCGACATTACACTTGAAACAGCGCAGGGTGCTGTGACAGTTGATTTCAGGGATAGTGAACCCGGGGTTACCGAAGAAGAGCGGAAGAAGCTGTTTGTGCGCCTCTATCGTGTCGAAGGGTCACGCAACAGGGCATCCGGTGGTGCGGGACTCGGACTTGCAATTTGCCGCAAGATCGTCGAGGCCCATGAGGGTGCCATTGAAGCGCTCCATTCACCACACGGCGGGGTCTGGATACGGATAACCCTGCCAGCACTTGGGAGAAAGCAATGAACAGCCCTGTATTGATTGTCGAAGATGAACCGAAACTTGCCAGACTCATGAGCAATTATCTGCAACAAGCGGGATATGAAGCGGAATGCCTGGAAAACGGGCTTGAGGTACTGCCGCGGATTCGGGAAAGGATGCCCGCCCTGATCCTGCTCGACCTGATGCTGCCGGGGCGAAACGGGGTGGATATCTGCAAGGATATCCGATCATTTTCATCCGTTCCGATTATCATGGTTACCGCCCGTATTGAGGAGATTGATCGATTGCTCGGTCTTGAACTCGGGGCCGATGATTATATCTGCAAACCGTTCAGTCCGCGAGAGGTGGTAGCACGTGTCAAGGCGGTTCTGCGGAGAAGCTCCGAACAGCTGCCATCAATTGTACCCCCTGTGCTTCAACTGGATGAGAACCGCCTGCTGGCGATCCTGCGCGGTCAGGAACTGGAGTTGACGGTAGTTGAATTCAACCTGTTGGAATTTCTTTCAGCAAACCCGGGACGGATCTATGGTCGCGAGCAACTCATGGATCATATTTATCCCGATCAGCGTATAGTCAGCGATCGAACCATCGACAGCCACATCAAAAACCTGCGCAGGAAGATCGCCTGCGTGTCTCCGGATATCGAAGTCATCCATTCCGTCTATGGTGTCGGCTATAAATACGATCCACAATAGACCCCGGTATTTCGAGTACATCTGCCTCCTGACGAGGTTTCCGGAGTGAATCGGCTGAGAGTTTTGTACCGCCCATAGATCAAGTGTATTGTGTTTGTAGCGCATCCCCCTTATTATCCTCATTTCCAGCGGGGTTTAGGCTGGATAGTTATTGATGCTCGCCAAAGGGTAACGGTTTAGGGTCAAGTTCTCGGAAAGAATCGCACAAGGAATTTCAGCATGACTCAACCTGAGATATGGACAACCTTGAAAGTCCTTGACTGGACCAGGGAATTTCTGGCTGGCAAGGGAGTTGATAATGCCAGGCGTGAGGCAGAGTGGCTTTTATGTGCCGCAACGGGGCTGGATCGGGTCGGTTTGTACCTCAATTTTGAAAAACCGCTGAACGGTGCGGAACTTTCTGCCTATCGTGCCATGGTTGCCCGTCGTGGCAGGCGGGAACCGCTTCAACATATCCTGGGCACTCAGGAATTCTGCGGCCTGGATTTTGAAGTAACGCCGGATGTACTCATTCCCCGTCCCGATACTGAAACCCTGGCGGGGGAAGCGCTGGAGCGGATGCCGCAGGCACTCACGGTCCTTGATGTGGGAACCGGCAGCGGCTGCATTGCCGTGACGCTTGCACGCAGTCTGCCGACTGCCGCCGTCACTGTTTCGGATATATCCGGGAATGCGCTGGCCGTGGCGCGCAGAAATGCGGAGAGGCATGGCGTCGTCATGGAGTTTCTATCGGGTTCTCTGCTTGAACCCGTGGCCGGGCGTTGCTTTGACCTGATTGTCTCGAATCCTCCGTATATTCCCCGAAGCGGGATCGCCGCCCTGGAACCGGAGGTGCGGGAATACGATCCCCGCAGCGCCCTTGACGGGGGCCTGGACGGCCTGGACTTTTACCGTGCCTTGATTCCGGGGGCTGTGCAATGCCTGAATCCGGGTGGCTGGGTGCTGTTGGAGGTGGGAGTGGGGCAGGCGGCTGAGGTGGCGGCGCTTTTCCGCTCGATTCCACACTATGGCGAAGCGTTTACGGCACGCGATCCGGGCGGCATCGAACGGGTTGTGGGCGCGCAACGAAAGGAGATCACATGACCGTTGCAGAAGCGAACAGGATATTTAACGAAGCTGATCTTCTGGTCACAGGGGCCGAGGTTGAAGTCGCCATAGACAGGATGGCGCAGGAGATCAGCGGACGGTTGAAAGGCTCATGCCCGGTGCTGCTCTGCGTCATGAACGGCGGTCTGATCTTTACCGGCCAACTTCTGACCAGGCTGGTATTTCCGCTGGAGGTTGACTACGTTCACGCCACCCGCTACGGACACAAAAAGAACGGCAGTAACCTGCACTGGACGGTCAGGCCGCAACTCAACCTGCAGGGCAGGACGGTGCTGCTTCTGGATGATATTCTGGATGAAGGGGTTACGCTGGCCGCCATTGCCGACTATTGTCGCCAGCAGGGTGCGGCACAGGTTCTGATGGCGGCGCTGGTGGAAAAACTGCATCTGCGTAAGGTCACGCCCGGCATGCGGGCCGATTTCTCAGGCATCGAGGTTGGCGACCGCTTCCTGTTTGGCTACGGGCTGGATTACAAGGGATACTGGCGTAACGCACCCGGTATTTACGCCGTGCAGGAGACCTGACAAAAACGCACCTCTTGCGGATTCACCCTCGCAGATACTCCAGCACCTGATCCGGGTGCTGCTCGGCCTTGGCTACTTTCGCCCACTGTTTCGAAACGGTGCCGTCCGGGTCGATGATGACGGTGGAGCGGATCGTGCCGGTGGTTTTCTTGCCATACATGACCTTTTCGCCGAATGCGCCATATGCCTGCATCATGGCGGTATCCGGGTCTGACAGCAGCACGAACGGCAGGTTGTAGCTGCCGATAAATTTGCCGTGCGAAGCGACGCTGTCCTTGCTGACACCCAGAACGACGATGCCTTTGTCGGCCAGTTCGCCGTGATGATCCCGGAAACCGCAGGCTTCCTTGGTGCATCCGGGTGTGTTGTCCCTGGGGTAGAAATAGATCACAACGGTTTTACCCGCATACTGCTGCAAGCTGTGGCGTGAGCCATCGCTCCCCTCAAGACAGAAATCTGGGGCTTTTTTTCCTTCCAGTGACATGAATTTCCTCCATTTGCAGTATCAGTCTGATTGAATCCACGTATAGCATTAACGGTTGAACCGTCAAGAACAAATCGGGCGGCCAATAATATTCCGTCAGATCCTGTCACCCTTCAAATCACCGGAAAACAGTTTTCCCGCCCCCCGCGAGGCGCAGAAATCACCGCACATGGTGCAGGTATCCTCATCCTCCGGCGTCCGGCTGGCGCGTATGGCACGGGCGTCCTCCGGGTAAAGCGCCAGCTCAAACTGTTTGTCCCAGTTCAGGTCGCGGCGGGCCTTGGACATCTCCTTGTCACGCTCACGCCCCTTTTCCGGATATTTATTCATGTCGCCAATATAGGCGGCTATTTTAGCGGCCTTGACCCCCATGCGGACATCATCCTCGGTCGGCAGCGCCAGATGCTCGGCCGGGGTGATATAGCAGATCAGATCGGCCCCGAAGCGGCTGGACTGGGCCGCGCCGATGGCGGCGGTGATGTGGTCGAAGCCGGGGGCAACATCGGTGGTGATCGGTCCGAGCATGTAGTAGGGCGCCCCGCCGCTCATGCGTTTCTGCAACTGGATGTTACCCTCGATCTCATCCAGCGGCACATGACCCGGTCCTTCCACCAGCATCTGGCAGCCCATGTCACGCCCGATCTCGGCCAGTTCGCAGTTGAAGAGCAGTTCCTGGATCTGGGCCCGGTCGGAGGAATCGTGAATTGCCCCGGCCCGCAGACCGTTGCCGAGCGACAATACGGTGTCGTACTTCTTGAGGATCGAGACTACCCGGTCGAACTTCTCGTAGAGCGGGTTCTCACGGTTGTTGGCCAGCATCCAGGCCACCATGCTGACCCCCCCCTTGCTGACCAGTCCGCCGTAGCGGTATCCCTGTTTGCGCAGCCGCTCGATGGTGCAGAGATTGATGCCGCAGTGCACCGCCATGAAGGCCATTCCATCGGCGCACTGCCGTTCGATCAGGTCGAAGAGCAACTCCTCGTCCAGCCTGTTGGGATCGCCGTATTTGCGAGCGGCCTCGCAGAAAGCCTGATAGAGAGGCACATTGCCCACCGGTAGTTCCACGGCGGCGATGACTTCGCGGCGTACCCGGTCCAGATCGCCTCCTACGGAGAGTTCCATCAGCGTGTCAGCCCCAGCTTCCTGGGCAACCAGTGCCTTCCTGACCTCCGCTCCGTAATCGACGATGTCAGAGGACGTTCCAATGGAAGCATTGACCTTGGTGGAGAGGCCCTTACCGATGCCGGAAATGCGTGAAGGTTTGCGGTTATGGTTCCAGGGGATGACGATCTTGCCTTCCGCCACCATGCGGAGGATATATCCGGCATCAAGCTGCTCTTTGTCAGCTACGCTCTGCATCTGCGCGGTTATTATGCCCTGGCGGGCGGATTCAATCTGGGTCAGCATGCGTTTCTCCTTGAGATCAAAGATGGGGTAGCTCGGGGTTATTGACAGACAGCACGATCAGGGCGGTTATCTCAGCAAGTTCGTTGATGCAGCCGACAATGTCGCCGGTCAGTCCCCCCAGGCGATGTTGGAAATAGCCCTTGACCATCAGCGTGACTGCACAGACGGCGGTCAGCGCAATCATGGCCGTGACCGGCAGCAGTATCAGGCAGCCCGCAACGGTCACAGCAAGTGCCACAAGCAGGTGCCCGGTGCCCATGCCCTGGATAATGGCTGCGCCGATGCCGTCCTGGCGGGCGTGTTGTGCTCCACCCAGAGCAAGCACCTGGGCACAGCGCCCCAGTATGGGAAAGAGCAGCAACACCTGCCAGGTTATCGCGGATGGAACCGCTACCAAAGCCTGCCATTTCAGCAGCAAACCCAGCACCAGTCCGACAGCTCCCAGCGCTCCGATATGGGAATCCTTCATTACCGCCAGAAAGCGCTCACGGTTTCCCCGTGCCGCCAGGCCGTCGCAGACATCGGCCAGACCGTCCAGGTGCAGGCCTCCGGTGATCGCTGCCAGGAACGTGATCAGCAGGGCGGCGGTCAGCGGGCGGCTCAACCAGGGCTCGATCAGCCAGTTCAGGCCGACCAGCAGACCGCCAATCGTCAGCCCCACCAGTGGGAAAAAGGCCGAGGCACGCCCCAGATCCCCCTTCTGACAGCGGGTGTCGAAGGGAAGGGGGATGATGGTCAGGAATTGTAAGGCAATCAGGTAGAGGCGCATGACATTCAACTGATAAGTGGATTTTGGTGTTCAGTAATCAGGTGCCGGTGCTTGCGATAACGTCTCAAGGCGCCAGCGGCGGAGCGTCAGCGGAGACCGCTGTCGCCGCTGGTTGTACACTCATACGTTCACATATGCGATTGGATTCTGAGCTGTCGGCGGCAGATATTTTTTGACGGAACGGTCTACGTATTTACTCCTGATTTTGTCTAAAGCAACTTGTCCCCTGAATTCCCACCGCCCCTTGAGTGTCACGTCATCGGCTGACCTGGACTCATAATGTTGTGACCCAGCAGGGTGCCAAGAGTAAATTTCATAAACTTCTCGTACAACACCCTCAAAAACTGCAAAAGCAAATTCCGCCTTTTCTCGCCGTTCTCCGAGCTTCCAAACGCCTCTGGTCGCCTCATATAATTCTGTAGCTGACATACTGTGGCGGTACAGTTTGTTAATGCGGATAAGTAACACAGGATCATCAATGTCCACAGGCGTAGCAGCGTAATATGTCACCAGTTCTTTTAGATGCATGCGGCCCAGTTGAATGCTTTGCCAACCACGAACGGCATTCGACAAGGCATCAAGGCCAAATAAGTCGATGATGGCAGCCTCAATCCGAAATGCCGTCTCCTCGTTTGGTAAAGCATGAGCGAGAATGTCAATCTGCGGATTGATGCCAAGCTGCTTCAACTCCGCAAGAATTCGTGCCTTCCGTGACTCGCCTTCAGCGCTCAGGTGCGACAGAGCTCGCTGTCCTTGTCCCTTACCGACATAGAACGGATTTCCTGTCCTTGGGTCTATGTATAGGTAAACGTAGTAACCTAGATGGTGAGCAACTTCCGGAGGGATATTTGCTGGAAGAGGCGTGTCCATTTGTCTTGTTTCCTTTTTCTGTACAACTTGTTATTCACCGGTTCGCGGGCGTGCGCGTGAACCGGTGGTCTACCAAAACGGAACCTTTAACTGGTGAATATTCTACAGACAGATAAGTGAGGTTGCCAATTGTTACGGTTTTCAGTTGGATGAGCAATACAGATCAGCTGTCTCAATGGCCATCTCAGCTTTGCGGTAATGCCGTCCGTTGCGAGTCAGCAACTTGGAACAACCGGCATGCTGCGCAGCATGATACTGTATTGCATCCTCAAAATCGTTGAATCCGGCGTGCAGAGCCTGCTCAACGGTAGCGTCGTCCACAGCAAGAACAGTCACAAGCCGCTTGAAATTGCGCAGCACCTCAAGCGCATGTTTTGAGGAAACCTGTTTTCTCAAAATGTAAAAGAGATTGGCAAAGGTCAGCGACGATACAGCCAGGGAAATATCACCGGTCTCGGCACGGGAAAAAAGACGTGCCGCAGCCTTGTAAAAAGGTTCGCGGCGTGCAAGCAGGTCGAGAACGATGTCCGTATCCACAAACAGCAGCGGTTTCATCGATATTTGTCCGCGAGAAAATCACCGTAATCGCTTTTATCATCGCCCAATTTCCGCGCATCAAGTACACCGGAAAGCTTTGCAACCAAGGGTGTTGTCGGATTTGATACATCGCTTGAGCCGGTCGTCTGTCGAAGGTATCCCTCAATAAGTTTGGAAAGGCTTGTATGCCGGCTACCGGCAAACTCTTTTGCCTGCTCGATTATGTCCCGGTCAAGACTGAGCGTCAGCTTTGCGTTCATGGCGATATCTCCTCTGCTATACGTATTATTGAAATACGTTATACGTATAATGTTAGAAATTCAAGTTTTTCGTATCGTACAAAGCGTTGCCGATGTGTTAGTGCGTTACCCCCGCCTCATCAAACGTCGCCATCTCCTTGAGAATCTTCACCCCGGCCTCAATAAGCGTCATGGCCAGAGCCGCACCGGTTCCTTCACCCAGTCGCAGGTTCAAGTCCAGGATCGGTTCAAGTCCGATTCTCTCCAGCATGGAGCGGTGGCCGATCTCAACGGAACGGTGGGCGGCAAAGATGTAGTCCCGCACATTTGGGTGCAGTTCCGAGGCAATCAGCGCACCAGCGGTGGAAATGAAACCGTCAATAACCACCGGCAGCGAGTTGGCGGCGCAGCCCAGCACCAACCCGGCAATGGCGGCAATTTCCAGCCCGCCAACTTTTGTCAGCACATCCAGCGGATCCGTCCCATTTGGCCGATTCAGGGCCAAACCCTGCTCGATAACGCGAACCTTTTTCTCCAGGGCTTCATCATTGATGCCTGTGCCCCGATGGGTCAGTTCTCTCACGCTCAAGCCGGATATGGCCGCAATGATGGCCGAGGATGGAGTTGTGTTGCCGATGCCCATCTCGCCGGTTCCGACGAGACCAACACCTTCGGTTTTGCATTGATCAGCCAGATCAATACCCACCTGCAGGGCGGTGAGCATCTCGTCACGGGTCATGGCCGGGCCTTTGGTGAAGTTTCGCGTGCCGTACGCCACTTTGCGGCGGATCAAGCCGGGGGCTTCATCAAAGTCAAAGGCAACCCCCACATCGACCACCCGCACTTCCGCTCCGGCATGGCGAGCCAGAACATTGACTCCGGCTCCTCCGCGCAGGAAGTTCAGCACCATCTGGGTGGTGACTTCCCGGGGGTAGAGTGAGATGCCTTCCTCCACAATGCCGTGGTCGCCGGCAAAGGTGAAGATGACCTTTTTTGATGTATCCGGATCAGAGCAGCCACTGATGGCAAGCATGCGGCGACCGAATTCTTCCAGTCTGCCCAGTGAACCGGGAGGTTTGGTTTTGTTGTCCAGCCTCCTCTGAGCCTGGGCCAGCAGATTTGCATCGACCGGTTTGATACGTTCCACTGTTTTCTTTAGATTGTCCATATACATCCTCGGCAGGTTATTTCAGCTTGAGCGGTATGCCGCAGGCAACCAGCCAGACTTCGTCGGCACCAGTGGCCAGAATCTGGTTGGCCTGTCCGGCGATGTCCCGGAAGATCCGTCCCAGTCTGTTGTCCGGCACAATCCCCATGCCGACTTCGTTGGACACCAGTATGACCGGCGTACGCATATCGTGCAGGGTTGCGGTCAGGCGGTGCACATCGTCCAGAATCCTTTCAGCGGCATCCTCGCCCGAGTCTTCGTAGCGCAGCAGTAGATTGGAAATCCAGAGCGTCAGACAATCCACCAGAACAGCCCGATACGAACCATCACAGCGCGCCAGTGCCTGGGTCAGATGTAAATGTTCTTCGAGGGTCTGCCAGGCATCACCGCGACGGTTCTGGTGCTGCTCGATGCGTTCGCCCATTTCCATGTCCAGGGGTTGAGCTGTCGCCAGATAACAGAGCGGCGCTCCGAATCTCAGGGCAGTTCGCTCGGCGTGGAGACTTTTGCCGCTGCGTGCGCCGCCGGTGATGAAGATTGTCTGTGCCATATACACACCTCCAGAAATAGAAAGAGCCCTTATCCGCTGAGGAACAAGGGCTCGAAGCTTCGGCAGCATATCCGGCTTCGGCGCCTCTTTCCACGGAGGTTCCAGAAAGCATCGGAATGGCAGGTTTCCTGGCTTGGGGATCATCCCTTGTCCGCGCCTTCCCGGATCTTCCCAGTGGCATTGTGCGAATTCGGTACTCCCTTACAGTTGCGGGACAGCGTGGGATTTTAACCCTCTTCCCTTTTAACCATGCCTGGCGGGGCACGGCACCAGACCGTTGACAGGTAAAACAATTGTGCGGGATTTGTATCAAGCAACTGCCTGAAAGTCAAAGACAAAATACTGCGCTATATTTTTTTGGCTTTTCCCCCTTGATTTTTGAAAGGGCGCTGTTTATATTCACCCTCAGTTAGCACTCATCAAGTTTGAGTGCTAAATTCATCTCGACTTTACACAGAAGTCATCCATACGAAAGGAGAAGTACCGATGAAATTAAGACCGCTTCAGGACCGCATCCTCGTCAAGAGGGTCGAAGAAGAAACCAAGACTGCTGGGGGGCTTTTTATCCCTGAAACAGCCAAAGAGAAGCCGCAGCGTGGCGAGATCGTGGCCGCCGGTAACGGCAAGAAGACTGAGGACGGCAAGGTTCTGCCGCTGGACGTAAAAGTGGGTGATACGGTTCTGTTCGGCAAGTATGCCGGCACGGAAGTCAAGGTTGATGGTGAGGATTACCTTATGATGCGTGAGGACGACCTCCTCGCAGTTGTAGAATAATTAACAGACCATACATAAAAACAAACGACATGGAGGAATAAAGACATGGCAGCAAAGATCATCAAGTTTGACCAGGACGGCCGCAACGCAATCCTCAAAGGCGTCAATATACTCGCCGATACTGTAAAAGTGACCCTCGGCCCCAAAGGGCGTAACGTGGTAATCGACAAATCCTACGGTGCACCGCTGATCACAAAAGACGGCGTAACCGTCGCCAAAGAGATCGAACTGGAAGACAAGTTCGAGAACATGGGCGCACAGCTGGTAAAGGAAGTTGCGTCCAAGACTTCCGACGTTGCCGGTGACGGCACCACCACTGCAACCGTTCTGGCTCAGGCCATCTACAAGCAGGGTTCCAAGCTGGTAGCCGCCGGACACAACCCGATGGAAATCAAGCGCGGCATCGACAAAGCTGTTGAAGCAATCGTAGCCGAGTTGAAGAAAATCTCCAAGCCGATAAAGGATCACAAGGAAATCGCCCAGGTTGGCACCATTTCCGCCAACAACGACAAAACCATCGGCGACATCATCGCCGAAGCGATGGAAAAAGTCGGCAAGGAAGGCGTCATCACCGTCGAGGAAGCCAAATCGATGGAGACCAGCCTGGAGACCGTCGAAGGTATGCAGTTTGACCGTGGTTACCCCTCCCCCTATTCCTTCACCGGATAGAACGCCACCTGCTTGAACTGCAGCTTCACACAAAAGTCGTAGATCGTGATCACGTCCTGGTACGGAACCTGCTTGTCCGGCACGATCAGCACCTGCACCTCGTCGGAAATGGTCTTCCGCCGCGCGGCCAGCGCCTCATAGATCTTCTGCAACACCGCTTCTAAATCGGTAAAGACATTCATTGTTCCAGAATCTCAGCACCTCTATTTCGTAAGCCGCCAAAAAAACTGTGCGCTCCAGGTCGGACATATTGAGCGCCATAATCCAGGAATCAAACGCATTGAGGAGATTGCAAAAAATATCCGTTTTTTTGAAATT
>CAIPTY010000070.1 GCA_903868145.1 uncultured Desulfuromonadales bacterium | reverse complement strand
TCAGCAGCGGAGCAAGCCCGAGTATGATGCTGGTCGGGTAGCAGCCCGGATTGGCGACCAGTCGGGCACTTCTGATCTTTGCCCGCCTGATCTCAGGCAACCCGTACACCGCCTTCTTAAGGTTAGCCGGGTTGAGATGCTGCTCATACCAGTCACTGTACAGCTGCGGATCCGAAAGCCGGTAGTCGGCGGAAAGATCGATGACGCGCCTGCCCAGTTTCAGGAAGGTCGGCACCACCTCCATGGCCGCCGTGTGCGGCAGGGCGGTGAAGATGATATCCGCCTTCTCGGCCACCCGGACCGGTTCAAGATTCTCCAGCACGAGATCGCACCGTCCCCGCAGAGTGGGAAAAACCTCGGAAATCCTCCTGCCGGCACTCTGCTCCGACGTCAGGCAGGTTACCGCCACTTCGGGATGGCAGTGCAGGATGCGAATCAGTTCAAGTCCGGTGTAACCGCTGGCTCCGACTATTGCTACGTTCAGCATTGGTTTACCTCCGTTATCGTTACTGATCTCACTCTAGTGCAGCCCCGTTTCAGTGTCAATCAGTTTAGCCCCGTGACAATCACCACTTGACCTCTGGCGGCAGTTCCTGTTTACTGGCACCACATCATGAGCAAACTAACCGGAAATATTCAGCTTGTATCTGAGCGTGGTACAGAGCTTGGCAGCCTGCGCAGCATCAATCTCCTCGGGCTGGAGGAAAAGCAGCGGATCTACACGAGCCTCCTCCCGCCGCGCCTTTTCAGTCTGCTTGACATTCCCCACCCGACAGACGATCTAGACGGCATTACCGTTATCGCGCCTTCGGGAATGGGTCTGGCCCGGCTGCAGGTACGGAGATATCCGGCTGATCCCTACGCCGTATTCTTTCTGGACATTGCGGATACTCAGTACCGGCAGATGGAGCTGTCTTTCTGCATTATCAGTGATCCTGCATCTCCCCGCTTCGCTGTCGATCGGGACATGCAGGGCAACGACAACTGTTTTGCCAGCCTGGGACGCAACATCCCGGAGGAGGTCAGGGCGATGCGCGCCGGACTGTTCCCCAACCAGGCCACCCGGGGATTGCGGATGTTCGGAGAGTTTTTTGAGCGTTTCGAGCGATTCGTGGACGCATTGGGTATGGATATGATTGTGGCGGAGCCGTTGACCTACGACAACGCAATCCGCTATGAAAAATACGGCTTCGATTATCTCAGCGGCAGACTGCTGATGGAGAGAATTGACCGGCATTTCGCTTCCGACGGTTTGCTGACGAAGCGTCTGGACGGCTCTTCCCCTTTCCGCATGCCGGGCATGGAACGGAGTGTTCACGGCAGGAGCTGGGCGATCCATGACGGCATTATGGATGAGCCGTGGGAGGATGTCAGGATCTACAAGATGGTAGGCCGGTCAGCCGGTTTGAATTCATTTACTCCGGCTGAATAATCTGATAATAAAGCGCGATACGAACTGGATGTGGAGGGGGAATAATGTCACGACAGATAGATTGTACCATAGGAAAACTTCTTGACGGGATGGCGGAACGCTTTCCGGACAACGAGGCTCTGGTGTATCACGAGCGGGCTTTGCGCTACAGCTACCGGGAGTTTAACGAGATCTGCCGGACGGTTGCCAAGGGTCTTTTACGGCTCGGAATCCGGAAAGGGGACAATGTCTCCATCTGGGCCTACAATGTACCTGAGTGGGTTATCCTGCAGTTCGCAACGGCCAAGATAGGCGCCATACTGGTCACGGTCAACACCAGCTACAAATCGGCCGAACTGGAGTATATCCTTAAACAATCGGACTCCGGCACGCTCTTCATGGTCAGATCTTTCAAGGATTCAGATTATATCAGGATCATCAGCGACGTCATCCCGGAGTTGAGCGGAAGCCGACCGGGCAGCCTGGAAAGTGCGCGGCTGCCATTTTTGAAGAACGTAATCTTCATCGGTGATGAAACTCCCGACGGCATGCTGAATTTCGGCGGCATCCTGGAGCTGGGCGCTACTGTCAACGATGATGAACTGGCTGCGGTTGAGGCCACCCTCGACTGCCATGAGACCGTGAACATGCAGTACACCTCCGGCACGACCGGGTTTCCCAAGGGGGTAATGCTGACCCATTTCAACCTCATCAACAACGGATTCAATATCGGCGAGTGCATGAAATTCACCGAAATCGACCGTCTCTGTATCCCGGTCCCCTTTTTCCACTGCTTCGGCTGCGTGCTGGCCGTGCTGGCCTGCGTCACCCACGGCTCCACCATGCTGCCGGTGGAGATCTTCGATCCGCTCAAGGTACTGCAGACCATCGAAAAAGAGCGCTGCACCGCCGTGCATGGGGTCCCCACCATGTTCATCGCCGAGCTGGAGCATCCCGACTTCTCCAAATTTGATCTCTCCTCACTGCGCAGCGGCATCATGGCCGGGTCCAACTGCCCGATCGAGGTCATGAAAAAAGTGATCAACCAGATGCATGCCAGCGAGATTACCATCGCCTACGGCCAGACGGAATCTTCGCCGGTCATCACCCAGACCCGCACCGATGACGCCATCGAGCTGCGGGTTTCCACTGTTGGTCGGGCCCTGCCGGACGTGGAGGTCAAGATCGTTGACATCGAGACCGGCGCTACGCTGCCTCCCGGCAAGCAGGGCGAACTCTGCACCCGCGGCTATCTGGTCATGAAGGGCTACTACAAGATGCCCGAGGAGACAGCCAAGGCCATTGACGCCGACAAGTGGCTGCATACGGGCGACCTGGCCATCATGGACGAAAACGGTTACTGCAAGATTACGGGCAGAATCAAGAACATGATCATCCGGGGGGGCGAGAACATCTACCCCAGGGAGATCGAGGAGTTCCTCTATACCCATCCCAAGATATCGGATATCCAGATTTACGGCGTGCCGGACAGGAAGTACGGCGAGCAGGTCATGGCTGCCGTCATTGTCAAAAAAGGGGTGGAGATGACTGAAGACGAGGTACGGGAGTTCTGTGCCGGCAAAATTGCCAACTACAAGATTCCCCGGTATGTGAGGTTTGTTGAGTCCTACCCCATGACAGCCAGCGGCAAGATACAGAAGTTCAAGATGCGGGAGATGGCGATCAAGGAGCTACAGCTTGAAGATGCCGGGTGACGGTGTCTTTGTATGCTGAACGACAAAAGGGAAATCCGTTCGGATTTCCCTTTTGTCGTAACCTGAAGTATGAGCAGATATCAGCGCTTGGAGAACTGGAAACGGGCGCGGGCTGCCTTGCGGCCGTATTTTTTTCGCTCTTTCACGCGTGAATCGCGGGTGATGAAACCGGCCTTCTTGAGGTTCCCACGAAGTTCGGGATCGCTCTCCAGCAGGGCCTTGGTGATGCCATGGCGGATTGCGCCGGCCTGGCCGGTGTCACCGCCACCCTGAACTGTTACATAAATATCAAATTTACCGATGTTTTCGGTGAGTTCAAGCGACTGGCGGACAACCATCTTGGATGTCTCGCGACCGAAGTACTCGTCAAGGGTTTTACTGTTGACCGTGATGGCGCCGGAACCCGGCTTGAGCCATACCCGTGCTATTGATGTCTTGCGTTTGCCTGTTCCGTAAAAACTTACAGATGCCATTTTCGTGCGTCTCCTCGGAGAATGTTTGGATGTTAAAGTGCGAGAACCTTGGGTTGCTGGGCATCATGGGGATGGCTGCCACCTGCATAGATCTTGAGTTTCTTGAGCATATGCCGGGCAAGCTTGTTCTTGGGGAGCATGCCTTTGACCGCCTTCTTGATAACCTCTTCGGGCTTGCTCTCCAGAAGCTTACCGGCTGAGATCTCTTTCAGGCCGCCGGTAAACCCGGAATGGCTGTAATATATCTTATCGGCCAGTTTGCGACCGGTCAGGGCCACCTTTTCGGCATTCACGACAATCACGAAATCACCGGTATCGACGCTGGGAGTGTAGATAGCCTTGTTCTTTCCGCGCAGAACATTGGCCACCTGGGTGGCGAGTCTGCCGAGGACCGCATTCTGGGCATCTACGACATACCAGCCCCGCTGTACATCTTCAATTTTTGCAACGTTAGTCGTCATGTTCATCCTCACATACTGCACAAGCCTGCCTGTATAAGGCCGTGATTTTTCAAAGAGGTGTAAATTACTTAAAGAATGGGGCTGTGTCAAGAAAAAAAACTTTTCTCCCGTCAATCAGGGTTATCTCTGTTGTCAAATGCCCTGCATCATGCTACAAAACGAGCTGCGGAACACATTGCTTTTTACGGAGTTTGCCACCATGAACATAACTGTTGCCGATGTGGAGCATGTGGCTCGTCTGGCCCGCCTGGAACTTGATCCGGACGAGAAAAGCCTCTTTGCCGGACAGATGGACGCCATTCTCGGGTATGTGGAGAAACTAAAGGGAGTGAATACGGACGGCATCGTGCCGACTTCCCACGCAGTGCCGATGGAGAACGCCTTCCGGGAGGATCTGACCCGCCCGTCATTCAGTATCGACAAAGCACTTGCCAACGCACCAGACCGCGTGGAGAGTTTTTTCCGCGTGCCGAAGGTTATTGAATAATCTGTCTTTTATAAAATTGATCTGAATCGGAGATGCTGTCCGCATGGATATTTTTGACCTTACCATACACGAGCTGCACGATGAATTGATGCACAGGCGGATTTCATCTGTCGAAGCTGCCAGGGCAATGCTGGAGCGTATCAAAGCCGTGGAGCCGCAGGTGGGCAGCTTTATTACCGTGACTCCCGAACGGGCCCTGGCTGATGCCGCTGCCGCTGATCTGCGTATTGGGGCTGGTGATGCGGGAGTGCTGACCGGCATCCCGCTGGCGTTCAAGGATATCTTTCTGACCGAAGGCATCCGCACCACCTGCGGTTCGCGCATCCTGAACAATTTCATCCCTCCCTACAGCGCCACCTGCTATGAAAAGCTCAAAGAACAGGGAGTTGTGCTGCTGGGCAAACTCAACCAGGATGAGTTTGCCATGGGATCATCCAATGAATCCAGCGCCTTCGGAGTTACCCGTAACCCCTGGGATACGACGCGCATTCCCGGAGGTTCCTCGGGTGGTTCTGCAGCGGCTGTTGCAGCCAGGCAGGCCACAGCTGCTCTGGGCACCGATACCGGCGGCTCCATCCGCCAGCCGGCCTCCCATTGCGGCTGTGTCGGCCTCAAGCCGACTTATGGCCGTGTCTCCCGCTATGGTGTTATTGCCTACGCATCATCGCTTGATCAGGTAGGCCCACTGACCCGGGATGTGACAGACTGTGCCATCATGCTGGGCGCGATTGCCGGTCACGATCCCGGGGATTCCACCAGCGTTAACGTGCCGGTGCCGAATTACAGAGCTGCTCTTGCGGGCGGTGTAAAAGGACTCAGGATCGGTCTTCCCAAAGAATATTTCATTTCGGGGCTCGATCCGGACGTTCAGAAGAGCATGGATGCGGCCATCGAAACATATCGCCGCCTGGGGGCGGAGTTTGTGGATATCTCACTGCCTCATACCGACTATGCCGTGGCGACCTACTATCTGATCGCAACCGCAGAGGCCAGTTCAAATCTGGCCCGTTATGACGGCGTCCGGTTCGGGCATCGTACGGAGGCGGCGCCCGGCCTGCTCGACATGTACACCCGAAGTCGCAGTGAAGGATTCGGAGCCGAGGTCAAACGCCGCATCATGCTCGGCACCTACGCTCTCTCATCCGGTTACTACGACGCCTATTACGTCAAGGCCCAGAAAGTCCGAACCCTGATCATGCAGGATTTTACCGCCGCTTTTGAGGCAGTTGATGTCATGCTGACCCCGGTGGCTCCAACCCCGGCATTCAAAATCGGCGAGAAGGTCAATGACCCGCTGCAGATGTATCTGTCGGATATTTTCACCATCCCGGTTAATCTGGCAGGAACCTGCGCCATGTCAATCCCGGCCGGCTTCTCCGCCCATGGCCTCCCGGTCGGCCTGCAGCTGATCGGCAAGCCGTTCGGTGAGGAGAGCATCCTCCAAACCGCGTATGCTTTTGAGCAGGCGACGGAGTGGCATTTGCGGAAGGCGGTGATCTTATGAAATACCAGCCCGTAATCGGCCTTGAAGTCCACGTCCAGCTCAAGACTGATTCAAAAATATTCTGCGGATGTTCAACGCAGTTCGGCGCTGAGCCCAACTCCCAGACCTGCCCGGTCTGCCTGGGGCTTCCGGGTGCTCTGCCGGTGCTGAACAAGAAAGTTGTCGAGTTTGCCATCAAGGCTGGTCTCTCGACCAACTGTTCTATAACCCCGCGCAGCATCTTCGCACGCAAAAATTATTTCTATCCCGATCTTCCCAAAGGATACCAGATCAGCCAGTTTGAAGACCCGATCTGTCAGCACGGCTGGCTGGACATCACGCTTGAAGGGCAGGAGTCAAAGCGGATCGGCATCACCCGCATCCATATGGAGGAAGACGCCGGCAAGCTGGTGCATGCGGATGTTTCCGCTCTTGAAGATGGTTCGGGAGTCGATCTGAACCGCGCCTGCACCCCGCTTCTGGAGGTTGTGTCGGAACCGGATCTGCGAACATCCGATGAGGCGGTCTCCTATCTGAAACAGTTGCACCGGATTGTGACCTGGCTGGGCATCTGCGATGGCAACATGGAGGAGGGAAGTTTTCGCTGCGATGCCAATGTATCGGTCATGCCGGTCGGCTCCGAAACGTTGGGCACGCGGGCCGAGATCAAGAACGTCAACTCCTTCAAGTTTGTCAGACAGGCCATCGAGTACGAGATCCAGCGCCAGATCGACCTGATCGATGATGGCGGCACGGTGGTGCAGGAAACACGCCTGTTTGACCCGAACAGCGGCACAACGCGCTCCATGCGCAGCAAGGAAGAGGCCCACGATTACCGTTATTTTCCCGATCCTGATCTGGTGCCGCTGGTTATCGGCGACGAATGGGTAGAGCGCGTGCGCCGGGAGCTGCCGGAGCTGCCGGAACAACGCCAGCAGCGTTTCATAAACCTGCTGGGGCTTCCGCTCTACGATGCCGGGGTGCTGACGGCAAGCCGGGCTCTGGCTGATTACTTTGAAGCGGCTATTGCCGCAGGTGGCACTGCCAAGGCGCTAGGAAACTGGATCATGGGTGAAATTACCCGCACCCTGAATGATACCGGGACAACTATTGAAATGTGTCCGGTTACGCCGGTGCGGTTGGCAGAGATGCTGAAGCTGATAGATAACGGCACTATTTCAGGAAAAATAGCCAAGACGGTTTTTGATGAAATGTGGAAAAGCGGCAAAAAACCACTGCTGATCGTTGAGGAGCAGGGACTGGTTCAAGTCTCCGACATCGGCGCCATTGAGGCCGTTATCGACGAGGTCCTTACACGGGAATCCGGTCAGGTGGCCGAGTACCGCTCCGGCAAGGACAAGCTGTTTGGCTTTTTTGTCGGGCAGGTGATGAAGGCAAGCAAGGGCAAGGCGAATCCTGCCCTGGTCAATGAACTTCTGTTGAGCAAACTTAACGGGTAAGTACGGAGGCAGCAGATGGGCATGTCAGTAATGATAATCGATGATTCTCTTTTCATGCGCAACATCATGCGGGGTTTCATGAGGGACAGGGGGCATTCCGTTGTCGCTGAAGCTGCAAGTGGCATCGAGGCTCTGAAAAAACTCCATGAAGTTGATCCGGACATCATTGTCCTTGACATTATTCTGCCGGACATCAACGGCATCGACCTGCTGGAATCAATCCTCAAGACATCCCCGCGCGCCAAGGTTGTGGTCTGCTCTTCCCTGGGGCAGGAGTCGGTTATCAGCAAGGCACTGGAGAGTGGTGCCAGCGCTTTTCTCCAGAAACCATTCACGCCTGAAAAGGTGCAGGAAGCGCTGGACAGTTTGGAGGCATGACCATGGACATGTCCCAGTACCGGGATCTGTTTGTCTCTGAAGCGCGGGGTCATCTGAGCGCTTTTGCTGAACTGATTGTCCGTCTCGAGGAGAATTCTGCGGACAGGGAAGCAATTGACGAGCTTTTCCGCCATGCCCACTCACTCAAGGGGATGGCCTCGACCATGCAGTTTGATGCTGTCACTGGATTGGCGCACCGGATGGAGGATCTTTTAAGCAGGGTGCGCAGTGACGAATTTGCCTTTGTGCCCGACCTGGCGGATCTTCTGCTGGAGGGGAGCGACATGCTGGCCGACATGGTGTCGGTGATCGAAAACGGAGAGGGAGTGCAGCCGGATCCAGCGGCGCTGATGGAGTCTCTCGGAGCATTCACGCCCGGCCAGTCGGCAGACGATGATAAGCCCAACACTATCCGGGATAGTGACAGAGCACCAGCGGATCTCCCTGGCAGCCAACCGCAGTTCAGGAAGTCCGACACGTTCAAGAGCGTGCGTGTCAAGACGGAGACCCTGGATCGGCTGGTCGGCATCACCGGAGAGCTCATCACCACCCGCTACCGCCTGACGGATCAGGCTCGACGGCACGCAGGAACTGCACTGGATGAACCGCTGCACCAGCTTTCGTCGCTCCTGAGAGAGTTGCGGGATGAGGTTTTTCAGGCCCGGATGCTGCCGTTTGTCGTTGCCGCAGAGCGTTTCCCCCGTCTTGTGCGCGATCTGGCCCGCAAGCAGGGCAAGGAAATTTCGTTTCAGATCACGGGTAAGGAAATCGAGCTTGACCGGGGCATTCTGGAAGAGATCACCGAGCCGTTGGTCCACATCCTGCGCAATGCCGTGGATCATGGTATGGAAACGCCCGATGACCGCGTCGCTGCGGGAAAACCCCACGGCGGCAGTATAACCATCAGCGTGAAACGGGACAAGGATCATGTGGATATAGTCGTTGCCGACGATGGTCGCGGCATGGATCCGGCGCGGCTCAGGGAAAAGGCAATTGAAAAGGGGGTCATTACTCCCGGACAGGCTGCCCTGCTTTCACCGCAGGCAACGCTGATGCTGGTCTGCGCGCCCGGTTTTTCAACTGCCGATCAGGTCAGCGATGTCTCAGGGAGGGGAGTTGGTATGGATGCCGTCAGGACGGCAGTGCATGCCCTGGGAGGCGCACTCGCCATAGAATCCGACATTGGCCGCGGCAGCCGTTTTATCCTCAGGCTTCCCTTGTCAGTTTCCATCATCCATGCCCTGCTGGTGAACAGCAGCAACATGACGATTGCCTTTCCGGTCAGCGCGGTCAGCCGTACCATCGAACTCAGGCGCAGTGATATACACGGGGAGGGTGACCGCATGTCATGCAGCTATGAAGGGCGCACCATCCTGCTCAAAAGCCTTAACCTCCTTCTCGGTCAGACGGTGGCGCCTCTGGAGGATAATGTGCTTGTCCCGGCGGTTGTGACTGAATTCGGTGAAGTGACCGTCGGCTTGATGACCGACCGCCTGCTTGGGCAGCAGGAAATCTTCGTAAAGCCACTTGGGGCGCCGCTTGCGAATATGAAAATCCTGTCGGGCGGTGCTATCACCGGTGACGGTCGCATCGTTTTCGTGGTGGACGCGAGCGCCTTTATATGATGTCCACCATCCGACCGTCTGAACTCAGGAGGATACACGTGAAGGATTTTTTCCGCATGCTGGCGGTTGCATTGATGGCACTGTCAGTGACTCTCAACTCCCATGCCGCCGAGAATGCCGCTCCCCTCAAGGATGTTATTGCAGCCCTTGAGAAAGGGTACTCCTCGCTTCAGGATGTCCAGGCCGATTTTTCACAAACGACCGTGATCGCAGGCATCAACCGTGAGCAGAAGGGCAGCGGCGAGCTGCTGCTGAAAAGGCCTGCCTCAGCAGCGGCCATGTTCCGTTTCAACTATGTCAAACCGAAGCAGCAGATTGTCTCCAACGGCAGGCAGGTCTGGTTTTACCTGCCCGAGAACAGGCAGGTGATGGTTTCTTCTGTGGCAGACATGTTCAAGGGGGGCAACTCGATAGCCCTATCCTATCTGACCGGTCTCGGCCACGTGTCACGGGATTTCGAAATCAGCTTTGCCAGGGAGGCGCGGGACAAAAGCGGTAACTACCAGATGGAACTGGTGCCCAAAAAACCCTCACCCGTGCTGTCCAGACTCCAGTTGACTGTTTCTGCGGAGGCGGTGGCGTCATTTCAGCGCAGTGGCGGCGTAAAGGATATATTCCCCGTGATGACGTCGGTTATTTTCGACGCGGGAGGCAACCGGACGCGCATCGATTACAGTCGTGTCAGGGTCAACAAGGGAATCGACAGCGGGAAATTCACATTCAGGATCCCGGAAGGGGTCGAAACCGTGAAACCATAAATGCTTGTCTCACCACGGAGACTCAGAGGCACGGAGAAGACCAAAAGCAATTGAAAGCAAGGCAGACCCTGATTTTGACCTAATGAATGGTTTGGATTTTTGCATTGTTTTTCTCTGTGTCTCCGTGTCTCCGTGGTATAAAATTCTGGAGGTTTACTATGCCGTCATTCGACATTGTTTCAAAGGTAGACATGCAGGAGGTTGATAACGCTGTCAATCAAGCCGTCAAGGAAATCGGACAACGTTATGACTTCAAGGGTTCAAAGAGCCAGATCATCCCGGAGAAGGACGCCGTCAAGATCCTGGCCGATGATGACTACAAGCTGAAGGCCGTGGTTGACGTGCTCCAGTCAAAGTTTCACAAGCGCAACATATCCATCAAAGCCTTGCAGTACGGCAAGGTAGAGCCGGCTTCCGGCGGCCTGGTGCGGCAGATCATCACTGTCCAGCAGGGCATATCAAAGGAGAAGGCCAAAGATATCATCGCCCTGATAAAAGAGAGCAAACTCAAGGTTCAGGCCCAGATTCAGGATGATCAGGTGCGGGTTACCGGCAAGAACAGGGACGACCTTCAGGATGCGATCCAGCTGTTGAAGGGTAAGGATCTGGATGTGGAGATGCAGTTTACGAATTTCAGAGAGTAGCAGACCGGGGGAATATCTTGAGCGAATCGGTAAAACAAAAAGTAAGCATGGTCAGCCTCGGCTGCCCGAAGAATCTGGTGGATGCCGAGGTGATGCTGGGTGTGCTTGCAAAAAACGAGTACGAAATTACCATGGACGAAAAAGATGCCGATGTCATTATCGTCAATACGTGTTCCTTTATCAAGGAGGCCAAACAGGAGAGCATCGATGCCATTCTCGATCTTGCCGAACGCAAGCACGACGGGCGTTGCCACACGCTGATCGTCTCCGGCTGTCTGCCGCAACGCTATCAGGAAGAGCTCGCGCACGAACTGCCTGAGGTGGACATCTTCATCGGCACCGGTGATTATCCCCGCATCGCCGAGATCCTGGCCGAAAAGAGCGGCCTTGAAACCCAATTGCGTTACGTTGGCGACCCCGACTATATCTATGACGAAACTCTGCCGCGCCTGAATTCGTCACCCTCCTGGTTTTCGTACCTGAAGATCGGCGAGGGGTGCTCGAACTGCTGTTCCTACTGCATCATTCCGCAATTGCGGGGCGCGTATCGCTCGCGACCGCTGGAAGCCCTGGTGGTCGAGGCCGAACGGCTGGTTGAGCGAGGCGTCAAGGAGATCAATGTCATATCCCAGGACATTACCCGCTATGGCAGTGACCTGGAAGACGGCTCTACCCTGGAGGAACTGCTCCGGCGACTGGCGGCAATAGACGGACTGCGCTGGATCCGGCTTTTGTACGCCTACCCGGACGGCATCAGTGACGACCTGATTGGGCTGATCCGTGACGAGCCAAAGATCTGCAAGTATGTTGATATTCCGATCCAGCACATCAGCGATCCGATTCTCACGGCAATGAAACGCCGCAGCGCCAGTCAGCAGATCCGGGATCTGATTGATACGCTCAGACGCGAAATTCCCGGCATTGCGCTCCGCACATCGTTGATTGTCGGTTTTCCCGGTGAGACAGTTGAAGACTTCAACACTCTGATGCAGTTTGTTGAGCAGACGAGCTTTGATCGACTGGGGGTTTTCTGTTACTCAAAAGAGGAAGGAACATCTGCTTCGACCCTGCCCGATCAGGTGACTGAGCGGGTCAAGCGTGAGCGCTATCGCAAGCTTATGCGCGCCCAGGCCCGGCTTTCATTCAGGCATAACCGCGCGCTGATCGGCAGGCTTGAACAGGTTATTGTTGAGGGGTACAGCGAAGAAACCGAACTACTGCTGAAAGGACGCTCATCCCGCCAGGCACCGGATATCGACGGTCAGGTGTATATCACCGCCGGCACAGCAGAGGTGGGAGATATCGTTACCCTCAAAATTACCGATTCATCCGACTATGACCTCATCGGCGAGATAGTATGCTGATCTCCCTGATGAGCTCGCTGCACGCAGTCGATTCGGACGGCCACAATCCTGTTGATTGAAGGCAGATGATGCCGTACAATGCGCCCACTAAAATCCGGAGGCCGCGCACGTGACAGACCTGTTGTTGATAAGTGATGTCCCACGCTTCAGTACGATCTTTTCACGGTTGGCTGAAGACAGGAGCGTTCGGCTGCGCATTGCCACCAGCCTCGAAAAAGGCGGCGAGGAGCTGGCGGCTGAAAAGCCGGGCATTGTCTTTGTGCAGACGCGACTTTCTGGTCTTTCTGCCGAAATTCTGCTGATGCATCTGAAAAAACAGCTGGGCAGAAAACGTACCAAATTTGTCCTTCTTCACAGCCCCACCCAGGCTGGAGAGGCATCCCTGAAGCTCTATCAGGGACATCTGGACATATCACAGGATGACGAGGCCTTGTTTGAGGACATCACCTCATTGATTTCCTCTCTGCTTTCCAAGGACAAAAAGAACATCGCCGAATCCGCTGCCGCCGTAAAAGACATCAGTACAATATCAGCGTCTGAATACGAGGCGTACCGCTCTGAAAATCAAATGGATAACCCTCCAGCCATATCACCAGACCATCAGGAACCGGGCAGACCTTTCACAGATAACTCACCAAGTCAGCTATCGCTTGCAGACCAGGGCATAACATATTCCGCTCCTCGATCACGGCTTTCCGTCTATTCCGAATTTAACAGCTCGTTTGATACGGCCGTGAGCGGCATGCCTCCGGCGGAGCCGTTGACGCAGACTGCTTCGGTACAGCACGGCACCTGGCTTCGTGATGAGATTGAGATTATTGAACCGGAACGCCGCTCAAAAAGATACACATTCCTGCTCTGGATGGCACCGGTTGTCATCGTTGTCGTTGTCGTGACCATGCTGCAGCATCGGCGTTCACAGGCACCTGTAGCGTCAATTGCTCCCGCGCCACGCACACCGGCGGCAGCGCCAGCGAAACCTGCGAGTCCGCTGCCGACCCAGCTTTCGCATACAAGCGTTAAAACATCGGTGCTCACCCGGGTGGAGGTCGTTCCGGCTGTTCCGACCAAACCTCCTGCGCCTCCAGCCCAGCCTGTCCAGCCTGTCAAACCGGCAACGGCTCCGGACAAACCGATTCCCGGAAAGACCGTCGTGGCGGCGGTTGACGTCAAGGCCAAGCCCAATAAGCGGCCCGTAACATTGCCGGATTTCATCCCGCGCTACCGTCAGGACAAAGCATTTGGAGCCACAAACCCCGGCTGGGAACGATACAAGGGCCAGGTCACCGAGTTCAAGGTTTTTCGTGAGGCAGGGGCTATCAAGGCTATTCAGATCGTGGATCGAGGTGGAAGGGGCATCCCTGAATCATTTATGAAGGGCGTACTTAAACAGCTCAGCGACAAGCCGGCGTTTGTAAAGGAAACCTCAGAAAAAAAAGATGGTTACGATATTCAGCGCGGTCGTATTACGGAAAACCTTACGGCAGTTATGTATCGGGATGAACAGGGAGGGGTACTGCGGGCGTGCGCCCTTACCTGGCAGTAAAGGGGATTACAGAGGCTACCGGCTTGCCTGTTTCAGGTAACACTCCGCCTTGTAGAAGCTGGCATCGGGCGCCAGCGGGGATGATGGATTGTCACTCAGAAAACGGTCAAACAAGTCGATCGCCGTCTGGTAATTCTCCTGCCGATAGGCTTTGACCCCCTGCTCGAAAAGTTTTTGTGAGCTGGTTGGGCTGGCTGACGATGAAGTCCACGGTGGTGGAGATGGCTGCGCCTGAAGGATTCTTGGCTCGGTATGGCGCCTCTTCGGAGGAGCTTCGGCACTAAGGCGCTTCTGTCTGCTGACGGCGATTTTAGCGTCCGACTTTTTCTTTGACAGGCGTTTATTTCTGCTGGCCGCGTTCGAATTTTTCAGTTGTGCGGTGGAAAGCTCTATCGAAGCTGATTTACCGGAAGCAGGTTTGCCCGGGGCTGCCGACTGGGGAGCCTCAGGGTGCGACGCCTGCTTGCCAACCGGCACCTTGATGACATTGCCGGGGTAGATCTTATGGGGATTTTTCATGTCGTTAAACAGGATAATCTGGGGATAATAGGCGCCGTGTCCACTGAACTTCCGTGAGATACCGTACAGGGTGTCTCCCCTCTGAACCTGCAGTTCCTGCACCAGTATGCCATCTTTTTTATCTACCGGCTGACCGGAATTCACCGCCTTGGGTGAATAGAGCAGATACTGCTGAGCCCACCCCGATGAAACGCCCGAGCATATCAGCGCCATCACCGCCATTCCCCAGTATGCGGCACGCGTCATATCAATACCTGCTTCCCAGTTGATCTTCATAGCTCAGGATGTTCTTGACCTGAATATTTGTCCCCATGCTGGTGCCAGGTTTCACGCGGAACGAAACCTTGATGGTACGTCTCTCGCCGGCTCCCAGTTCCTTGAATTTCCACAGGATAGTTCCATTGGCAAACGAGCTGCTTCCCGGATCGGCAGCCACCAGCTCAAGCTTGTCCGGCCATGCGCTCTGAAGTTCAACCACCCGTGCCAGATTGGTGCCCCGGTTGGTGATAGTCAGATCAAATGACGCCACCTCGCCCGGCTTCAAACGACTGCCGCCGCCGGACATTGCCATATCAAGCACCGGTCGGGAGTAAACCAGCATGGTGGAGCCGACAAACGTGCGTGCCGGATCACCCTCCGGACTGAAACTGATCCGTGCAAAACCCTCAGAGCCGTCCGCCGCTGCACGGGGAGTCTTGATTTCCATGACGATACTGATCTCTTCTTTTGGTGCCAGCGGTCCGACTTCAGTAATAAGCGGCTCGCTTGCCTGACGGATGCCGTCACGGTTGAGATCGTGGAAGATCACCGCATCCTGGGCACCCTTCATGCTCGAAGCTATCTTGAGCTTCTCTCTCCCGTTTCCGGTATTGGTCACGATAAAGGGAACATTGAGCGTCTGGCCAGGGATTACGACCAGGCGTTCTGCCATGGAGCGGACATGAATGCCATGCTGCTGCTGAACATATGACGCGCTGGATACGAATGCGGCGTTAGTTTTAAGTTGATTGTTGATCAGTTCGGCGCGAGCCAGCAGTTCCTGGCCGGCCATGGAGTCTTCCTTGAGCTGGAAGGCAAGGACAAACTCCCTGCTTTCTCCTGACTTGAACTGGAGTCCATCGATCACGAGAGCCGCCTTCATCTCCTGCCTGAAGCCAGATCTCGCATAGTCAACCGGTTCAAGTTGCGGCGGGAAATTGAGGCGAAAGGAAACGTCCTGAGCCGCAGCGGATCCCACGTTCAGGACTGCCACCCGGTAGGTGAGCCTCTCACCAGGCATCGGCTGGTTCTTGTCGGATTTGATGACGGCCCGTATCAATGGAGCAGATGCGGTCAGAACAACCTCACCGGACTGGGTGGCATCGGGCAGAAAGCGGGAAGCCACCTTGACGGGATGGATGATCCGGAGACCATCAACGCTGGCGGCGGGTATGAGAAGCCTGATAATCCCTCTGAAGGATCCGCCGGGGGGGATTGAGGGTGTCTGGTTGATGGGAATATTCGGAGCTGACGCGGTCTCGAATGTGGTTGCAAATTCAGGCGGAAATCCTGACTCGATGTAGAAAGAGTCGTCGCCATTTCCCCGGTTGACAATTTCAAACGGGAGAGTGATAGGGCGGGCAACAGGATATGCCTGTGGCGCATCCAGCAGATTAAGTTCAACGCCGGCAAACTGGACGACCTCGAGGTTCAGGACCTTGGCGTTTTCCGCAACAGGTTCAGAGGATGCTGTCTGCTGCGGCATTGCCACAGAAACTCCCAACTCCTTCAGCTTGGCAGCAGCCGCAGCCGCTGAGGCGCTTTTGGGATATTTTTCTATGATGGACTTGTACTGCGCAATAGCCTTTTCACGCAGAGCAGCCTTTGCGGCACGGTTTCTATCCTGCCCTTCACGCCGGGGAACCGGTCTTTGTTCGGCAGCCCTGGATTCAGCAGCAAGCCTCATCCGTTCCCTGTTGGCATCTGCAACCCGTGCTGATTCTGTTGCAGTTGAATCAGAGAGATCTCTCTCAACACGCTCCGCAGTGCTCCATTCCTGCCCGGCCTTTAAGCGGATCTGCTTCTGTCTCTCCGCCTCTTCAGCAGCGCGTTTTTCAGCCGCCGCCCATTCCTGAGCCTGACGCTCCTCTTCCGTCCTGGCCTGAGCCAGGCGTGCCCGCTCCCCTTCAAGGGCGGCAATGCGGTCTTTTTCAGCTTTTTCCTGCTCTGCACGGCGTATCGCAGCCTGTTCGGCCGCCAGACGTTCCTGCTCTGCTTTCCGGGCGGCAACGCGGCTCTGTTCGGCTGTCCTGCGATCCTGCTCGGCCTTTAGTCCCGCCAAGCGTCCAGCTTCGGCGGCACGAGCTTCCTCTGCCTTGACAGATGCCAGGCGTGCCTGTTCTTTCTCAAGAGCGGACGTGCGCTCTTTCTCAGCCTTCTCCTGCTCTGCGCGGAGTTTTGCCGCCTGTTCGACTGCTGTGCGTTCCTGCTCCGCTTTCTGAGCGGCAACACGACGCTGTTCAGCCGCTGTGCGCTCCTGCCCGGCCTTTATTTGAGCCAGCCGCGCAGCTTCGGCGGCACGTTGCTCCTGTTCTTTCTGGGCTGCAAGGAGACGGGCTGCCTCAGCGGTGGTCGCACGCTCCTGTTCTGTCTTCCTGGCAGCGGCTCGAGCCTGTTCGGCCGCCGTGCGATCTTGCTCAGCCTTAAGTTCCGCCCGACGCGTCGCTTCGGTGGCGCGCAGCTCTTCTGTTCTGACAGCGGCACGCCGTTCCTGCTCCTTCTGGGTCGCTGCCACACGAGCCGCTTCTGCATCAACGGTACGTCGAGCTTCGGCATTTACAGCGGCACGGCGCTCCTGCTCGGTTTTCTGTTCTGCCAGGCGGGCAGTTTCCGTGACGCGTTGTTCCTCAGCCTTGACAGCGGCTTGACGTTCACGCTCCTGTTTCTCCTGTGCCAGGCGTTTTTGTTCAGCCTCCTGATTGAGCAGTTCACCCTGCCTGGGGGGCGATTCCTGTACGACCGGTGTCTTCCGGCTGCTCGCCTGCTGCCCGACCGACATGCCCGGCAACACTCCGGTCGGGAGCTTCTCGCCTTTGTCGTAGCGCGCAGTCAAAGCCAGCAACTCTTCATCAACTGTATTTTTAAGGGGATTATCCGGATATTCCTTGGAGAACTGGGACAGGTATCTGGCTGCTTCCTGCTGGTTACCGTTCTTGAAATAGGCACGGGAAAGCCAGAAGAGAGCCATGTCACGCAGAGGCGTGTCGGGGTATCGCGCAAGAACCTCTGACATCTTCTCAATACTGACGGGGTAGTTTTTCTGCTGGTAGGCGTTAAAACCGGAAATGAAAATCTGCGAGTCTTCCGTCTCCTGGCAATAGCCGCAGGGAACCAGAAATGTTGAAATTATGGCGACGGCGACGATGAGTCTTACCAGAATGTTGCTGCATAATTTCAATGGGATCACGATAAAAAACCTCTTCTGGGCCGGCACTTGAAAAAACGGCGCACGGAGAGCGGAGAAAATGTCTGGATAAAATGCCTTTTAGATAGCACCTCTCCACTCCCTTGTCAACGAAAGAAAAGGTTCCTACGGTGATCATCACATCCTGTAACTACCTGATAATCAGTGTTTGCAGAGCATCAGCGAATATGGTCTTCGGGATAGGCGCCGATTTTGTGGATTGAAATATCTGCTCCGGCAAACTCTTCCTCCTGCTCAAGCCTGATGCCAATGGTTTTGCTCAAGATGCCATACACCACAAAACCGCTGACCAGAGCAAAGACAACTGCCGAGATACTGCCGGCAAGCTGTGAGAGGAAGCTGACGCCGCCTATTCCCCCCAGGGCTTTTTGGCCGAAGATGCCTGCGGCAATGCCCCCCCACGAGCCGATCACGCCATGCAGCGGCCAGACCCCCAGCACATCGTCAATTTGAAGTTTTTCCTGCTCATAGTGGAATCCGTAGACGAATATCACCGAGGCGATACAGCCGACTACAAACGAGGCCACAGGGTGCATGATGTCACTGCCGGCGCAGACGGCAATCAAGCCGGCCAATGCCCCGTTGTGGACGAAGCCCGGGTCGTTTTTTCCGGCAACCAGCGCAGCCAGTACTCCGCCAACCATGGCCATCAGGGAGTTGACGGCCACCAGCCCGGAGATTTTTTCCAGATTCCCGGCGCTCATGACGTTGAAGCCGAACCAGCCGACCGCCAGAATCCAGGAGCCGAGGGCGAGAAAGGGGATATTGCTGACCGGAATAGGGTGGGACTTGCCGCGAATGTAACGCCCCATGCGCGGGCCGAGGATGATCACGGCAGGCAGGGCGATCCAGCCGCCGATGGAGTGGACAACCACCGAGCCGGCGTAGTCATGAAACTCTGCGCCACCAATGGACTTGAAAAGATTCTGCAGCAGGGACATGTTCTGTCCCCAGATCAGTGATTCAAACAGGGGGTAGCTCAGACCGGCAAATATTGCGCCTGCGATGACCTGCGGCCAGAATTTGGCACGTTCGGCAATGCCGCCGGAGATGATGGCCGGAATACAGGCCGCGAAGCAGAGGAGAAAGAAAAAGTGCACCAGATCATAGCCCTGGGCCTTATTCACCAGCTCTTCAGCAGGCTTGAGAAAGGATATGCCGTAGGCGATGGGAAAACCGATCAGGAAATACACAACCGTTGAAATCGACCAGTCGGTGAGAATCTTGACAAAAGCGTTAACCTGGTTTTTTTTCCGTACCGTGCCAACCTCCAGAAAGGCGAACCCGGCGTGCATGGCAAAAACCATTACTGCTCCCAGCATCAAAAACAGAACATCGGCACTACTTTTCAGGCCAGTCATCGTTGACATGGTCGCCATGCTTTACTACCCCCGTTGGTATCAATGTTTGTTAAGTTTTGCCCGCCTGCCAGTGGGCGTGTCCCTTTGCAAGCAAAAAATCTGCCAGATCAATTCTGCAATAACCACCTAAATTAACAGAGACTACCCTATCATGGCGCTGCATATTTTCAAGGCATACTGCCTGTTTTGTGTGCAAACATGCCAACGGCAGAATCCTGCTGAAATGGGTTTTCATTCCGTTCACAAGCGGTTAATATGCCACCATGAGCCTTGAAGATAAACTACGCCAGATGCCTAACTCCCCCGGTGTCTACCTGATGCGCGACGCTGAGGGGAAGATTATCTACATCGGCAAGGCGTGCAGCCTCAGGCAGCGCGTGCGTTCTTACTTCGCCTCATCGGGCGATTCGCGCTACCACGTCAAGTTTCTGGTGGCCCGGATCGCCGATATTGATGTCATGCTGACCGATACCGAAAAAGAAGCCCTGTTGCTGGAAAACACCCTGATAAAACAGCATCACCCCCGGTACAATCTCAACCTGAAAGACGACAAGACCTATTTCTCGCTGCGGCTTGATCAACAAGAGCAGTTTCCCCGTTTCTGCATCGTGCGTAAAACCCAGCGGGACGGCGCCCGCTACTTTGGCCCCTACTCCTCGGCATCGGCGGCCCGCGATGTGCTGCTCCAGATTCAGCGTATGTTTCCCCTGCGCCATTACCCCCTTGCAACCTGCATGGCGCGCAGACGCCCCTGCCTGTACCACCAGATCGGCCAGTGCAGCGCCCCCTGCCAGCAGTTGATTTCCGGCGCAGAGTACGGGGAGCTTGTGGACGGGGCGGTGCAGTTTCTGGAGGGCAAGGGGCGCGAACTGGTGGCTGATTTCAAGCGGCGCATGCACGAGGCGTCACAGGAGCTGCGCTACGAGGAGGCGGCCCGCTGGCGCAACCTGCTCCGCTCCATCGAAGTGACGGTGGAGAAGCAGAAAATGGTTACGCACGGCGGCGACTGCGATGTGCTCGGCTATCACCGCGATAATGATCGGATGGAGCTGGCGCTGCTGTTCATCCGCTCCGGGGTGCTCAACGGCAGCCGCATCTTCAGCCTTACCTGGAAGCTTGATGATGCCGCCTGTATCGCATCGTTTCTCAATCAGCATTATACCGTGGATGCATTCATCCCTGACGAGATCCTGCTGCCGCTGAAGATCGAGGGTGCGGAGGCGCTGGCCGGGTTGTTGAGCGACGTCAGAGGGAAAAAGGTTGCCCTGCTCCGGCCGGTGCGGGGCGTAAAGAGTGAGCTGGTCGAGCTCGCGGGAAAAAACGCAGCTGCCGCGCTGCGCGAACGGGATGAGAAGCAGGCCTCCGTTGAAACGCTGCTGGAGGAGCTGCGCAGCCGCCTGCAGCTTGCCCGCCTGCCGCGCCGGATCGAGTGCTATGATATTTCAACCATACAAGGGCGCTTCTCGGTGGGGAGCGGAGTCTGTTTTCTTGATGGCCGGGCGGACAAAAAGAGTTACCGTCATTATCGCATCCGTGACGTTGCCGGGCAGGATGATTTTGCCATGTTGCGGGAGGTTTTTTCACGCCGTTTCCGGGAGGATTCCGTTGCGGCGAAAGGGCTTCCTGACCTGGTGATTGTGGATGGCGGCATCGGGCAGCTTAACACCACGCTTGAAATTATTAACGAACTGGGATTGCAGCGGAAGTTCGACCTGGTATCGCTGGCAAAGAGCAGGGTGGCCCGGGACGTCGGGTCACAGGCAATCAGCCGGAGTGATGAACGTGTTTTCCTGCCCGGAAGGAAAAATCCGGTCGTGCTGCGGCAGAACTCTCCTGCGCTGCTGCTTCTGGCTGCCATTCGCGACGAAGCGCACCGTTTTGCCATCGAATATCACCGCAAACTCCGCAGCAAAGAGGGCATCGCTTCCCTAATCGACCGGATCCCCGGTATCGGTGAGAAGCGGCGCACCGCCCTGCTCAAACACTTTGGTAGCCTGCAGATGCTGAAAGAGGCGGGTATTGATGAAATTGAAAGGGTAAAGGGGATGAACCGGGCGGTGGCTAAGAAGGTGTATGAATGGTTGCAAGGCACTGCAAACCCTTCTTCAGAGCGTAAGAATTCTGCTGTCAAGTAAACCGTGTCATCGGCCGATTAGAAGCTTATGGAATTACCAGGGCCACTATCCCAATAGTCTGTTTAATACAAATTTAACAGGAGCATTCCATGTCAAACACCACACCCGTGACTGCCAAAGCTGATGAAGGGCTCAGCGTGCCCCGCAGCCGTATTGTTTTAGCCAGCATGGTCGGGACAACCATAGAGTTCTACGACTTCTATATCTATGCCACTGCCGCAGTTTCGGTTTTCCCACTGCTCTTCTTCCCGAAGAGCGATTCCGGGGCGGCGTTGCTGGCGTCCATGGCGACCTTCGGTGTTGCCTTCGTGGCACGGCCGGTAGGTTCCGTTCTCTTCGGTCATTTTGGCGACCGGGTCGGGCGCAAGGCCACTCTGGTCGGATCCCTGCTCACCATGGGTATTGCTACATTCCTGATCGGTCTGCTTCCCACAGTCATGCAGATCGGCCTCCTGGCTCCCGTTCTGCTGACAATCCTCCGTTTCTGTCAGGGGCTTGGACTGGGCGGAGAGTGGTCGGGTGCGGCTCTGCTGGTGACCGAAACCGCCCAGGAGGGGAAGCGCGCCTGGGCCGCAATGTGGCCTCAGTTGGGCGCCCCTTTCGGTTTTATGTTGGCCAACAGTTTTTTTCTGCTTCTGACGGTCATATTCAACTATAACTCTGCCCAGGCTCAGTTGCAGAGCGATTTTCTGGTCTGGGGCTGGCGTATTCCGTTCCTCGTTTCCATCCTGATGGTGGCGGTGGGGCTGTACGTGCGGCTCAAGCTTGACGAGACCCCGGTGTTTGCCCGCGCCATGGCGCGCGGCGAGAAACTCAAAGCACCTCTGGCCGTGGTGTTCAGAAACCATCCCAAGGAACTGGTTCTGGGCACTTTCATCATGGTGGCGACCTACGTTCTCTTCTACCTGATGACTACCTGGATTCTCTCCTACGCCATAGGCAGAACCGAACTCGGTTTCCTGGGAATAGGCTACCGTAACTTCCTGAAGCTCCAGCTTCTTTCGGTCGTGCTTTTTGCCGCGATGATTCCGGTGGCCGGCTGGCTGGCAGACAGGTTCGGCCGCCGCAGCGTGCTGATGGTTGTTACAGCCGCCATCATGGTGTTCGGTCTGACGTTCGACCTCTTTCTCAATCCGCGGGTCATGGGTACAGGCGAGAACGCGAATATGGGACTCATGCTCCTGTTTCTCTGTATAGGCATGACGTTGATGGGGTTGACGTTCGGCCCCATGTCGGCCATCCTCCCCGAACTGTTTCCGACCAATGTTCGCTACACAGGTTCCGGCATCGCCTACAACGTTTCGTCAATTCTCGGCGCAGCCCTGACACCCTTTTCTGCTGTCTGGCTTGCTAAAAATCATGGGGTCGGCTCCGTCGGAATTTACCTGACAGCTCTTTCAGTACTGACCTTTATAGCTATCTGGCTCTCCAAAGAAACCAGACACACCAGTCTTGACACGCTGGAGGAAGAAATTGCTACGGTCGGCATCGAAACCACGTCGCCATAGGGATCCGAATGGCGTAACCGAGTGAGGTAGGCTGGGCATGGCTTCGTCATGCACACGCGCAACAATACTGAATTGATGGGAAAAAATACCTGGCCAGCCTGCACCACTAAATTAAGCCACCGAAAGAGACGTATTCATGAATCCTTTTCTAAACCTGCCGATCTGGTCTTCAACCATCTTGATTCTCGCCTTCTGGGTCGGGATTTTTCTGGCACTTTCCCAGATCATCAACCGTTTTCAGACAACGGAGATGCGTCAGAGCTTTAAATCTCTGGCGGCTTCGCTGGGGTCACCACTTTTCAGCGCATTTCTTTTGCTGACAGCTTTTCTGATTGCCTCTATTTCCCGAGATTTCGATCGGGGGCGTGATGCTGTTCAGTCAGAATCATTGGCCATGGAACGGGTAACTTCATTACTGGGAACCGATACAAAGAGTAATTCCATCCAGAAAGAACTGAGAATCTACGCGGGAATGGTTCTCAAGGAGGAGTGGCCTCTTCTGAGCCAGGGATTATCCAGCCCGGCCACCAGTGATCAGCTTAAGCTTCTTGTTGTCCTGGTGATGCAGGACTCGTCTCTGGAACCGGATATTCGCAAGAATCTGCTGGACGAAGTCCGGCATGTTCAGGAAGCCAGAGCTCGCCGGATTCTGGTTGCCGAGGATAATCTGCCCGCCGTGGTATGGTTCGCGTTACTTGTATGCGCAGGAGTATTCGGGTGTTTTGTCCAGATGGTACATGCTGAAAATCTGCTTGCGGGGAGAATCATAGCAGTATTATCTGGTCTGGTGATCGGCACTCTCTTCCTGGTGCTGATTCTTCTGGACAATCCCTTTGCCGGGGCCATTTCAGTCAAACCCGATCCCATACGGAATTTTTATCTGAAATCGCCGCAATAAACCGAAAGTTCAGACGGCTCATTGAGAACAAAGTCCAATCCGGGGTTCGTTGCAGTCAATCCCGGTAATGGCTGAAACCAAGTTTCTGCCGCAACAGAACAACTTCGATGGGAGATTTTTCCACGAATGTCCGTCGCCGCTCAGGAGGCATACTGGCTTATATTCAGGTTTGTCATCTTTACGCACTCATGCTATTGTAATCTCCATTTCAATTAATAGATTAGCAGCAGAGGAGGTCGTTTATGCAATTGGCACGAGCAACAATTGAATCCTGTATAGCAACGCTTCCCGATAGCGTTGACACGGAAGATGTTATGTACCGTCTGTACCTACTTGGAAAAATTGAAGCCGGCGCGAAAGACATTAGAGAGGGAAAAACCGTCTCGCATGAGAGTGTAATGGAAAAGTTCACTTCCAAATGGCAGAAATAATCTGGTCGGACAAGGCTGCTGTTGACCTTGCACTAATCCACAGTATTTTTTGATCTGACGAAAAAACACTCTTGAATTCCAGCTACAATTCCCCGTTTTTTATATGTCTCATCCGGCGAAGGTAAACGTCCCCGTTCCTCGTGCAAAAAAACAGTTTTCTGCCTACAACTCCCCCTGTATCCACACTTGTAGCCGTCAATCCCAATGAATCAAGTATCTCCAGAGCACGGGCCACGTTCTTTTCACCTACGGTGATAGCGGGCGATCCAACATTTCCGATGTCCAGAACTTTGGCGCCACCGAAAAGCTTGACCACCAGATCTTTTCCGGCACCGTAGCCTGTAACTTTACGGAAGATATGCCGCAATGCGGTATCAACATACCGCAGATCCTCATCCCGACCGGCGTTGTCGGGAAGCATGGCATGACAGATAGCGCCGACACCACAGGACGGAGAGAATAACGTCACAGCTACACACGATCCCAGCACTGTCGAAACAAGCACCGGTTCACGCGCGACGACAACTTCACCCGGCTTGAGGTAGATGTTGTGTTTATGGGATTCTATAAGGGACTTCATAATTTAATAACGCAGGGCCTACCTCAATTCGACCAGACTGAAAATCTCCTCCGACAGAGAATCAGGGTCGAACTTGGCCACAAACCTGTTGGCACCTGACTGCTCGGCTTTTTGTTGATTGGACGGGTTGCTCATCGAGCTGTGAAGGATTATTTTCAGATCCTTGTAATTGCTGTGCTCACGCAGAGTTCGGGTGAAGGTAAATCCGTCCATGCCGGGCATTTCGATATCCGAAATTACCAGATCGACCCCGGCAAAATCCTTTTCAAGATATTCCAGCGCCTTGTCGGCCGACATCATGGCGGTGTTGGTGAAGCCCATCTTATCCAGCACCGATTGCAAAAGCATGATTGCCGTTCTCGAATCATCAACCACCAGCACATGCCGCCCGCTCCCCTTGCCCTCCGCATCGGCCATGGCAGCGCTTGAGAGGTCGCGATCAATGCCGACAACATTGGAGAGTATCGATTCGATATCCAGCAGCATGATCGCTTCGCCGCTGTCGGCATACGCAATGGCAACCAGTGACTGGGCATTAATCCCTTCCGGCTTGTGAATATCGCTCCAGCTGCGGGTGAGCAAGGTATCCGGGGCGTGTACGATAAAAGCCGTAAGTGACCGGTTATATTCGCAGATAATGATATAGGCCAGCTCATCTTTATAATTTTTGGTAGGGAGTCCGACCGCCTCGGACAGGTCAATGACGGCCAGGGCGTTACCACGAAAATCAAGGACACCCTTGACTGCGGGATGCGAATTGGGCATCCGGTCAATTCTGTCAGGGCACTCGATGATTTCGATGATCTTGAAAACATTGATGCCGTAAAGCTGGTTATCAGTCAGACGGAACGTCAGCATCTCCATCTGGTTTGACTGTGAAAGATTGGTTCGCTGCAGCGCTTCGTCGAGTGATGATGCCATGGGTGGACTCCTTTAAATTTAAGAGCAAAGTCTCAACACTTCTGCGGCGATATTCTGGAGCGGCATGACCTTGTTTACGCCACCAAGCTTGACCGCTTCATGCGGCATACCGTACACCACACAGGTCGCCTCGTCCTGGGCGATCGTAACCACTCCGGCGTCGAACATCTCCTTCATGCCGTGGGCTCCGTCATCACCCATGCCGGTCATGATGACGCCGACGGCGTTTTTACCGGCGTAGCGGGCGGCCGAGCGGAAAAGCACATCCACTGACGGACGGTGTCGCGATACAAGGGGGCCGTCCTTGATTTCCACATAATAACGGGCACCGCTGCGCTTCAACAGAGTATGGTGATTGCCGGGGGCGATCAGTGCCCTGCCGCGCACCACCGTATCGTTATCCTGGGCCTCCTTGACCGTTACCCGGCAGATTGAATCGAGCCTTTTGGCAAAGGCGGCGGTGAAGTTTTCGGGCATATGCTGAACGATTACGATCCCGGGGGTATCCTCCGGCAGCATCTCCAGAAAGACCCTGAGTGCCTCGGTACCGCCGGTTGATGCACCGACTACAACCACTTTCTCGGTGGTCTGGATCATGGCCTTCGTATTGGGCTTTTCCATGATGACGTCGGCGGTATACTTGGGCGAAACCTCCTTCATTGTTCGCATAGCCCGCATCGGCCCCAGCCGCGCCGCAGCCGCGCCTTTAACGGCGTCGCAGATACGAATTCTCGACTCTTCTATAAACTGCTTGGTGCCCATCTTAGGCTTGGTAATGATATCGACCGCGCCGTATTCCAGAGCCTTCAATGCAGTCTCGTTTCCCCGCTCGGTAAGGCTGGAACACATCACGACCGGGATAGGATGCTGGCTCATCAGCTTTTGAAGAAACGTCAGCCCGTCCATGCGCGGCATCTCCACATCCAGAGTAATTACATCCGGGATGACTGTCTTCAAACGCTCGGCAGCCAGAATCGGGTCGGCTGCGCTGCCGACTACCTCAATACCGGGATCCGAATTGAGAATATCGCATAATGTCTGGCGAACCAGAGCCGAGTCGTCGATAACAAGAACTTTAATTCTGCTCATTGAAACGCCCCTATTCTTTCCGGTATACCGTCGATGCCACCGCCTTGAAATTTACATCCAGACCGCTGAGAGTCTCTGAATGTCCGATAAAAAGGTAACCGCCGGGCCTGAGCTGTTTGTGGAACTTTCTCATCAGCTTCTGCTGGGTCTGCTTGTCGAAATAAATGACAACATTACGGCAGAATATAATGTCCATTTTCTCGGAGATGCCGAGATCGTCATCCATAAAGTTGATTCTCTTGAACGTTACCATTGAGCGTAACTTTGGAGAAATCCGCACGAGTGACCTGGTTTTTTCACGGCTGCGCATCAGGTATTTCTTTTTGAGGTTGAGCGGAATAGGATCGGTTCTCTCTTCAGGATAGATGGCCGTCTGGGCGGTCTGCAACACCTGAGTACAGATGTCGGAGGCAGTAATTACTGCCT
>CAIPTY010000069.1 GCA_903868145.1 uncultured Desulfuromonadales bacterium | reverse complement strand
TCGGCCACCATCCGGCGGATGTACTCCGCCTCAAGCTGCTCGTTAACAGCAACCGTCTGCATCTGGGGGGTGATTATACCCTGGCGGGCGGATTCAATCTGGGTCGACATTGGTCTAAGCCGTTTGTAGTTTATTGTGACTTTCATTATTCTTTGTAACATCTGATGAGAGTTGAGAGATGAAAACCAAGCCTCTGTTCATCCTTCATCCTTCATCCTTTTCTTTTTCAGTGCGTTACTCCGGCCTGTTCAAAGGTAGCCATCTCTTTCAGCACCTTTACCCCGGCCTCGATCAGCGTCATGGCCAGTGCGGCTCCGGTCCCTTCGCCCAGACGAAACTTGAGATCGAGAATCGGTTCGACACCGATCCGTTCCAGCATGAAGCTGTGCCCGATTTCCACCGACTGATGGGCGGCAAATATGTAGTCGCGCACATGGGGATGCAGTTCCGAGGCGATCAGGGCGCCGGCGGTAGAAATAAAGCCGTCAATCACGACCGGAATCGAATTGGCCGCGCATCCGAGCACCAGACCGGCGATGGCTGCTATTTCCAGGCCGCCGACCTTGGCCAGCACATCCAGCGGATCAGCGGGATCGGGCTTGTTAAGCGCCAGCCCCTGTTCTATGACACGAATCTTGTTGATCAGCGCCGCGTCACCGATACCGGTGCCGCGATGGGTCACTTCCGCCACCGTCTTGCCGGAGATGGCGGCAATGATGGCTGATGACGGCGTCGTATTACCGATCCCCATCTCGCCGGTTCCGACCAGCCCCACCCCTTCGATACGACACTGATCAGCCAGCTCAATCCCGACTGTCATGGCGGCAAGAGTTTCCTCTCTGCTCATGGCCGGACCGTTGGCAAAGTTTTTCGTACCCCGGGCAACCTTTTTATGGATCAGACCGGCAACACCGGCAAAGTCATAATCAACCCCGACATCGACGACCCGCACATCCGCCCCCGCATGGCGGGCCAGCACATTGACTCCGGCGCCGCCGGAGAGAAAGTTCAGTACCATCTGCGGGGTTACTTCGCGAGGATACAGCGAGACCCCCTCTTCCGTAACGCCATGGTCACCGGCAAAGGTAAATACAACCTTTTTCGCAAGGTCCGGATCAGGATTGCCGCTGATAGCGACCATACGACGGGCAAATTCTTCCAGTCGTCCCAGCGAGCCGGGCGGTTTGGTCTTATTGTCCAGCCTCGTCTGTGTCTGTTGCAGCAATTCCTGACTGACCGGTTTAATGCGTTCGACTGTTTCCTTTATGATGTCCATGCAAATCTCCTTATCTAATTCCTGAATCCGTGACGCAGCAAACGGATTCAGGTTATTATTTCAAACGTAACGGAATCCCGCTGATTACGGCATGCACCTCATCCGCTGCAGCAGCGAGGGTCTGGTTCGCAGTCCCGGCAATATCCCGAAACAATCGCGCCAGAGCGTTGTCGGGCACAATCCCCATACCAACCTCGTTGCTGACGAAAATAACCGGCGTCACCATCTTGCGGAGCGTACTCTTTAACCGCTCCAGTTCCTGATGAATCAACTCTCCAACCTGTTCACCCTCTTCTTCATAGTTGAACAGCAGGTTGGAAAGCCAGAGCGTCACACAATCCACAAGGATTACCGTATAGTGACCATCGCATCGTGCCAGCGTTTCTGCCAGACACAGCGGTTCTTCAATCGTGCTCCATTCGGCGCCGCGCCGTTCACGATGCTTCCTGACACGCTCATCCATCTCGCTGTCATGTGCCTGCGCCGTAGCCAGATAACCGAGAGGCGCTCCGAACTCCCGTGCCCGTTTTTCCGCAAAAGCACTTTTTCCGCTACGTGCTCCGCCGGTGATAAAGATTATGTGCGCCATTTCGCCCTCCAAAACGAGAAAACCCCGGTCCGTGGAAGGGACTGGGGCTCAAAAACCGGATAATCTGATACGATCAGGCTTCGGCCCCTCGTTCCACGGAGGTCCCAAAACTATGACGGAGTGGCAGGTTTCCTGGCTTCAGGGTCATCTTACTGGCCGCGCCTTCCCGAAAAACTCCAGTGGCATCATGCGGCGTTCATCGCCTGTTACAGTTGCGGGACAGCGGGGGATTCACACCCCCTTCCCTTTTAACCAACCCCGCGAGAGGTCGGCACCACATCCGATTTGTAAAACAATTGTGGAGTGGTTTGTAGCAGAGAGGAGAGAGGGATGTCAAAGGGAAAGTGATGGGTGCATTGACGTTTCCCTGGCTTAAACCCATTTCAAGTAGTGGATGAGGCGGATAGGTGTTTGTGACCGGAGATGGTCAGGAGAGACCGGAAGGGACTTTTGCTAAGCCAGCAACTATATCAAGGACGCTATTTCGATGGCCTGACGAATTGATATTTCTGAAACCGTGAAGGAGCTGCTTTTCATCATCATTCAGTTGAAATGCAGTGTACGATCCTTCAAGAAAGAATGCG
>CAIPTY010000068.1 GCA_903868145.1 uncultured Desulfuromonadales bacterium | reverse complement strand
ACTGATTAGTTTGAATACTTAAAACCCAAAATCTCTACTGACAAAATAATTACTCGCAATCAATTAAACACAAATGCTATTCGGTTTTCAAAGACCAAAAGTGAAACAGAAGAGGATGAATACCAAGAATAATTATGTCCGTCAATATAAAAATATACGTGATGGAGATTTTTTTTCTGCCATCACCTCACACATATAGCAGTGTTCGGACTAAAACACTTCGTAAAATCCATGCGTTCCCAGGGTATGTACCTTCATGAGATTGGTCGAACCACGCGTTTCTATCGGTATCCCCATCGTTATGACAACAAGATCCCCTTTTCGGAAACCGGAAGCCAGCAACCTTTTCTCAACTTCAAAAATCTGCTGATCCGTATTCTCCATGATGCCGACCTCAGTCCCCCGCACACCCCAGAACAGGGAGAGCCGTTGGCGGATCACGGCCGAATTGGTAAAGGCAATTATCGGCGTCATGGGCCTGAAGTGGGAAATAAGAGCCGCCGTGCTGCCAGACTGGGTAAAAACAATTATTGCCTTGGCTCTAAGAGCTGCAGCGGCATTACAGGCCGATTCGGCAACAGCATTAGCCACACTGCGTGACAGATCCGGATCATGTTCGGGCCGACGCATGAAGCTGGTCTGTTCCACATCAAGGGCTACCCTTACCATGGTTTCAACCGCTTCGATCGGGTAATCGCCGCTGGCGGTCTCCGCGGAAAGCATGACCGCATCTGTGCCGTCTATAATCGCGTTAGCTACGTCAGAGGTCTCCGCCCGGGTAGGTCTTGGATTTTTGATCATGGAATCCAGCATCTGAGTTGCGGTTATGACCGGCTTACCGGCACGGTTGCAGGCTTCAATAATTTTTTTCTGATACACAGGGACTTTTTCAGGCTGAACCTCCACCCCCAGATCTCCTCGGGCAACCATGACCGCATCAGAAACCTTAAGGATTTTGTTAAAGTTTCGCAGAGCCTCGGGCTTCTCTATCTTGGCAACGATCGGTATCTGTTTGCCGCTGGCAGATATGATCCGTTTGAGTTCTTCCACATCCTCGGCAGTTCTGACAAAAGAGAGGGCTATGTAATCGATTTCTTCTCCGATACAGAACTGCAGGTCCACCGTATCCTTTTCGGTCAGTGAAGGCGCTGACACCTTCACTCCCGGCAGGTTGATACCTTTGTTGTTCTTCAAGACACCACCTGTGACAACCTGACACAGCACCTCGTCACCCTTCACAGAACATACCTTCAACTCAAGCAGACCGTCATCAAGCAGGATGCAGCTGCCCTGATGCACATCGCGCGGAAGTTCCCGGTAAATAGTCGGGATCATCCCCCTCTCACCGAGGATATCTGCGGTCGTGATGGTTACTTCCTCGCCCTTGACCAGCGTCATGGCATCGTCACGCATTTTGCCGGTGCGTATTTTGGGGCCTTGCAGATCGGCCAGAATTCCCACATCTCTTCCGAGACGCCCGGATACCTCACGAATGCGTTCGATCAAATCCTTTTTCTCCTGATTGGTACCATGGGAGAAATTCAGCCTGAAAATATCTACGCCCGCCTGAATCAAACGCTGAAGCATTTTTGATGACGAGCTGGCGGGACCTACGGTGGCTACAATCTTGGTTTTTCTGGTTGGACGTGTCATCGGTTCACTCAATTCCTTGTGTGGTTGCGTTCAATGGACGGTGATGGCTTCTCCCCAGACTCTTTATCATCTTCCAGAGAGGACCTCGCACCTTGAAGAGGCGAATGGCGTCAAGCATGGCGGAACTGGTATTGACTTCAAGTCCCGGAACAATCCAGTTCCTGCGCTTCATCGCCTCAGAGGTAATCAGTTCGCCAAAAAAGTCCTTCACCGCAGGGGATATGTAGAACAGAGGCTCCAGAAGCGAGGCGGCTTCGTCCATAAGCCCCTCATCGATTGCGGTTCTATGGAGTGCCGTATGGGGGTATACGCGGATACCGGTCATGGTGATGACAGCCGTAGGTTGCAGCTCATCCATCAGAGCGAAGGTTTCCAAGATGGTTTCGCGGGTTTCTCCCGGCCCTCCGAAGAGCATGTAGTGGGCAAAGTCCACGTTCCGCTCCCGGCATAGCCCTGATGCCATCCGGAGATCATCAACGGTAAAGGATTTCCTCAGGCTTTTCAGGATGACCGGAGAACCGGAATCGCTGCCGAACTCAAACGCATCGCACCCGGCTTCCACCATCTCGTCCATCAGGCGCGGCGATATGAAATCCGGATTGATGAAGGCAGACCAGTTGACCGGAAGCTTTTCTGCTGTCATGGCTCGGCAGAGTTCCGACGCAAAATCAGTCGGGAAGTTGAAGATGTCATCCACAAAGTAGAGGTACGTCACACCGTAATCATGCACAAGAGTTCGAATCTCGGCCAGTATCTCCGGCACCGGGCGAAGGCGCATCACCCTGCCCTCAAGATGCGGATAGGTGCAATAGACACACGAAAAAGGGCAGCCACGCTTGGTCTGAACGTTAGCCATTCCACCCTCTCTGTGATAGCGGGACACATCGAAAAGAGAGCGTTCGGGTGAATAGATCCGGGGGATCAGTACGGGCGGAACGTAGCCCGCAGCTCCGGGTATGACAATCCCCGGCAGTATTGATGGGTCACCCTTGGAAGCAATACAGGCGAGCAGCAGTGGCAGCACATCCTCGCCCTCGCCTGCCACGCCATAATCGGCACCTACCGCGGCAAGAATCTCAACCGGCATCAGGGAGAAGCCGGAGCCGCCAACGATAACCTTTGCTCGAGGGCGACATGAATCAACGATATTTCGAAGACCGGGAAGATACGACCGGCTCCCGGGCCAGGTAACATTATCCAGATTGCGAAGTGAAATTACGACAACATCGGGATTATGGGTATCCAGTGCATCCGAGACAGCCTGCTCCGGAGAGCTCTCAAAGCAGAGGTCGAGTACGGAAATGGTGTGCCCTGCCACGCTCAGAGGGGTGGCAAGGCAGGAAAGGCCGATAGGGAACACCGGGTAGGGGTCACGTTCGCGGTTTGCGGAGAGCAGCAGCACATTCATGGCAACTCCAACCATCGTTTCATTGCATCGATTCGCCCGGCAATTTCAGTGGGAAGCGTGAACTGCATGATTCCATCCCGATCTGTCAGGACATGGGTGGTAACGCCGGTAGCCAGCCTTACACCATCAGCTCCGCAAATTTCGTTGACAAATACGAGGGTGGCTGATTCCGTAGGACGGAGCGTCGTGCGAACAGTCAGAGCATCCCTGAAATGGGCAGGTTTAAAATATTTTACTTCGAGAGCGACAACGGGCCCAAAGTAGCCAAGTTCCTGTAACTGTTGGGCGTCCATGCCGAAACTTGACGCCAGGCCATTGCGGCCAATTTCCATCCACGCAACATAATGACCATGCCAGGCAACATTATAGGCGTCAATCTCGTTGAAGCGTACGGATATTGGAATTTCATGGTATTTCATGATTCAGAATCGATCCAGCGGTTGAATTTGGAAAGCGCCTGTCCAAAACCGACTTCTACAAAAGTGGTTGTCCCCATTTTGCGAAGACTCTGATAGGTTTTTTCCCAGTATACCGGACTGCACAGATCTTCCATAAGAAACTGCGGAATATCAGCAGCCGTCAACTGGCGCTGCGCCAGGTGATCAACAAGCGGTATACGCGGTGGAAAATACTCATAATCACGAATAATATGTTCCAGGTCTCCAGCAATCGACTCAATCAAAGGGGTATGCAGGGGAGCGTCACAGGGAAAGGCATTTGCCGAAAATGCACCTGCTGACACCGCTTCCTTCGCCGCACAGTCAATTGATTCACGCCTTCCACAGAGCAAAAAGTGTCTCGATGTGTTATGGTTCACTATACATGCGGAGTTGTTGCGGGCGATAGAGGCAAGCGGGGTCTCAGTCAAACCTACAATACTTCCGAAAGCATAGTCGCATTTTTCGCCGAGCCGGGCAACGCATGTGCCGATACGGGAGGCCAGCTCAAGTACTGCGCCGTCGCCCAAAGACCCGCATGCCACGAGAGCTGCATAGATACCCATACTATGCTCGGTAACCACATCAGGCCGTTTTTCAGTATGCTTCAGCTTGTTCAGATGAAAAAGACTCATGGCCACGCCGCAGAGCTGAAGCCTGACACTGCGCAGCAGTTGGGATGCCCCCGGCTCTTCAGGCTGCAGAGGGTCAAAACCGGTTGCCACGGCGCACAGACGAGCGATTTCCTCAAAACCGTGACCCCGGGCAGGCAGCTCTGGAAATTCCATGGGCTGACCTGGAAACATGAAGCATATCATACCTGTCTCGCAGCCTGATCGATCATGCCGCTCCGCCTGCACAGTTCGGTCGCGTGGCCAGGTGTTCTTTCAGATATTCGGCAGGTTTCATCATACGCTGTGTCCTCCAGAGCACCCTGACGATGTAGGGTATCTGGGACGGGCGCACCTGGCGGATCCAGTCCATGATCCCCTTGTTGCCGGCGGTGTTGAGTATGGAGCGACGCCATGTTTCGGCATACAACTCCAGAAAACGCTTTGCGCCGATACGGGGTTCCCACAGCAGGTGATGCATGTCGAAATTGGACCACTGCTGCCCTTTCAGCTTATGCTCTACCGTTCGATAATATTCGGTACCCGGCAGCGGGGTATGAATGGTGAAACCGGCCCTCTGCAGACCATGGCGCTCGACAAAATCCCACAACTCCCGAAAGTCTGCCTCATCCCATTCGTGACCCACCAGAAAATTACCGTTGATGCCGTATTTCAGTGAGCGGGCCAATTGTACCGACTCGATACTGTCCTCCACCCCGGCATCCTTGTCCAGCCCATCCAGAGCGGTATCACTGGCGGCCTCAAGCCCCAGGAAGATGTCGAAGTCCTTGGCCAACGGCCGCCAAGCCTCCATCAGTTCGGCGCTGCGCCGGATCAGATCGGTGCGGGTCTGTACCAGAATCCAGCGTTTGAAAACTCCGCGCTTTTTGAGAGCCTTGGCCAGTTCCAGGCTGCGGGACTGATTGTACCAGAACAGATCGTCGGCCACGAAGATAGAATCGCCGCAGCGTATAAAATCCTCCACTACCGCTTCGAGACTACGCTCGCGGCAGGAGCGGTTGTAAAGTTGCCAGACCGAGCAGAAGGAACATTTATGGGGACAGCCACGGGCGGTTTCGATCAGCCAGACCGGCTTGAAAAGCAGGCAATGATAGCCTGAGCGGTGTCGGTCCACCAGATGGCGGGCCGGAAGCGGCACAAGATCAAGACTGGTTCTTTCCGCCAGTGCTGCGGTGCTGATCCATCCATCGGGTGTTCTCAGGCGCAACCCCGGTACGGCGGAAAGGTCGCTGCCCTGCTGACAGGCATCCACCAGAAGCGGAACGATCTCCTCCCCGTCATCAACCACTACGGCATCAACTGCCTCGCACTCCACAGCCGCCGGAAATGCGGCAGCGGCGTGCCCACCCACCAGGATGAATGCATCGGGGCTTTCTCGACGCACCTGGCGGGCGGTCTCGATAACGCGGTCAAATTCCAGGGCATGCAGGCAACCGATGCCGACTATACGTGGCCGTGCGCGTTTGACCCAGGTAGATACACCCGGACTGAAGCGTAGATCGGCAATGGTCACCTCGTGTCCCCGAGCGAGCAGGGCAGCGCCGATATACTCCAGCCCCAGCGGCTCAACACGAAAAAACGGCCCCAGTCCAAAACGATCATTACCGGGATGTGGTCGAAGCAGCAGAACGTTCATACGCCTGACAGGCCGACTGGAGATGTGTGATGAAAAACCTCCGGCATTACGTGCGGTTTTCGGCGATATGGGCGGCCATGCTGCGAACCGACGCAAAAACTATCGTGCCGGTGGCCGCGTCAGGAACTACGACCCCGTACTCCTTTTCCATTGCCACCACCAGCTGAAGTGCGTCGATGGAGTCAAGCCCCAGCCCTTCACCAAACAGCGGGGCATCGGTATCGATCTCCTCGGGTTTCATACCTTCAATGCGCAGGGCATCAATGATCAACTGTTTTACGCCAGGAATAAGCTCTTCGGACATGCGTACCTCTCTTTGCAGATATTTTCGGAATAAATCGGTTCACCCCCAGAAGGGGAAAAAGTTGTACCACTGATCAGGGTATTTTATAATATATTTCTCAAATATTGATATTATAGAAGACATTCCCTCATGTATAACTTCATTGTTATGGCCGTGCCGGGCGTTAAAGAATACCGGCTTTTCCATGACAGTGGCATACCGCCCCTTTTCAAGCACCACAAAAACCGGAATCACCGGAGCGCCCGTGGTCAATGCCAGATAGGCAGCGCCCGCCGGTATTCTGGTAGTCCGCCCGAAAAAAGGCAGTTCGATCGTATTGGATGAACCGTCCCGGTCTCCCAGAAGACAGAGAAGTTCGTTTCGTCGCAAGACGTTGACCGCTTCGATGATTGCAAAAGGAGATGAGTCAGTGCGATCCACATAGATGAAGCGGATTCCACGCTCGTTGCGCAGCCGTTCCCGAGACCGGTTAAATTGCTCATCCGGCTCGCGAAAGGTCATAACGTTGACCGGGTACCCAAGATCCGCTAGTCCAAGTCCGCCCAGTTCCCAGTTGCCCAGATGCAGTGAGATCAGGATGGCGCCTGTCCCGGCGGCCAACGCATCATCCATCGGATCAGAACTGCTGCTGCGACCGATCAGGGAGCGCAAACGCGAACCGGACAGGCGTGACATCAACATGATGTCGCACCAGTTGCGGGCAAACTTGTAAAATGCGGACACAACCAGCGGTTCTACCCATCGTCGCCCGACAACCACCTGCAGGTTAGAGCGCATCCCGCACCGCTGGCTTCCCAGTAGTACGTAAAACAGAAGCGCCGTCAGAAAAGCCAGCGGGGGAAAGACACAGCGCGGAACAGCCATGGTCAGCAGGTTGATCAGAAACAGGTTGACGTTCGTATAGACAGCCATGCAGTTAGAAAAAAATATCCTGCGCCACACACATTATCTTCGTCACGTGGCCCGGCTCAGCTTCTGCTTGATCGGATGATCAGCAAACTCGGTCTCCCAGACCGGATCGGCTATCTTTCCGTAGTCCGCTGAATATTCATCCATCTGTTCCGCCAGGACGGTAAAAATTTCTTCAGCGCCGGCATGGGTGGGACGGGCCCCTTCACTGGTGAATATCTCGCGACCCACATCAGGTCTGTCGATCAGCATGCAGGGTCGCAGCAGATTGTCATGTTCCCCCTGCTTTTCACGGATCTTCTGAAAAAAAGGCGATGCAAGCGCCTCTCGGAGGGTTGTCTTTCTGATGTTATCAACCGCTACATGGCAGAAAACGCAGGGCTCTATATCACCGTTGGCATTGATATGGAAATACTTGCGCCCCCCTGCCAGACAACCCGAGATCATGGGGCCGTCATTCCAGAAATCGATAAACAGCATCGGTTTTGTCGCTCGATAATCGATGACCGTACGGCGGAGGTGATCCCGCTGTTCAGGGCTGGGCATCAGGTTCACTTCGGGGCTGCGGCCCACCGGGACATATGAGAACAGCCAAAGGGCAAATACGCCCTTTTCCAGAAGCATATCGATATATTCGCCGTTGGTTATGATATCCGAATTCCGGCTGGAGTGGGTGAACGATCCGCAGAAGGAGAGCCCGCCTGCCTTGAGCAGATCCATGGCGCGCATGACCTTGTCGAAATGCCCCGTACCGCGACGGCCATCGGTCTCCGCTTGGTAGCCTTCCAGCGAGAAGGATGGCATCACGTTGCCAACCTCGGTCAACTGCTCCACCATGCGTTCATCGATCAGGCCGCCGTGGGTGAACACCAGAAACGCCATATCGCTATGCTTTCTGAAAATGTCGAAGATACCCTTCATGTAAAAAGGTTCTCCACCGGAAATGACGGCAAAATAGATGCCCATCTCCTTCATCTGGGTCAACACTGAATCAATTTCATCCAGCGAAAGCTCCAGGGATTTACCATAGTCGCCGGCGTAGCATCCATAGCAATTGAGATCGCATTTCATGGTGGGACTGATGACTACCGTTGACGGAGGATAAAAACCGTTTTTGTCAGACCATTCCTTGCGCACGTTGGTGCCGTTAAGCAGGTGATTGACCAGGAGATTGCTGATCCATTTATCCCTCTGATTGGGGTGCAGGTCACGCAGGATACGACGCGGAAACTCGATGCTGGGGTGCTTGTCGCGAATAAGGCCGCGTATCCAGCGGATCCGCTCCTTATAGTAATCCTTCTTGGGAATCATCTCCATCAACCGGGTCATCCGGATCAGAGTGTCATCGGATGAACTGGAAGCCATTGAAAGAAGGTACGAAAGCACCTTTTCCCTGGTATAGTTTTTCAGGCTGTTGATCATATATTTCAAACCCCGTTCACATGTATCTCAAAAAGGTCATGCTAATTTTCCAGGTGTCAGCAACCGGCCGATAATGACTGGTGGAGCGGCCATCGGCAACCCTGGCTGCAACCGGAAACGAAAAAATAGTATAGGCGTGTTTCCATGCCTTGACGAGAATTTCCATCTCCAGATCGTACCCCTGGGATATCAGAGGGATTTCCCCCAGCAGACGGGCGTCGTAATACCTGAAGCCGGACTGACTGTCGGTGATCTCAAAACCGGTTCTTTTGCGGATGCACCAGACGCCAAAACGGTTCCAGAATTTACGCAATCCAGCCATCTGTTCAAACTGCGAATGTCGCGACGCAATCACAACACCGTGCTGCCCGTTTTCAGCCGTATCGATCACACGTTGTATGGCGGAAACATCATGCTGACCGTCAGCATCAACCGTGACGATGCCACTGAATCCGCTGCGGATCGCCCATTCAAAGCCGGTTTTCAGAGCAGCGCCCTTGCCGCAATTTGCAGGATGTCTGAGCAGTCTCAGAGGGAGCCCGGAGACGAGCTGCGCTGTCCCGTCAGTCGATCCGTCATCCACCACTACCAGCGGCAGGCCGGTTTCAAGACACTCCCTGACCACAGGCACGATGGTACTCTCTGCATTGTATGCCGGTATCAGGATGCACGCTGCCACAGATCGATCTGCTCCTTGATGGTGATAAAACGGTAACGGCTGAACAGCTCTTTCAGACGCAGTACAGCGCTCGTTCTGCGACCGTAGGTATAAAAGCTCCTGAAAAATGGCAGGGCAACCCTGGGACCTTCCGCTTCAAGCTCCCGCGGGTGCAGGTACAATACCGCCGGTTGTGCATCTGCATTGAAGGCATCTATGGCTCGAAAAATCATGGACAGCGGGAAAAACCTGAATCCCCAGCCCCCGCCGACAGGGAGGTTGCACATCCAGCTTTCCGCCACCAGCGGTGGAATCTCCCACAACCCCTGTCCCGCCCCCTCCAGCCGGTATGCGATACGGCTCCCGGAGGGATTGCCGACAAACGGCAACGGATTGAGGCTCGAATCGTACCGGTAGCCGGTCTCGCGCAGGATTTCAAACGCCCACGGCATACTTTCCGATAACGACCATTGCGGCGCCCGATACCCGATTGGTCGCTGCCCGGTCTGATCCTCCAGAATCTGCCCGGTACGGAACAATTCGCCCCGGAATTCTTCCGACGTCAGGCTCGTAGCCAGACGGTGACTATAGCCGTGGGACGCGATCTCATGTCCGTGAGCAGAAATACGTGGCGCCAGTTCCGGGTCGTTTTCCGCAACGGATCCCAGTATGAAGAATGTAGCCTTCTGATTACACTCCTCAAGCAGATCCAAAAGCAGCTCAATATTGGGTCGCACGCGCCATTGTGTGCGCGGCACGTCCGCTACAGCATCAGCCCCGCAGATGTGATACCAGTCTTCAACATCGACGGTCAGGATATTTCCGCAGTGCAATAGCACCTCTGACTACATAAATTGAATTGACATAAATACATAAGAAATATAACCCCGTCAATATTTCAATTCGCTCGATTTGTCGATCACATTACTAAAGATCAGCGTAAATATCAAACAAACTCACCATGATCAGAAGAAATAGCACATAATTTACTTTACCACTAACCTGCCGCTTGCAAACAGGTACGATATATGACACTTTCAGGAAGGAAAATCGTATTGCCGACCTTGACCGGCTCCATAAGGGTATTAAGCGGGAACGAGAAATGAAGAATGAAATTAAACAGTTTTTTTCCACCAGTGATTTGTTTGCCCGCCACACCGGAATAGAGCTTGTCGATGCCGGTCCGGGGTGGGCCAAAGCCAGTATGAAGATTGAGCCAATAATCCATTTCAATGGTGCCGGAACAGTGCATGGAGGCGCCATCTTTACGCTGGCCGACTTTGCGTTTGCGGTCGCTTCAAACTCCCACGGCACTCTGGCAATGGGTATCAATACCAGCATCTCCTTCGTCAAAGCCGCCACATCGGGAACACTGCATGCAGAAGCCGTTGAGCAGGCGCTGAACCCGCGTCTGGCTTCATACAGCGTCCGGATTACCGACGATCATGGTGCGGTCATTGCCGTTTTTCAGGGCATGGCGTACCGAAAAAATAAGTCCGTTTTCCCCTTTGAAACATCCCCACATGACGATGAAGGCGCAGAGCCATGTTCCGGCTGACGACACTCTCCATTCGATCTTTACTGTTCCTGATCACCTTCATTGTTGCCCTTCCGGCAGCCGGAATCATTCTCTATTCCGGGATTCAGTTTCGTAACGTCATGTTGAATGACGCTCGAAAAGAGACTCTTAAATTTAACGACAGGATCGTAAGTGAGCAGCAGAATCTGGTTGTCGGAGCCGAACTGCTCATGACGGCTCTGGCTCAGTTGCCTGAAGTTAAAAACCGCGAAGTCGATAAGGTGGAGCCGATCCTGCGGGAGCTGCGCAAGCTTAATCCGATGTACTCCAACATTTTCATTGCCGACCAGGAAGGTACCGTCTGGGCTACGGCCGTCCCGGTCAAACCTCCTTTTATCATCGCTGACCGTCGTTATTTCAGGAATGCGTTGAAAAACGGACAGTTATCATCCGGCGAATATGTTGTCAGCAGGGCCACCACCAAGCCGGTCTTTAACCTGGCCTATCCTGTGAAAAACGAACAGGGCACCGTTATCGGGGTCATCAGTGTGGGCTTCGTCATTGATCAGTATCGGCAGCTTCTGGAGCGCATGCAAATGCCCACCGGATCCAGTTACGTGCTCATTGACCACCAGGGAGTTGTCCTGTCCCGGGCGATTAATCCCGAACCATACCTGGGAAAACCGTACCCGATCGACGATTTTCGAAAAATAAAGGATGGCGAGGAGTTCGGGACAACTACCAGACGGGGAATTGCCGGGGACAGACGGATAATTTCCTACCGCAAGCTGCGCCTGGCGGGTGAGCAGACCCCCTATATGTACGTCACAGCCGGCATTCCGGTTGATGTGGCTGTACGCGAGGCCAATAGAACACTTATCAGAAGCATGGTGCTTTTATCATCTTTTCTTGTGCTGGCATGTATCGGGGCGGTTCTGATCGGCAAACGCGCCATAGTTGATCGCTTCAAACTGTTGGAAGATGCTTCACAGCGCCTGGCAACCGGAGATCTGCAGGTCAGGATTTCCGATCTGGTGGTGGGTGGCGAATTGGGACGACTCGGGAAGTCCTTTGACGCCATGGCGGAGGAGCTTGCCCGGCGTGAAGCGGAGCGTTTGAAGGCAGAGACTGATCGGCAGGCCTTTGAAAGGCAGCTGCAGCATACTCAGAAGCTGGAAAGCCTTGGTGTGCTCGCAGGCGGTATCGCCCACGATTTCAACAACATTTTGCTGGCGATCATTGGCAACACCGACCTCGCACTGATGCGCGTCAACAAGGAATCTCCCGCTGTCGAAAACCTGCGCAGGATCGAACAGGCGGCCACGCGCGCCGCCGATCTGACCAAACAGATGCTGGCCTACTCCGGCAAGGGCAGATTTGTCGTGGAAAATCTTGATCTGAATATTCTGCTGGAAGAAATGCTGCATATACTGGAGGTTTCCATCTCAAAAAAAGCGGTGTTGCGGCTTAACCTGACCAGACCTCTCCCGCCCGTGGAGGCCGATGCGACCCAGATGCATCAAATCCTCATGAATTTGGTGATCAACGCCTCCGAGGCCATCGGTGACAGGAGCGGCGTAATTGCCGTCACCACCGGCTCCATGGACTGCGACCGCAGCTACCTGAAAAACATCTGGTTGGAAGAAGGTCTTGAAGAAGGTCATTATGTCTATCTGGAGATAGCGGACAACGGCTGCGGTATGAGCAGGGAAACCAAGGCAAAACTGTTCGACCCTTTTTTTACCACCAAATTCACCGGTCGCGGGCTGGGTATGGCTGCCGTACTGGGAATAGTCAGAGGTCATAAAGGTGCCATCAATGTTTACAGCGAACCTGACAAAGGCACTACCTTCAAGATTCTGCTCCCCGCATCGGGAGAAACAGTCGATATTTTAAGCGGCGGATCGCATCCGGATGCCTGGAAAGGTGCGGGGAAAGTCCTGCTGGTTGATGATGAGGAAGTGGTTCGGGGGATCGCCAGTGAAATGCTGCACGAGTTGGGCTTCACCACCATCACTGCCAACGACGGTTGCGAGGCATTGGAAATATTCAAAACCACACCTGATATCGCTTTTATAATTCTTGATCTGACCATGCCGCATATGGATGGCGAGCAATGCTACCACGAACTCAGCAAGCTGAACCCTGACGTCAGGGTAATCATATCAAGCGGCTACAACCATCAGGAAGTCACCCAGAAATTCGTCGGCAAGGGCCTGGCCGGTTTCATCCAGAAACCTTACCGGCTGGCGGTGCTGAAAGATTCGATCAAACAGCTTCTTGCAGGATGATCATCAACTCCCGGGCTTTGCTCGCCGTGTCGGAACCGCATTCCAGGGATCATCCGGCCAGGGATGCTTCGGGTAACGCCCCTTCATCTCCTTTTTTACCTGATGGTAGGAGCCATCCCAGAATCCCTTCAGATCCCTGGTCACCTGCAAAGGCCTTCCGGCGGGCGACAACAGATGCAGCACCACCGCTACCCTCCCACCGGCGACGGTCGGCGTGACCGCCAGACCGAACAGCTCCTGGAGTTTGACCGCCAACACCGGCTCATTTCCCTCACAATAATCCAGCCTGACCCGCGAACCGCTGGGCACGATGAGGTGCGTCGGCGCAAGTTCTTCCAACGACTTTCTCTGACGGTAGTCCAGCAGAGCGAGCAGAGCAGCGGCTGTATTGATGGCTGAAAGTTGCTGGGTGTTGCGTACACCGCGAATGGCAGGCGCCAACCACGTTTCCAGAGATTTCAAAAGGCCTGAATCAGACAGATCCGGCCAGCCATCGGCCGGAAAGATTCGCTGCAGGAACATTACACGGCCCTGGAGTTGCAGGAATCTATCATCGCGTGAGAGCAATCCGAGTTCTGAACTGCGAACCGCTTCAATGACCACCGGCAGCAGATCCAGCGGGTCGGGAGCAAAAGGCTTTGAATCAAGGCAGAGCGCATCGATACATTCCTCCCTGACCGCAACGACCCTGCCCCCGGATGCATCCCAGTCAATACGCTCTCTACGTTCAATCCTCCCCCCCAATTCTCCACGCAGCAGCTCTTCCGATACCGGCGCCGCCAGGTGTATGACGCCTTCGGCCTGATTTCCGGCATCAACGGATACAGCAACAATATACGTACTGGTGAAAACCGGCCCGGTGGATGCCAGGCGTGCTCCCCGCCCGTTGGCCATGACATACTGCCCCCCGGCCAACACTCGCTTTCTAGCAACCCGGTCGGGATACGCGGCCAGCAGGAGACAACCTGTCTGCCCGGTAAGGTCGTTATCAGGATGGTGCGAGGCTGTATTACCGCCCAGAATACGCAACAACTGACCTGAAACCCTCTCGACATTCATCAGGGCGCCACCATCGACAGCGGCATCGCATCGCCCGGTTGTACGCCATTCCCGCAGAAACTCCAGCCTCTCGCACACATCGATAGAGCGAACCAATCCCGTGCCGCCAGTAGTATTGCGCCGAACAACATCCCGTTCGGAGAGAAGTGCAGCCAGGTCACATCCCAGACCGGGGTTTGCAATATCCCGCGACTTGAGCAGCATCCGGGTCAAGCGTGGATGCAGCGGCATCCTGACCATGGCAGAACCAAGAGGAGTGATCCGGCCGAGACTGTCCAGAGCAGCAAGATCCGCCAGGAGCTGGCGGGCCACCGAGAGTGCCGCGGCAGGTGGCGGATCAAGCCAGTCCAGGCTGGCCGGATCGTTGATGCCCCAGGCGGCCAGCTCCAGCAGGAGATGCGAGAGGTCGCTGTCCAGGATTTCCGGTGGTGTCTGTGCGCTCATGGCGTTGAAGGAATGCTGGCTGAACAGGCGGTAGCAGACCCCGGGAGCAAGCCGCCCCGCCCTCCCCATGCGCTGGACAGCCGATGATCTGGACTCACGGGTGGTCACCAGTCGGTTCATTCCGCTCGCCTGGTCGTGGCGCATCCGGCGCGACAGGCCAGAGTCGATTACGGTTCGCACACCTTCAATGGTCAGGCTGGTTTCTGCAATACTGGTAGCCAGTATCACTTTGCGTTGCCTGCCCGGCAAGATCGCGGCCTGCTGCACGGCAAACGGAAGATCACCATAGAGCAGATGAATACTGATTCCACGCTCAGCCAGACCTGCCTCGGCCAGACGGGTGGCGCAGGAGCGTATCTCACCGACACCCGGCAGAAACGCCAGAAGATCGCCTTCGGTTTCCGTCAGCGCCCGGAGTACGGCTGCCGTCATGCCTGCAGGCAGAGGCACGTGAGACTCTGCATCCAGATACACGGTTTCAACCGGAAACGACCGCCCGGCGGAACTGATTACCGGGGCATCCCCCATCAGTCTGGAAAGCGGTTCACAATCAAGTGTGGCGGACATGACCAGGATACGCAGATCGCTTCGCACCTGACGCTGCAGATCCAGGCAGAGCGCCAGCCCCAGATCGGCATTGATACTGCGCTCGTGAAACTCGTCGAAGATGACCATCTCCACGCCGTCCAGCAACGGGTCGTTCTGGATACGGCGAGTCAGGATCGCCTCCGTGACTACCTCGATCCGGGTTGACCTGGAAACCGTGCTGTCGAAACGGATTGAATAACCGACTGTCTGCCCAACCTCCTCGCCCAGACCATGAGCCATCCAGCGGGCTGCAGAAACAGCCGCCAGGCGGCGAGGTTCGAGCATAATGATCTTACCGTCGGAATCAGAAATTGTATCAAGCAGGGCAAGCGGTACGCGGGTGGTCTTGCCGGCGCCGGGCGGAGCGTCCAGGATGCAGTTGTGGTGGGTGTCAAACGAACGCAGCAGTTTCGGGAGGATTTCGTCGATGGGGAGATGATTCACCTTGTCAGTAATCACGGGCAGTTGTCAAATAGCGCAAGATTTAGTCATTATGCACCACCCGCTTCCCCGCCAGATACGCAAAACTGCTATTCAACTGAACTTCGCTATGCGGTATGAGCAGATACTTCCATTCCTTCCCACCATTTTGAAGGTTGTGATCCGTGGCGTGTTTACAGTATTGAACCGCAGCTTTCGCTTTTTCCAGGACATCAGGAGCGGTCATCTGGTCATTGGCCTTTATCTCGGTCAGGTAGATGATATTACCCGACTCAATGACAAAATCCGGTTCGTAGGTTCTGGCGTTATGATCCCAATAGATATGGAACTGTTTCGGTGCCGGACGGAGCCATTTGATAACGTCCTTGTCGTTCTCCAGGATGGTGGCGAAGTCCTTCTCACCCTTGGCATCGAACTTATACAGGGTGTGACATGCCTTCTTGAATCCTGAAAAGACTTTCTGCGGGATGGTGTTGGTCGGAGTAATGGTGTCGGTGTAGTGATGAATGTTATCCGCCTGGATCTTGGTCAGGTTGTGCCGTTCGATCTCGGTATAGGGTTTGACTATCGGTTCTTCGTAGGATTTTGTGTTGCAGTAAAAGTGCGGCCTCATCTGTGAATAGATAAGATTGGCGATTTCCCGTTTGTGATACTTGACAACATTGATGAACTGCTCATCGTCCAGGTAGCTGTTCAACTTCGCTATTGCCTGTCCAACAAGCTTCTGGAGCAGTTCTGCCTGGCTGTCATAGTCAATCTCGGAATAGTTAATCAACTCATTCAAGATCAGGTTTTCCGGTTTGTCGGCGTTGATACCGTACTTACCGATCAGGGTTTCCTGGGCGTTCTCTTTACGGTTCAGATACTGGATCAGGATCTCTTCCGCAACAGGCGGGTAGTTGAGGTTTTTCGTGTCCAGATCAAAATCATGGAAACCGGAATCAACCTCATCTGTAGGCTGGATTACAATGCGGGGAATCTCAATGGTGTTCTGGATGAACTCATCTACCGTGGCCTGATAGACCGCTTCGATCTCCTTGACTACATCGGCATCATACAACCCCTGCTGCGGTGAGGAAAGTAGTTGTGCCTTCACCTTGGCAACCACAATATCCTTGATCTCCTGATTACTCAGCTCGGCAACATTCTTAACCTTGTTGTTGACCTGGGGGATGGTTGCATAGATCGTCTTCCTGATTTCCAGGGTGACAGTGGCCTTTGCCTTCTCCTGCGATTCCGGCATGGCCTCAATCTTCTTTTGTTCTTCCGCCACCTTCTCTTCAAAAGCACTTTTGGCAACAACAACCTCTTTGGTTCCTTCAAAGGTAGCAGGATCAATCTCGATGATATTTCTCTGCTTGATGATGGAGCCGGGCTTGTTGGCCTCTTCGATTATCTTCTGGAAATTGTCGTGGGCGATGATGGTCAGCTTATCTACCTTGTCATTGCCGGTACGCTTGCCGTATGGGAGACGCAACCCTCGGCCTATGGTTTGCTCTGTCAGGGTTTCTGATGCCGATGTACGCAGCGGAATGATTGTGTAGAGGTTGGTAACATCCCACCCTTCTTTCAGCATATTGACATGGATAACGATCTCAATCTTGTTTTCCGGGTTCTCCAGGGTAAGGAGCTGCTGGATGTTCTCTTCCTTTTCATCACCCCGCTGGTTGGAGTGGATCTCCATTACCTTGTCGCAGTATCGCCCCTCAAAGAAAGCGGTTGACTGGATCAACGCCTTTACTTTTGAGGCGTGGTCGGTGTCCCGTGTGACAACCAGAACAAACGGCTTCACCAGTCGGCACTTTTCGTCACGGGCGTATATCTCCAGACCGATCTTGGTGTCCTCGTGGATGCGGATACCATCTTCCAGCTTGATCTGGTCCAGCTCATCCTGGGTGTAGCGTGACGGGTCAAAATCCTTGCGGGTAGCAACGGCAGGTTCTTTGACAAAACCATCATCCATCGCCACTCCCAGACCATACTGATAGACCACATTTTTGAAGGGTACCGATCTCCCGCCTGTCTCTATCTTGGGAGTAGCGGTCAGCTCTATTCCCAGAACTGGTTTAAGCTCGTTGATTACCTGCATCCCCCGTTCAGCCCGATAATGATGGGATTCATCCATCAGGATAACCAGATCGTCCAGACTGGCGAGGTGATCGAAGTAGGATTCACCGATATATTCAGAGAGCCTCTTGATACGGGGGAGCTTGCCTCCCTTGGTTTCGGCATTGATCTTGGAAATATTGAAGACGTTGATTCTGATGGATTCGTCAAAGAGGGGTAGATTTTTACTGTTGGTGTAGTTGTCGCCGGTGATGATCCCCGGTGGCCGGTGGACATAATCACCAATGCCAGGAAACACATACTTGGGGCTGCGGGGATTGGAAAAATCCTCAATCAGCTTGTTATAGATGGTCAGGTTTGGTGCCAGGACAAAAAAGTTCTTGATACCTTTTGCCTGATTCAGCCAAGTGATGAAGGCACCCATCAGGCGGGTCTTACCCACGCCGGTTGCCAGGGCAAAGCAGACACAGGGGAAGTTACGCTCAAAGTCGGTAAAAACCCGTGCAGATCCATTCTCTGCCGCAAGATCGCCGGTATAGGTAAGTACCTTTTCTTGCTCTGAGGCAAGGTTAGCATCTTTTTTGAGTGGCAGGATATCAGCAATCTCGGCCAGTATCTTCAAACTCTCTGTCTGGGGAGAACGTAGGCTCAAGCGGTTCTTGATGTTGGTGGCATACTTGTCCATTTATTCCCCCGTACCAGCAAAGATATTCATCTGTCCTGATTTTTCCGCTTTTGAAGTCTTTTCATCTTTCTTGTCTTCAACAGCTGGGCCAGCTGGCACAAACTCGGGATCATCAGGATTACGGGGCATATCAACAATGTTCAGGCTGTAGTCGTCCCGGTCAAATTCACACTTACCGAGTAGCATGGAAGGGATCTTCTTAACCGTAATGTTACTGTATTTGCCATCAGCACCTTCAAAATGGGATTTACAGCAGATCAACAGGCTATCGTCCGGTTGCATTTCTTCATGGATTCTGTCCAGGTGTTCCGGTGTCAGATGTGCCGTAGTGGTAAAGATGAAATCCTTCTCCGATGATTGTCCCTGCTTCCAGTAATAGACCTCATCCGGGCAATAGTGAAAACTCTCATGCTTCGCCATTGCAGCTGCCATCATAGTTGGATTGTATTGTTCGTTGATGACCCACTGGTCGTAACGGTCCTTTTTCAGCAGACTGGGGGCCATATAGTAATACTTGAAGCCTCCGCCACCCTGCCAGCTGACCGCCTTGGAGATACCGCCCTGGTCAGTGCCATCACAAACCTTTTGCAGACGGGGTTGAATGTGAGTGTGGCAATGGTCGCCTAACTCAACCATAATCCACTTCCGATCCATTTTGTGGCCAACTGCACCGGTAGTGCCGGAACCGGAGAAGGAGTCTAGAACAAGGTCGCCGGGGTTTGTAGATATTTGGAGAATTCTATGGATCAATCGCTCAGGCTTAGGAGTATCGAAAACATTAGCTGTGCCAAAGAGGGCAATGACTTCTTTTTTGGATTCTTGCGTATGTCCAACCTCGCTATTTGGCCACCATGTCCATGCGGTATTACCTTCACTCTCGGATAAAAAAGTTTTTCTTCTTGGAACCCCTTTACCATCTTTGCCAAACCACATCCTTCCTTCAGATACGGCCTGTAAATAAACAGATTCAATATTTTTCCAGCACCTTCCTTCTGCCGGTGTGAATTCTGATCCACCAGGAGTGACGATTTTGTACATTTGATTAGGACGGAAACCTTGTGCTGTAAAGTCTGAAGAAACCCATGGCCCTCTTGGGTCATTATCTGGATTTTTATATTGTTTTATTTGATCTTCAGATTTTGGTATGGGGTTAATCGTTTTTTTGAATAAATCGATGCATTTTGAAAAAACAAGTATGTGATCATGGCCTGCTCCTAATGTTGCACGCATATCAGGTGAAGTTCGCTTTTGCCAGATAACATTTGCTACAAAATTCCCCCTCCCAAAAATCTCATCACACATCACTTTCAGGTAATGCGCCTCATTGTCATCAATCGTGATCCATATCGAACCATCATCCGCCAGCAGTCGCCGCAGAATCTCCAACCGATCCCGCATCATGGTCAACCATAGCGAATGCTCCAACCCGTCATCATAATGAGTAAAAGCACTGCCGGTGTTGTAGGGTGGGTCTATGAAAATGCACTTGATCCTTCCGGTAAATTCCTGTTCCAACGCCTTTAACGCCAACAGGTTATCCCCGAAGATCAGCATATTCTCGGTATTCCGGTCACCGTAGGACTTGTCCGGGTCTTCTATCAGAATCCTGGGTTCCAGCTTCGGCTGTTTATCCTTGCCGATCCAGGTTAGTTCGAGTTTTGTGTTGGCCATGTATTCCTCATAAAATCAATACATTGTAGGGGCGATCCCAACGGGTCGCCCTGGTTTTATTGCATCGACGAAAAGCGGGCGAGCCGTTGGCATCGCCCCTACGTGATTTTCTTTTTCTTTCCAGTCAGCTCTTTAAAGTTTTCACTGGTCACAATCGGCTTGCCTGCCTGCTTCTCAATATCTTTACGAGTTCTCCCTGCCACAGCTCCGCCATCCTTGGCATCCTTCTTGAGCGGTTTAAACCCCTTGGTGTCACGATCCCTATGGAGCTTGGCAGTGGTGGCCTCACCCAGCATGGTCAGAATCAACTCAATATCGGTCATGTGGTCCCGCAGGTTCTCCCTGCCAAGCCCCTTGATCAGCTTGTAATCGTCCACCTTCAGATCAAAAGCTCCCTGCATGATCTCATTGGTCAGTATAGCGTACTCAAGGCTGGTGGTGGCTCCCCGGTTCTTCCATTCATCAGTCAAGTCCTGACGAACGGCAATTCCCCGCATTCGTTTATCAATCCACTCCTTCGGATAGCCTTTCTTCTCATACAGAGACTGCATCCGCTCCATAGACAGTTCGGGATTTTCGATCTCCTCCAGCCGCTCATAACCGACCCTCGCAAGCCACTGCTTAAATGGTTCTGCTTTGGGTGAAGGTATGGATTGGATAATTCGAAGGATTCCTTCAGTGTGAGAGCAATCTGTCTGGTATTTTTTCCCATCGGAGGCTTCAAGTTTCAGTTGTCGACAAATTGTCGATAACTCAACACCCTGTATTTTCTCTCTCTTTTTGATTCTATACCAATAATCCTTGGGATCGGGGCTGTCAGTTAATGCGTTGACAACATCAACCACGGAAAAAAACCATTTCTGCTCTTTCTCATCCCATGCAGAACGAATCCGGTTTGATTCAAAAAGCTTGATATTGCTCATAAGTAACCCCCTTCAACCGTACGATTATTTTGTATTACTGACTATCGACAAATTGTCGACAGTTCAAGGGGGGGACAATTTGTCCCCAAGTTGGTTGCAAAAACCGTTACAGAGTACCCTTCCTTACACCACTCGCCAACGAATTGAGAATAACTCACTCTTACTGACAAGTTGCTTCAAACGTACCTCTACCGATTCAATCAACCCTTCTTTCCGGCTGTCTATCTCATCCTGGGCTTCAAACATGGTGCGGCGTTTGGTGTTGCGCTTCTTCTCCAGCTCTTTGATCTCCTTCTGAGCCTTCAGCTTCTCTTCAAGCTTGAGTATCTTCTTTGATTCAGTCTTCAGGTACTTGATCTCCCGATCCAGCTCCTTCAACTCATACTCCAGGCCACTCTTCAAGTCATCGGCCCACTTCTCCAGCTTATCCATCTCATCATCGAAGAAAACAGAATTTCTGGCACTAATCTCCTCAATAATCCGGCTTTGCCCTGATACAAATATCTGTTTGAGCTGGTCGCGTACCGTAGGGGCGACCGGCCGGTCGCCCCTACATGTCCCCGGCAACGAAAACAGTCGCTGTGCCTGTTCATCATCAAGGACGGTTCCGGTATCAGTGACAGCGGAAAAGATAAGATGATCCTCTTCCTCGAATGACTCAACCGACAACCTGGAAAGCGACAGATAGCCTGATATACCGACTAACGGCTCCAGAATGGAAATCTTCAATGGATGGCCGGAATAATCGAAGGCTATTTCTGATTCAGGTAATTTCTTACTGGTAGCGTCGGTCAGGATATGCTGCGCCAGTGGATGACCAATTCTGAATACGTGACCCTCTTCGACATGCCTCCCCATTTTATACAGGCCGAGCGGTACATTCTGTAGGGGCGATGCCAACGGCTCGCCCCCTGTCTTGATCTCGCCCTTATCGCCACAAAGAGCAGAGGCGGGCGAAGCAGATGAACCCCGCTTCGCCCCTACAGGAACATGTTTCAGGCAGAACGCCATCTCTCCATCAAGAAAATCAGCATGGCGGTGAAGGGCATACTTGGCAAGCTCCCAGAGCCAGTTTTCGTATCTGTTCAGGTACTCGGTACTTTCCTTCAGGTTGACCCGCAGCTTCTCGTGTACCTCTTCATCGAAGTTCTCCAGAAGTTTCTTACGGGTGAGCTTCATGCTCTCGTCAATCTCGGTTTCCAGCTCCCGCTGCAACTCATCAAATGATGCCTGTATCTGTTCCGATGAGCGGCACTCCTGATAAATCCTGACAATACGTTTCTCAAAATCAACACCGGATTCGATGCTACCCAGCACCTCATCACTGGCACCGAATACCCCATCAAACAGGGCAAACTTCTCGGCCAGCAGTTCATAGACCCGTTGATCGGCGGCATTGTTCTTGTTAAGGAAATTGACCACTACAACATCATGCTTCTGACCGTAGCGGTGGCAACGTCCGATGCGCTGTTCAATCCGCTGTGGATTCCAGGGAAGATCGTAATTAACCACCAAAGAGCAGAATTGAAGGTTGATGCCTTCTGCCGCCGCTTCAGTAGCAATCATGATATGGGCTTCATCTTTGAAGTAGTCCACCAGGGCAGAACGCATATCAGCAGATTTTGAACCGGAGATACGGTCGCTCCCTTGATACCGTGCATACCATTGCTGATAAATCTGTTTGGATTGGTCGTCGGTATTGGAACCGTTGAACAGGACAATCTTTCCCTGATGTTCGGTTTCGGAAAGTACCTTGACAAGATAGTTCTGCGTCCTGCGGGATTCGGTGAAGATTATGGCTTTTTTGTTGGCACCCAATGCTTCGGCCTTGCTGAATCCGGCCTTCAGTGCCTGTATCAATGACCTACCTTTGGCATTCTCCGTGATGGAAACGGCAAGATCCCTGAAAGCCTCCAGGTCAATAATCTCAAGCTGGATCGTATCAAGATCCTCTTTGGTCAACCGCTCTTCGTACTCGTCCTCTTCCCACTCATCCTTGATCTCGTCCAGAGTTTCAAAATCATCAGCAAGTTCATCCTCTACCGGTATTTCAGTCATTCCCGAGGCTGTAATCGGGAATCCATCGTTTTTCGGCACCTTAAAACCTGGATCCCCGATAGAGGCATTCGGGGATGACATAGCGGAGAGGTTCGGGGATGACAAAGTGGGGATGGCATTCTTCAGCTTTGCCTTCAGTCGTAGAACTATCGAATCCAAAGCACCGGCGATGGCGAACGTGGAAGAGGCTAACAGCTTCCGCAACACAAGAGTCATCAGCGAACGCTGACTGGCGGGTAATGCCTGAAGGTTATCCCGGCGCAGATACTCTGACACCAGATCATACAAAACTGTTTCGTCTTTGGTAGGGATGAATTCCTGGGTGATAGGTATCCGGTTGGTGTACTTGATGTACTCCAGCACCTGTCGCCGCAAGGTACGCTTGCAGATAGGCGCAATACGGGCTTTCAGGTCGTCAAAGTTGATCTCACTGGTCAGTCGGGCAAACTGGTTCTTGTAACTTTTGATGTCGCCGAAGATGTAATCATCAATGAAGCTGACAAGCCCGTACAGCTCCATAAGGGAATTCTGCAATGGTGTTGCAGTCAGCAACAGCTTGGGTGCGTGAGCCAGAACATCCTTGATGGCACGGGCTATCTTGTTGGAGGTCTTATACACATTACGGAGCCGGTGGGCCTCGTCTATAACAACCAAATCCCATTGAACGGTTCTGACCTGATCCCCCTTGTTTCGGGCAAACTGGTAGGAAGTGATAATAATTTCGCTTTGCTCAAATGGGTTGCGATTGCCTTGCTTGACTTCCTGATTGAATGACTTGGATTCAAGGATGGTAGAAGGGAGAAAGAATTTCTCTGATAACTCTTGGCTCCACTGCTTCCGCAAACTGGAAGGAACAATGATGAGGATCTTGCGTTTCCGTTCAGCCCATATCTGGGAAAGTACGATACCTGCTTCAATGGTCTTACCTAAACCAACTTCATCAGCCAGGATCGCCCCACGGGAAAGAGGTGACCGGAACGCAAACAGGGCGGCATCGACTTGATGGGGGTTGAGATCAACCTGGGCATCAGCAAGAGAAGCAGCCAGTTTTTCAATGCTGTCGGATGAACAGCGTTTGGTCAGCTCGTGGGCGTAGTATTTTGCGTGGTAGTCGGTGAGCCGCATGGTGAATGGGTGTCTCCTGGCAGTCATGGAAAAATAAGAAGCCTTCCTGAATGATAAAGAGTATTTCTAAATTCACAAGAAACCAATCACAGCCTAATTAAATCCTCATGTTCCTCTTCATGGGGGTTAACGTGGATCATGACGTCGCCAACGTTGGGAAACCCGTCGAAAATAAGCCGTTTGACCATTTCGGCAATATCGTGTGACTCTTTTACCGTCATGGATGGATCCATTTCCAGCTTGAGGTCGATGATCATGTACTGACCGGAGCGGCGGGCGCGAATATCGTGGACATGCTCGACACGCTCAACGCTCTCCGCCAGACGGGTCACCTCGACAACAAAATCAGGAGGAGCGCTGCCGTCCATCAGGTCATGAGCCGCATCCCTGAAAGTCTGGTAGCCGATGTGCAGGATGAAGAACGAAGTAAGGGCGGCGGCAAGGGGATCCATGATGCCGAACCCGAAGAAGGCTCCCGCGACACCGACCAGGGTCGAGATGGAGGTGATGGCATCCTTGCGGTGATCCTTGGCGATGGCCAGCAGTGAGGGGCTCGCAAGACTTGCACCGGTCTTCTGGGTGAAGCGGTAGAGCCATTCTTTGATGAGTATCGTCATAAATGCTGCCGCAACGGCAAGCAGACTGGGCGTCTGGAAATTGCGATTGATAATAGAGTAGATGGAATCATGCAGAATCCAGCAGCCGGTGGCGAGAATCACGAAAGAAACCATCAGCGCGGACAGGCTCTCTGCCCGTCCATGACCGTAGGGGTGCTGTTCGTCGAACGGCTTGCGCCCCAGTTTAAGTGCAACCATCGTGGAGAAGATCGCAACGAAATCGCAGGCGCTTTCGATACCGTCGGCGAAGACAGCGTCTGAATGCCCCCAATAACCTGCCGCCATCTTGACAACCATCAATACGGCATTGATCCAGAAACCGATCTTGATGATCCGGTCGGCACGGTCGAATCTCTCATTTCGCTGCATAATCACTCCGCCGGACGCAGATCCCTGATTCTCAGCTGCAGGTTTGAACGGCCGTTCCACTCATTCATTTCAGGATAAAAAGCAATATCTATGAGGTCTGGCACGTGCCGATCAGCCATTCTGAAGGCAATGCCGATAAATGTGTGACCTTCCTTTTTGAATCTCAGCCTTATGTGGCCATCTCCAACCAGACGTCGCTCAATAACACCCACCTCGCGCATCAGCAATACCGGTTCCGGGTTTCCCGCACCAAAGGGTTCGAGAATTTTCAGTTGCAGTGCAAGCTCCCGGGACAGATCACCGGGCTGAATCTCCGCATCGATATTCAATCGAGGCGCAAGGTCATACTCTTCAAGGAGACGGGAAGCTGCTGACTCAAAGGCTTTCGCAAATGTATCGACGTAATCTGATTTCAGAGCGAGGCCAGCGGCGTACCGATGCCCGCCAAAGCGTTCAAGATGCCCGGAACAGTCAGTCAGGGCATCCAGCAGATGAAAGCCGGGAATACTGCGTCCAGAGCCTTTTCCTGATCCATCTTCACCCAGGGCAATCAAAATTGTGGGGCGATGGTACCGTTCAACCAACCGTGAAGCAACTATGCCGATCACCCCCTGATGCCAATCCGGCGAAGCCAGAACGATACTACGACAATCAGGATACAGGCCGCTGGATTCGACCATACCCGACGCCTCGGTAAAAATGCGATGTTCAACCTGCTGCCGCTCAGCATTGGCTGCGTCCAGCTCCTCCGCAATGCATTGTGTTTCCTGGGCTTCAAGACCCAGCAGCAGATCGACTCCCGGTACTGCGCTTTCCATACGCCCGGCGGCATTCAGACGCGGAGCAAGGCGGAATCCCACCTGACCGCAGGTAACAGCTCCCGATATACCGGCAACTGTTTTAAGCGCCGTCACTCCAGGTCTTGATGATTCGGAAAGTCGTTTGAGACCGTGAAACACGTAGATGCGATTCTGACCGGTCAAAGGGACAACATCCGCTATGGTGCCCAGAGCCACCAGATCGAGCCAATTGCGCAGATCAGGCATTGTGCCTTCATCCAGCTCGCCCAGTTCGCGCAGCCGCGCCCGCAGGGCGATCAGGAGATTGAAGGCAACGCCGACTCCCGCGAGGGATTTGAACGGATAAGCGCAGCCGGGCTGAAGCGGGTTAAGTACCGCGCAGGCGTCAGGAATGTCGCCGTGGGGAGAATGGTGATCCACGATGATAAGATCGACACCGCGCTGACGGCACAGCTCGGCTTCTCTGCGTGCGGTAATGCCGCAATCCACCGATATTATCAGGTCTGCCCCGCTGGTGATGATCCGTTCGATAGCATCCGAATTAAGACCATAACCGTCATCAAAACGATTGGGAATGAAATAACTGCATCGGCAGCCGATCGCCCTGAGAAACGAGACCAACAGGGCTGTGCCGGTAATGCCGTCGACATCATAATCGCCATAGATGCAGATTGATTCCTGTGCGCGACGTGCTGACACCAGGCGTTCAACAGCCTGCGCCATACCACGCAGCAGGAAAGGATCAATCATGGATCTTAACGACGGCGACAGAAACGAGGCAACCGCCTCCGGCGTATCGTATCCGCGTGCTGCGACGATTTGCGCAACAGTAGGCAGCAGCGACCCATACAATAGTGTCTGCTGCGGCACCACACCAACGGGTGCCTGAGGCACATCCCATTTTTTTGGGGGAAATTTTGACGACATACCGTACCCAGAAAAAAACCCCCGACTGGCGGGGGTTTTTGGATTCTATTTCATCGCCGGCTGAGCTGCGGGAGGCGCTTCCGGTCCGCCGCCCTGCATCATACTCTTTACCTGCATGGCGGTTGCGCCGTTCGGATCAATTTCCAGTATCTTTTTCCAGTATGGCCGGGCCTTTACATGATCTTTCAAATCAACCGAATAGACAATACCCGCATTAAAGAGGCTCTGCTGGTGTTTCGGGTCGATCTTCTGAGCCCTTTCAAAATTTGCCAGAGCCTTGTCGTACCAGCCAACCTTTCGATACATGATTCCCTGGTCAGTCAGCACGTTTGGATTGTCGGGTTCAATCTCAAGCACCTTGCTGTAAGCGTTAATTGCTTTCTGAGCCTGCTCGGTATCAAAATAATCGTTGGCAAGCGAGAGCCAGGCACTTTTGTTTTTCGGATCCTGGGCGACAATTTTTTCAGCCTGCGCGATCCGGCTTGCATAATCAGTCGGTGAAGCGGCGCCGCCAGGCATGGCAGGCGCCGCCTGCTGCTGCCCTTTACCGCCGGAACCGATGCTGAAGACCAGATACCCCCCCAGCAGACCGACAATCAACGCTACAACTGCAACTAATATGGTCTCTTTTTTCAAGGTGTGACTCCTTGCGCAGTGTGTAATCTCAGGCTTTTGCCACTTTGGTTAAGGCGCGGTTCTCAAGCAGCACCACAATGGGGCTGGCAACAAAGACCGATGAATAGGTACCGACCAGTACGCCGATCAACAACGCAAACGAAAAATCGTGGATCACCTCACCGCCGAAAAAGAACAATGCCGCTGTCGCGAGAAAAACCGTCAACGACGTAACGATCGTGCGGGACAGCACCTCATTGATACTGTGGTTGAATATGGTGTGCAGAGCGCCTTTGAGGTTTTTGTGGAGGTTCTCGCGGATCCGGTCGAACACGACAACGGTATCAGTCAGCGAATAACCGGCAATCGTCAGAACAGCAGTAATGAACAGCAGGTTTATCTCCCTGTCCATCAGATAGAACACGGCGAACATCGCCAGACAGTCGTGCACGGTGGCAACGATGGCCCCGATACCGAATTTGAAGTCAAATCGCCAGGCGATATAGAAAATGATGCCGAGCAGAGAGATCAAAACCGCAACCAGAGTATCTTTGCGCAGTTTGTCTCCGATGGAGGGACCTATCTCGGTAGAACTTTCCACCGTGAAGCTGTTGCCGGGAAACTCTTTTTTAAACGCTGCCTGAACAGCCTCTGCCGCCTTTCCCAGAGCCAGTGAGGTGTTCTTGTCAACCTTGATGAGCAGCTTGTTTCCATCCTTTATTTCCTGGAGGTCTGCCTTGGCAATGCCGTTTTTGTGGAGTGCCGAGCGGGCATCCGAAATCGGGACCGGTTTGGCAAACTTAAGCTGCATCGAAGTTCCGCCGGAAAAATCGATCCCCATGTTTGCCGCCCCCCGGGCGATCTGGATAATACCGATAATCCCGATTATTGATATCACTGCCGATATGGCAAAAGCGATATTGCGTTTACCTATAAAATCTATATTGGTCTTGCCGAGCAGTTCCATTTATGGTGCTCCCCCTATATGCTCATTTTCTTGATGTTTCCTCTGTGGAGAACCAGGTCGAATATGACCTTGGTGCCGATCAGCGAGGTGAACAGGTTGATGATAACCCCCAGGCTCAGTGAAACCGCAAAACCCTTGACCGGTCCGGTGCCGAACTGGAACAGCACGGCTGCCGTAATCAGGGTTGTGATGTGGGAGTCCATGATGGTCATGAAGGCCTTGTCATAACCGGCATCGAGGGCCGCCTTGGGAGCCTTTCCCAGCTTGAGTTCTTCTCTGATACGCTCGAAGATCAGCACGTTGGAATCAACGGACATGCCGATCAACAGCACGATTGCTGCGATGCCCGGCAGCGTCAGGGTCGCACCCAGGGCTGACAGCGCCCCCATCAGATACACCACGTTCAGCACCATGCCCCAGTTCGCCACCAGGCCGCACAGCTTGTAGTAGATGGTCATGAACACCACAACCAGAACGATACCGATCAGTCCCGCATACAGCCCCTTGTTGATTGAGTCCTGCCCCAAAGACGGGCCAACGGTGACGTTCTGGATGATCTTGACCGGCGCAGGCAGGGCGCCGGCACGAAGCACAATCGCCAGGTCGGCGGCGGTCTTTTCGGTGAAGCTCCCCGAAATCTGGGCGCTGCCGCCTGATATGCGTTCACGGATAACCGGAGCCGAATAGATGGTGTTATCAAGCACGATGGCGAAGCGTTTGCCCACGTTGGCGGCAGTCGCCTGGTCGAACAGTTTTGCTCCCAGCGAGTTGAACTCGATGGCAACGTAGGGCTGATTGAACTGCGAGTCTATGCGCACCTGGGCGTCGGTCAGCAGATCACCGGTAATCAGCGATTTCTTTTGCAGCACATATGGCACTTCGTTGACTGCGCCGGTAGTCTGGTCCACCACCCGCTCCTTGAGAAGTTCGGCATCATCCGGCACCGAGCCTGACGTGGGGGGTATGTCCTCCCGCACCATCTTGAACTCCAGACGGGCGGTCTTCCCGATCAGATCGATGGCCCGCTGGGGATCCTTGATACCCGGAAGCTGCACGACGATATGATTGATCCCCTCGCGCTGTATGGTCGGTTCAGAGACTCCGAACTGGTCTATCCTGTTGCGGATGGTCTCAAGTGCCTGCTGGACAGCCTTATCCTTGCGGTCCTGCGCATCCTTTTCATTGACCCGCAGATTGATGGTGACAAAACCGCCGTCATCGAAGGCAGGGCTTTGTTCATAGCCGGGATACTTATCCTTGAGCAGTTTCTGAACCGTTTCGGCTGTTCCCTTCTCATACACCATGATCGATACCTTGTCGGCACCGGTACGGTTAATTCGTTTGAAACGCAGATTCTTGCTGTTCAGCGTGTCTTCCAGGTCAGTTGCAACGATATCCAGAGTACCTTCCACAGCCTTTTGCGTATCCACCTCAAGCACCAGATGCGTGCCACCCTGCAGGTCGAGCCCGAGATGGATCTTGTCCTTGGGCAGAAGACCTTTCCACCATGATGGCAGTGTTGTCACCAGGGTCGGGGTAAGGTAAAGAAAAGACAGCAGGACGAAAATTCCTATCAGGCTGATGCGCCAGCCAGTTCCTTTCGGCATGAAGCGTGTTCTCCCTTCAATATGATTCAATCTTGACAGGCGTTAGCACAAAAGAAGAATTTTTCTAGTCCTTCTTCACGGCAGCAATATAACTTTTTGTGATCTTGATGTTGACACCCGTGGCGATCTCAAGCGTCACAATGCTGTCGTCCACACCTGACACCTTGCCGTGAACCCCACCGGCTGTGATGACATTGTCGCCTTTTTTGATAGCCTCAAGTAGCGCTTTATGCTCCTTGGCCTTTTTCTGCTGGGGGCGAATCAACAGAAAATAGAAAATGGCAAACATGAATACCAGCGGAATAACCTGCTGAAAAGCGGCCATTCCTCCAGCTGCTCCTCCAGTCCCACCCGGGGGGGTACCCATCGCAAAAGCTAATCCATACATAGATCTATCCTCCTTTAAAAGTTTTTATTTTGTGATTGATTCACCGTATAGTTGTTGCGGAACTCGTTCAACCGGTTATCCCGTATAGCTGCTCTCATCCTCCGCATAAGATCGAGAAAATAATACAGATTATGATATGTGTTCAGGTGTGACGCCAGGATTTCTCCTGCCCGGTAAAGGTGCCGCAGATAGGCGCGGGAGTAGCTCCGGCAGACGTGACAGCCACATTCAGGATCAAGCGGCCCTTCATCCTCTTCATAGACCTTGGCCTTGATATTGATCCGGCCCTGGCTGGTAAAGAGCATGCCGTTGCGTGCGTTACGGGTCGGCATGACACAGTCGAACATGTCATAGCCGTGCCAGACCGCTTCGACCAGGTCTTCCGGAGCTCCGATTCCCATGATGTAACGCGGCAAATCCTCGGGCATCAGGGGAGCACAGGCCTCCATAACCCCGTACATCTGCTGTTTTTCTTCCCCTACAGAGAGCCCGCCCAGCGCGTAGCCATCAAAGCCGATGGAGCAGATATCGGCCACACTGCGCGCCCGAAGGTCATGGTGCATCCCCCCTGAATAATACCGAACAGTTGCTGGCCTTGCCGGTGATGGGCAGCCTTGCAGCGGCGAGCCCAGCGGGTGGTGAGCTCCAGCGAGCGTCTGACGTAGTCGTAATCTGCCGTGGCCGACGGACACTCATCAAAGCACATGATAATGTCTGCACCAAGCGCCTGTTGAATCTGAACTGCCAGTTCCGGCGTCAGAAAGTGACTGGAGCCGTCCAGATGGGAACGGAATGTTACACCGTCTTCGCTGATCTTTCGCAACTCGCCGAGGCTGAAAACCTGAAACCCGCCGCTGTCCGTAAGAATTGGACGATCCCAGTTCATGAACCTGTGAAGTCCCCCCAGCTTTTCGACCAGTCTGTGACCCGGACGCAGGTAAAGATGGTAGGTATTCGCCAGGATGATGCGGGCATTGACCGCCAGCAGGTCTTCCGGGGTCATGGCCTTTACGGTCGCATGGGTGCCCACCGGCATGAAGATCGGGGTTTCAATGTTTCCATGGAGTGTTTTCAAAGAACCGAGACGTGCCCCGCACGAGGCATCCCTGTGAACTACGGAAAATGTATCCGACACTTAACTCACCGTATCAGCATGGCGTCGCCATAGCTGTAAAACCTGAAACCGCGAGCGACAGCTTCGCGATATGCGTTCATGACAGGTGCATGTCCTGCAAAAGCCACCACCAGCATGAGCAGGGTCGATTCCGGCAGATGAAAGTTGGTTATCAAGGCATCGACAACCTTGAAGGTGTAACCGGGATAGATAAAAATATCGGCCTCACCCTCCTGTTGATTGACGATTCCGGCAGCGTCTGAACAATACTCCAAGGTCCTGGCCGTTGTGGTTCCCACGGCTATGACCCTGCCCCCGCGGGTTTTTGTGGCACGTATCGCTGTCACCGTCTCATCGGGGAGTGAGAAATGCTCCGTGTGAATCCGGTGATCCTCAACCCGATCGACCCGAACCGGTTGAAAGGTACCCAGGCCGGTATGCAGGGTCAGGCAGGCGGTCTGTACGCCAAAATCCCGAAGAGACGCCAACAGGGGTTGCGTAAAGTGCAAACCGGCAGTGGGAGCAGCGACCGCACCGGGAAAACATGCATAAACCGTCTGGTACCGATCACGATCCTCAGCTTCATCAGGGCGCTGCAGATAGGGGGGCAACGGAATGTGCCCCTCCCTGTCCAGCCAGATTGGAAAAGGTTCCGGACCGGAGAATTCAACGAGGCGGGAATCCGCATCCCGCTTCTCGTACACTGTCGCTTTCATACCGGCCGACAGACTAAGGACCTGACCTTCACGAAACCTCTTTGACGGCCGCACAAGGCAGAGCCAGCGTTCAGCATGTCCGGTTTCGCGACGAACAAGGAAAATTTCCACCCTGCCGCCGGTCTCCTTACAGCCAGTCAGACGGGCCGGAATAACCCTTGTGTCATTCAGTACCAGCAGATCGCCCGGATCCAGATGCGTTGCCAGATTTTTGAAAAGATCCTCTGAACAGCTGCCGGACACACGATCAAGCGACATCAGCCGGGAAGCATCCCGCTCCGGTGCAGGGTGTCGAGCAATCAGTTCTTCCGGGAGATCATAGGCGAAGTCACGAACCAGCATTCATTCAACCGCTTCAGCGATCCTCTAGGAGCTTTTTGAGCTCTGTACCGGGATAGTAATACGAGAGAATCTCGGTATACAAAAATCCATCCAGAGCCCGCTGTTTTGAGCCCCACTGGCACAATCCCACGCCATGTCCATTCCCGAATCCGGCAAACTGGGCTTCACCGTTTTTGACGGTGACGGTGAAATTGGTGCTTTTAATGACCCCGTAACCGATCACCTTTCGGAATTGATCCCCGCCCAGAACCGTCTCGCCACGCGAAGAGCTTATCACAATGTTCTTCAGTCGTCCTCGTGAGTTACGCACGCCCGGTCGAATATCGGAAACTCCCGCTACCCTGTGCCCGGCTGCCCTCAGTTTATCTTCCATCTCCTGCAGAGATACCTTTTGCTCCCAGGCCGTCGTAGGATTGGTAAGGCAGTACAGGCAGTCAACTCCCATCATATAGGGGAGACGCGCGCCCCAGACATTCTCAGCCGCCTCGGTCTTGCCTCCACAGTTTGAATGATAAAACGCTTGAATAATTGAGCCGTTATAGACAAGAACCTCTCCGGCTGTCTCGCTAACTGCACGGTGAGCCCGGCTGTCTTCGATCTCACACCCTTCATACACCTGATCCATGACCGATGATTCAAGATGATACAGGGAACTTTTTCTGGCATCCCTTCTGTGGAGGGCATATGTTCTGGCAATTACAGCCTGGGCTTTTACCGCTTCGATCGGCCAGGCAGATGATATTTCACAATTGATAAGCCCGACCAGGTACTCTTCCAGGAGCAGCTCATTGACTACCACAATTCCTTTGTCGCTCATGGACAGTTCAGCAACGCCGCGATACGGCTTACCGTTGATCTGGATCGCCGATGCCCCGGCGAAGGTGAGGCGCCGGTATGACGTGCCGTCAAGAATAACGCCATCCCTGCCGGATCTTACAGTGACTGGCGCATTGACCGCGACAGCCGAACCGTTCTCACGGGTTGCAATAACTCCATCTCCGCTAACGGTGACTGCCGAAGCATTTTTAACAATGGCCACACGGATTGTTTCTGAAGGAGCCGCAGCATCACTCTCGCTGAAAATGGTGATGAGCTGGAATAGACCGACTAAAATCCCCGTGAGGAGTATGCGTAATAATAGTTTTCGCAAAACTTGTCGATACAAACACAAAAATGCAATGCCGTCAATTATTTTCGCACTATCGAAAACATCCGGCGCAAACCGTAAACATTCAACAGAGGGTGTAGCAACGTGACGTACCGGTCACGCCCGATAAGCCTGCAACGCCTATAACCTGTTCAGTGCCGGTCACGATCATCATGGTTCCTGTCGGGGTGATCTCTGCGATCTCTATCATAGGTATCCCTGCGATCACGATCATGACCATCACCATAATTTCTGCCGGGAAAATCATCGTGATACCTTCCCCCATCCGGGAAACACCCAGGTAATACGGAGATAAAAAGCAGAATTACTGCCAGCTTGAGAATGTGCGAGTATTTCATGTGGTACCCCCATTTCTGTTTTTGTCTCTCAAAGCATCCCTGCGGATCACCCAATCTCGATTTTTCTCGTTGTGTCCAGGAGCACTTCAAGTTCCTCAATCTGCGACTCGGTAATATCAAGAATCTCAGCTTCCCTGGTGGAAATCAGTTCAAGCTCCGGCTCATGTTTCAGCCCCAGCCCAATCTTTCGGCACGCCAGATTGGAAAAGCGGACAATCGCCAGCATCTTGTTGACCGTATCCCAATGTTCGACGTGATGGTCGTGAACCACATCGCAGTACATGGCGGGAAAATTCCAATGATGCATCAGGCGGTACCCCTGTTCCACGTGCATGGCCTCAAAGATTTCCAGAATCAGTTCTTCGTCAGGCAGAGGGGTAATCACCCCCGCGTCAACCAGTCGTTCTACGGATTTGAGTAGGTACAGCTTGCCCACATCGTGCAGTAACGCTGCCAGGTACGTTTCATCCGCGACACCCCGCATACCGCAGTTGTGAGCCAGCCAGTTGGCTCCCAGGGCACAACCATGGCTGTGAAGCCACAGCGATTTCATATAGCGGTCGAGCGCCTGGTTTTGAGATGCGTGTGTTGAAGCCTGGGATGCGGCAATGGCAAGATTGATGACCTGCTGTGCACCCAGCCTGATAACCGTTTCCTTGATGGTCGCTACTTTGGTGCGCCCCATATACATGGGAGAGTTGGCGATTTTAAGCATCTGGCTGGCAAGAGCCTGATCTTCAATTGCCACTTTGGCAATCTCGTCAACGGTAAAGTCATACTCTGAAAGCATCCGTTGAAGTTTCAGGGCAACCGGATGGAATATGGGCAGTTCAATCGGCTGCGACACAAGAAGTTTCCTGACATTATCAGGGAGAGATTCGGAAGACATGGCTGACTCCTTAAGGATTAAGAATTACAGAATCCAGATAGAATTTTCAAAAAGAATTTCGAGCCGACTCAGACCCAGCGTCAAACCGAAGTTGACCTTCCAGATCATCGATGAACTGTCTGGCAGAACGGCCACTACGTCGTGAACTATACAAACACCATTTCAATGCCTTATCCCGCAATTCATCATCAGATACAGGAAGTTTTCGCTGCGCCGCATACCGGCGAACGACCGAAAGATACTCGTCCTGATCTGGCGCATAAAATCCGAAGGTCAGCCCAAAACGATCAGACAGCGCCAGTTTTTCTCCCGACGCTTCTTCGGGATGAATCTCGCTGCTCCCTGTATTATCCGCCACCGGCTCCGGCATCAGATGTCGGCGATTCGAAGTGGCATAGATCAGGATATTGGCCGGGCGCTCTTCGATATCCCCGTCCAGAAGTGTCTTAAGCGCCCGGAAATCACCCTCGCCCTCGTCAAAAGACAGGTCGTCACAGAACAGAATGAAGCGGTACGGAGCTTCCCGGAGTTGGGCGGTTATGAGAGGCAGAGACATGATATCCCACCGATTCAATTCGACAATCCGCAAACCCATCGGGGCAAAGGGTTTCAAAAGGCCCTTGACAAGTGACGATTTTCCGCAGCCCCGTTCTCCCCAGAGCAGAACGTTATTCGCGGGAAGTCCCGCAATGAAATGCCTCGTGTTGCGAACAACGTCATCACGTATATCATCGATTCCCACCAGATCCTCAAGATCGAACAGGTGGGGGTGCTGCACGGGATTCAAGAAGCCCGGCTCTGAAGATCGATCCCATCGAAACGCCAGGGTAGCACCAAAGTCAGGTGGTGACGGAGAAACCGGCATTAACCTGTCCACCAGATTTTCGAGTTTGTGGAGTATGCTCTCTATTTTTTCACGGGAAATACTCACCTCAACATCCGCACCCACAGTTGTGACATACCTTCCGAAACTCACCGGCCGGAGCGATGGTTTCCGGCGCAAAGGCGATTCGCCGGATTGCTATACGTATGTCTTCAAGAATATCAAGATGTTCACTCTTTCCAATGATATGGCCGATACAGTGATTTCCCTGGCTCTCATCGGAGGCCACCTTGACGCTGTTAAGCATATCGGCATAGCTCTTGACTGAAATACATGTATCGTGACTCTGCACGCAGGTCAGCAGGATCCCGCATTTCTTCATTTCTTTGGAGATAGCCACTATGAACAGCCGAAATGATTCACCGTTGAAATCAAAGAACCAGTCGTCCCTGGTATGCATCTGGTCAAAAATTGTTACGGTAATGGTGCGAAAATCCTTTGATGCCATTCCAGACTCCACAAGAGAATCAGTCACTGAGCGGGCACTCTGCCGCCCAGATAATGTAACCATCCGTCTGGATCGCACAAAAGCTCTCGACCCTGCGACGGTAATAATCCACATCAGACGCTTCCTCCAGCAGGAATGCCAATTCATCCGAGGAGATGAGATGCATGCCGTGCAGAAAGCGGTAGAGTTCGGCAACTCCTCTCAGATGTGCCTCGAGGACGGCGGACTCCGGATCCAGTGTGTGGGTGATGTACCAGGCCGCCGCAAATTTCCTGACAATACCCGGTTGGGGCCTCACAACGACCTGACGGGCAAAATCAACCACATAATCGCGCAGATACAAATCAGCGCTGTACGCCAGATCAGAAGCCTGCTGCGGGGTATGTCCATTGATCTGCAGGTGCCGGTAAAAACGTTCAAGCAGGGATTGACAGAGCTGATCGACCCGCAGTTCGTCATCCGGACCGACACAATCAAAGTCAACCTGCTCAAACTCCCTGTCATCGTACGGTTTGTCGTTCATGGTGGGCCTACACGTCAGGATTCAAAACCAGCAAATCCTTATGGACAAACCTGCCGTTTTTCTGGATCAGTCGATCATCAAACCAGATTTCTCCGTCGCTCAGAATGCGGACAAGATCCCAATGTACGGCCGATCGGTTGCCGTTATCACATTCGTCATACGCCTGGCCCGGTGTCAAATGGATCGAACCGAAAATCTTTTCATCAAAGAGAATATTGCGCATCGGCTGCCGGATGCCGACATTTATGCCCAGGGAAAACTCTCCGATGTAGCGTGCACCCTCATCTGTATCGAGGATTTTGTTAAGCGGTGCCGACATACCGGCATCTGCAGTGGCCTTGACAATTTTACCATCTGCAAACTCGAAACGGACACCGTTATACTCTTTCCCCTGATAGATGCTGGGGCAGTTGTAGGTGATATGACCCTGAATCGAATCGCGGACCGGTGCAGTAAACACCTCCCCGTCGGGCATGTTATAGCGACCGTCGCATTTGACACCCGGCAGGCCTTTGATGCTGAAACAGAGGTCGGTATCCGGGGCGACGATGCGGACAGTATTCGTAGTGTCCACAAGCTTTTTCAGCTTATCCTGTTTCCTGGATTCTTTCTCCCAGTCAACGCAGCAGGCCGAGAAGAGAAAATCCTCGTACTCCTCCAGACTCATCTTGGCTTCCTGGGCGGCAGCATGGGTCGGATAGCGTGTCACCAACCAGCGGGTATGTTTGACGCGCTGATCAATCAAGGGCTTGGTGAGCTTCTGATACGCCACCATGGCCTGTTGACGGGCGTTGGCCATGACCATGGAATTCTCTCCGGCCGATATACCGATATACACCGTCAGCATCTTGTAAAAATCGAGTTTGTGCTGGGGGAAATGCTCCAGTTGCTTTCGAGAAGCAAGGTTATAGAACTGACGATCAATTTCAGGGTTGGAAAAACTGTACTCCACATATTTCGCTCCACGTTTCAGGCAGAGGGCATACAGTTCCTTGACCAGCGGAGCCGCTTCAAAACCGGCGGCGTTTATCAGGACGACATCGTCTTTTTTTACACGGGTCGAGTAATCAACCAGTATTTCTGCAAAACGGGCTACACGTGGGTCTTTCACGATCAGTTTCCTCTCGTCAGACTGAACAGGCGGGGGGGGCAGATAAAATCGGTTTTGCCTTTTCGCCGTTCTCTGGTAGACTCGGAAACCCGAGTCTGCTATCACATTTAAGTACAGGAATTTACATGAACACTCATAAAATTGATACCAAAATAATGAACCCGCTGATGGGTGCCGGCATCCCCCTACCCTCCTACGCCACCAATGGTTCAGCGGCCATGGATCTGCGCGCCTGCATCTCAGAACCCCTGCAGGTGCCGCCCGGTGAAACCGTGCTGGTACCCAGCGGCCTGGCCATCAGCATTCACGATCCCGAACTGGTGGCGCTGCTGGTGCCGCGTTCCGGACTTGGCATCAAGCATGGCATTGTACTGGCCAATACCGTAGGGGTGATCGATTCGGATTACCAGGGTGAAATCGGCATCGGCATTCACAATCGCTCTTCCCGGACATACATCATCGAGCCTGGAGAACGAATCTGCCAGATGATGTTCCTTCCCGTTACCCAGGTAACACTGGCCGTTGTTGACGAGTTCAGATCAGACAGCATCCGGGGTGCGGGAGGTTTCGGTCATACCGGACGAAACTGACTGATTGTTTTGAAGCTACAGCTTCAGGCTCTCTTCCTGCAGCCCCAACTCCTCCGTCCGCCCCATGATTTCAAGCTTCAGACACTCACCGTCAAAGAGCCGCCCGGCCACGCCGAGAAGATCTTCTCTCGTCACCGCGTCAAAATCACCCAGAATCTGTTCTACCGGTTGATGCCGTCCGAGATAGATAACATTCTTTGCCAGCCTGGTCATAAGGCTGTCACTGCTCTCCAGCGACATCAGCAGTTTCCCTTTGATCTGTTCCCGCGCCGAATCCAGTTCTGCCTGTGACACCGGTTCCTGTTTGATACGCACCATTTCAGACAGGGCAATGTCGATCACTTCTCGACAGTGCTTCTGCTCGGTGCCGGCATAGACGACCAGGGCACCGGAATCTGCGTGGGAAATCACGTAGGAATGAACGGAATACGCCAGCCCCCGTTTCTCGCGCACCTCCTGAAACAGCCGGGAACTCATGCCGCCTCCCAGTATTGTCGTGAGAAGATGCATGGCATACCGGTCGGGATGGTTCTGCTGCAAGGCACGGGTTCCCATGCAGATCAGCGTCTGCTCCAGATCGCGTTCATTCAGGTGAATCCGACGCCCCCCCTCAGGTCTGAAGGAGAGTCCATCCGGTTTCCATTCTGAGGAGATGACAGAAAAGTCATCCGCAATCAGTTCTACCAGCTCGTCATGATTCACATTTCCCGCAGCGGAAATAATAATGTCATCCGGGCGGTAACGGGATCGCTTGTAATCCATGATGGTTTCGCGGCCAAGTCCTCCGATTGTCTCCGCGGTCCCGAGAATTGAGCGACCAAGGGGACTTGCGTTCCAGAAGTTCTGGTGAAAACGGTCGTGGATTGCCTCGTCGGGCGAATCATCCCGCATCTTGATTTCTTGGAGAATCACCTTGCGTTCCCGCTCAATTTCATCTGCCGGAAAAGTGGAAAAAAGAAAAATATCGGACAGGAGATCGGTCATGCGAGGCAGAAACTGCGCCAGCACCTTGGCGTAGTAACAGACATACTCGTGGCCGGTGAAGGCGTTAAGGATGCCCCCCATGGAATCCATTTCCAGGGAAATCTGCCGAGCCGTGCGCCGTGCGGTGCCCTTGAAGAGCAGATGCTCGATAAAATGAGCGACGCCGTTATTTTCACCTGACTCGTGGCGGGAGCCGTTTGCAACCCAGATCCCCATTGCAATGGTGTGCATCTGTTCAACGCGTTGTGTTATGACGCGTACGCCGTTGGGCAGTGTCGTTGTAGTTATCATGCCTGCAATCATACCTCATTTTTATCTTTTTTCCAGCCTCATCATTTAATTTATACGCAACATTAGGTGTTGCGGCGCTATCTCCTTTTTGTTAGAACAAACGAGACGAAAGCGCAGAGGGAGAATTAACGGGCATGAAAATCATCACCAGCACCATACCAGACATCCTTATTCTGGAGCCAAAAGTGTTCGGAGACGAGCGTGGTTTCTTCTTCGAGAGTTTCAATGATCGTACCTGGCGCGAGATTACCGGTCTTGAAGTCGGCTTTGTGCAGCACAACCACTCCCGCTCCGCCGGCAATGTCCTGCGGGGTCTGCATTACCAGATTCAACAGTCCCAGGGCAAGCTGGTTCGGGTCATAGCCGGCGAAGTATTTGATGTGGCAGTTGACATCAGGAAAAGCTCTCCAACCCTGGGACAGTGGGTCGGCACCCATCTCTCTGCCGAAAACAAACGGCAGATGTGGATCCCGGCAGGCTTTGCCCATGGATTCTGCGTCACCTCGGAATCAGCCGAATTCCTCTATCTGACAACCGACTACTGGGCGCCTGAGCATGAGCGCTGTATCGCATGGAATGATCCCGACCTGGCCATCGCCTGGCCCCTCGCCGGGCAACCGATCGTTTCCGGAAAAGATCAGGTCGGCAGCCGATTCACGGACGCCGACCTGTTTCCATGACCCATCCCCTGAACAGCAGTACTCGTTTTTGGAGCAATAACATCCGCTGGCTTGTGCTGTTGTGCATCTGCCAGCTCCTGATCATGCTGGTGTTCATCAACTACTCTGCCATCCTTCCGATTCTCCGCCAGGAATGGGGCATGAGCAACACCCAGGCCGGAATGATCTTCTCGGTCTACCAGTTGGGCTACATCGCATCAGGGGTCATCCTCAGCGCGTTGACCGACCGGGTGAATATCCGTCTGATCTTCATTACCGCCGCATTCTGGTCAGCTGCGGCAAATCTCCTGTTTGCACTCTACGCCCACGACTTTACCAGCGGCATGATCCTGCGGGCCCTGACCGGCATCGGCATGGGCGGTACCTATATGCCGGGACTCAAACTGGTGGCGGAGCGCTTTGATCCTTCCAGCCGGGGCAGAGCCATCGGCATCTACGTTGGATCGCTTGTCATGGGAGCATCCCTTTCTCTGGCCATCACCGGGTGGCTGACCGGTCTGGCCGGGTGGCGATACGCATTCATCTGCTGCTCTATCAGCGTCTGTGCCGGGGCAATTCTCTCTTTCTGGGTTTTTCGCGGTTATAAACAGGCACCTCAATTGCGGACCGAGGAAGGATTCAGCGGCGAAGTTCTGCGCAACCGACCGGCACTGCTGATGATATTAGGCTACGGCGCCCATATGTGGGAGATGTACGGCATGCGCAGCTGGCTGGCCCCGTTTCTCACATCGGCACTGCTTGGATGGGGCGTTGAAAGCACACGTGCCACCGGCTTCGCTTCCAGCATTGCCGCAGTCATGGTCGGCATCGGCGCCTTTTCCACCGCCATCACCGGCACCATCTCGGACCGCTGCGGCCGCACCGCAACCGTCTCGCTGGTGATGTTTGCCAGCGCGCTGTTCTCGTTCGCTTTCGGCTGGCTGATCAATACCAACATCTGGCTAACACTGGCAGTCGGGCTGGTCTACGGATACCTGATTGTTGCCGAATCCCCCGTCTTTTCAACCGGTTTGACCGAACTGGTGGCGCCCGGCTATCTGGGCGCTGCCATGGGGCTGCAGTCACTGATCGGCTATTCCATGGGCATGGTATCACCCACCGTTTTTGGCTGGGCACTGGACTCATTCAAAGGTTGGCAGCCGTGGCCCGGAGTTAAGGGTGAGTGGGGGATTGCTTTCATCACGCTTGGTCTGGGTGCCCTGGCCGGACCGCTCTTCATGCGCATGCTGAGAGCCGAGCCGGAAAGCGTCAAAATGGCTCGTGGCCGACGATGAGGCACTGCGTGAGGTGTCGTGACGAAAAGAGAATTGACGTACATCGGGAGGCGGTCTCGTGAAGGTTCTATTCCTTCATCCACACGGCAGCAACTGGCTTAAAGGGCATAACGACATCACCACTGTCTTCAACCTGATGCCGCCGCTCGGTATTCTGGGCATCGCCGCCTGGCTTGAAAAAAATGGCATCGATGTCGAGATCATCGACGGGTACGCAGCGCAGCAAACACATGAAGCAATGGTTGAGAAAATTATTGCATCTGGCTGTTATGCTGTCTGTTTTTCATGCACAACCTCATCTTTCCCCGAAACAGACCGCATTGCCACCCTGCTCAAGCAGAAGGCCCCTGAGATCGTCACCGTGCTGGGGGGGGCCCATGCCTGCACCATCGGTGAAACGCTCCTGGACTCCTATCCGGCGCTTGATTATCTGGTGATCGGTGAAGGGGAAAACACCATGCTGGAGCTGATCCAGTCTGGTTTCACAGGGGTGGAGAAAATTCCGGGCGTGGCCTATCGCGGACCGGACGGCAAAGGCGCCAACTCGGGATTCCGGGAGCTGATCCAGAATCTGGACACACTCCCCTTTCCCGCCTACCACCTGCTGCCGAACTTCCCGAAGCGCTACAAGCTGCCGCTTTTCAGCTATCCCAAATCTCCCAACACCAGCATTATCTCCAGTCGCGGCTGCCCCTATTCCTGCTCCTACTGCGACCGTTCGGTTTTCTCACGCGGCTTCCGCTTCAATTCACCCGAGTACATCCTGGAGCATGTTGCAATGCTGAACAGGAATTACGGCATCCGGCACGTCTTTTTCTATGACGATCTGTTCACCTTCGACCGCAAACGAGTGGCCGAATTCTGCGCACTCAAGGAGAAAAAGCGGATCACAGTCAGCTACAACTGCATAGCCCGCCTGGAGCATGTGGATGCAGAATTGCTGGCCCTGCTCAAGCAGTCTGGCTGCTGGCAAGTCAATTTCGGCATTGAATCCGGCGACCCGGAGATTCTGAAAAAACACCGCAAGTTCTATGGATTGGACGAGGTTGGCCAGAAGCTGCTGATGGTCAGAAAGGCGGGAATGCGGGTCAAGGGGCTCTTCATGGTCGGTCTGCCGGGCGAGGATGAAGCTGCCATCCGCCGCACCATAGACTACGCCCTGTCACTGCCTCTGGATGAGATCAACGTCACCAAATTCACACCATTTCCCGGCGCACCGGTCTACAAGACCATCCGGGAGTTCGGAGAGTTTGATGAAAACTGGGAGCTGATGAACTGCATCAACACCGTTTTCGTACCCAGAGGGATGACCAGGCAACAGATCGATGACCTCTATGACGAGTTCATCCGCCGCTTCTACCACCGCAGTCACATCAATATCGGGTATGCCAAAATGCTCTGGAAATCCCCCCACAGCATCTACACCTTCCTGAGTCACCTACCCGAAATACTGGCCTTTCAGTTGAAGCAGAAGTGGTGATTCAAGCCCTGCATCTCCTGGCGCGCCACAACGTCATGACCGCAGGTATTGTCAGCAGGCAAAAGATAGTGGTAAATCCGACCCCAAGATTGGTGGCCCAGCCTACCGAGGACATGGCGCCGTAATCCGTAAACGCCAGCGATCCGAATCCGACGATGGTGGTCATGGCGGACAGCAGCACCGACCGGCTGATCTGCACGAACTGGGCCTCCCGCTCCTCCGCCGTTTCGGCATTGACACGAAAACGTATATACAGCCCGAAATCGCTTCCCATACCCAGAATAGTCACCAGCACCATGGAGTTCATGAAATTGAGCCGCATTCCGGTCAGCGCCATGGTGCCCAGCATGCAGACCGATCCGGCCAGCACCGGGAACAGTGAATACACGATACCGGTGGGTGTGTTGAGAAAATGTACCAGCAGCAGGAACAACACCAACCCGCCGCCCAGCAGAAACGCCTGGATAAAACTCTTTTGAACCGCTGAGCTCAACTGCCTGCTTACCAGATCGACACTGGAAGTGCGGGCGGCCGGATCAATCAATTGCAGATTACGCAGGAAGGTATCCTGGTGAAACGCATCGCCACGGTAATGCAGGTACACCAGGGCGTGGTAACCAGCGGCATCCCTGGCAAGATGACGGTCTACGATCCCGCGCAACGGAGATGTGGACAGCTTTTCGATGGCCTCACCTGTGGCTACCGGCATCGCCTGCACCAGATTTCCGGCGGCTGTCAGAAACGAACTGAAACCTTCACTGCTGAAACCCTGCTGCTCCAGCTGCAGGCGCAGAGCCGCATCGGGCCGCTCCCCCCCGAAACCCTGCTTGATGAGATTCAGTACCTCGGCCTGGGTTGAGCGGCTGTTGATAATACGCCCCAGAGACGACCACGCCGTTATTTCCCCCTGTTGCTGGAGCTTATCCGCGAGTGAACCGACCTTTTCGGCCCGGGCCAGTACATCTGCCAGATCAGGGCCCTCCAGTGCCACTAAAAGATGGTGCGGCGCCAGACTCAGGTGTCGCTCGATGCGTTCCTGGGCAATAAAGGCCTCGGAATGGCGGGGCTGGAGATTTTTCAGCTCCCCGTCAAACCTCACATGAGTAGCGCTCCAGCCAAGACCGCATACAACCAGGAGCGTTACGGCAACAACCGTTGCCGGACAGTTCCGTGCGACGCGCCATAGGCCGTGTAATCCCAGACCCGGAATCGGCCGGTATTGGATCGGAAAACGCCGATCCATGAATATCAGGAGCGGCGGAAGGAATAACAGCGAGGCATACAGCGAGAACACCACCCCCAGCCCCACCAGCAGCCCCAGTTCCGACAGGGCGCGCACATCCGATATGCACAGGGCCAGAAATGGAAGGGCGGTGGTGACGGCGGCTGTAAAGACGCCATGGCCGGTGTTGAGCAGGGCCAGACGGAGCGCCTCCTCTGTCTCCCTGCCTGCAGCCCGCTCCGAGTGGAATCGGTCATAGAGATGGATGGAATAGTCCGTGCCGATACCCGTAATAAGGGCGGTGAAGGCAAAGGAAATGATGTGGATGGAATGCAGGAATAATCCCGCCGTTCCCAGCGCCAGAACGACGCCGCATATAAGTATCAGCGGGATAAGCAGTGTCGGAAGAATGCGGCGGTAGGCCGTGTAGAAGATAGCGAGCACCACAAGCACCGATGAAATGATGCTGATCTGAATATTGGATTTCATGGCCTGCTCGTCCAGAACTGCACTGATATGTGCGCCGGTGCAGGTAATTGAAACCGTCGCGGTGCGCCGCGCCTCATTGATGGCGGCCACCAGCTTGCGCGCAAAAACCATGTCCTGGACGGGACGTGACGGCTCGGCGATCATGATCAGCAGCGTTCCGTCTCGCGATATGAAATAGGGAGATGCTGGATCAAGATCCAGAGCCTGACTGCCGGCTTTGAAACGCGGCAGGATAAGGTCGCGCAGAGAAAGGGGATCAGCCGTTGCCAGTCCGGTGGCAGATCCGGCAAACTGGCCGGCCAGACCGGCCTGCAGTCGCTGAAGCGCGATGTTCATATCGGCAGGTTTGAAGCGTTGGAGTAGGCCGGGCACGTCGCCAGGCAGAATAAACAACTGGGCATGGGCAACTGAATAGGCAACCAGTTCGGTAAATGAACCGGCCTGTTTCTCATCATACACCTGCCAGGTGATACGTTTGAAAGCGGGTCGGCCATCAATCTGCGTCAGTCGCAAGCGCTCGGCAAATGTACCCGCTTCCCTCGGCAGGAGCTGTTTATCACCCTCCAGAAGGAAATATGCCTCACCGGAACTGCCGGACCATTCCAGCGAGTCCAACAGCAGTTTCAAGGCGGGTTGACGGGAGGGAAAGAGGTTGAAAATATTAGTGTCGAAACGAAGGGTTGTAATTGAAAGGGCCGAAAGGGCCACCACCAGAAAAAAGATCGACAGGACAAACCGCGGTCTGGTGGTGGTGATCCTGAAAATCCACTCCAGATGCCGACAGGAAGCCTGATGAAACCATGCAATGATGCGGTGATACATCCGGTTTATTTTTTCCGCAGGGCAGCCAGCGGCAGTACGGTAAGCCCGTCCAGATTTGGCTTGAAGGCATCCGGTGAAAGCTCGGCATTTACCTCCGGCTCGCTGATGCGTATCCTGAAACGCCCACCGTCATGGCTTTCCATGACTATCTCGGTTGCCAGCGGAACGCCATTGACGACCACATAATCTCCATAATGCGCCATATCGCCATTATCCAGTTGCTTCGAGACAATCAGGCCCTCTTCATACACAACCTGCTCCCGCTCTCCCAGGCGGTTTGACCGGGTCAGTGTGCCATTCTTCAGGGATGTGCCCGGCGGTTCCACATCCATGACCCAGCGGGCATCCCGCCAGGTCTGCCCCTCTCCCTGGTCGGGCAGATCCTCCAGCCGACCGCTGAAGGCCGTCCTTTCGGGGCTGTTGATGATCGTGATTGTTTCTCCCGATACGACAGCCTCCAACATGGTCGTTCCGAAAGGGGACAGGACAACCATGCGCATGCGGCCGGGTCTCTGATACAACAGATAGCCGTTCGAACTCATCCCCTGCCCACCCTTGCTGATAGATAACGAGGCGTTCGCCGAGAGGGTTTCCACCACGGCGCCGGGCTGATAGACAAGAGGTACCCTGGGAGTAAGCGCACAACCGCTGAGGAGAAACAGCAGAACAGTCAGGTGTCCAGCAATGATCAGGTATCGGTTGGTTAAAAATGAACGAGCCGTTGTATATCGAATAGGTATATTCATAACACTCCACTGCTGAATGATCAGTCGATTCTGAAATCCTTGTCCCTTAACCCGCTATTTCTGACAACCTTCCTGAAAATCATGGTGGAACGGTCACCGTTCTGCTCGGCGATAATCAGCTTTTTGATAGTGCCGTCCACCAGAAAGACAATCGTCAGTTCCTGTACCTGCCCCCTGCCGGACGGGACGATGGAGACGGTATAGACCTGTCCGGCCAGATCAGCGGTAACCCCCATCCCTTCCGGCAGCGACGTAATCGGGGATGAAAAACGGGAAAACCATCGTTTGAGGCCCTGCTCGGGCGGGAGAACGATGCGGGTTCGCTCGGTACTGTTTCCGATGACCTGCTCAACGGTCCCATCACGCAGAACCATGCGGCTTGAATATGGTGGGCCGATCTCCATGTAAAACAGATCAGGCTTGCGAAATCTGATCGTTCCGGCCATGGTCATGGTGCGCTTCATGAGCGACAGGCGCTTTTCCTGGCTGATCTCAGCGGTGAAATCGCTGATCCCGCCCAATGCCTTGCGCAGGGCTTCCAGACCTTCGAGAGGGGGGATTGATCTCGCCTGCACGGATTGGACAGCGGTCATTACGCCCAGACAGATAATTATCTGAAGTATGCGGCGCACGCTACAATGTCCCGACGCCCAGGGTCATCTGGGCCTGGAGGAGCGTGAAGCCATCCCGTTCGACACTGCCTTCCAGCATGAAGAGGCGCCCGAAGGCCTTGATGATTCGCGCCGATATGTTTAGTGTGTCGCCATCCAGCGCATCACCAAAAAATTCAGCGCGGTCGATGGAGGCAATGAAGCCGCCTTCACCCTGTTCGCTGATCGATACAATCCCACCCAGCTGGGCGACGCACTCCACCATCAGTACCCGCGGAAATCCAGCGGGAAAGCTGCTGACGCGGGCGACGGCACTTGCCCTCACACCCGGTTCCAATGACGTGAGGGAGTCAAGGAGGAGAAAAGGTGATCGATGGGGCAGATATGCGGCAGGATTCGGGTTAAACAGGTGAACCTCCCCGAATATCAACCGCGTAGCAGGGTCCCTGGGGGGATGCGGACAGATGAAGCCCCTTTTCAGCAGCAGTCAGTGACGCCAGCAGGGTCGCCACGGCAGTTCCACCCATGGCGAGCGACCGGCCGATCATCTGACCAAGCTCTAAACACTCCGATCCGGCGGTCAGCCCCCTTAATGCATCCAGATCGGCAGCGCAGCCGGACAAGGAAACACGTCTAAACCCCGATGCAGGGCCTGCCAGAAGGTTGATTCCCTCCTGTTCATGTCCGGGGATAATCTGTCCGATACTGCGAATGGCGAGCAACTCTCCCCGGATGTCTGCACCTCGTTTACGGGCGTGGAGCAGACTTTCAAGCACCAGCAGGCCACACCCCTCGCCGTAACTGAAGGAATCAGGTTTCACCTGTCCCAGGGCAGCCAACCCCTGCATCAGCAGCGGGGTCAATTCATCGACTCCACCGGCAAGCATTATGTCTGCCCGTCCTTCCTGAATGAATCGGCAGGCACTTGCAATGGCCGACTCGGCCGAGCAGAAACGTTGTATAAGCGTAACATTGGGGCCTTTGAAGCCGTACTCGATCGAGGCGTTACTGGCAGGCGCGTTGGGTACGGTGTTGGGAAAGATCATGGGTACCATCCCGGCGGTACCATCTTTGAAGTATCCGGCCAGAAATTCCGCCGAGTTTGCAACACCGCAAAAACCGCTTCCCATGGCGATCCCCACCCTGTCAGGAAGAAGCTCTTTCATGTCGATGGCGGCGTCCTTCAGAGCGAGTCCGGCCGCGACCACCGCAAACTGGCTGGAACGATCCATTTTTCGAGCCTTCATGGGCGACATGAACTCGGAAACCTTGAAGTGATCGGCCTTTCCCCAGCGATAACGGGCAGTTCCCGTCACATCACACGGAACCGGAGTCAGTGCATCGCCTCCACTGTCCAACAGACGAGTCAGCGGGGAGATGCCGATACCGGCCGGAGTAATGGCCGAGTATCCGGTGATGACGATATCAGCAAAAGAATGATTCATATACCCAGCACCAGAGAGGTAATATTGCCCCCGAACGCAAACGAGTTGGACATGGCAATCGTACTGTCGCTTGCTCGCCGGCCTTCGTGGCAGTAATCCAGATCGCATTGCGGATCGCGGCCACGGAAATTGAGAGTCTGAGGAATAAATCGATTATTGAGGGCAAGGACGGTGGCCAGGGCTTCGATGGCCCCCGCAGCTCCCAGGCAGTGGCCGGTCATGGCCTTGGTGGAGATCAATGGAACACGGGAGGCCCGTTCACCAAATACCTGTTTGATTACATTCGACTCCACCACATCATTGAGCGGGGTTCCCGTCCCGTGGGCATTCACCCACCCCACCCGTTCAGGTTGAACTCCGGCCGCAGCTAGAGCCTCACGCATCACCCGCGCGGCAACCGCGCCGGTCGGTTCCGGTGCGGTCATATGGTGCGCCTCCCCTGCCAGCGAGTATCCCAGCACGTATCCGTAAACCCGTGCGCCCCGTTCTATGGCGGCTTCTTCATCTTCCAGCACAAAAAAGGCCGCACCTTCGCCCAGAGAAATTCCCTGGCGACCGAGACTGAATGGCGCACACGGTTCGGAATCAACCACCCGCAGGGAATTGAATCCTGCGTAGGTCAACTGGCACAGGGTGTCGGTTCCTCCGGCCAGCACCGCTTTGAGCTGACCGCTGGCAACCTGATCGGCCCCCCAGCCTATGGCCGTAGACGAAGAGGAACACGCCGTGGTGATGGTTCCCTGATAACCGCCCAGACCAAACATCTGAGCGATATCGGTGGTGGTCTGGTCAGGAAGCATTCCCCTCAGCAGCGACGGATGCTCATGTATGCCCTGCAGATGCGCCTTGAACCAGGACTCGGCATTATACATGCCGGCGGCCCCCCCCCCCAGAGACACGCCAATCTGATAGGGGCCGTACTGTTCGCGCACGCCGCTATCCCGCAGTGCCTCTCCGGCAGAGATTATCCCGAACTGGTCGGCCCGTGAAAGCCGTCTGGCCGTTCTCGTATCGAAAAAATCCAGCGGATCAAAACCTTTCACCTGACAGCCGATCTGTGCGGAAAAACCGGAGACGTCAAAAAGGTCAATCGGGCCGATGCCACACCTTCCTTCGGCGAGTGCATCGGTGAATTCGGGAACATTTCTGCCGATCCCGCAAAATGCGCCCAGGCCGGTTATGGCTACCCGCTTTCTGCTCATGCGATTCCGCCATCAACGACAATACACTGTCCGGTGATGTATGAAGCGCGTTCAGATGCGAGGAAGAGTACTGCCGCAGCCACCTCATCGGGTTTTCCGATCCGACCCAGGGCTGAACCCTTCACAATGCGTTCCACCAGATCCTGCTTCATGGATGACGTCATGTCCGTATCTATCAGCCCGGCCACCACCGCGTTGGAGCGAATTCCCATCGGTCCGGCCTCACGGGCCAGAGATCGCATGAAACTGATGGCGCCCCCCTTGGAAGCCGCATAATTCGTCTGCCCGGCAGTACCGATAATGCCCGAAATGGATGAAATGGTGATAAAACTCCCCTTTCGGCGGCCCATCATCTTGCGCAGCCCCCATTTGCTGCAATGGAAGAGCGGCGAGAGATTGGTACGCATGACGGCATCCCAGTCTTCATCCGACATCATTGCCAGGAAACAATCCTTAACAATACCGGCATTGTTGACCAGAACATCAATATATCCGGTAGCAGCCGAAGCGGCATCAATAAGCCTGCAGGCACCGTCTTTGGTTGATACGTCCGCCTTCAGGGCCGTTATCGAACCGGGCAGAGAGGCAGCATCCGTCAGCAGGGAGTGAGCTGAGCCCTCATTACTGAGATACGCGGCAAAAACATGGGCACCCTCGGCGGCAAAGCCCAGGGATACGGCGCGTCCGATGCCTCTCGTACCTCCGGTAACAACGACAATTGAATCCTTGAAATCCATGAAAACACCTGTTGCCGGCTACCGGTCAGAAACCGTAAGCAGCTTTCTTTACGAGCGTTACGATTTTGTAGCACATTTTTTTTATCACGTAGTACCAAAAATCGTACCATCGGGATACGTAGAGAGTTAAAGGGTGGATGGCACATCAAAGGGGAGTGACATCTCTTCCGGGAAATCCGCCCGGTTTTCCAGGGGCAGCTCCTCCTGCCGCTCATACTGCGGCAGATCGTCAAGCGCCAGAATTTCTTTCAGGGTGGGCAGACTTTTCAGATCCTTCAGCCCGAATACTTCGAGAAATTCCCGGGAGGTTCCGTAGATCAGCGGCCTGCCGGGAATATCCTTCTTGCCCAGAATCCTGACCAAACGTTTTTCCAGCAGCGACTTCAACACACCACCGCAATCGACACCCCTGAGATGTTCGACTTCTGCGCGGGTAACCGGCTGGCGATAGGCGACAATCGCCAGCGTTTCCAGGGACGATTGAGAAAATTTCGACGCCTTTACCTTTGCCTGACGGACAACATACTGCTGAAAGCCGGGACGTGTCCTGAACTGCCAGCCTCCAGCCACTTCGACGAGCACCAGACCACCGGGGCGCGCCTCGTGAAAAACGCACAGCTCCGCAATTGCTGCCTTGATTTCATCATGGCCGAACTCGGGCAGGATCTCGCTCAGCCGGTCCAGCGACAGTGGTGAGTCGGCGGCAAATATGATACTTTCGATGATAGCCGGCAGCATGGGCATCTACTCCACCTCCTCATCGGCTGGTATCCCGTCTGGCGACTGCTGTCCGACGGCAGGAACAAACCAGATACTTCCCTGGTGAGTATTCTGAAAGATTCTGATCACCTTGAGCCGGCACAACTCCAGAAGCGCCAGAAACGTAACGATTACCCGCTCCCGGCTGAAATCATCCCGCACCAGATCGTCAAACTGCACCGTTTCCTGCTCCTGAAGCAGCGAGAGAATCTCGTTGATGCAGTCGGCAATACTGAAGGTCTCTGCGGCAGCCACATCATGAAAATGCTCGACCGGAATCCGCTCCAGAAGAGTCCGGAAAGCCTCGACAAGGTCAAACAGACTTACCTCCAGCGGCCCTTCTTCATTGCGGCGCGCCTCCAGAACCGGGTCGGGACAGGTTCGCGCAAACACCTCACGCCCCAGCAGGGCCCGCGCTCCGATGAGCTGACCAGCCTCCCGGTACTGCTGATATTCCATCAGGCGACGGATCAGCTCGGCCCGAGGATCATCCTCCTCCGGCTCCCCCTCCTCCGCTTCATCAACCGGCAACAGCATCCGGGACTTGATCTGCAGAAGTGAGGCCGCCATTACCAGAAAATCTCCGGCCACTTCCAGATTAAGATTTTTCATCAGCCTTATGTATTCCAGATACTGGCGGGTAATGTCGGCAATGGAAATATCGCGGATATCCAGTTCGTTCTTGCGGATAAGGTGCAACAGCAGGTCGAGCGGTCCGTCAAACTTGTCCAGGTGGACGCTGTAGCTCTCGTGAAAACCGTCCAGAAGCGGCGGCACTTCGAGAAATGCCGTCATGTCAGAACCTGATTGCAGCGCGGACTTCTGCCATAACCGTATCTGAAATTAGCGAGGCCCGGTTACTGCCTTCCACCAGAATGTCTTCCACGAACTGCGGCTGGCGAGCCAGATCATCACGGCGGGCGCGGAATGGGGCAAGCCGCTCATTCATGCAGTCCGACAGGATCCGTTTGCACTCCACACAGCCGATTGACGCATTTTTGCAGGCCGGAACGATCTCATCCAGCTTTTCCCGGCAAACGTAGATGCGGTGGAGATTGAACGCCACGCAGATATCAGGATCGCCGGGATCGGCACGCCGGATTCGCGCCGGATCGGTCATCATGGATTTGATCTTTTTCGCAGTCTCCTCAGCCGTATCGGAAAGATAGATGGAGTTGCCGTAGGATTTGCTCATCTTGCGACCGTCCAGCCCCAGCAACTTCGGGGTTTCAGTCAACAGCGCCTCCGGCTCGGGGAACACATTGCCGTAGAGGTTGTTGAAACGCCGGGTAATCTCACGGGTGACCTCCAGGTGCGGGAGCTGGTCGTGTCCCACCGGCACACGGGTGGCCTTGTAGAGGATGATGTCGGCCGCCATCAGCACCGGGTAGCCAAGGAAACCGAAGGTTGAGAGGTCTTTTGTCTCCAGGTTGTCCTGCATCTCCTTGTAGGTCGGGCAGCGCTCCAGCCAGGATACCGGCGTAATCATGGATAGCACCAGGTTCAGTTCCGAGTGGTGCGGCACCAGGCTCTGGCGAAAGATCACACATTTGGCGGGGTCAAGGCCGAAGGCAACCCAGTCCAGCACCATTTCACGAATATTGTCTCTGACACCCGAAGTATCGGCATACTCGGTCGTGAGCGAATGCCAGTCCGCTACAAAGAAGAAACAGTCAAAATCCTCCTGCATCCTGACCCAGTTTTCCAGCACTCCGTGATAATGGCCGACATGCAGCCTGCCGGTCGGCCTCATGCCGCTGACTACGCGTTGTTTCATTGTTTACAGCTCCTTATGGATTATCTCATCATCAACCGGTGTGTGACTCCCATGACCAGCCCGCTTTCGGGACCTGCCAGGAGTTTTACACCGAGAAACAACAGGGGGGAGACAATGGTGGAAAATATATTCGTGAAGAAAACCAGTACGATGATAATCACCATGCCGTAGGGTTCCATTTTTGCCAGGGCGTTGGACTGTCGCCAGGGCAACAGCCCCACCAGCACCCTCCCGCCATCCAGCGGTGGCAGCGGGATCATATTGAAGATGGCCAGCAGCAGATTGATATAGACCGAGAATGCCAGCATCATCAGCAGCGGTTCGACCAGCATGGCGGCAGGAGAGCCGGATACTGCGGAATTGCCAATGGCAACCAGCCCCCGAAGTGCAAACGCAGAAACTGTTGCCAGAATAATGTTGGTAATAGGTCCGGCGGCGGCAACCCAGATCATGTCGCGTTTGGGATTGCGCAGGTTTTCAAAGACCACCGGCACCGGTTTGGCCCAGCCGATACCGACAAAGAAAATCATCAATGTTCCAATGATATCGATATGCTTGAGAGGGTTAAGCGTCAAACGGCCCAACATGCGAGCCGTCGGATCGCCATAGCGCCATGCGATATACCCATGCGAGACTTCGTGGCACACGATGGCGAGCATGCCGGGGACGAGCATTATGGAGAGTTTCAGCAGAAAGTTTTCCATGGGGTACAATATTCCTGTTTATCATGTATTTTGTGGATCTTGAATTCGGTCATGCAGCTGCCGGGGCTGATTTCGTACAACATCTATACCCGGATTGTCACTGGCGTAATATACGTTATTTGAACTGCCGTTTCCAGATTAATACGCTATTTGCTCCTTGAGATGAAAACCCCGTCCCAGTCACCGCCGGGCGGCTCTGCCAGATATTCACTGCAGCGGTTCGAGTAGAGACGGGACACGCCGTCGTCACACCCGCTTGCAATATCATCAAACATCTGCCGGGCTGCCGCAAAATCCTGCGTCCGATACATTCTCAGGGCATCCTCGAAACGCGGAAGGATCTCCACATTCCTGAGCATCAGCTCATACATCACGATCGGAAGATTCTTGCCCTTCACCCGCACCCGATCAACCTCCCGAAAGACAAATCGCGTATCCTGCACCTGACTGCGGGTCTCTTCGCTGACCAGAATATGTGAGCCGTACTGTTTGTTGAGCCCTTCCAGACGTGAGGCCAGGTTGACTGAATCACCGATGGCGGTATAGTCGAAACGAATATCGGCTCCCATATTTCCGACAACTGCCGGACCGGTATTGATGCCTATGCCTATGTCAATAGAGTGCAAGCCGCGCGCAGCGAAACTTTCGTTGAGGCGGTTCAGTTCGTTCATCATCCTGACGGCGGCGTTACAGGCACAGATCGCGTGATCCGGCACGTCCAGCGGCGCATTGAAGAGGGCCATTACAGCATCGCCGATAAATTTGTCCAGTGTGCCCCGCTCCTCCAGTACAATTCTGGTCATGGGCGTGAGGTACTCATTGAGCAGCACAACCAGTTCCTGGGGGGAGAGCGACTCGGAGAGAGTCGTAAACCCGCGAATATCCGAGAAGAGAATGGAAAGTTCACGCTGCTCGCCGCCAAGAATCAGCTTATCTGGATTCTTCTCGATCTGTTTGACCAGATCAGGCGAGACATAGCTGGAAAAGGCCTTTTTGAGCTGACGCCCCTTGCGGTCGATCACCAGACTGCGATACGCCTCTCCACCCAGATAGGTCAATGTTATCCCCATCAGCGGATAGATAAGGGTCATATCGTGGTGGTAGACGTCAAACACCCGATAGTTCAGGGCGACGTAGGAGCCTCCGGTACTGATAAAAAAGAGCAGGCCGGTCAGTGAACCGGGCGCAAAGCTGAGCAGCAGACCCAGCAGGAGCGGAATAGCTATGATCGCACACAGTTCAAGCAGCCGGGTCTCCCCATTATGCCTGATAAAATTGTTCTGGAGAACGTTTGAAGCGAGGGTGGCATGGATTTCAACCCCCGGCAGAACCGGATCGAAGGGGGTCGGACGGATGTCAAAGATGCCGGTTTCGGTAGCTCCGATCAAAACCAGCGAACCTTTCAGGGCGGCTGCAGGCAGACGCTTCTTGATGACATCAACAGCCGAAACCGTCCTGAAAGAGCCGTTTGCCCCGTAGTAGTTGAGCGGCAGACGCCCGACAACGTCCACCGGGATGCGAATGGCGCCGAGTGAGAACTCGGTGACGCCGTTGGGTGACACCTGAAGCTCTATCGGCTGTTCGAGAAAATATGACAGGCATTTCAGGGACAGGGAGGCAAAGATATCACCCTTGAACAGGGCCATGAGCACGGCGCGGCGATAGACACCATCCTGCTCCGGCATAACCGTGAAGAAGCCATGGTCAAGCGCTCCCTGTCCGGCAACGGCTGCTATGTTGAGGTCGATGCCGTTAAAGGAAAAGAGTGGAACCTCTTTGACGCCCTCTGCAATTTTTGGCTCCAGGCGGGTCGAAGCAATCTGACTGAACGCCGCTTCATCAACTGCGAGATGTTCGGCGCGAAAAAAATAGCCGGCCACCACGTTGCCGGCGTCAAATATGGATTTTCCCAACATCAGGTCGTTCTCCGGGCCGTTGCATGAATTATCCGGCTCGGAGAAAATCATATCCAGGCCGATCACCTTGGCACCGTATCCACGCAGATTGGTAATAAGTTCGGCCACATCTTTGCGAGGCCAGGGCCACCGCCCCACCTCCTTGATGCTCTTCGGATCCAGAGCAACAATCACCACACGGGCATCCGGGGTACGTGCTCCCCGCCATAACAGGCGGGAATCCTTCAGTTTCATATCAACCCGATCAAAGAGAACAGGGCCGCTGTGAAAGGCAAAAAAGGATACTGCGGCTGCGGCTGCCCCAAACGCAATAAACACAAGGTGCCGCATGATACTGTTCATGAACGGCAGCCTGTCACAGTCACGCAGGCGGAGTGAGTGGTATAATATGTCATATCAATGAGTTAGCAGAGATGCGTCATGAGTCGAGGAATCTGAGCAGTGTCTCAACGGTTCCCTTGAATTTACCGGACGGATATTCCTTCAGGTACCGCTGAAACCGGGCCCGTGCCGGCTCTTTGCGCCCGAGTTCGGACAGTGACTGGGCTGAGTTGAAAAGCGCCGTTTCAGCCTGAGGCAACTCAGGGAAGGTATCCAGAACAACCTGATACTCGCCCAGCGCCTGCTCCGGTTTGTTCAGAAAGCGGGCATAGACTGCGCCGCGCTCCAGATGGGCATCGGCCTGAATTTCAGCGAGCTTTGAAAGATCCAGGGCTATCTGAAACACCTGCAAAGACTCGCGGTGCCTGCCCGCGTCGGCAAGGAAACGGCCATGATTGACATTCCACCGGGCAATAATATCGCCAATCCTACCCGAATCGTTCCAGGAGTCCGGCGGAGAGCCCGATGTCACGCCACTGAAAATATCCCGTGCCTCGGCCAGCGGCGTTGTTTCATCGATCCTGAGCGGTTCGAGCGGCTCCTCGCCACGGCTGTTCTGAACCATGGTGCCGACGACAAGCTCCCGCTGAGTGCCGGTGCCGTCACCCGATACCGCAACCACACCCTCTGTCCCGAAGAAAACATTGGAAGGTCCGTCGGTGAGCATCAGGAATTCAGTCCCCTTGACACCCGCGACCGCGGTGCCGCTCTTGACGGTTACGCCGCTCAGACGACCGGAAAACTTTGCCACGTTTGCGCGCAGCTTCCCCTGGGAGAGGTTAAAGACCCCTTCACGTTTACTCTGATCGAGGCGAAAACTGGTAATTTCAAATTCAGTATTGTTGGCAAGCGTAAACCTGGTACGATCATCTAGTGTCAATTCGGCCCAGCCGTCGGCGCCTGTTTTAATCCAGCATCCTTCAGCAATGGCGTCGCCGTTATTCATGACCTGATAGGGGGCAACCCGCTTGGCCCTGGTCTGAACCGCACCCTTCATGCCGGTAACCTTACCCACACCGGCAGACATGGCAACTGTCGGAAGAATCAACGCAACCAGCAGGAGTAGCAGATGTTTTTTCATGACATATCCTCTCGTCTCATTCAAGCGGTTATTGAACCGGGATTTTATCAGTAACATGGAGAGAGTCAACCGTAATAATTGTTTCCTGCGGATTTATCCATTTCCGATGACTTCGGCAATTACCCTGCAGAGTTCCTGACGCATATACGGTTTCTGGAGAAAGCCCCTGGCGCCGAGCTTTTCAAGCTCTTCGGCCGTTCCCTCCTGGTGAAATCCGGAAGAGATCAGAACGCGAATATCAGGGTAGCTCTCCTTAAGGCGCCTGAGTGTTTCCCGGCCGCCCATAACGGGCATGACCATGTCCAGTATCACCAGGTCAATATGATGTTTCTCCTGCGCGTAGATCTCCATGGCCTGTTCTCCATTTTCAGCCAGGTAGACCTTATATCCAATATCCTCCAGTATGCTTCGCCCAACGTCGCGCAGTATCTCTTCATCATCCACAAGAAGAACGCCGCCCGAGCCGTGAATCAATTCCTCAGAAGATGCAGATTCCGTCTCACGCCCCTCGGAGATGGGAAGATAGAGCTTGAATACCGTTCCCATGCCAGGTTCGCTGTAGATGCTGATACAGCCGTGGTGATCAGTCACCGTCCCGTAGACAACGGCCAAACCAAGCCCGGTGCCCTTGCCGACCTTTTTTGTCGTGAAAAACGGCTCATATATATGCTGGATGACAGCTTTTGACATTCCGACACCGGTATCAGACACCGATACTTCGATGTATGATCCGGGTGTTATGGAAAAATTGCTGGAATCACAGTACCCGGAATCAAGTTCAACATTGGCGGTGGCAAACGTTATGACACCACCTTCGGGCATGGCATCCCGGGCGTTGATCCCCAGGTTCAGAAGGGCATTCTGCAGGAGTGCGGGATCACCGGTTATGTACGCATTTTCGGCGACAAGACGTGTCTCAAGGAGGATGTTCTTGTCGATGGTTCTCTCCAGAAGGGAGATGACATCATGAATCGTTGACTCGACATTCACATGGAGAGAGTTTCTCTGCCCCTTCCGGGAAAAGGCCAGTAACTGACCGGTCAGTTCCGCTGACCGGCTGGCCGCCTGTTGAATGTTGCCAAGCAGTTTGAGCGCAGCGGGATTGTTCTGTATATGGAACGCCATGAGTTCGGCGGAACCAAGAATAGCGGTCAGCATGTTGTTGAAATCGTGAGCCACACCTCCGGCAAGCTGCCCTATCAGATCCATCTTCTGGGTCTGGCGGATCTGTTCCTCCATCCTTTTCTGTTCGGTGACATCCAGAAAGACAAGCAGAAGGCACTTTTCGTGTTTGAAATCCATGGGGTTGCTGTACAGCATCACATGTCGGCTTTCACGGTCAAAGGTGTTGATCCGCGTGGCGAAAGCCGACACGCTCTCTTCATCATGCACCAGCTTGAAAAAACGCTCCCGATCCTGATTGTCGACCCACAGGCCAAGTTCAAGTCCGTTTCTGCCGACAACCCGCTCATCGGTGTAACCGAAATCGTCACTGAAGGTATGGTTTATCTGGCGGATAATTCCATCGGGGTAGGAAGAAACAACGATCGCCAATGGCGAAACGTCGAAGAGGGTCTGGAGACTTATATTGGATTCGTTCAGGAGTTTCTGGGCGGTCTGGAATTCCCTGATCTGAACCCGCAGCATCTCCTCAGTTGCCAGCAGCTGATCACTGATCTCTACAGACTCGTTCACCTGTCTGCGCAGGAGCTCTTCCGTTGATTTGAGTTCCCTGTTCCTTAACTGAAGCTCTTCATTGCTTGTGGTGAGGGCGGCGGTTGAATGACGCAGCTCCAGGGTTCTCTGCTCGACCAGTTCCTCCAGATGTTGCTTAAGCATCTCAAGATAGTGGCGCTGACGGTACATCTCGGCAAATATTCCAACCTTGCTCTGCAAAAACAGAGGCTCGATCGGCTTTGCCAGATAGTCAACCGCTCCGGCATCATACCCTTTGAACTGGAACTGAAGCTCCCTCTCGCCTGCGGTGACGAAGATGATCGGGATATGTCTGGTCTTTGGATTGGCCCGCAGCAGTTCTGCTGTTTCAAAACCATCCATTTCCGGCATCTGGACGTCCAGCAGTATCAGCGCAAAGTCCTGTCTGAGTGACTGGCGGAGAGCTTCATTGCCTGATGTTGCTCTGACAAGATCATACCCCTGACCCGACAGGAGTTCTTCCAGTGACAACAGGTTTTCCGACCGGTCATCCACCAGTAGAATCGGGACTGTGCTGTTCTGTTCGGCGAGACTCATGCGTTCCCCTGTACCAAGCTTATAAGAATGGCAGGAAGCTCATTCAACTGTATCACATAATCGGCTTTCAGCAACTGCAGTGCACATTTTGGCATGGAATCCATCTCGGCATCGACGGGATCCTGGACTATGACCAGGCCGCCATGATCCTTTACAACCGCCAATCCTTTGCCGCCGTCAAACCCGGCTCCGGTCAGGATAATGCCGATCAGCGCGGGGCCGAATACCTGCGCCGCCGACTCAAAGAGCACATCAACCGAAGGGCGGGCAAAATTGACCGGAGGATCTGTGGAGAGAGCCAGATTGAGGTTCCGTTCCACCAGCAGGTGATAATTGGCCGGCGCAATATACACGGTTCCGGGAACAAGCAATTCCAGCTCATCAGCCTCTTTCACCCGGATGGCGCAGATTGAATCAAGGAGCACTGCCAGGCTGTCATCGGCCTCCGGGGTGATATGGGTAACAATCATGACTGGAACCGGAAAGTCCGTCGGCAGCGCCCCCAACAAAAGCTTGAGCGCCGAGACGCCGCCGGTTGAAACACCGATCACAACCGCCCTGAATGTTCCGTCAGTTTTTTTTTGCATACTGTTTTCGATAGATCTGAGTCCGTGGTTTGATTTCCCCGTACCGATGGGCGATCTGACGATGATCAAGACTCTCTTTTGTGCCGAGACAGAGAAAACCACCCGGCATGAGGCTTTTGTCAAAGAGAGCCAGCACCCGTTCCTTGAGTGGCTGCTGGAAATAAATCATGACATTGCGGCACAGAATGAGGTTCATCTCGCCAAAATCGGCGTCAACGGCCAGATTGTGGGCAGCAAACACCATATTTTCACGTAGTGAAGCGTTCAGGATGGCATGGTCATATCTGGCCGTGTAGTAGTCGCAAAAAGAAATCGTTCCGCCCGAATTCTGGTAGTTCCTGGTAAAACGCTGCATCTCATGGAGTGGATAAATGCCTTTCTGCGCTGTGCGTATCACATCTTCGTTGATGTCGGTGGCATAGATGCGAAAGCGCCCTTTCAGACCCTCTTCCTGCAGCAGTATAGCCATGGAATAGGCCTCTTCACCCGTGGAACAACCTGCAAGCCAGACCTTTACAAACGGATAGGTCTTCAGATGCGGTACCACGTGCTCCCTAACGGCCTTGAAAAAGGCGGAATCCCGGAACATCTCCGAAACATTGACAGTGATTCCCCGCAAAAGGGAGTCAAACAGTCCGCGATCCCGCAGGAGATCTGACTGGGCAAGCGACAGGGTGGCAAAACCCGAATCGGACAGCCACAGGGACAGGCGTCGCCGAAGAGACGCCTCGGCATACTCCCTAAAGTCGTACCCGTAGACACGGTAGACCCCCTCCATCAGGAGTTTTATCTCGATATCCATGATTTCAGCACTGTTCATGTCATATCCACAACATCCGCGACCGACGCAGTATAGAGCCATACCCGCAACAGCGAGAAGAGTTTTTCCATGTCAACCGGCTTCGGAATGTAGTCACTGGCACCCGCCTTGAGACACTCTTCGCGGTCTCCCTTCATGGCCTTGGCTGTCAGCGCTATGATCGGCAGTTCACGAAACCGGGGATCCTTCCGAATAGCTCGCATCGCCTCATAGCCGTCCATTTCCGGCATCATGATATCCATCAGAACCAGATCAATGTCGGCTGACTCATCCAGACGTTTCAGAGCTTCACGGCCATTTTCCGCTTCGAGAATAATAATATCCTTTTCCGCCAGGGCGCTTGAGAGCGAGAAAATATTACGCATGTCGTCATCGACGATCAGGACCTTTTTCCCGGCCAGCATCGCCTCCTTGTCAAGCACAGACCGAATCATGCGCTGTTTGGACGGATCGAGCGAGGTCTCTACCAGATGCAGAAAAAGCGTGACTTCGTTGAGGAGACGTTCGGGACTTTTAGCTCCCTTGATGATGATACTCTTGGCGTAGTGGTGCAGCCGCATTTCGTCCTCATGGCTCAGTTCGCGACCGGTATGGATAATGACCGGAACAGTATGTTCGGGATCGAGTCTTTTCAGCTCTTCCAGCAGCTCGAATGCACCCATGTCGGACAGCCCCAGATCAAGCACGATGCAGTCATACTGGTCGCCGGAGAGCAGTTCGACAGCCCTGACTCCGGTGTCGGCAAGAGTAATAACAACATTTCTCTCTTCCAGCAGGGCAACCATCGCCATGGCTTGAACCTGGTCATCTTCTATGATCAGAAGTTTTTTGGTTGTTTTTTCGATGGCCGACTGCAGGAGGCCGAACACCCCATCCATCTGTTCGCTGCTGACCGGTTTTGTGACAAAGCCGACAGCACCCATGGCCATGGCCTTCTGGCGTTCCTCCATGCAGGTGATGAAGTGCACCGGCACGTGGCGGGTTACGGGGTTGTCTTTCAGGCTGCGCATGACCCCCCAGCCATCGATATGCGGAAGCATGATGTCCAGAATAATGGCACTGGGATGATAGCGTTCAGCCATGGCAATGCCGCTTTCCCCGTCAACTGCGACCAGCGCGAAGAAGCCGCGGTCACGGACCATTTTTATCAGTATTCCGGCAAACATCAGGTCATCTTCGATGATCAGGATGCTCTTCCCATCCTCCTGCGCCCGTTCACGGTCATCAGGAAGGGGTGTCGGGAGCGGGGCACTGTTCTTGCCGCGTGGTGGCGTCTGCTCATTTTTGACCGAACCGGTCTGCGCGGGAGAAGCGACAGGCCGTACAGGTTCTTCCCGGGCGTCTCCCTGCAACGGGAGATGCAGGGTAAAGGTACTTCCCGTGCCCGGCTCGCTGGTCAGTGATATGTCTCCACCCATCGAACGTGCAAGCTGACGCGAGATGGAGAGTCCCAGGCCGGTGCCTCCATACGTGCGGCTGGTAGTGCCATCGGCCTGCTGGAAGGCATTGAAGATGAGAGACTGCTTGTCCGGCGGAATTCCGATGCCGGTGTCGCAGATATCAAAGGCTACTGTTGCAGATGTGATGGGGGTTTCAGTGAGGGCCGGGGTATATACGCGCATCGATACCGACCCCTCTCTGGTAAACTTGCAGGCATTGGAAAGAAGGTTTTTAAGTATCTGCTGCGTTCTCTGGCCGTCGGCAATAATGGTATGCGGGGCATTATCATCCAGGGTGACGGCAAACCCGATCCCTTTTTCCGCAGTGACCGGCTTGAATATTGCTCCAAGCTGACCACAGATATCCGGCAGTGTCAGAGCTTCATAGTGGAACTCCAGTCGCCCTGATTCAATCTTGGCCAGATCCAGAATATCATTGATCAGATTGAGCAGATCCCGGCCCGCACTGTTGATGGTGGCGGCAAACTCCACCTGTCTGTCGGTCAGGTTTCCTTCACGGTTATCCTTTAGCAGACTGGAAAGGATCATCAGGCTGTTCAGAGGCGTGCGCAATTCATGCGACATGTTGGCGAGAAATTCGGACTTGTAGCTGCTGATGCGTTCCAGTTCCTCAGCCTTGCGCTGAATCTCGCGGCCGGCCTCTTCCATCTCGCGGTTTTTAGCGCGAATCTGTTCGCGCTGCTGTTCCAGCATCTGCGCCCGCTCTTCCAGCTCTTCATTGCTCTGCTGCAACTCTTCCTGCTGGACTCGCAACTCTTCGGTCTGGGCCTGGGTCTGTTCCAGCAGCTCATCGACCTGTTGCCGGGATTTGTTAACGCTGAGGGCGATTGCAATCGCTTCATTGGACTGGTTCAGAAAATCCAGATCATTATCACTGAATATTTTGAATGAGCCAAATTCCAGTACTCCGACCAGGTCGCCATTGTACAGCAGCGGCAGCACAATGATGTTGAGCGGGCCGGCCTCGCCAAGCCCGGAACTGATCGGAAGATAGTCCGGCGGGACTGAGTTGAGGTGGATGACTTTCTTTTCCAGCGCAGCCTGCCCGACAAGACCTTCACCGAGAGTAATCCCCTCATTCAGGCATATGCGCGGGGTAAAGGCGTAACAGGCGGCAATCTTCAGTGACACCTCTTTTTCGTCAAAGGTATAGAAAACACCCACCCCGGCATCAAGGTATGCGGCCAGAAATGCAAGCACCTGTTCCGTCAGTTCGGCGATGCCTTTTTCACCACGCAGGATGATGTTGAGCTCATACAGGCCGTTTTTGAACCAACTGCGCCGTGCCTCCTGCTCGCGGTTGAGGCGCAGGGAACTGGTCATCCCGGCAAAAGCCTGATCCAGCACATACTGTGCCTCGCTCATCCCGGCAACGGCCTTAAGCAGCATGCCGGCTTCATCACTGCCAACCTGATCCGATTCAATTCTGAGAGGTTCGGCAATGATCAGTTCCTGCTCCAGATCACCACCGGCGATAGCCTCCACGAGCCGCGACCTTTCCCTCCCTGTTTCCTGCTGGGAACGAACGGCATCGAGCACCAGTCTAAGAGGTTTGTCAATGCTGCGGGTAATCATTGCCGCCATGATTGCCGCCAGCAACGAGACAAACAATGCCAGCATCAGCATGACCCGACCGGTCGTTACGGCAGTTTCATTATTCTGCCCGGCAATCTTTTCGGCATTGGACACCAGATAAGCCAGCAGATTTTCTATGGCACTGATCTCGGCCCGCTCCGAGGCAGCTACGGCATCCGACTTCAGATATGCCATTGCCTCAGTATCCCTGTTCTGTGCTGAAAGCTCCATGATATGGTTTATATGGGGAGTATAATCGTTTCGCGTCTGAACCATCAGGGCAAACAGTTTCTTTGACTCGGCATCGGGGAGCACCGCTTCGAGTGTCTTTACCTTGGCGTCCATCTCCAGACGGAATTTTATCACCCGTTCATGGTAGAAGTTGTTCTGATTCAGCTCTTTGGCTATGATAAACTCGCGAATATTAACCCGCAGACGTTGAAAATCAGCTGAGATGTGTCCAATATGCTCAACCGGCTTGACCCCTTTGGCAAAGAGAAAATCATCGGCGCTGTCGATGGAATTGATCTGAAGATACCCAAAGACGCCGATTGCAAGTGCCATGGCAACAACGGAGGTAAAACCAAAAATCAGCTTATTTCGTATTTTGGTATTGGCAAAGAAACTCATGTAATTTCCTCCGCTGCATCACATAGTCGTTCAACGGTAAATTTCTGCCGGATCAATGAATCTCAGTTTCACCTCGTTCCCAGACGAAGTTGGAGAACCGTTTCAAATGACTCATCTCCGATATTCATGTAGAGGTTATTATCTGTGATGGTTATGGACCAGCTTATGGTGCGATCAAGTCTGGAGGTCAGCTGTTTGATGAAGTCCTGACTGAAAGTTATTATGGTAATATTCCGTACTGTTTCAAGTTTATGAAGATTCTGTTCCCAGACGGCAAGCGCCTTGCCGCACGCCACCAGGGCTACACGCTCTGCGTGACGAGACGCCTTTGTCAGGCGATCCGTTTCCGGCAGTCCCACTTCCACCCAGAGCAGCGTCCGGCCATCAGACCCTTTCAACCAGAGATCGGGCTCATCACCTGCGCCGACACCCCTGGTGAAGGCAAGTTCGGGCTCAAAGAAGAGTGCGTAGGCCAGGAGTCGTGCCACCAGACGTTCTTCGGTTTCCGAGGGGTGTCTGGCAACTGTCGCCTGGAGAGATTCGTAGATTCCCCGATCGATATCCGACAGTTGAATACAGGCTCGATATACTGTTGATGGTAGTGCCATCCGGTACATTCCTCCAGTGTTGACACTATCATGTTGTGCAGTTCAGGCATAGACAAGAAAAAGGGCATACCCTGTGAGAGTATGCCCTGATTATTTAAACTGCTGACAGATATGTTACTTGGTGGCAGCAGGAGCAGCAGCTTCTTTTGCAGCTTTCTTGTCAGCTTTTGCTTTTTCTTTTGCAGCTTTGGCATCGGCTTTAGCCTTTGCTTTGGCAGCTTTCTTTTCAGCTTTTTCCTTTGCTTTGGCTTCTTTGGCTTCTGCCTTGGCTTTTGCTTTTGCAGCTTTCTCTGCCTTGGGATCTTTCTTTACATCAGCAGCGGGAGCAGCGGTTTTAGCAGGATCAGCGGCAGGAGCTGCCGTTTTTGCGGGGTCAGCGGCGAACACTACGGCGGCGAAGGACGTTGCTACGAGGGTGGCGATTACTGCCGAAAGAATCTTTTTCATCTGGAATTACCTCCGTTTGATATGTTGAATCGATTGCGGTTTCACACTTGCACAATAGGTGCCAAGAACAGATTTGTATGCAACGTAATGTTTTTAAAAGAATAAAATCCAATATTGTCAATTAAGGCGGGAGAGCATAACCTGAAATCAACACGCCTCTACCTCAAATAAGGTAAGATGCTTCAGTTCCCTGATCAATTGTCATCGCTGCCACCCCAGAGAGTCATCCATTGCTGCTGGGGTGTCTGACTGTTACCATACTGGATGATGACTCCATCATTGCGCTGGTAGGAGCATGACCATCCCGGTTTATCGGCTCCATCAAAATTCGGATAATCCCGGGGGTGATCTTTTGCGCTATAGGGCGCGGAATACCTTCCATCATCCTTTGGCGGCGGGCAGCGATCATCGCCGATGTACCATTCGGGATCTGCGCAATACGCCTGGGACGCACAAAGTGTCACTGCAAACACAACAAGTATCATTTTTCTCATACAGAACTCCTCCTATTGCTTTATCGGCTCAACACTTTTGGATTTCGATAACATCTTTTCCATCTCCAGCACAAGAAAAACAAGTAATCCCGGCATAACGACCCACGCCATCGATTCAAACGTCAGCGGCGTGGTTCTGAAAAACGATTGCAGCGCGGGGAGGTACACCACCGCAACCTGGAGGATAATTACAGCCAGAACCATGGCCAGTAGCAGTGGATTGGTGAAATACCCGATGCGGAAAAAGGAATGATCAAAGGAACGAAGGGCCATTGCCTGACCAATCTGGGCAAACGCCAGTGATGTGAACAACACCGTCTGCCAGGTACCGGCTGGATGGCTGGCCCAGTAATGCCTGGTCAGCAGGATGGTGCTGAATCCGATCAGAGCGCCGCTCAGGAGTGTATGACGAATCATGCGGCGGTCAAAAATCTGCGAGTCCGGCGAAACGGGGGGCCGTGACATGACACCCGGTTCAGGACGCTCAACTCCCATGCCAAGTCCCAGAAGTCCATCGGTCAGGAGATTGAGCCATAACAACTGCAAGGGGGTCAACGGACTGGGGAGCCCCAGAAACGGCAGAAGCAGCACCGCCAGAATCTTGCCCAGATTACCCGCCACCGAGAACTCGATAAATTTTCGGATATTGTCATAGATCGTACGCCCCTCCTCCACCGCCGCGACGATGGTGGCGAAATTATCGTCCAGCAGCACCATATCCGCAGCCTCCTTGGCCACATCTGTTCCGGTAACACCCATGGCAATGCCGATGTTTGCTTTCCTCAACGCCGGTGCATCGTTGACCCCGTCACCGGTCATGGCAACCACGTTACCTTCCTGCTGCAGCGCCTTCACAATCATCAGCTTGTGTTCGGGTGATACGCGGGAATATATGGAAACGTCTGCCACCCGCCCAGCCAGTTCTTCTGCCCCCATTGCATCCAGTTCATGACCGGTCAGAACACCCCCAGTCGAAATGATACCCACCTGCGCTGCTATGGTACGGGCGGTAAGCGGATGGTCACCGGTTATCATCACCGGTCGGATTCCGGCCGTAAGACACTGCTCTACAGCCAGGCGGGCTTCAGAACGCGGTGGGTCCATTATGGCCACCAGCCCCAGTAGCGTCAGCCCATGCTGAACATCATCCAGATTAAGTCGTTCCCCCGGATTACGCAGTATCCGGTATGCCAGCGCCAGAACCCGCTGCCCCCGGGATGAAAGTTCATCCACCCTCAGCGCGATTGTCTCTCGAAGACCGCTTCCGTCATCGCTCATGTCCATGATGGCATCCGATGACCCTTTGGCGCATACCAGCCGGTCACCGTTTCTGAGCGACAATGAAAGAGCCAGCGGGTGATCCAGCGCTTCGTCGGTGACGGCATGAATGGTCACCATCCTCTTGTGCCTGGAATCGAAAGGGATTTCGGCAGTGCGGGGAAAAAGCGCCTCCATCTCGGGGCGAAACCATCCGTTATCGGCGGCTTCCAGCAACAGCGCCCCTTCGGTGGCGTCACCCACCACGTCATTCCGGCCGCCGGTGTTGCGCAGCGTTGCATCATTGCATAAAACCGCAGCCATGCGGATCAGATTCATACGAGCGTCATCGGGAACATCCTGCAGATGATCTGCCGGAACAATCCCGGTGACCGTCATGCGGTTCTGCGTCAGGGTTCCGGTTTTATCCGTGCAGATTACCGTCACCGAACCAAGGGTTTCCACTGCCGGAAGTTTGCGTATCAGAGCCCGGCGCGACAGCATGCGCTGGGCTCCGATGGCAAGAGTGATCGTGACGACAGCCGGAAGCCCCTCCGGGATCGCTGCCACAGCAAGACTGACGGCAATCATCAGCATGTCCCGCAGTGGTTCGCCACGCCACATTCCAAGCACAAAGACAACAGCGGCCACTGCAACCGCCACTACCGCCAATATTTTCCCGAGACGATCAAGCCTCTTCTGAAGCGGTGTCCACTCGGTGCCAACACTTTGCAGCAGTCCCGCGATCCGCCCCAGTTCGGTTCTCATACCGGTTGAAGTCACCAGAGCCGCCCCGCGGCCGGATGTTATGGTGGTGCCCATCCAGAGCATGTTGATTCTGTCACCGATGGGCAGGCTGGCGTCCGGCAGTGTATCCGCAACCTTCATGACCGCTTCCGCTTCGCCGGTAAGGATGGATTCCTGGACTGAAAGGCCAAACGACTCAAGCACCCGACAATCAGCCGGAGCCAGATTGCCGGTCTCCAGAAGCACCACATCACCCGGAACCAGCTTGCTGGCCTGCAGCTCAAACAGTTCGCCCTCCCTGCGGACCCGCACAGTCGGGACAGCCAGTTGTTTCAAAGCCCGCATGGCCCGCTCTGCCTGATATTCCTGATAAAATCCCAACAATGCGAACAGGCAGACTATGGCAAATATGGTTACGGCATCCCTGACAGACCCCAGCAGCAGAGAAACGGCGGCCGCAGATGCAAGTATCAGAGCCATGGTGGAGGTGAACTGTTGCCAGAGAATGAGCCAGGGAGAAACTGCTCCGGATTCGGTGAGCCGGTTATCGCCATGTTCTTTCAGACGCCGTGCAGCAGCGTCATGGGAAAGCCCCCGTGCAGGATCGACATCCATCTGCGCACACAAGCTGTCAGTATCCTGTGAAAATGGCACCATTTAATAGACCTGGGGGTCGGGATTATCGATCATGGGATTGAGGCGGATGGCCAGCGAAAAAAGATACGGATAATCACGCTTGAGATGTTTCATATAGGAAACCCACTCGCGTGAAAGATAGGTGAATGCCCGCTTGATGTCACCGTTAATGTGCTCCACATCCGATGAAGGCATGTTTTCGAAACCCGTTCGGGCTTCAAGCTCTTCAACCAGATGAAAAACAGCCCACAGCAGATCCGTAAACTGTTCATGTTCCAGCAGGTTCTGGTTTTCCAGAAGCCCAACCAGAAAACTGCGCTTTGAAACCATGAAATCCTTCAGGCGCTGCTTGTCACAACCGCTGCAGTCAATTCGTATGTCGCGTGCCGTGAGATGGTCAAGAGCCCGCTGAAAATCGGTATCGTTCCACTGCGCCGAGATCTGCAACTGCTCCTTCAGTTTGTCACACAGCACAACATAGCCGGAAAGCTCTTTCAAGAGTTGATTGCCCACCTCGCTGAAAAAGACCCCGATCACCATATTGAGCTTCCGCATGGTGGTCTGGCGCTCCCGCTCCCGCATGATCTGTTCAATTATCAGTGTAACAAATATTACATAAACAGGCAGAAAAGCTATATTACCCAGAAAACTTGAGGCAATATCCCGTGCACTGCCCAGAACAAAGTAGTCCAGTAGATAGAGCAGCGTAGAAACGATGGCAAGAATAATCAAAACGATATGTTTCTTCATAAACAGTCTGTTCATTGTTACATTCTCCATCTATCAGTTCAAGTTTCTACGACTGGCGCAAGGCATCAACGATTTTAAGGCGACTGGCCCGTATGGCAGGAATCAGCCCTCCCACAAGACCCATAAACAAAGAAAACAGCAGTGACTTGTAGATGATTTCAAATGTCAGGGTAAATGAAAAAGCCAGCTCCGAAAATGTCTGCCAGTTCATGGTTGATATGGTGATCAATTGCATGAATGACGCGCCGGCCAGTCCCGCAATACCTCCCGTAAATCCAAGCAGCAGGGCTTCCATAAGAAACGCCACAAGAATGCTGCTGCGCTGAAAACCGAGCGCACGCAAGGTTCCAATTTCCCCGACACGGTTGGCAACAGCGGCATACATGGTGATCATTGCGCCGATGATGGCACCCAGGGAAAAGATTATCGTCAGGGACAGACCGAGGATCCGGAGAAATTTTGCCATCGCCTCGGACTGGTCACGGTAGTAGCGGGTTTCCCTGCGCACATCCAGAGTCAAACGGGGATCAGCGTTCAGCCGTTTTTCTACCCCGGAAAATTCGCCGCTGTCGCGGAGCTTGAAGGTAATGGATGAAAATACCGGTCGGCGAAAGGCCTGCATCAGTTGCGTGGCGTCTCCCCATATTTCCGAACTGAAGCCGGTGCTTCCCGCATCGAAGATACCGACTACCATCCAGTCCCGCATGCCGAAGTGCAGGGACTCACCGATTCCTCCCCCTTTAAATCGTTGAGCGATGCTGCTTCCAGCCATTATTTCAGACGTGCCGGGGCGTGGTTGCCGACCGGCACTCAGCCGCACCTGAGGCCTGAGAAGCAGTGAGGCAGACTCGACACCGCGGATCACAACATTTGCCGGTTTGTCGCTCCCGCGCTTTAGGAGGCTGATCAGGACAACCAGTTCCCTGGCTACGAGCCGCTCTCCGTTCTCACCGGTCGCAATCTCAGGGACACTCTCGACAATAGCGGCCTGCTGCCGGTCAACACCGCTTTGAACCTCTGAATTGGCGGCCTTGCGGGTGACAATTACATTGTCGTCAGAGCCGGTTTCCACCAGTGTCTTTTCCAACCCCGCAGAGAGCATCAGTATGGATGCAAATACAAATACCACCAGTGCCATTCCTGATGCTGTCAGAAAGGTCGTCAAGCGGCGGGTGAACAGGTTGCGAAAACTGTAGGATACGGGTATGGACATGCATTATGCCGGCAGCAGTATGGTGAAGCGGCACCCTCCAGCTGTGAGAGACTCGACACTCATACTGCCGCCGTGGGCTTCAATGATTCTATAACTGACAGCAAGTCCCAGCCCGGTTCCATCCGATTTGGTCGTCCAGAAAGGTTCAAACATATGTGCGACCGTATCCGGATCGATGCCGCTGCCGGAGTCCGTGATGGTGATGAGCACAGCCGACGATGAGCGAAAACCGTCTATGCCTCCCTGAATCTGTTCTGACCCGATTTCTATACTGCCTCCCGATGGCATGGCATCCACCGAATTGTGGATCAGATTGATCAGCACCTGGGTAATTTGTGAAGCATCCGCATTGATGGACAGGGAGGACGGGATCAGATTGGAGATTGTGAGATGTTCGAATTTCTTGTCGGCTGACAGAAACAGGCTGACATCTTCCACCAGACCCCGGAGATCCAGAGGGGTTTTCTGGGGTGACGATGGCCGGGCATATGCGAGAAATTCAGTAATCAGCATGTTCAGACGATCCGACTCCCGCACGACAATGGCCAGCAGGCGGCGATCACTATCGGAAATTGTGCTCTGCTCGGCAAGCACCTGCACCGAACCGCTCATGGCGGCAAGGGGGTTGCGAATCTCGTGGGCCATGCGTGCGGAGAGTTCTCCCAAAGCAGCCATCCGTTCGGAGCGGTTCAGCGCCTCCTCCATACGGTGAATCGCGGTCATATCCCTGAAACTGATGATTGTTCCCGCAAAACGACCCTGAGCGTCATCAAAAGGGGCAGCGCTGTAGCCGAAAATCATCTGCAGCCCAGCCTGGGTTGTATGCGTGAACTCATCACTGACTGCCTGATCCCGTTCCGACAGAAGCTTGAGTTGTGGAAATAACGATGTAATGGGTGTGTCATATGCCTCAATCTGGGTTATGCCGGTAAGGGCCTCGGCGTACGGATTGAAAACCCTGATATGTCCCGTCGGGTTGGTGGTCACCAGACCGGTCTCAATGTTCGAGACAATCATCGTATTCAGTTGTGCAAGTTCCTCATAGTTAATGACATTCTCTTGCAACGCCGCTTCGCTTGAACGGGCGCGCTCCGCCAGATAGCCGGTAATAAGAGCGGTCAGATAAAAACCGATCAGGTTGAGAAAGATCGTATAAAAGAGGTGGGATCCACCCAGTATTGTGGCTTCTACCTGTGACAATCCTATCGGTTCAAGGAGGCCGAAATACTGAAAATCAACCATGGCGCCATACAGAATACCGCACAGAGAGGCGGTGTACAGGGCCTCACGACGGCCGAGCAACAATCCTGCATTCATTATTGACAGGAGATAGAGAAATGAATAGGGGCTTGAAATACCGCCGGTGAACAGCAGAAGTACTGTTACAAACAGAACATCCCAGATAGATTGCAGATAGATGGTGAAAAAACGTGACGCTTCAATTTTGAAAATAAAATGTGACAGTACGGAAAAAACAAAGGAGAACGCCATCAGACGAACCAGCCCCGAATAGAGAGAGTTCTGTATGGAGGCGTGCTCCTTGTAGTTCAGCAGTACGGTTGAAACCAGAAACAGGAAGGAAACCAGAATCCTGGCGTAAATGAAAAACCTGAGCCTGCGTTCAGGTCCCATGCCTATCCGCCGACGGCTCCCGCCAGTTTGAAGATCGGCAGATACATGGCGACAACCAGACCGCCCACGGTAGTGCCGAGGAACACCATCAGCAGTGGTTCCATCATGGAGGTCATGGCTGCAACGGCATCATCGACCTCATCGTCATAGAAGTCTGCGATTTTGTTCAGCATGGCATCCATTGCGCCGGTAGCTTCTCCGACTGCTATCATCTGAACCACCATGGGGGGAAAAACACCACAGGCCGCCAGCGGTTCCGCCATGGTCTTTCCTTCCGATATGGCTTGACGGACGCTATAGATGGCCTCTTCAACAACCTTGTTGCCAGCCGTTTTGGCAACGATCTCAAGGCCATCCATGATAGGGACACCCGAACTTACCATGGTGCCGAGAGTGCGGGTAAACTTTGCCACAGCAACTTTACGGATAAGGGGTCCCGCGATCGGCGCTTTCAGTGCCCATTTATCAACCATCTTTTTCCCGACAGGAGTAGCGTAATATCTTTTAAAGAGCCACATCAGACCGTAAATTCCGGCGATGATCACAATGATATATTTCGTAAGAAAATTGCTCAGCATAATAACCACTTTGGTCGGTCCGGGCAGTTCTCCTCCGAAGTCGGCAAACATCTTGGAAAATACCGGTATGACAAACACTAAAATGACGCCGACGACGACAACTGCAATCGACATGATCGTGATCGGATAGACCATGGCGCCCTTGATCTGTTTCTTGAGTTTGTCGGCCTTCTCGATGTATGCAGCCAATCGGGAAAGAATGGTGTCGAGAATACCGCCAATTTCACCGGCTGCTACCAGGTTGACAAACAGTGGATCGAAGGCCTTGGGATGTTTTGCCAGGGCATCGGCAAAGGTCGATCCGCTCTCAACGCTCTCCTTGACCTTGAATAAAATGTCCTGGAACGTTTTGTTCTCCTGCTGGCTGGCAAGGATTTCGAGGCACTGAACCAGGGGCAGACCGGAATCGATCATCGTCGCAAACTGACGAGTAAAGATAACAAGATCCTTCGTCTGGATCTTGCCGCCACCAAATTTGGGCAGTTTGAAGCTGAGTCCCTTGACCGCCTCGTTAATAGAAATGTTGGTGAACCCGAATTTCTTGAGTTGGGCCTCAACAATTTCTATACTTGCCGCCTCGATGACACCTTTTTGCACTCCACCTGTCTTGGTACGGGCTTCCCAGTTAAACTTCGGCATTGTTATTCTCCTTGATTACATATCAACGGGGTGGTTGAGGCCTACGCTGCATGCCCATGGAAGGATTGCTGATCATCTGCTTGAGCTCATCAGGATCCGATGAACGTCCGAGCGCCTCTTCAAGCGAAATAAGGCGTTTGCTGAACAGGTTGTACAGGGACTGGTTCATGGTCTGCATGCCAAACTTGTCCTGCCCTATCTGCATTTGTGAATAGATCTGATGTACCTTGTCTTCACGAATCAGGTTTCGTATCGCGGGATTCGGCACCATGATCTCAAGCGCCATGACACGCCCCTTCGAGTTCATCCTGGGCATCAGCGCCTGGGACATGACGCCCTCCAGAACAAACGAGAGCTGAGCGCGGATCTGCGTCTGCTGATAGGGTGGGAAAACATCGACAATTCGGTTGATGGTCTGGGCACAGGAATTTGTATGCAACGTTGCAAGACACAGATGGCCGGTTTCAGAGAGGGTCAAAGCCGCTTCAATGGTTTCAAGGTCCCGAAGCTCTCCCACAAGGACAACATCAGGATCCTGACGCAATATATATTTCAGGGCATTCTTGAAACTTTTCGTATCCGCCCCGACCTCACGCTGGTTGACCAGACATCCCTTGTGGGGATGGAGATACTCGATAGGATCTTCAATGGTGACGATATGTTCACGGCGGTTGATATTGATGTAGTCTATGATCGAGGCCAGAGTTGTTGACTTGCCGCTGCCGGTTGGACCGGTGACCAGAATAAGTCCTCGCGGCTTTGCAGCCAGCTCCGGCACGATAGGCGGAAGGTTCAGCTCTTCAAACGTGAGTATTTTATAGGGGATGACACGGAAAACGCCAGCCAATGCGCCGCGTTGAATGAAAATATTGCCCCTGAAACGTGAAAGACCTTTGACTCCGAAAGAGATGTCGAGTTCATTCTCCTCTTCAAATTTGTGTTTCTGCGCATCGGTCAAGACACTGTAGCAGAGCTGCTTGGTATCAACCTGATTCAGGGCAGGGAAATCCATGGGCGTCATCTTGCCATCTACGCGCATCTGGGGCGGCGAATTGGTAGTTATATGCAGGTCTGAACCATTTTCCTCAACAAGAATCTTCAACATCTGATGGAGATTTACCATTTTAGACCCCTTTACTATTAATCATCTGAAATCGTCACGCGCAAGACCTCTTCAAAGGATGTGACACCTTCACCCAGTTTGGTCAGACCCGATTGACGCATGGTCTTTATTCCAAGCCGCATGGACTCACGCTTTATTTCGGCTGTGTTGGCACCGTTAAGAATCAATTCCCTGATCTCCTCGAGCATCGGCATAACCTGGTAGAAGCCCACCCTCCCCTTGTAGCCGGTGCTATTGCAGACAGGACACCCCTTGCCCTTCATACAGACAACCGACGGTGCCACCTCAGGCGAAACTCCTGCATCAATAAGGGCCTGAACAGGAATATCCTCGGGCTCCTTGCACTCGGCGCAGACACGGCGGGCAAGGCGCTGGGCGGTGATAAGATTGACGGCAGACGCTACCAGAAACGGCTCAATTCCCATGTTGAGAAGACGGTTAATAGTCGCCGGCGCATCGTTGGTATGGAGGGTTGAAAGAACCATGTGACCGGTCAGGGCAGCTTTGACCGCAATTTCAGCTGTCTCGAAGTCTCGAATCTCACCAATCATGATGATATCGGGATCCTGACGCAGAAATGAGCGCAGTGCTGCGGCAAAATTGAGTCCGATATCCTCATGCATCTGGCACTGGTTGATGCCGGCAAAGTTAAACTCGACCGGATCCTCGGCAGTAGAGATATTTTCCGACACCTTGTTGAGTTCGGCGAGCGCAGAGTAAAGCGAAACCGTCTTGCCGCTGCCGGTAGGGCCGGTAACCAGAACCATGCCAAATGGCTTATGAATCTCATGCATGAAATGCTTCAGGGCCTCCGGTTCGTACCCCAGCTTCGTGAGATCAGTCTGCAGATTGCCCTTGTCCAGCAAACGCATGCAGATTTTTTCGCCAAAAAGGGTCGGAAGGACTGAAACACGGAAGTCCATATCCTTGCCGCCACCCAGCTTGATCTTGATGCGACCATCCTGAGGCAGACGCCGCTCGGCAATATCCAACTCCGACATGATCTTGATTCGTGAGGTAATGGCATTTTTAAGCTTGAGCGGCGGCTTCATGATCTCGTACAGCACACCATCTATACGAAATCTGACCCTGAAAAGCTTTTCGTATGGCTCTATGTGAATATCACTGGCCTTCCGACGGATGGCATCCTGCAAAATGGCATTAACCATCTTGACGACGGGGGCATCCTCGGTTTGCCGCTCCAGAGAGGTGACATCCACGTTGTCATCATCGCCGACAACCTCAAGATCCTCGATATCGAGATCACCCATGACATCGGCAAGCGAGGCGGACTGGTCATAATGCTTGTCAATGGCCGCCTTGATGTCGCGCTCCGAGGAGACTACCATCTCAACATTAAAACCGGTCATGAATTTAATATCTTCAATTGCGAAGAGATTGGACGGATCACTGACTGCGACTATGAGGGTAGCCCCGGCACGGTTGACCGGGACAAGCTGGTACTTCTGGGCAACGTCAGGCGGGATGATTTTTATGACGGCAGGATCAATTTCGTATTCAGTCAGGTTCACGGTAGGAACACCGTACTGTTTGGAAAGAAACGATGTAAGATCTTGTTCAGAAACAAGATTTTGCTTGATAAGAATTGATCCGAGCCTGACCTGCCCCCCGGCAAGCTTCTGCTCTTCCAGTGCCTTTAGAAGCTGATCACGGCTGATAAGGTTGTTTTTTACCAGGATTTCTCCCAGCCGGCTTGACTGCATATATTCTCCCGAACACTAGTGAGCGCTGCTGATACTAGGCAGATTAGTGTTGATTGTCAAGTTGTTGTTAATCATCGTAAATACCCGAAAGAACAGACTGCATCAAGCCGGATGGCGGCGTCACGCCGGTCCAGACACTGAATGCACCTTCTCCTTGAGCTGCCAGCATGCCCAGACCGTTTGCGGCACGCAGCCCAAGGCGTGCCGATTCACCCAAAAGTTCAGTATGCGGCGGGGCATAGACCATGTCGTACACCTTTGCGGTGTGCGGCAGCAGTTCAAGTTTCAGCCATGGAATTTTCTCGCCTTTCATGCCAAGTGATGTGGCGTTCACAACCAGGTCAACTGTCGGAAGAGCGGATTCCAGCGCAGTTATATCCGGCAAAGCAATGAGGCGAGTAGCCGAGTAGCGTGCTGCCATGATGGAAACAAGTTCAACAGCGGTGCGATGGGTGCGATTATAAACAATCACCTGCCGGGCGCCCCCCCTGCACAGTGCGGCCAGGGCTCCGCGAGCCGCTCCGCCCGCACCGATCAAAAGAATGGTGCGACCATGGGGCGTAAAATCGAGATCGCTAGAGAGTGCCCTGAGCAGGCCTTCACCATCGGTATTATACCCGATCAGACGACCTGATTCGTTGTTTACCGTGTTGACAGCTCCGGCAGCAACGGCCGTCTCATCAAGCCCGTCAAGGTATTTCATAACTTCGGTCTTGTACGGGATCGTAACATTTATACCTGCAACACCAAGTGCTTTCAACCCGGCAACAGCCTCTCCCAGAGAGTCGGGGGCAACCTCAAAAGGTACATAGACATAATTCAGTCCGCACGCCTGCAGTGCGGCGTTCTGCATCACCGGAGAGCGGGAGTGACTGACCGGATTGCCAATAATACCAAGCACTCCGGTTGTGCCGTTCAAAGCCTGTATCATCGTGGCATCTCTCCCCCGTAGCGCATGATAATCTGCTGGATCGAGCCCTTCAATTCCGGAGAGATCAGTTCTGCCTTCCTGAGCATCTGCCACCCCTGGTTACCTCTCCCGATACTTATGAGATATTCTCCCGCCTCCAGATAGCCGTTGCCATAGATGAGAATGGCTTTCCCGGTATCCAGATCAAGGAAGGATAATTTCTCAAGTATACCACGGTTATTGTAATTATCCCAGACGGATACATCCGGCAGGCCTCCCGGTTCAGTACCCCTGCGTACCCGGTACACAATGCCTTTCTGAACCGGAATATACTCGGTGAAATCAACCGAGTAGCGAGTCGAAAAATCCATATAGACCGGGCGCCGATTCATGAGCTCACCCATGACCAAGTGCATACTCTGGTCCAGGGACAGCGAGCGGGCATCAGTTTTCAGTTTACTGCCGCTGAAAATGCGCGGCATCGAATCCAGATACCAGTCGAATACGAGGTGAGGTGTATGTGGCAGATCAAGGTCTTCCCTCATCCGCTCAACCCCCTGGAGATACCAGAGCGGAAATGCTCCACTGTCTCCCCAGGTGAACATGACGGCGTTCTGTGGCAGTGAGCGTAGAGAGTTTGTGGCGTAGTCATAGGCAATATAATTGTTGTGCTGATCATTTTCATAGTAATTGACTGCACAGAGCGATGCCGGCAACGCAAACATCATAACAACCACCAGTCCATATATCCTAAAATCGTACCGTTCCGGGAGATGTACTTTTTTTACAGCAATACGCAGAACGTTGTAAAGCCCGACACCTATCAGAACTGCAGACAGCAGGTAAAGCGGCGTGAAGAATTCTTCCGTCAGAAAAACCGTGTCCGGAAGTGCGTTGAAATAGCCGGCAATAACCGAAAGAAATGTCACGACTGCTACTAGATAGGCTATAACCACATCTCTCTGAGACCTCCACAGGCAAAATAGACCAACCAAAACTAGCATCGCCCCCAGCCAGGTAAATTCTCGGGGTACGTTAAATGCCTTGAGTTGCGACAACAGCAGATAAAGGTCACGAGGATGTGGTTGATCAGGGTAGCCTTTGCGGAGAAAATGCCAGAGAAACTGGGAGGATGTTTTGGCATCACCCCAGTTCAGCAAAGGATTTTGAGTCGCCCGGAGCGGAAGGTAGAGATGTGCGGAGAAGCCGACCATAGCAAACGCAGTAGCCAGTGCAAGCTCCTTGATGCGTGTCAGCATGCGCCAGTCGGCCAGGACTATCAAGAGAAACCAGGCGGGCAGAAGCAGGACGACAGTCTGATGAAGCCCCATGGCCAGGCCTGCCAGAAATGTGCTCACATAAACATATGCCGGGCGTTCATCTCCATTCTTGTAATGATTCCTCCATGTCAGCAATAGATAGAAAATCACAGCAGTGATAAACGCCAGTAACGGATACGGTTTGTCATGATTGGACTGCAGCCAGAGACGAGGGGTGAATGAAAATGAACAGGCGGCAGCAAAGCCTGCCATCTTAACCACAAAATCAGAAAAGCGGGTATTATCGACCAGAGGCTGCTCATTCTTCAGGAGAAATGTCGTCAGAATGTAGACACCTAGACAGGATAAGGAGGATGAAAAAGCGGTCGCCATATTGATCCGAAAGGCAATATTTCCCAATGGAATCCAGGTAAACGGTTTGGCAAACATCAGAAATAGTGGATAACCAGGTGAATGTGCTGAACCTAGTGACGCCGTTGCAGTCAAGAATTCTCCACTATCGAAAAAAGTAACCGATGGTGCCAAGGTCAGCATGTATATCGCAAATGGTATCGTAAGCGATAAAATCGCCCATACATCGATATTGATGCGCTTCATAATCTGTGACCCTTCCTGCCTGCAGACTTATTGTTGCTAAAATAGTTGATCATTTTTTTCATAATCAGCCGCAATTGCCTTGGAGAACCAAGCCTCATCAACAGTTTTACAATAACATGGGGTCTCAAATAGAAATGTAAATACGCCTTCCGAAGTAGCATCTTTAACTCTTGAGGTGTCAGGCCGTCAGGCACATATGAAACATCCATGAACATTGAATCATCAAGGCCACAGATTTTGCCATCATTAACCAGAGAATTAAATGCCTCGGTAGCGGGTAATGCGGTAAAATGGAAAAAATGTGCTTTAAAAAGCGGAAGCTCGGACGCAAAAGAGATAGTTGCAAGAATATCTTCTCGGGTTTCCCCCGGGTAACCGATAATGAAAAATCCAGAAACATCTATACCTGAACGGCTGATCATGCGCACTCCCCGGCGGATCTTATCGAGGGTAAGATGCTTTTTCATCAGATCCAAAATTCGTTGGGAGCCTGATTCTATACCTACATAGAATGAATAGCATCCAGACCTGCGCATAAGATCAAGAATACCTTCATCCAGTGAATCCAGACGGATACCTGTTGACCCAGACCAATGGATATTCAATCCCCGATCAATGATTCCCTGACAAAAGGAGACGACAACAGCTCGATTATGAGTAAAATTGTCGTCAACAATATTAAACTCTTTAACACCGAATTCTTTCATCAAATATTCAATTTCATTAAGAACATGCTCAATAGAGCGTGATCGGATGGGTTTGCCCGAAATGATATGACCGGCGCAATAGGTACAGGGAAACGGACACCCCCGGGTAATTGATATCGGGGCTGCGGGAAATGACTTACGAAATGTCTCAGCGGTATCGCTGTAATCGCGTGGATCTATTAAATCCCAGGCCGGCATGCCGAGCTCGTCAAGATTTTTTATAAACACCTGTTCATTGATTCGAATCAGGCTACCGTCTCTCCAAATTAGTCCAGGAACATCTCCTATTGCGCAGGAGCCACTCAGGAATTCAAGGAATCGGGCAAATCCGATCTCAGCCTCTCCCTTGAAGGCATAATCCACATCAGGAAGCATGTGAAGAACCTGTTCCGGGACTGCAGACGGATGCGCTCCACCAGCCACAAGAACTGCTCCTGGAATATTTTCCCTGACAAATCTGAACGTTTTATTTGCCGATTTCAAATCCTGCGTAAAAACCTTGATTCCTACAACATCAGGTCTAACCTTGCACAATAGTTTGTGTAACGCATCACATGACAAACGTGCGTTATTAGGATCAATAAGTTCAACATCGTGCCCGGCCTTACGTGTCCATGCAGCGAGATACCCAAGGCCCAGATCAGGAGCGACGTGATCGCTTCGTTCCCTAAAGGGATTAAGCAGAACTATTTTCATATATTTTCCAAATACATAAAGATAATAATCCGACGATTATTTTGATTCAGGTAACGTATTCACGTTATTGCTTAAACTCCCTAACGAAAGCTTTGACTTCCAGATATGATAGAAGCCAGCCAAGGTAACCGGAAAAAATGCCGTACCGTGGATAACGAGCGCAATGCTGACAGAAATTGACTCTTCTATGCCAAAAGCCGAGAGGCCTTTGAAACAGGCGTAATGATAGGTGCCGATGAATCCGGGAGAAGCAGGTACCATCACAGCAAAGACCAGCAGCACCAGAATAAACATGGAAGCGGTTATAGGGAGGTTGATTCCGAAACCTCGTAATACCATGTCTACCGGCAGCACACAAAGTATCCAGATTAAAAGTGATGAGACCAGAACTGCCAGAATATGTCCGGATTTGGAGGACATTCTGATGCCCCCGATAAATGAACCGAGCAACGGAATCAAACGATCGGAAAAACGTTGAGGAAATGGTCGCAACAGAAAACCTGTCCACGAAAGTGTCCGCATTGTCTGCTGTTTCAGCAGACATAAAAAGATTACAACACCAGTGTAGACCGCGAATGTTACAATCCCTCCCGTTCGCAGCATTGTTTCGGCATCAGCCATTCCACTCGGTAAACGGAGAGTAAACAGCGTGATCAAAAGTATCAGCATGACGGTGAAACCGTCAAACAGCCTATCGATCACAAGTGACGCAAAGACTGCCGGAGTCTGCAGACCTTCTTTCTGAGCCAGCACGAATGCCCGTATGAACTCTCCAAGTCTGGCCGGCAACAGATTGTTTGCCATATAGCCGATAATAGTCGCCGGATAAAGAGAAGAAAGTGGAATACGTTTTTCCTGAATCAAAAGATAGTGCCAACGGACGGCACGCAGAAAGTAACTAACAAACGTCAGGGCAACTGCAAGCAATATAAAGCGATAATCCACTTTACACAAAGCTGACCACAATTGGTTAAAGTTTATCTTTCTGAAAAGCAGCGCCATGAAGAATACACTGACTCCTATGCCGAGCCAGAATTTGATATTAATATTTTTATTCATCACAAAGGTCGCCTGACTGCAGATAACGCAGATGTATTGACGTAGTTTTGGTTAGCCGAAGAAAGAACCGTTCTTGATGCGGTAACATCATGCGAAATTGCCTGGATAAGTGTTTCGGCGTCAGGAAATTTTCTTCCATCTCTCAGGCGCTGAACAAAACAGATGCCAAGATCCCGGTTGTAGAGATCACCGATAAAGTCGAACAGGAATATTTCTATTGTGCTGACATTTAATCCAAAAGTCTGATTCATCCCAATGTTGCAGGCACCCTGAAAGCAATGTCCATCAAGTGCCACCATAACTGCGTACACGCCGTCAAGCGGTATCAAGTCGTTGTGTGTTTCGATATTAGCCGTGGGAAAACCTAATGTAGCACCGATCTGCCGTCCGTGCACAACCCGACCGGAAATGGTATGATATCTTCCGAGAATTTCAGCCGCTCCGGGCATGTCGCCGGCAGCAACACGGCGGCGGGCAAGACTGCTGCTGAACACTGTGTCACCGTCACCGACCGGCTCCAGATCTTCAAGTGAAAAACCGCACTCTCTCCCTAAATGCGACAGGGTTTCGAAATTTCCCTGTCGATCACGACCAAACGCATAATCGTGTCCAATAATGATATGCCGCATGCCAAGGGAGCCACAGAGTATATTCCGGACAAACGTATCTGCGGAAATCATTGAAAATTCACGCGTAAATGTAATCGTGGCCAGACAGTCAATGCCAGATTCGGCAATCAGTGCTGTTTTCTGGGCAGGAGTGGTAATCAGGGGCGGAGCAGAATCGGGGGCCAGTATCGCCAGAGGATGCGGTTCAAACGTTACCACAACCGATGGAATGCCGCGCACGTTCGCCTGCTGTTTCAGATGGCGGAATATTTCACGGTGACCACAATGGACTCCATCGAAGTTACCGATAGTTATAACTGATTTCTCAAAGTATGAGTTGATATATTCAGAGATATGTAACTGTCGCATGGCACTCATTTTTTCCTACCCGATTGCAGCCAGTTCCAACCGGTGACCCCAGCGCCGCTGCAATTCATCCCGCAGGGGTACATGGCCGGTGGCAGAGAGTTCCGGGTCTTTTTCAAGAAGATTGAACGAGGTCTGGCGGGCCTGTTCCAAAAGGGTTCCGTCCCTCAGGATATTGGCGACGCGAAAATCCGGCATTCCAGACTGGCGGGTTCCTAAAAAATCCCCCGGTCCTCGTATCTCAAGGTCGGCCTCGGCAATGCGAAAACCATCGCAGGTTGATTCCATCACACGCAAACGTTTTTCTCCATCTTCCGAGAGTCTTCCCGGCGTCAGAAGAATGCAGCGGGATTTTGCGCTTCCGCGCCCCACCCTTCCTCGCAACTGGTGGAGCTGTGAGAGGCCGAACCTTTCGGCGTGCTCGACGATCATGAGGGTTGCGTTGGGAATATCAATGCCGACCTCAATCACCGTGGTGGATACGAGAATATCCAGCTCCCTCGCCTTGAAGGAACCCATCGCCGCTTCTTTTTCTTCCGGAGTCATCCTGCCGTGCAACAGACCGATACGCAGATCGGGAAATACGGCAGAGGCGAGGTGCTCAGCCATCTGGGCAGCTGCTTTCAGGTCCGATTTTTCTGTTTCCTCCACCAGGGGATAGATGATAAACACCTGATGTCCTTCGGAAACCTCATCCCGAACGTTCTGATATGCCTCAGACCGGCGTGATTCAAAAAAGATCTGTGTTTCAACCGGTGTCCGGCCCGGAGGAAGTTCATCGATCACCGACAGTGACAGATCGCCGAAAAGGGTCATGGCAAGCGTACGGGGAATCGGAGTGGCTGTCATGACAAGAATATCGGGGTTCAGGCCCTTTCTTTTGAGAATCCCGCGTTGAAGAACGCCAAATCGATGCTGCTCGTCAATAACTCCCAGTCCCAGGCGCGCAAATTCGACCTTTTCCTGAATAACGGCGTGGGTACCGATCACAATCTGCGCAGTGCCGTCAGCTATGAGCTGCAGGGCTTCATTTTTTGCTTTCCCCTTCATACCGGCCGTAACCAGAACGCTCGTTACTCCCAGTTCGGCACACCAGCGGTGAATGGTGAGCCAGTGCTGCTCCGCCAGAATCTCGGTCGGCGCCATAATGGCAACCTGATACCCGTTTTCCACCGCCAGCAGAGCGGCCATCAAGGCCACCAGGGTCTTGCCGCTGCCCACGTCACCCTGCACCAGCCGATGCATCGGATGAGGCGCCATCATATCGGTCTTGATCTCGGTAAGCACCCGGCGCTGGGCGAGAGTCAGCTCAAACGGCAGCAATCTGGCCAGTTCTTTTGTGTAGCGGTGAGTCACCTGAAAGGCGATGCCTTCTTCAAGCGCCACACCACGCTTTTTCATTGCCAGACCCAGCTCCCAGAAAAAAAACTCATCAAAGGCCAGAGCGCGGTGAGCCGGAGTGCGCCCCTCATTCAGGTCGTCCAGCCTGACGTCAGGCTGTGGCAGGTGAACATCACGTAGCGATTGCCGCAACCCGTTTATGTTCAGTGACTCAAGCACCGCTGCGGGTATCAGTTCCTGAATCGACGGGAGATAGGTATCCACAACCTCCTTCATCACACGTCGCATCACCTTCTGACTCAATCCCTCGGTCAGAGGATAGACCGGTACAATCTTGCCGAAATTAAGGGGATCAGAGGCGAGAATGTCCGCGACAGACCTGCCTTCCTGCAACCATTCAACATCGGGATGATGAACCTCGCGCTGGTAGCCGAACTGCGAAACCTCGCCTATGAATACCCCGGACTTGCCGACCGTCCAGACCCGTTTCATAAATGTCGGGTTGCTGTTGAACCACTTGAGCGTCAAACTTCCGCTGTCGTCCCTGACAACAACTTCAAAAAAACGCCGACCACCTTTGGTCGTCATCACATCGGCAGTTACGACGCTGCCGCTGAATACCTCAGTAAAACCCGGTCGCAACTGAACTATCGATCGAACCTCGCGACGGTCCTCATAGCGATGCGGAAGGAGATACAACGCATCCTCCACATTATTGACACCTTTTTTTGCCAGCAGTTCGGAAAGTTTGGGGCCGACTCCCTTGATAAAGTGCATTGCTGTTTGCAGATTTTTTTGTGCAATTGCATCTTTCAGGGAATCTGCGTATACGGGGCTGCTACCGGTATCTCCTGGCTGTTTTTTTGAAGCGGGGGCGATTACCGCACCGGAGCGCACAACTCTGAACCCGTCGTCGAATTTCTGGAAGAGCAGCTCATCACCTTCGGAAAGAGCGAGTGCATCAATCAACTCACGAGGAAGGACGACAGTTCCGTTATTTCCGAGACGAGCCTTCATTTCTTGCGTACTCTCCTTCACAGGATCAAAACAAAAACCCCCACAGACATGCATTCCATGAGGGTTTTCAGCTACGTTCCAATAACGCCGCAGCGTTACTGGACAACAGCATTCAGATCCTTCAACAGTTCGTCAACGCTCAGCCCATGTGCACGAGCTCCCTGTTCAAGACTCTCGTTCTGGGCACCCATACAGCCAACGCACCCCAGATTATGTTTCTGAAGCACCTGTACCGCATCGGGATGCATCCTCATGACTTCAAAAAAAGTCATGTCTTTCGTAATTTTGTCAGCCATAGTTTCTCCTATTCCGTCAATTGTACATTACCTGGAATCGCTCTCACTTACTCCAAAAAAACACTACTCATATTTAATGTCAATGATCTCGTATTCCTTGGTTCCCGAAGGCACTGTCGCCTTTACCGAATCGTCAAGCTTGTGTCCTATCAAGGCCTTGCCGACCGGTGACGTGCAGGAAATTTTTCCCAGTTTGATGTCAGCTTCATCCTCGCCCACAATCTTGAAGGTGATCTCCTCTTCGGTAGCGGTATCATAGAGCGTGACCGTGCAGCCGAAAACCACCTTGTCCGGGCTCATGTTGGAAAGGTCTACCACGTAGGCACGGGCAAGCTTTCCGTTGATTTCCTGAATTCGCCCTTCAATAAAACCCTGGCGGTTCTTGGCAGCGTCATACTCGGCGTTTTCCGACAGGTCGCCGTGGGCACGTGCCTCGGCTATATCCTGGATAACCTTTGGGCGCTCAACACGAATCAGACGCTTGAGTTCATCCTGAAGCGCCTCGTGGCTCTCTTTTGTCAACGGTATGGAATGGGACATCTACAATCAACTCCTCAGCTTTTTCTACACAAGATAATCCTGCAAGGCTTTCACGCCCAGGTCCCGCTCCTTCAGGGCGATAATGCTGTCCACAACCGCCCTGGCTCCGGCCACCGTAGTATAATAGGCAATGTTGTGCATCAATGCTTCACGCCTTATGGAAAAAGAATCCGCGACCGCCTGTGGCCCCTGGGTCGTGTTGAAAACCAGATTTACCTGACCGTTTTTAATGGCATCAACGATGTGCGGTCGTCCCTCAAGCACTTTGTTGACCCGCGTGACCGGAATGCCTTTCTCCATCAGAAAGCTGGCTGTTCCACCACTGGCAAGGATACCGAAACCGTGCTTATACAACTTTTCCGCAGCAGTGACAACATGTTTCTTGTCTGCATCACGCACGCTGATAAAGGCATTGCCGGAAAGTGGCAGCTTGACATTGGCGCCCAGCTGGGCCTTGGCAAAAGCATCCGCAAAGTTGTCTCCGATCCCCATCACTTCACCGGTGGACTTCATTTCCGGACCCAGCAGGGTGTCCACACCGGGGAACTTCACGAATGGAAATACCGATTCCTTCACGGAAATATGTTTCGGAACGATATCTCCCGAAATGCCCAGCTCTTTCAGAGATTTTCCCGCCATTATCCGTGCGGCTATCTTGGCGAGGGGACGCCCGGTGGCCTTTGAAACGAAGGGGGACGTGCGTGACGCACGGGGATTTACCTCCAGAATGTACACATCACCATCCTTAATGGCAAACTGGACGTTCATCAATCCCTTAACGTTCAACTCCAGTGCCATCATGACCGTCTGACGGCGGATTTCGGCAACCATGTCGTTACCGATCGAATAGGGGGGCAGAGAACAGGCCGAATCTCCGGAGTGGATGCCGGCCTCCTCGATGTGTTCCATGATGCCGCCGATAACCACCTCCGTACCATCACAGAGGGCATCCACATCGATCTCGATCGCCTCGTCCAGGAACTTGTCGATCAGGATGGGATGCTCGGGCGAGGCCAGCACCGCAGTAGTCATGTAGCGGCGCAGGTTGTCAACATCATAGACAATCTCCATGGCACGCCCGCCCAGAACATATGACGGACGCACAACCACCGGATAGCCAATCCGGTCTGCAACCTTTTCGGCCTCTTCAAAAGAACGGGCCGTGCCGTTTTCCGGCTGAAGCAGCCCGAGTTTGTGCAGCATCGCCTGAAATCGCTCCCTGTCTTCGGCACGGTCAATGGCATCAGGAGATGTTCCGATGATCGGTACACCGGCCTTTTCGAGGGCAACGGCAAGTTTGAGCGGGGTCTGTCCACCGAATTGAACGATAACACCAATCGGTTTTTCCACTGATACAATTGCCAGAACGTCTTCCAGGGTAAGCGGCTCAAAATACAGACGGTCGGAAGTGTCGTAATCGGTGGAAACCGTTTCCGGGTTACAGTTGACCATGATGGTCTCGTAACCATCCTCCGCCAGGGCAAAGACACCGTGGACACAGCAGTAATCGAACTCGATCCCCTGCCCGATCCGGTTGGGACCGCCACCAAGGATCATAATCTTCCTGCGGTCGGTCGGTTCGGCTTCGCACTCATCCTCGTAGGTCGAATACAGGTACGGCGTATACGCCTCAAACTCGGCGGCGCAGGTATCAACCCGCTTGTAAACCGGCTTTACACCGAGAGCAAGGCGCTGCGTGCGAACCTCGTCCTCGGTTCTGTTCCAGAGTTTGGCAAGGGTTGTGTCGGAAAAACCGAACTGCTTGGCCTCATACAGTTGTTCCCGTGTCACGGCTGACGGATCGAGTCGTTTAAGCTCCTCCTCCTTCTCGATGATCTGCCGGATATTGTGCAGAAACCAGGGATCAATGGCGGTATGCTTGAAGATATCCTGCACTGACATGCCGCTGCGCAGGGCGTCGCCCACATACCAGAGCCGGTCGCAGTTGGGGACACACAGCTTTTTAAGCAGCAGTTGCTGCTCCTTGGCGGTCAGGGCCCGGCGCGTCTCGGTGGACAGGTCAAACAGTCGGGAATCGAGACCGGATACACCGATTTCAAGTGAACGCAACGCCTTCTGTAAAGACTCCTTGAAGGTTCTTCCGATAGCCATAACCTCGCCGACCGATTTCATCTGGGTTGTCAGAGTGGCATCGGCCGCCGGAAACTTTTCAAAGGTAAAGCGTGGAATCTTGGTTACGACATAGTCGATGGTCGGCTCGAAACAGGCCGGCGTCTCGCGGGTTATGTCGTTGGTAACCTCATCCAGAGTATACCCGACCGCCAGCTTTGCCGCGATCTTGGCAATCGGAAAGCCCGTAGCCTTGGAAGCAAGCGCGGAAGAACGGGAAACACGCGGATTCATCTCGATCACCACCAGGCGGCCGTTCTTCGGGTTGATGCCGAACTGGATATTGGAGCCGCCGGTATCAACACCGATCTCACGGATGATCTTGAGTGAGGCGTCACGCAGGATCTGATACTCCTTGTCAGTCAGGGTCTGGGCCGGAGCCACCGTGATGGAGTCGCCGGTATGAACCCCCATGGCGTCGAAATTCTCGATGGAGCAGATGATCACCACATTGTCGGCGGTGTCGCGCATCACCTCCAGTTCGTACTCCTTCCAGCCGATGACCGACTCCTCAACGAGTATTTCATCCGTCGGAGAGGCATCGATGCCGGCCATGGACATCCGTTCATACTCTTCCATATTGTAGGCAATGCCGCCACCTGTGCCGCCAAGCGTGTAGGAGGGGCGGATAATCGCAGGAAAACCGACCGATTTGACGACCTCCATCGCCTCCTGACGATTGTGAGCCAGACCGGACTTCGGAACGGCTAAACCGATTCTTTCCATCGCTTGTTTAAATAGCGTTCTATCTTCAGCCATTTTGATTGCTGGTAGTTTTGCGCCGATCAGTTCGACGTTGAATTTTTCAAGTATGCCCATTTCTGCGACTGACACAGCGGTATTGAGAGCGGTCTGCCCTCCCAGGGTGGGCAGAATGGCGTCAGGACGTTCCTTCTCAATTATTTTTATCAGAATTTCCGGGGTGACCGGTTCGATGTAGGTACGATCGGCAAAGTCCGGATCGGTCATGATGGTAGCCGGATTGCTGTTCAGCAGCACCACCTCGTACCCCTCTTCCTTCAGGGCCTTGCAGGCCTGCGTACCGGAATAGTCAAATTCACAGGCCTGGCCGATGACGATAGGGCCGGCACCAATGATGAGTATTTTTTTTATGTCAGTTCGTTTAGGCATTTACGAGATACTCCTTAATGTAATTAGCAAAAATCTGTCTGGAATCGTCGTTCCGCGTGGGCAACGGTGAATCAGTTGCCCACCCTTGCTTCAAAAGCCTCCCCTCATCCGCCCCTCCGGGGCACCTTCTCCCAAAGGGAGAAGGAATAGTGATAACTCTTCTCCATGAAGAAGAAGGGACAATAGCAAATCCCTTCTCCCCGAGGGAGAAGGTGGCCGAAGGCCGGATGAGGGGCCTTTTCAAACCCAAAAATCAAAGAATCAAAGCATCAAAGAAGCAAATATTCAAAACCGTCCCGACCTGACCGGCCAAACATAGCCGCTACCTTTACCCCTATAGTAGTAGTTCACTCCGCCGTCAGCCATATTTACGACCCAGGCACCGCCGTTGCCCTTACCGGTTGTAGATGAGCAGTACCAGTCCGCCTGGACATTACTGAATCCGTTGGCATTATAGTAAGCGGAAGGGCGGTTCACGCCCTGCTCCGCGAAGGCTGCAAGCTCATCTTTCGTCGGCAGCCGCCAGTCGCTGTAACCGCCGTACTTGAGGCTTTTTACCCAGCTCAGAGCTTCGTTCCAGTCCATTTGCTTGCCGGCAATATTGCCGTCCCTCGCCCACATCAGGCCGGTTTGCGGATCGGTGTAGATCAGATGATCACGCTCACGCGACTGTTTTACTTGAGTGGTGACAACCGTGCCGTTATGAAAGGCCATTCCCTGGGCTGCAAGGAAGGCATTCACATCATAACGGGCTACCTCTTTTCCTTTTGCCATAGGATACGCAGCCAGCAGCACATCCCAGGCGGCGCCTTTCATATCCTGCGCATACTGGTTGTCAGCGATTTTCTGGTATTTGGCGATGTCGGTGTTGATCTGTACCGCCCGTTTTTCAAGCGCCTCGCGTTTCAGTTGTTCAATCTCCCGCTGCCGTTTCTGTTCTTCGGCAACGCGCTGTTGACGAAGTTCCTCCAGTCGCTTGCCCTGTTCCGCCTTCTGCTCGGCCATCGCCACCATTGCATCCAGACTGTCGCTGCTGCGGGCCGCCCCACTCCCCAGTCGCCCCTTCATCTCGGCTATCTGCCTGTCCAGCTTATCCAGTTCCGCCTGTTTACTGGCAATCTCTGCCTGCTCCTTCTGCTTGGCGACATTGGCTTCGGCCTCGGCCCTGTTCAACTGATCCAGTTCCTTCTGCCGGGCAGCGGAACCTGCGGAAAGGTTTTCCAGTTTGTTTTCCTGCTTGAGGAACAGTACCAGTTCGCCCCCCTCCTGACCGCCAACACCGTACAGCGAGCCCATCTGCGGGAACTGCTCGGCATTCTGGGCTACGCCTGATTTGATGGAAGGGAAGAGTTCGGAAGGGATCAGGTACGGTTTGGTGTTGTTCTTGAGCGCCGCTACCAGAAAGTGGGAAAAGACACTGTTACCGCCGAATCCGGCATCACTGACCGGTTCCAGCCCGCCGCTGGTGATGGCCTGACGGCTGGAGAGCTGATAGGCCTTTTTGATGACGGTGTCGGTGACTTCAGGCAGCGCCCCGCGTGTGCCGCGAAAGAAGTCACCGGAGAAGCAGGAATCGGATACCAGCAGGACATGCTTGGCCTTGATGGCGTCGATGTTCAGGTAGTCTTTGATATCCTGATTGGAAATCCAGGCGCTGGGATCATCGGTGCTGCTCTCCACCGGTATCCAGCTCCCTTTTTTGGTGATGTTGTCCACATGGCCGTGACCGGCATAGAAGATCAGCAGCGAGTCATCCGGTTTGACATTTCTGCTCAAATCACGCAGAGCACCGAGGATGTTCTTGCGGGTGGCATTTACGTCGTAAAGTTCAATGATGCGGAATTGATCAACGTGGTAGCGTTCCAGTAAAACATTCCTGAGCGCCCTGGCATCGTTGACGGCGGTCTTCAGGCGCGGCCAGGAGAGGTAGCTGTCAATGCCGATGGTCAGAACCCACTGCTCACCCTTGACAGCTTCACCGGTCGGAGCTTTGGGACGGACGGCCAGACCGCGCTGGTCTGGTGCGGCATCTGCGGCGTACACGATGCACTCAGCGTAAGTCAGCGCAACGACAACAAGTAAGATGCTCATCACAAAACGCATCACTCTAAAACTCCCTTCAAAAACTCTTAAACAATAACGAGGAGTTAAAACAACCTCTTCAAGCCCATCCCCACAAACTCGTAATGCCTGTCTGCGGTCAGTGCCTCAGTTATTTTCAACTCTTTCATCACAATAAACGAAGTAAAATCCACAAAGGAAATATCCGGCATATCGCCAAACCTCTTGCTCAATTTCCAGGCTGCAATCCAGCGCTCCTCGCTGATTCTTTCAATTCCAATCCTGCCGGAACTTTGGGCTGCAAGCATTCCATCAATAAACTTCTCCGCCCCTTTTGAAGATGTCCGCGCACGAAAGAGCGATATTGTTTCGGAAAGAATGTAATCCGTGGTGACCGGAACACCGCCAGCAACCAGAAAATCGCGGTAAAATGACATTGCCTCGATATGGCGCTGGTCATCACGATGCGCTATGGCCAGCCAGCCCCACGTATCGAAAAAAACATTCTTTACGCCCTTCACGCCTTATTTTCCCCCCCGCAGATACTGTTCATGATTGTCAGCCAGATCAGACGGCCCACCCTCACAGACACCCGCCAAAGCAAGGAGACTGTTTACCTGCTCGTCGGCTTCCGGATACGGGACACCCTTGTTTTCCTCATCCACAAGCCTGGATATGGCACGCCTCACCAGTTCAGCAACCGGCAGATTAAGGCGCCGATGCAATTCGTCGAGCATGGTTTTCTGTTCTTCTTCAATAAACATCTGGTATCGAATCATGGCCATGGCTTTTACCTCCTTCAAAACATACACACATCATACAAAACAATATGTGTATAAATCAAGCGGCTTTGTACTGGTAGCCACAACAACACCAAACATCATCATTTCGCCTGACGTATGTTGTTTTATCATTTCATTTCACCTGAACACAAAAAACACCGCTCCGGCCAGGCAGCAGCCGGCCCAGAGAAAATCCCACTTGAGCGGCACCCCCATGTAATACACCGCAAATGGTACAAAAACGCACAGCGTAATCACCTCCTGGGTGATCTTGAGCTGTGCCAGCGAAAAACTGCCTGCATAGCCAATCCTGTTTGCAGGAACCTGCACAAGATATTCAAAAAAAGCGATTCCCCATGAGACAAAAACGGCAATGAGCCAATGCCTGTTATTGAAGTTCTTCAGGTGCGCGTACCAGGCAAAGGTCATAAAAACATTTGAGATGACCAGCAGCACTATCGTTCTCATACCGCTCCACGCTCTTCGTCAAGCGCCTGCACCCAGCCGTTTTCCAGTCCCGCATCCTCCAGCCCCATGACAGCATCGTCATATTCTTCCTGGTTGAGAGGGCGATTCATCTCCGCCATTCCCGCAGCCCTGTGCGCCGGGAAGTACTGACTCATCAGGGCAACATGAGTCTCCCGCCCGAGGTTTCCGGCAATCCAGGACAGCGTCTTCCGTGATCCGGCTCTGTCATCCGGAAGGACAAGATGACGAATAATCAACCCGCCGGTCGCAACATCATCTTCATTCACCTGAAGATGACCGACCTGCCTGAGCATCTCAACTGCCGCAGCACGGTTGACGGCACAATAACCTGATGCTGATGACATCTGAACTGCGGAGGTATTGTCGGAGTATTTCATATCAGGCAGGTAGATCGAAACAATTCCATCCAGAAGCTGCAGGGCATCGACCTTTTCATAACCGCTCGTATTCCAGACTATCGGCAGATTGAATCCCTTCGGTATCGCCAGCCAGAGCGCCGCCAGAATCTGAGGCAGGTAGTGGGTGGGAGTAACAAAATTGATGTTGTGGACACCCTGGCGCTGAAGCCTGAGCATGCGGTTTGACAGTTCTCGCGTTGTTATATCGACGCCGTTGCCAAACTGGCTGATGGGGAAATTCTGACAGAATATGCATGTGAGTGAACAACCGGACAAAAAAACGGTGCCTGAACCGTGTGTACCGGAGATGGGTGGTTCTTCGCCATGATGAACGTTGGCCGACGCGATCCTGGGCTTGAGCCCCGCCCCGCAGATGCCGCGTTGATCCCTGATGCGATTGACGCCGCAGTCATGGGGACAGAGATCACAGGCTGCCAGACGTCCATAGGCCAACCGGATGCGCTGAAGCAGTTCTCCCGATTGATAAAGAGCCAGATACCTCACAACCTACACCGCCTTGTGCTTCTCCATCATCTCCACAAAACGCCCGAACAGATACCGGGAATCATGTGGTCCCGGAGAGGCTTCCGGGTGATGCTGTACCGAGAAAATCGGCAATGAGCAGTGTCGGATGCCCTCCACGGTCTGATCGTTGAGATTTTCATGACCAAGGCAGGCCGCATCCCCCAGAGAATCGAGATCGACGGCAAATCCGTGATTCTGTGCCGTGATCTCCACCTTTCGGGTGGACATATCCATGACCGGCAGGTTGGATCCGTGGTTGCCGAATGGCAGCTTGACCGTCTTTCCACCCAGCGCGAGCCCCAGGAGCTGGTGTCCCAGGCAGATGCCGAAGATCGGCTTTTTGCCGACTAATTTTTTAATTTCCTGCTGCACGTTCAGCAAGGGTTCCGGGTCACCGGGACCATTGCTGAGGAAGATGCCGTCCGGATTCATGGCCAGCGCTTCTTCCGCAGAAAAATTGGCGGGAACAACCGTAACATCGCAGCCGGCATCCACCAGGCAGCGCAGTATGTTGTACTTGATGCCGAAATCGTACGCCACGACCTTGTATTTCAGGGTTTCGGGATCGGCCTCAGAATAGCCGCCCTCGAGATCCCACAGTTTTTCAGTCCAGTGATACGGCTTCTGACAACTGACACCGCTGGCCAAATCCAGTCCGGTCATGCTGGGAACCGCCGCCGCCTTCGCAATAAGGCTGGCATGATCGCAATCAGTGGTGGAGATGACGCCGTTCTGGGCGCCTTTGTCACGCAGATGACGGGTCAGGGCGCGCGTGTCGATTCCCTGGATGCCAACCACGCCGTTTTCCTGCAGATATGCCCCGAGACTCATGGTTGCGCGCCAGTTGGAATAGTTTTCCTGATATTCCCTGACGATAAACCCCGACAGAAACAGGCCTCGACTCTCGATATCCTCCGGGTTAATGCCGGTATTGCCGATCTGGGTATAGGTCATGGTGACCATCTGCCCCTTGTAGGAAGGATCCGTCAGCACCTCCTGATAGCCTGACATGGCTGTATTGAAAACGACCTCGCCAGCAGCTTCGCCCGCCGCACCAAATGATCTGCCTTCGAAAATACGCCCGTCTGCGAGCGCCAGGACCGCTTTCATAGATTCAGCTCCCTCAAAATGTTCCGTCTATTTTCCGGCATGTATCACTTTCCCCGCCAGAATGGTGCCGGTTGCCGCGCCCTTCATCTTCCACCCGAGAAACGGAGAGTTTTTTGACTTGCTGGCCAGCGCGTCAGCCGCCACCGTCCATTGGGCTGCAAGATCGATCAGAGTGATATCGGCGATACTCCCCACCGCGAGACTTCCACGTTTTAAACCGATAATATTCGATGGATTATAAGACATTTTTTCAACCAATTGGTTAAGTGTCAGCAGACCATCTTCAACCAATTTGAGTGACAACGGCAGGGATGTTTCCAGACCGATGATACCGTTCAGGGCAACGTTGAATTCCACATCTTTTTCATCCAGATGGTGAGGGGCATGATCCGTCGCAATGCAATCAATGGTACCGTCTTTCAGGCCGGCCTTGATGGCAGCCACATCATCAGCTTCCCTAAGCGGAGGATTCATCTTGGCATTGGTGTTGTATCCGCGCACTGCGTCGTCGGTGAGGGTAAAGTAATGCGGCGCAGTCTCGCACGTAACCTTTACGCCACGGGATTTTGCCAGACGAATGATGTCCACCGATCCACTGGTGGATACGTGGGCAATATGAATGGGTGAGTTGGTGTATTCGGCCAGCATCACGTCACGTGCCGTGGCGATGTCCTCTGCAATGCGGGGAATCCCCTTCAGGCCGATCTCTGTGGAGGTAAAACCTTCATTCATCACGCCTTCGCCCACCAGCGAGAGCTCTTCGGCATGCGTGATGACGAGAATACCCATGCCACGGGCATACTCAAGAGCCCGGCGCATCAATTCGGCATTGGCCACCGGCCTCCCGTCATCCGAGACCGCCACACATCCTGATTCCCTGAGCTCACCCATCTCGGACAATCGATCACCACTCATGCCGTACGTTATGGAACCAACCGGAAAAACATTGCAATACCCTTCCTGTTTTGCCTTGTTGATGATATAGGCGGCTATCGCCTTGTTGTCGATAACCGGCTTGGTATTGGGCATGCACACAATGGAAGTAAAACCGCCGAGCGCAGCGGCCCTGGTTCCGGAAATGATATCCTCCTTGTACTCAAGCCCGGGGTCCCGCAGATGCACATGCATGTCGATCAGCCCCGGTGTTACAATCCTGCCCGCAGCATCAATAACATCTGCTCCGGCAGGTGCTGTCAGCCCCTTTCCGATTTCCTTCACACAACCATTTTCAACCAGCACATCCAGCGCATCATCAATATTCTGAGACGGGTCAATCACCCGGCCACCTTTAATCAGAAGACTCATTTGGTCACCTCGAAAAATAATTTCATTATTCCAGTTCTCCGCCACACACGTGATACAGCATGGACATCCTGACTGCTACACCGTTTTCAACCTGTTTGAGGATGTGAGACTGGGGTCCATCCACCACGTAGGACGACATCTCGACGCCGCGATTGATCGGACCGGGATGCATGACCATGGCGTCGGGCTTTGCCAGCTTGAGGTTCTGGGCATTGAGGCCGAAATAGCGCGAATACTCGCGGGCATTGGGCATAAGGGTTTTGCCCTGGCGCTCCTGCTGGATTCTCAGCATCATAACCACATCGGCATCCTGGATGGCTTCTTTCATGGTGTCACACACTGTCACATTGCCGAGACGCTCCGCGCCGGGGGGCATCATGGTTGGCGGGCCTGCCAGAAACACCTGTGAACCCAGCTTGGTCAGCCCCTGAATGTTCGAGCGAGCCACCCGGCTATGGGTTATATCACCCACGATGGCAACCTTGAGGCCGTCGAGGCGCCCGAATCGATCCTTCATGGTCAGCATGTCCAGAAGCCCCTGGGAGGGGTGTTCATGTGTTCCGTCCCCGGCATTGATGATCGAACAACCGGGCATCTTGCCGGATAGAAAATAATGTGATCCCGACACCGAGTGACGCATGACAATAATGTCCGGCTTCATGGCGAGCAGGTTGAGAGCGGTGTCCGCCAGAGTTTCACCCTTCGTGGTTGAGCTGCTTGATGTGGTGATATTGACCGTATCCGCCGAGAGACGCTTGCCGGCAATCTCAAATGAGGTGCGTGTCCGGGTTGAGGCTTCATAAAACAGGTTGATGATGGTCTTGCCGCGCAGTGTTGGAACCTTCTTGATGTCGCGGTTGTTGATCTCGCGCATGCTCTCTGCCGTCGAAAGAAGCAGTTCAATCTCTTCTTTGGTCAGATCCCGCAGCGCAATAATGTCTTTGTGCCTGAATTCCGCCATGCCGCCCTCCCCTCGTTATTTTTCCAGCACAACCTCAAGCGACAGATGCTTTTCATCAAAAAGCACGGCCACATTTTCTTTCAGGCTGGTCGGCACATTGCGCCCGACAAAATCAGCCCGGATCGGCAGCTCACGGTGTCCACGATCTATGAGCACGGCCAGCTGGATACTCTGTGGCCGGCCGTGATCCATCAATGCATCCATTGCCGCCCGGATGGTGCGTCCGGTAAAGAGTACGTCGTCCACCAGCACCACATTTTTACCTTCCAGAGAGAACGGAATATCCGTCTTCCCAACCGGATGGTGGGGCAGATGGCCACTGACATCATCCCTGTAAAGCGTAATGTCAACAGCTCCGACAAGCACCTGTTCACCCTCAATGACCTTGATGATCGAGCCAATCTGCTCGGCCAGATGAGCGCCCCCGGAACGTATCCCGATCAACACCACATCGGACAGCCCCTTGTTCCGTTCGAGAATTTCGTGGGAAATGCGGGTCAATGCCCGTTTGATCCCACTATTGTCCATAATCACAGTCTGTTCTGCAGCCACTGCGTCACCTCCTTCTGACATAAAAAAAGAGCCTCTCTGCCGCAAGGCTTCAAGACTCATCTAATCTATGCGCTGTATGTACGGTTCACTCGGTGCAACCTTTGCTAGTCTCTCGGACTTTCCGAAGGTATGATCATACGGGATCATACTGGAGCATGGTGTATTTTAAGTGCCTGTTTTCTCTCGTTATTAAAATGTATATGTGATCATCCCGGAGCATAGCGTATCACACACAGGAGCCAAAACCACCCTATTCATATATGAAGTGGATGGGAAACGCAAGCAACTAAATACGGGGCAGCACCCATATATCACTTTGGCAGAAGCCGGGCAGGAAAAAGGCAGGAAAAAACGGAAAAACCCGCATAACCTGTCGTAAAGATCAGCGGGCTTTTCGCAGCAGGTTAATCCAAACATGCTGTTTTATATAACTATTTTTTATTTCAGCAATTTCACGACAATTACTTTATTCGTCGGTTTTGTGCAGTTTATAATCAATGCTGTCAAGCAGAGCCTGATAGGAAGCATCGATGATGTTGTCCGACACTCCCACGGTGCCCCAACGGCTGTGCTTGTCGCCGGATTCGATCAGCACACGGATGGCCGATGCGGTACCCAGACCGGCCGGAAGAACGCGCACCTTGTAATCCAGCAGCTTAAGCTCTTTGAGCTTGGGATAGAATTTCTCCAGGGCCTTGCGCAGGGCGTTGTCAAGGGCATTGACCGGGCCGCTCCCCTCAGCGGCGGTATGCTCGACCTTCCCGCCCACCTTCACCATGATGGTGGCTTCTGCCGTCGGCTTCTGCTCCTCGCCGCGCTTCTCATCGATGACTCGGAAGCCCATCACCGAGAAGAACTTCTTATGCGCGCCCAGGGCCTTTTTCATCAACAGCTCGAAGGATGCCTCAGCCCCCTCGAACTGGTAACCCCGGTTTTCCATCTCCTTGATATTGTCCAGGATCTCAAGCGTAACCGGATCCTTGCTGTCCAGATTGATATTGAACTCCTCGGCCTTGGCCAGGATGTTGGCTCGACCGGACAGGTCGGATATCAGCACGCGGGTGCAGTTGCCCACCAGTTCGGGGCGCATGTGTTCGTAGGTCTCGGGATGGCGCTGTATGGCGCTTACATGCACGCCACCCTTGTGGGCGAAGGCGGAATTACCAACATATGCCTGGTGTTTATTGGGAGAAAAGTTGGCCAGTTCATAGACATAGCGGGAGACGTCCCTCAGGTGGCGCATCTGTTCGTCGGAGATGCACTCCCTTTTCATCTTGACCTTGAGTGCCGGGATGATCGAACAGAGGTTGGCGTTGCCGCAGCGCTCGCCAAAACCGTTAATGGTGCCCTGCACCTGGACGATGCCCTGCTCGACCGCGATCATCGTATTGGCAACGGCGCACTCGCCGTCATTGTGGGTGTGGATTCCCAGCGGAATCCTGATCTGTTTTTTGACCGCCTTGATGATCTCTGCCACCTCGTACGGCATGGTGCCGCCGTTGGTATCACAGAGAATTATGCAATCAACCTTTGCGTCCTGAGCTGCCTTGAGGGTCTTGATGGCATAGTCAGGATTGGCCTTGTAGCCGTCAAAGAAGTGTTCAGCGTCGTAAAACACCTCAGGCGCATTCTTTTTGAGATATTCCAGGGAATCGAATATCAGTTCGAGATTTTCTTCCAGTGAAATGCGCAGCGCCTCACGTACGTGAAAATCCCAGGTCTTGCCAAAGATCGTGATGGCATCCGGCTCAGCCTTCACCAGAGTGATGATGTTGTTGTCCTTGTCAGGCGTCACCTTGGCGCGACGTGTCGATCCAAACGCCGCAATCTTGGCATGCTTCAGTTTCTCTTTCTTGATATCCTTGAAAAAGGACACATCCTTGGGATTGCTCCCCGGCCAGCCCCCTTCGATATAGTGAACGCCCAGATCATCCAGACGGTGGGCGATGCGAAGCTTGTCCTCAAGCAGAAAGGAGATGTCCTCGGCCTGTGTCCCATCGCGCAGTGTTGTGTCGTACAGCTTTACTAGGCTCATTAACTACCTCCCGATTGATCGCTCGTTGCACGGTTAAAATGTTCCCTCTTGTATCCGCTTTGATATTTTTTTTCAACAAAAACCATGTAAATCTTGTTTGTTTCCTCAACAATAGGCGGCTGAATGAAAAATCATACCCATCAACCGCCCAGTTGTAGTATAAATTGTGACCTACGCTTGTCACGGAGATATGTCATGTCCAGAAAAAAAAAGCTTCTGCTGATAAGCCTGGCATCAGTCACGGCCCTGCTCGTTTTTACCATCGCCATCCTGCCGGTAATTGTCCGTACTCAGGCAGTGGCTGCCATAGAAAAAGAGACCGGACGGAAGACCCGGATTGAGAAGGTCGCCATCAATCCCTTCACCCTGACCTTCACCGTCAGCGGTTTTGCCATAGAAGGAACAGATGGCGAGCGGTTTGTCTCCATCGGCACCCTGCGCGCCTCCCTTGGTCTGACATCAATCTACCGTCGCGCCATTATCCTGTCAAAACTATCCATTGATGCGCCCGCAATTTCATTCACCCGCCTTGCCGCAAACAATTACAACTTCAACGACATTATCGAACGGCTGAAGGCCAAACCGAAATCAAAAGATGAGACGCACTTCTCAATCAACAATATCAGCATCAGCAACGGTTCACTGGATTTTGACGACCGTGCCGTGCCGGGAGGCCGGAAACACACCATCCGCAAGCTCGATATTGCAGTGCCCTTCATCAGTAATATCCCCTATCTTGTCGAAAAATATACCGATCCCCACATCTCGGCGATGGTCAACGATTCGCCTTTCAGTTTTAACGGCAAGGTCAAGCCGCTCAGCAAATCCATGGAAACATCGGTACACATCGACCTTAAACAGATCAATCTGCCGGAGTATATTGCCTATTCACCGGTTAAGCCCCCCGCCGATCTGGTATCGGGAAAATTGAGCATAGATTCCGAGGTTACCTACCGGATCCATTCCGACAAAAAACCACAATTGCACATAAAAGGGGTGACACGGCTGGAAAATATCGCCGTCAACCTGAAAAACGGCACACCTCTCGTCAGGATTCCACTCTGCGAAACGAAGGCTTCGCTTCTGGAAGTGCTTGCCGGGAAGTTTGCTTTCGAATCCATACTTTTTGATGGCGTGGAGCTTTTCGCCAGCCGCAACGCCAGGGGTGAGTGGATGTACAGCCAACTGTTGCCAGCCGCTCCGAAGGACAGGAGAGCAGAAGCGGTCGGGGACAGCAAACAGAATGAGAGCACGCCGGGGCACATGCCGCTGTTTCAGGTTACTGCTTTTGCCTTCAACAACGGCATCATCCATTTCAACGATGCACAGCCGACCGGCGGTTTCAAAAGCGAGATAAGCCAGATTGACGCCGCCATACGAAATTTTTCCTCTGCGGCCGGCAGTTCTGCCGAATATGATTTTTCACTGTTGATGGACGACGAAGCGACATTCAGCGCCGATGGAGCCTTCTCCCTCACGCCGTTGACCGCCAGCGTATCAAGTGAACTGAGCGGAATGAAAATCCAGCGGGTCTGGCCCTATATGTCGCAGTTTCTGACCGCACCCCTCAAAGGCACCATCGATCTCTCATCGGAGGTGAGATTCAGTAACGAATCCGGCCTGGCCATCGAGCAGGGCAGCGTGCTGATCTCCGGATTCTCGGCAAGGTACGGCGACAAGGAAGGCTTTGATCTGGCGCGCTTCGAGATCAATGGCGCAGCATTCAGCCAAAAGGAAGATGCTGTTAAAATCGATGAAGTAAAGGTCTCCGGCGGCAGATTGACCCTGTCCCGTGAATCGGATGGCAGGATTTCTGCTCTCTCGCTGCTGAAACTTCCTCCGCCACCGCCGACACCGGTTGCCACCCCGACAGCTCTCCCCGTCGCCGCCTCGACCACCCCGAAACCGGCACAGAAACAGCAGGCAGGTCGCGGGCCAACATTCCGCCTCAAAAAATTCCAACTGGACAGGTTTAACGCTGCTTTTACCGATAAAACATTTGAGGAGGCACCGCACTTCACCCTGAACAACACCTTTTTGAGCCTGACCGATCTCAACGGCCCCACATTTACTCCGGCCAGGCTGCGGTTTTCCACGACCTTCAACAAGGACACGCCGCTCAAGGCAACCGGTGAGATCACCCCCCTTCCCTTCCGCTACAAGGGGAGCCTCACTGTCGGCCACCTGCCGCTGCGCGACTTCGAGGCCTATTTTCCGGCCAACGTCAACGTCTTTATCCTGGGCGGATCTGTTGACACAGACATGACAGTTGACGTCGCCCTCAAAGAGGGGAAACCTGTTGGCAGTTTCAAGGGAAACGCCGGTATCCGGGCCTTTCACGCCATCGACACCGTGGTGGAGGAGGATCTGCTCAAGTGGGAAAGCCTTCAACTGGACGATGTTCAGGGCACACTTGAGCCATTCAGTCTGGCGCTGCGCCAGATCGCTCTCAACGGCCTCTATTCACGCATCATTATCCGTAAGGACGGCACGCTGAACCTTCAGAATCTGGTGGAAAAAGCTGATAAGCCGGTGGCTGGAGACAAGCGGCCGGATGCTGTTCCTGAAAAGAAACAGGAGCAGACAAACGAACCTGTCAAAGCGGCTCAACAGCAGATACCGCCCCCCCGGAACCCGGTCAGGATTGATGCCGTAACCATTCAGGGAGGTACCATCTCCTTTACCGACAATCACCTTCCGCAACGATTCACCACTACCTTTTACAACCTGGGGGGCAGGATCAGCGGCCTGTCATCCGAGGAGGACAAACGTGCCGATGTGGATCTGCGCGGCAACCTGGAAAACCATTCTCCGCTCCAGATCACAGGTCAGATCAATCCCCTGCGGGGTGACCTGTTCGTGGATATGAAGCTCTCGTTCCGGGACATCGAACTCTCTCCCATAACCCCCTACACCGGTAGATTCCTCGGATATGCGGTGGAGAAGGGGAAACTGTTTCTGGATCTGACGTATCACATCGAGAAGAAAAAACTGGTCTCGCAGAACAAGGTATTCATCGACCAGTTCACCTTCGGAGAAAAAGTCGCAAGCGACAAGGCCACAAGTCTTCCGGTAAAACTGGGTCTGGCGCTGCTGAAGGACCGCAAGGGAGAGATCCACCTGGATCTGCCGGTCACCGGACAGACTGATGATCCGCAGTTCAGTATCTGGGGGGTAGTCTGGCAGGTCGTTAAAAACGTTCTGGTCAAGGCGGTCACCTCCCCCTTTGCGCTCCTCTCCTCCATGTTCGGCGGCGGACAGGACTTCAGCTACATGCAGTTTGCCGTCGGGACGAGCACACTTTCAGCGACGGAAGAACAGAAGTTGTCCACACTGGTCAAGGTGCTTCTGGATCGTCCGGCTCTGAAGGTTGAGCTGAAGGGATACGTAGATCGGGATCGGGATACGGAAGGGTATCGCACGGACCTGTTCAACCGTAAACTTAAAATCGAGAAGTTCATGGTGCTGAGTAAAAACGGTGCATTAAAAGAGGGTCAGAAGGCCGAAAGCATGCAGGTTCTGCCGGATGAATACGCACAATACCTGGCCGCTGCCTACAAAAAGGAAAAATTTCCCAAACCCCGCAACGTGATTGGGCTGGTAAAAAGTATTCCGCCGGATGAAATGAAGAAACTGATGATTGCCAACACGGTTGTCGGCGAACCGGAATTGCAGAACCTGGCACGGGAAAGAGTACTGGCGGTTAAAAACCATCTGGTATTGAAAGGCAATATACCTCCCGAGCGGGTATTCGAGAAGAATGACAACGTGTTCAAGGCGCCGGAAAAGGAGTCGACCCCGCGCAGCCGGGTCGAATTGAATGCGATTGCACCGTAGAACATGACATCTGACCTGACGACCGCGCCCATACCGGCGCTGATCCGCCGCCTGGCCATCCCGGCCGGTACCGGCTTCTTTTTCAACACCATGTTCAATGTGGTGGACACCTGGTATGGCGGACGCCTCTCCACCACGGCGCTGGCGGCCATGTCCCTCTGTTTCCCGGTCTTCTTCATCATACTGGCCGTGGGCTCAGGGGTCTCGACCGGTGCCACAGCCCTGATCGGCAATGCCCTGGGACGCGGAGACGGTGACGAGGCGCGCCAATATGTACTTCAGGCACTTTCATTCGCACTGATACATGCCATTGCCCTGACCGCCCTGGGCTTGATTCTTGCCCCGCATATTTTTCGTTTCATGGGAGCTGATGGTGAGTATCTCTCACTGGCGCTGGGTTACATGAACGTCATTTTTTGCGGCACCACTTTCTTTCTGCTCAATTTCGTAATGAGCGCGATTCTCAACTCCCACGGCAACACCGTCTGCTATCGCAATTTTCTTGTGACCGCATTTGTGCTCAACCTGCTGCTTGACCCCTGGTTCATGTACGGCGGTCTGGGGATACCGGCCATGGGACTGCCGGGAATAGCCTTTGCCACCGTGTCGATCCAGTGTGTGGGTAATTTCTATATGTTCGGAAGGCTTTCCAGTCTGGGAGTCGTCAGCAACTTCCGCCTCTCCGAACTGCTTCCCCGGGCGTATCACTATCGGGAACTGGCACGGCAGGGTTTTCCGTCCGCACTGAACATGCTGACCGTTACCCTGGGAATCTTCATCATCACGTGGTTTGCCGGCAGATTCGGCAAGGATGTGGTGGCGGCCTACGGCATCGGCACGCGCATCGAGCAGATCGCCCTGCTGCCGATCATGGGGCTGAACATCTCCACCCTCGCCCTGTCTGCCCAGAATTTCGGAGCAGAACGTTTTGATCGTATCCGTCAGATTCTGTCGCTGTCACTGCGCTACGGATTCATGCTGGCCGCTTTGGGAACTGTTGCTGCCCTGGCCTACTCGCGAGAATTGATGTCGGTCTTCAGCCATGATCCGGCGGTTATAGCCACCGGTGTCGGATACTTGAAGATCGAGGCCTTCGTCTTCCCGGCATATGTGCTGTTGTATGTCTGCGTCTCGGCCATGCAGGGGATAAAAAAACCGGCTTTCGCCCTCTGGATCGGTCTCTACCGGCAGATTGCAGCGCCATGGCTGACCTTCCACATCCTTGCCATAGCTCTTGGATGGGGCGTCATGGGCATCTGGTGGGGGATTTTTATCACCACCTGGTCGGCTGCCGTCATCGTAGTCATCTATGTGTCCCATGTCTTGAAAAAACTGGAACAGGATACTGCAACGATATGAAACGCGTGGCAATTACAACCCTGGGGTGCAAGACAAACCAGTTCGAATCGGCCGCCATGCGTGAGCGGTTTCTCGAGAACGGCTACTGCGTTGTTTCATTTACGACCGAAGCCGACATCTATGTCATCAACTCCTGCACGGTCACGGCGCGCACCGATGCCGAGACCCGGCGGCTGATCCGCCGCGCCCGGCGTCTCAATCCGCAGGCACGCATCGTGGCAACCGGCTGCTATGCCCAGGTAGCGCCGGAGGAACTGGAGAGACTGACCGAGGTTGATTGTGTGCTGGGCAACCGGGAAAAACAGGACATCATCGCACTGGTCGAGTCAGGTGAAAGCCGTGTTTCGGACGTCGCCGTCGAGCGGGATGCCGAACCGCTCGCTCTTTCGAGTTTTGCCGAACACACCCGCGCATTCCTGCAGGTACAGAACGGCTGCAACTCCTTCTGCACCTACTGTATCGTTCCCTATGCGCGGGGCAGAAACCGCAGCGTTCCGCTTGAAGCCGTGATGGATGGCATTCGTGGATTGGCGGACAACGGGTATCAGGAAGTCGTCCTGACCGGCATCCATCTGGGCGCCTACGGACTTGACCAGTCGCCTGCCTCATCGCTGACGGAACTGCTGCGAAGAATTGATGGCGAACGGCCAGTGGCGCGCCTGAGAATCGGTTCGGTTGAACCCAACGAGGTTACTGATGAGTTGCTGTCCCTCATGACAACATCGGCAATCATCTGTCCCCACCTGCATCTGCCGCTGCAAAGCGGCAGTAACGATGTGCTCACACGGATGGGGCGCAGCTACACGGCTGATTTTTTTCGCAACCTCATGCTAAAGATCACCACGGCGATGCCTCACGCCTTCATCGGCGCCGATGTCATTGCCGGTTTTCCCGGCGAAAGCGATGCCGAATTTCAAGAGACAGTTCACCTGCTCAGCGATCTCCCCTTCTCCGACCTGCACGTATTTCCCTACTCCCGGCGCCCCGGAACACCGGCGGCAGACATGCCCGGTCAGGTTCCGTCTCATGTCGTCAAACAGAGGGGGGAGACCTTGCGGAAGGTTGCGACACTGAAAAAGGAATCCTTTCTTCAACAACAAATCGGCACGGTTCTCAAGGTTCTGGTTCAGACGTATGAATCCAGGACACGGAGCTGTAGCGGACTGTCCAGAAACTACGCCAATGTAGTTTTTTTGGGTGAAGTAGACATGATACATACTGAGTGCAGCGTGAGGATTTCCCATTCTGGCAAGGGCGGGGTTACCGGTTTTTCTGTTTCTTTTGGAGAGTAATTCCACCCGTCACCTGCGTATGGTACAATGGAGATCGGGAAAGGTTTATATGAATACATCCATGTGCGTCCTTATTGCTATCATCCTCGGCACGCATTGCACACTCTTTGCTGCCGAACCTCCAACCACCCCATTCATTCGAATAACCTCTGAGATGCATACCGGGCGGATTCAAGGTGCGGCTACCGATCTTGAGGGCAGGCTACTCGCAACCATATCATCCGATAAAACTCTCAAGATATGGGAACGAAAATCAGGGAAACTCTTCAGAACCATCTATCCTCCCATTGGCAATGGACACGAAGGCCTACTCAATGCAGTGGCCTTGTCGCCTGACGGAAAAACAGCCGCTACAGGCGGCCCCACCGCCAGAACCTGGGACAACAGCTATGTCGTCTATATTTTTAACGTTGAAACGGGGGCAATGATCTCGCGTATCTCCGGATTTTCCAAAAGCATCTACAGGCTTGCCTATTCACGCGACGGCAAGCGCCTGGCAGTGGGGCTCGGCTACGGTGGCGGGATAAGCGTCCACTCGACAACGGATTGGACCAGGCTGTTCATGGATACATCGTTCAAAGGGCAAATCCGGGGAATGGAATTCGACTCCCGTGGGAACCTGATCGCTACCTCGGATAAGGGGATGATCAAACGGTTCAAGCCGGATGGAAGCCTCGACTACTCGATCCTTTCCGATACTGGAAAGAAAATTTCCAGTATCAAAATTTCACCTGACGACTCCATGATAGCACTGGGGTTTGACGATAACGGATCGGTTCAGATCATACATGCCGGTGATGGCAGTTTCTACAGATCTGCGAATGATCCCAAGGGGGCAAAATTTTATCCCCGATTTCCAACCGTGGCTTGGTCAAAGGAAGGAGGCCGCCTCCTTGCAGCCGGTAACCACAGTAATGCCTGGGGCTCTTTCCGGAACATCGTCACTGCTTCGAGCGGCTCATCAGAACTCAATTCCAGGGTACAGCTGCCCGTTTTCGGCAGGATTACCGTACTGTTAACATTCGAGGACGGCAGCACCCTATTTGTTTCCACCACTGACGGTTTCGGCCTCTTGGACGCCGACCAGAAAATGGTGTATTTTAAGAGTCTTGCCCATGCATCTTTTCCTAAAAACCACGACATATTCAAGATAAACCCCGCTGCAACGGCCGTCATGTTCAGTTACGAGCGCTTTGGAAAAGCAAAGGCATCGTTTGACATAATGAAGAAAACTCTTCGTACTGAATCCGTTGAGGACCAGAATTTTATGGCTCCCCGTTTTTCGGGAGATGGCCTGGATGTCCGTAACTGGGACGGCACGACCGAACCAAGGCTGCACCGTATGACATTGGGCAAGGTCGAAGAGAAGAAAATCAGGGGATTACTTTCAGGCGAGACCACCTATAGTCTTGCGGTTCGACACGACAGTAACGGCTTCATTTTGGGCACGAGGCAGGCAATTCGATCCTATGATAAAGATGGCCGCCAACGTTGGATGCAACAGATCCCTGCAATCGCCTGGGACGTGGCTCTCTCTGCCGATGACAAGACACTGGTTGCCGCTCTGGATGATGGAACCATACGCTGGTACCATGCAGATACGGGTGAAGAGACCATAGCCCTGTACCTTCACCCAGACCGCAAACGATGGATCATCTGGATGCCAAACGGTTTCTTTGACCACGGGCCGGATTCCGAAAACCTGGTCGGATTTCACGTCAATCGCGGCAAAGACAAGGAGGCGATGCTGGTCAGCGTCAACCAGATGTACGACACCTTCTACCGTCCCGACATCATAGATCAGGCCATTAAGGGAAAGGACATTACTGCCTACTTGAAAAACCTCGTAAAACCTTCCGGTGTTTCAGCCGAAATAATCCGTAAAGAGGCCGCTGAGAAAGAACAACTCGCTAACGCTAAGCACCAGGCTGAAGCCACTCGTAAGTCTGGAATGGAGATGTTGGCGCACGAAAAGGCGGAACAGGAACATATCGCCAGGCAAAAAGCGGAACTTGAACCTCCGGCCCGGCTTGCTTCCGAAAAAGAGCAAAAAGACGACCAGCAGGAATTGGAGAACCGGGAGTCTGCCGACAGCATCCCCCCTCCAGAAGTTGCGATCCTTATGGGGGCGCTTATAAATTCATCGACTTTGCCGCCCAAAGTCCGTTTCATCAGCACATCAGGAACAGCAAAACAGAGAGATATTGCCCTGGTCGCAGAACTGTGCGACACGGGCGGTGGAATAGGTGATGTGACTTTATTTCTCAACGATATGCCAGTGGCAATTGAAAACACCAGCCGCGGGTTGCAGATTCACCCCAAAGACTCCGTAAAAAACTGCTACAATTTCGAGCGAACCATCACACTCCAACAAGGGCGAAACGTGATCACGCTCATGGCCTATAACAGGAATAACAGTATTGAATCGGAACGGGGAAGGCTTGAACTCGACAACGTCACAATAAACGCCATAAAACCACAACTCCACATACTCACAATTGCGGTCAATGCCTACCGCGATGGCGACCTGCGCCTCAAGTACGCCATAAACGACGCCGAGGTACTGTCAAGAATCATATTTGAAAAGGCGAGCTCCATCTTTTCAGCAGTTCACACCCACAAGCTTCACAACGACGATGTTACCCGGGAAAAGCTGGAGGCTGTTTTTGCGGAGATTGGCAGGAAAACCAAGCGCGACGACGTATTCCTGCTTTTTGTCGCAGGTCATGGCATAACCAGTGAGCGAGACGGGGCTTACTACTTTCTTCCGGTTGATTTTCGCTACACCAGTGACGAATCGATTTCTGCTCAGGGTGTTTCCATGAATGACTTCAAAAAGTACCTTGTCAATATTCAGGCCATGAAATCTTTGTTGCTGATTGATACCTGCAACAGTGGTTCATTCAGCGAGGCTATGGCCAGTCGGGGAGTTACCGAGAAGACGGCAATCAACAAGCTTACACGAGCCATGGGAAGAGCCACCATCGTGGCAAGCTCCAAAAACCAGTCTGCCATGGAAGGGTATGAGGGACATGGAGTGTTCAGTTATACGGTTCTGGAAGGATTCAAGGGCAAGGCATCTAACAAAAAGGGAGAGATCACAGTCAATCTTCTGGCCAACTTTATCGAAGAAACACTGCCTGAGCTGACATTCAAAAAGTGGGGGTATGAGCAGATTCCCCAAAAGAGCCTGCAAGGTATGGATTTTCCCATTGGCATGAGGTAGCTCGGGGTTTTATAAGTTTTGTCTCTTCGCTGATTCCCGGAATGATTCCGGCCATTTCACGACCTGTTTTTATTGCTTTACAAGTCAAATATATTATGGCTATATTCCCGGCACGCAGAAAAAGTTGCGGGTATTCATTCAGGTAAGCACAAGCAGGATAAACCAAACAAAGGAGAATTGGACATGGCAAAATCGCTCATAGAAGTAACGCTCAACCCGGATATTGATGTTGCCAAAGTAAATGCCGGTGCCATTTGCCGTGGCGTCGTCGCATTTGGTGAAGATGAACTGAAGGTTATTTTCGAGATCGATCAGGCCGCACCGATGAAAGCGGTCGAGTTCAAGTATCTCAATCCTACCGACTCGGATGATCTCACCGGATACTCGTTCGCAGGCATAACATCATACGATAGCGGCGAGATGGTCGTTGCCGTTTACTTCAAAGAAATGTAAGGAGCCACAAAAATGAAAAAACTCGTCCTGGTAATTCTACTCGTCACTCTGGCCCTGTTTGGCTGCAAGCGCAAAGAGCAGGCCGCTGTACCATCAGCGCCGCCGGCAATGCCGGCTGCAGTTGCGCCAAGTGCGCCCACCCCTCCTCCTCCCGCTGCGGCAGCGCCTGTCGCCGCAGAGCCGGCAAAACCGGAAGAGAAACCGAAGGCTTCATTTTCAAAAAAGCTGGAACAAAAACCTGCCGCCACTCCGGCTCCTGCAGCTCCGGTAAAGCCTGAAGCACCCGCAAAGAAAAGCTTCAGCAAGAAGAAAGCTCAATAAGAGCTGACGGAACCACATCCTTGCAGCACCGGATGAATTGGTGATCAAATTTAGAGGGGTTCTTTGTCTGAAGAATCCCTCTAAATGTATGTGGATACTTAAAAATGATGGGCAGGATTCGAAGGGGGTCTGTATGAAGATGTTTGTTCCAATTTTGGCGCTGATCTGCCTGCTTCAAAGCGGCATCGCCATCGCGGATCAGAAGCCGGTTGACGCACAGGCCAGACAGAGCAATTACCATGCAGCCGAGACGTATTACGCACATTTGATCTCCGGGACGATTTCAGAGGGCGCCGAGCTCAATCTCCTGATGACCATGCTCCCGAAAGGGGGCGATCTCCACAATCACTATTCCGGCGCCCAGTATTCCGAAACATATATCGACTGGCTGGGAAAGCTGAAATACTGCATTTACAGCGAGAACGACGCATCCCTTCAGGCCGAGAAATACCGGATCGAGACAAGGACAGACATCCCGGAGGCTGCCAGAAAGATCTGCCGCACAGCCGATGCCGTACGTAATGACACTGCCTTCTATCGTGAGGTGCTGAAGCGCTGGTCGAACAAGGACTACGCCAACCACTATCACACACAGCCCGCGCCGGATCTGCAATTTTTTGATACCTTCGGCTACTTCTGGGCTGCGTCCAACTATTCGTACACGGAAGGTCTGAAAATCCTGAAGGAGCGGGCCAAGGCCGAGAACCTGCAGTATCTCGAAATGATGTTCAAAGGCGCTCCTGATGTGGATAATCCGGCTCTGGCCCGTCAGATAAACAGCCTGCCCCCCAATGCCGCCGTTGCAGATGTCAATCAGGCCTTCTCTGCCTACGCCGATTTTATGGCCAGCGATCCTCAAGCCCTGAAAAAAATTGCGGATCATGTATCGTACCTGGAAACCGTCATTGCAGGAGTCGATGACAGCGATTTCAAGATCCGCCTTCAGAGCTACGTTTCCCGGAACAACCAGCCTGCCCAGATCTTTTCCGGATTGTATTCGGCGTTTGCTGCTGCAACAAAGAGCAGCCTGATTGTCGGGGTCAATTTTGTCGGCCCGGAAAACGGGTATGTGGCCATGCGTGATTACAAGCTGCATATGCAGATGTTTCAATTTTTGCGGCAGCGGTTCCCCGGCACCAGGCTCGCACTGCATGCGGGAGAACTTGCCCTGGGGATGGTGCCGCCAGAAGGGCTCAGATTCCATATCCATGACGCAGTAGAGATTGCGGGGGCCAAACGCATCGGGCATGGTGTGGATATCAGCCATGAATCCAACGCGCTCGAGCTGCTTGCCTCCATGAGAGCAAAACAGGTTGCCGTGGAAGTGAACCTCACCAGCAACGAGTTTATTCTTGGAGTCAAAAACGAGGCCCATCCGGTCAACCTGTACCGCCGCCATGGCGTTCCTTTTGTGATATCTACAGATGATCCCGGGGTTTCGCGCAACAATCTGAGTGGCGAGTATCTCCTGTTTGTCAGCCGCTACAAACCTTCATACAGGGAGCTGAAAGAGGTTGTCTTCAACAGCATCCGCTACTCTTTTTTGAGCGACAGGGATAAAGAAGCAGAACTCGCCTCCCTCGACAAACGTTTTGAGAAGTTTGAGGCTGCTGTTGCAAAACTTACCAAACAGTAAACGAACACAATCTATTCATAAGGAGGTTCACGTATGTGGGATGATGACGATGATGTAGAAGAGGAAGAAGAGGAAGAAGAAGAGGAAGAGGAAGAGGAAGAAGAAGAGGAAGAGGAGGAAGAGGAAGAAGAGGAAGAGGAAGAGGAAGAAGAGGAAGAAGAGGAAGAAGAGGAGGAGGAAGAGGAGGAAGAGGAAGAGGAGGAAGAGGAGGAAGAGGACGGGGATATTTCCGAAGACGATGTTGAAGAGCTGGCTGTGGATGATGATGTCTATGACATGAGCGAGTATGCTGATGTCAATCCGGATAATTTCAAGGATGATGACGGCAGTTGGACCACCGGGGACTATGCTGAATCAGCAAAGGATCTGTTCGGGAAAAATGAGTTTTTTGGAGAAACTATTTTTCAGAAGCTGGCTTCGCAGGGTTTTGCTGTAGCGCCTGAAAATGACGAAATCAAGAAAAAACTCGGATCGGAAGCACCGGGGGCTGCCAGTACCGTCAATTTTTTCCAGAAGGATGGCATGACATTCCCGACCGGCTTTATGACCATGGCAGCCCTGGAGCTCTTGACCGTCTACCTCAACAGTAAAGGTATCAACGTCGATCTGAATCAGCTGCATGTTGTTGACCCGGCTGACCGGTATCAACGTAACGACGACGGCAGCCAGAAAGAGATTGCCACTCCTTCGGTACTCCAGAATGTTGACCCCTCCGACAAGGTCGATTTGAGAAAATACTGCACCGAGATCGGCGATCAGGGCCAGACCAGCCGCTGCAAGGCGTTTTCGGTGACCCACGGCGTTGAGATGATCCGCAAAATGCTCAATCTTGATGACGTAAAGCTCGCCTGCAGCTACACGATGATGCTGTTCCAGAAACATCAGGGAGACTGGAAAGACTACAGCTACGCCTACAAGTCCGGCGGAACGGAAGGGGGTCCGGAAATTATCGCCCCGGTCCTCAAAAACGGTATCTGCCACGAATCGCTCTGGCCGAACGACAGCAAAACTCCTTCGGGCTCTGAAAGCAAAATGGAGGTCAGCGCCAACGTCAACAGGGTCAATATCAGAGCAGAATCCATCAAGCTCGATGACATAAAGAAGGCTCTGACCATGGGATACCCGGTTGAGTTCGGCACTGCAACCGGTGAAAAGTTCATGGAACTGGGCAGAGACGGCATCTATAACATTGCAGAAGATCCGGAAGGACAGCACGGATACCACTCAATGCTGATAGTCGGCTACATCGGCAACTACTACATCGTCAAAAACTCCTGGGGCGCAGAATGGGGGGACAAGGGTTATTGTTATATCGGCAAGAATGTTCTCGAAAAGTGCGCAACCGAATATGATGTCCTGATTCCGGTGAAGGCTTAAACCATGCGCGAAACCGGCCCGCTTGCAATCAACGAAGATGGATCGCTCACGCAGTTGCAGATTGAGCTTGTTGAATCAAGCGGGCCGGTTTCACCCAGATATCAGTATACAATCCATGTCAGGCTGTATGTTTCCGAAACTGCCGTGTGGCTTGATTACAATGATTCAAGGAAATCCGGGAATGGCAAGCCGGTTCGATTTCTCAGAGAAATTGGAATTGCGGATGTGAAAAAAATTGTGCGAAAGCTTGAGCGGCTGGATTTCGTGAAATCAAATACCGGTCAGGATTTTACGCGGGATGTCAGAAGCAGGGTTGGGATCAGTTTCAATTGGCTGACCATTCGTATCGATCCGAAAACCGATCTGAGGATTGATTACCTGTTAGCCGATTTTGAACGTGATGATTTTGCAGACTACGCTAAAGCCATTGATATAATTAAGAACCTCGTCAAAATGAAACCCGGAAAGCGGAAAGTTCTCTGAATCGGCACACATCTTTCAGCTTTTCCGGTTCAGAAGCATCTCCATCAAGCGGTGTCCCTCAACCACCAGGCCGGTTATCCTCGCCTGCTCCTCGCAGTATGACAGCGCACCGTTGCTCTCTCCGGCACCACCACGATAGACGATAAAGGGCACCGGATCAGAGGTATGGGTCATCAGGTGCACCGGTGTGGGATGATCCGGAGTGCAGAGAATGGCGTAATCATCAAACTTTTTGATTCCTTCCCGTACGGTGCCGACCACCAGACGGTCAAAATCCTCGATGGCCCTTATTTTATGATCCATCCGGCCTGAATGTGAAGCCTCATCGGGCGCTTCAACGTGAACATAGACAAAATCATGATCTTCAAGAGCCGCAAGAGCTGCCTGGGCCTTGCCGAGATAGTTGGTATCGATGTAACCGGTGGCGCCCTCTACCGCTATGATGTCAAGTCCGGCGCAGACGCCGATCCCTTTTATCAGATCAACCGCTGAGATAACCGCGCCGCTCAAACCGAATTTCTCCCGGTAGGTTTCTATTTTCGGTGTTTTACCATGCCCCCACAGCCATGCGGAATTGGCCGGAAGCTGACCCGATTCCGTACGTTTTCGATTGACCGGATGATTGTGCATCACCATCTGGCACGAATTCATGATGCTGATCAACCTGTCCGCACCCTCCCCCTTCGGGAGATGATCCAGAACAGCCCTGCCGGTAATATCGTGCGGCGGCGTAGACTTCATGCCATCCCTGCCGCCGCGCCACACCATCAGATGGCGATAGCCCACGCCGGAATGAAATTCAAACTCATCATCGCCCAACTGCCGCTGAAGATCTGCCACCAGTTCGCGAGCCTCGTCAGTGGTTATATGGCCTGCCGAAAAATCCTCCATGTACAGACTGCTTCCACGGGGCTTGAGCGTAACCAGGTTCATGCGGAAAGCCACATCGGCAGAGCCGAGAGAAACCCCCATACTGATCGCTTCCAGAGGAGAGCGTCCGGTATAGCAGTTCCGGGGGTCATAGCCGAACACCGAGAGGTTTGCCACATCGCTGCCGGGGGGCAACCCCTGGGGCACCGTATGTGCGAGGCCTGTCAGGCCGTTGCGGGCCATAAAATCCATGTTGGGTATGTTCGCAGCCTGAAGAGGCGATTTGTTGCCAAGCTCCTGACAGGCTACATCCGACATGCCATCGCCGAGAAGAACAATTACCTTCATATACATCTACCTCGCCTAACTCAATGTTGTGCAGACATTATTTCCCATTGCGCAGATTCAGGGCCGGGACCTGTCCCGGTTTCATCCCTCTTTCGACGCAGGGACTATAGCATCAAGAAACACACTCATCAAGGGGCAGATTCCACATTATGTCTCTTCATTTTTTCACAACCATCGATTACCCTTCTCATTTCCACAAGCAGTTCATCGATAACAAGGGGTTTTGAGACATAACCATCAAACCCCTCCTCCAGAAACCGCTCTTTCTGACCGCGCATCGCGAAGGCTGTCAGGGCTATTACCGGCTGGTACAGGGAGGTTCCCCGTTCCTTCCGGCGGATCTCACGCAGCGCCTCTTCGCCATTCATGACCGGCATCTGGATATCCATCAGAACAAGGTCGAAGCTGCTCCCCTCCAGGGCGGTGAGACATTCCCTGCCATCCACAACGGCAATCACCTCGTGTCCCAGTCTTTTAAGCAATGCCTTTCCAAAGGTAATGTTGATTTCCTTGTCTTCGACAAACAGAATCCTGAGTTTTGGACCGTCCCAACAAGTTTGTTTCTGCTGTTCCGGGGCGATCAGCTTCTCCTTGTCCGTATCAAGCGCAACAAAAGGCAGGATGCATTTGAAACAACTTCCGGTGCCTGCGGTGCTTTCGACGGTAAGAGTCCCACCCATCAACTCAGCCAGACTTCGGCTGATTGTCAGCCCGAGTCCGGTGCCGCCGAACTTGCGCGTTGTGGAGGCGTCTTCCTGGACAAACGGCTTGAAAATCCTCTCCCGGGCCTCGGATGAGATACCAATGCCGGTATCGCACACGGCAAGTTCGATAAGTGCGGCGCTCCCCTGCTGTCCAACGGTTTGAGCCGAAATGGTGATGCTTCCCTGTGCAGTAAACTTGATGGCGTTACCCAGCAGATTGAGGAGTATCTGCCTGACCCGCAACTGGTCACCCAGGACGACAGGGGGCATATCCTCTGCAATAGTAATGTTCAGAAGAATCCCTTTTTCCGCAATGGCTGTTATCTGGCTCTGTGCGATTGTGTGTATGCAGCGGGTAAGATTAAATTCGACCTGCTCAATCTCCAGCTTTCCTGCTTCGATTCTGGAAAGATCGAGAATGTCGTTAATCAGAGAGAGAAGACTGCCGCCGGAGTGTTTGAGCGATGTGACATAATCCTTTTGATCTTCAGTCAGTTCGGTCATCTCCAGGAGTTGGGCCATACCGATCACTCCGTTCATCGGGGTACGGATCTCGTGGCTCATGTTGGCCAGAAAAAAACTCTTGGCACGGCTTGCCGATTCAGCAGCGGTTTTGGCCTCTTCCAGCATTATCTGAACAGCTTCGTACTGACTTATCTGCTCGCGCAGCATCTCTTCCACGGCCTGTAACTCGACATTTCGCACGCGAAGTTCTTCTGTCCGTACCTCCACACGCTCCTCAAGCGATTCGTTGATCCGGCGGGCTTCGAAGAACTGCTCTGACAACGAAGCCGCCATATCCCTGAAATTGTTGATCAGGAGTGTTGTCTCTTTAATACCGCTTTTCGGCCAGACGATATTCGCATGATCTGTCGCCAGCTTGAGCGGTAACTCATGCGTAAGCGAGATAAGCTGCCTCTGGGTAACGACGATCCTGCGGCTCAGAAACTCGGCCAGCGCCAGCGATCCTATCAGAATCAGAAAGAGCAGAACCAGCTTGCCGGTATAGTTGTCGTAGAGCTTCTTCTGGTAGGGGGCAACGGGCTGTTCCTGGACAAGCCGCCATTCCGCCAGATCGCCGATAGCTGTTTCAACCACATACATCGATTTTTTCCAGCGCTCCATGATGGATATATTGGGCGGCAGTTCGGGAATCCACTGGCTGATCTGTTTATCGAGATGTGTGAGAGTGCCTTTGGCCCGCACAAAGGGGGCCATGACTTTCTGATCGCTCCGGTTGGTCATTATGACATTGCCGTTTTTATCGATCAGGGTATAGAAGGTGCCGTTTTGTCGTGCGTTTATCTCCAGATACTCCTGAATCTGGCTGAGCATCAGGACAGCAAAAACAGACCCGTTATATTCTCCGCCGACGATTACCGGCGCGATCATCAGCACTTTCGGTTTGCTGACACCGATGTAACCCATAAAAACTTCCGACAGCATCGGCTTAAGCTGGCGTTTGATAACTGGAATATATGGCCGGTCGGAAACATCCACGCCGATGGTGCTATTACCCTGTTCGTCGATGAGTGGAGCAAAGGCCTGTGAGACCGCTTTCCTGTCAAGCAGTCCGACCCTCATAAAATTGGCATCCGACTCTTTTGCAAGTTCAATAAAGGATTGCATCTGCTGGGGAGATTTCGTAGCGGACATTTCAGCGAGCTTGACAATAGCCGCTTTTCTGTTCAGAACCCAGGTTGACAGACTGTTTGTCGTACGCAGGCCGTCCTGAATCAACAGAGAGCGAATTCGTTGATCGGTTTCGTTATAATCGTTCCTGCTGCTGGCCGCCAGGAGCACCAGAGACGGACAGATGACGAAAAAGGCCAGCAGGTTGTAGACAATCTCCCGGTATGATGTCTCCGATGACCGGCTTTTCAGTGCATACCCGGTGAAAATCAGACGGGCCAGCAGAGCGTTGGCAATACCGTTCATGGCCTGTTTGGTCATGACAATGCCGGCGTTGCTGGGGCTTATATGCATGATGAAGTGGTAGAATACATAGACCAGCGGCATGCCGATTAAGAGCCAGTAGAGAGTGTCGGCGAGCACCAGTCCCAGCTTGCGGCGATCCGTCAGCCACCCGACGATTGCCACCTCTGCGGTCATAATGATGATAGCGTAAGGGTGATTCCAGAGAATATACGTGTATCCGGCAATGACGGCGGCAGCGGCAATTCCGCGCCCTAACCCGAAGAACTGCAGCGCCAGCATGGCAAATACGCTGCCGAAGAGGAAGTCTATATTGAGGAAAACAGGATACTTGAAATAATTACCCGCAAGACCGGCGGCTATCAGACACAGAAGCAGCAGGTTGCCGTATTTCCTGATTCCCGCAGCTTCGGGGGATAGCGTGATCATTGTGTACCTCCCATGAAGTGGCATTACCTTTATATGATTAGCACGCTCATCAAGACGTGAGCGTTCCCCCCGATGTACGTTTGATCTGTCTGATATTTTCCATCTGTTCTGCCTCACAGTGCGGGCAGATGCCATGGCTGAAAAGGGCCTCGGAGTGTTCAGTTATGTACTTTTCAAGCTGATGCCAACTGTTCTGGTCGTCACGGATCTTTTTGCAGTACATGCAGATCGGAATAATCCCCTCCAGCATTTTAACCTGCGCCAGCGCATCTTCAAGTTCCTGCTTCTGACGGGCCAGCAGGTCACGCTGCTCCCTGATGAGATCGTTTCGCCGTTTGAGTTCGATATGATTGCGGACGCGCAGCTTGAGCATGTCGAATTCAAACGGTTTGGTGATGTAGTCTATACCACCCAGCTCAAGACCCATTATCTCGCCGGCAAGGGTGTCCAGGGCGGTCAGAAACAGGATCGGAATGTCGGCAAACGCTTCATCCTCCTTGATAATTTTACAGACATCAAAACCGCTCAGGTCGGGCATCATCACATCAAGCAGAACAATGTCCGGTTTGTGTTCCTTGACCAGACTGACGGCGTCGAATCCATTGTAAGCCGTGTAAATTTCGTACTGCTCCTTCAGTGCCGATTTCAAAACCTGAACATTGACAGGCTCATCATCCACTACCAGTATGCTTGGCCGTTTAACCATTTTTATCCTCCTCGTTAATATGACTCTGAGTCATTTCCATAACCCGTTTCATCTCTTCCACCAGTTCATTGACTACAAGGGGTTTTGAAACATAGCCGTCAAAACCCTCCGACATAAAACGCTCCTTTTCACCCCGCAGCGCGTAGGCCGTCAGAGCTATAACCGGCTGGTGCCGGGAGGTTCCCTGCTCAAGTGAGCGGATCTCCCGTATTGCCTCCTCACCGCTCATGATCGGCATCTGGATGTCCATGAGGATCAGGTCGAAGCGTCCCTGTTCCAGGGCAGAGAGGCAATCCTTTCCGTTTTGCACCGCAACCGCTTCGTGCCCCAGTTTTCTGAGCAGTGACTGACCAAACTGGATATTGACCGGATTGTCTTCCACAAACAGTATCCGCAATGGCTCCCCGGAGTGGATTTTTAACTCATCTCTTTTAACTTCTGCTGCCTGCCTGCCGCCACGGACAACATTAAATGGAATAGACACAGTGAAACAACTGCCGACATTAAGTGTGCTTTCCACGGAGACCCCCCCGCCCATAAGTTCGGCAAGGCTGCGGCAGATGCTCAGCCCAAGGCCGGTTCCGCCGAAATTCCTGGTTGTTGAGTCCTTTTCCTGTACAAACGGCTTGAATATTTTTTCGATGGCCCCGGCAGAGATGCCGGTGCCGCTGTCACGAACCGTGATCTGAACAATCACACAGCTTTCATGGTTATCGATAAGCTGAGCCGCGATGCTGATGCTCCCCCGTGTTGTAAACTTGACTGCGTTACCCAGCAGGTTGTGCAGTATCTGCTTGACCCTCAGTTGGTCTCCCACCAGTACCGCGGGAATATCGTCGGCAAGCTGCACGTCCAGCAGAAGCCCCTTTTCATGAATGCAGGTTCTTTGGGTCATTACGACATCGTTGATGCAGTGCTTCAAGCTGAATTCCGCCGGTTCGATCCTGATCTTTCCTGCCTCGATCTTGGAGAGATCAAGAATGTCATTGATCAGGGACAGCAGGTTTTTTCCTGACGCCTTGAGCGCGGTCACATACTCACGCTGTTCGTGGGTCAGTTCCGTGAACTCCATCAACTGGGCCATGCCGATCACACCATTCATGGGGGTTCGGATCTCATGGCTCATATTGGCGAGAAACCGGCTCTTCGCAATATTGGCGGATTCTGCGGCATCCCGCGCCTGACTCAGCTCAAGCTCAAGATTCTTCTGGACCGTGATGTCATTGATGAAGCCATGCCAGAGAACACAGCCGTCAGTCAGGATTTCCGGTCGCGAGAATCCATGGCGCCAGCGCACTCCCTGACGAGGCAGTTTGACACGGTAATCGTACTCCCAGGGCAGCATCGTGCGGGCCGAATGCCTGATGGATTCAACAATTCCGTCGTAATCCTCCGGGTGCAGATTGGCAAACACCGGCGACGCATCTTCACGCACATCCTCCGGGGTGACTTCATAGATGTCGCTGATGGCATCACTGGCGTAGGGAAAACAGGACCGGCCATCCGGAAACTGCCGGTACTGGAAGATCATCCCCGGCACCTGCCGGGAAAGTGTGGTCAGCAGATCGTGACTCTGCTGCAGTTTTACTTTCAGTTCATACTCGATTGATTCATCTGAAAGAATCCAGATACTGCCGCCGGAGGGATCTGCCGGGTTCACAGCCTTGCCGGTAAAGCGGGCAAAAAACAGAGTGCCGTCACGACGCCTCATCTTTAATTCCTTTGAGAATGTCTCTCCTGAAGCCAGTACCGGATAGGCTTCCCTGCCGAACTCTTCGTATTCCTCCGTGGAGGGGTAGAATATTCTCGTGCTGACATCGAGCATTTCATCCCTGGTGTAACCGAACATGGGGCCAAAGGCTTCGTTAGACCACGACAGATGCCGGTTTGTAACAGAGGAAATACCGACCCCGGCATTTTCCAGGATAATTGCCTGTTCCCTGTTAAGCTTCTGTAAAGCTATTTCAAATTGTTTCCGTTCGGTAATGTTGGTATGGGATATCACGGCATACCTGGTTCCAAAGATGCTGAAGTGGTTAACACTACATGAGAACCAGCGCTCGACATGGGGCGAGTGGCAGGGATATTCAAATGTATACCCGGGCTGCGTTCCTTCGAGAACAGCCCGAATGTTTGCGGCGATCTGCTCGATCTCATCCTTTTCAGCCTCAAAGGTGGCACTGCAAACCGAAAAATAGCTGGCTCCTTCACAGAAAGTTTCTCTTTCGGCTTCATTTTCTTCGCCAAAATCCTTCCAGGCACGATTGGTGACGATGATTATTCCCTGGTCGTCTATCACGCATATATTCGGGCCCAGACCATCTATGGTGGCGCGGCCGAAGAGTTCTCTCTGAGCAAGAGCTTCTTCGACATGCCTGCGCTCGGACAGCTCGATCAGCAGTTGTTCATTAGCGTGGTTCAGCTCCGAGGTGCGTTCTTCAACGCGCTGTTCAAGTCCTTCCTTTGCACTGCGCAACTCAAGCTCGAATTCCTTTTCACGAATCATTCTGACAAAAAACTTCCGTGCAGAGAAAATCGTTACCAGCGAGAATAAGGCAACCAGTCCGAGTTGTGTCGAGGCCTCTTTTCGCCAGTCGGACATATATTCATCCTGCGCCAGCGCAACAACGATGGTCAGGGGATACTCAGGCATTGTGCGATAGGTGATCAGTCGCTCCACGTTGTCAACACCTGCACGGCCTCTGAAGGTTGCGCTGGTATTTCCCGCTTTGAAATTGGCGTTGAACTCCTTTGAAACTGATTTTGATCCGATGGTGTTGCCAATTTCCGGGTATCTGAGAATCAATCCCAGTTCCCTGTCGCGGAGGGTGAGAGAACCTTTTCTTCCGACATCAATCTTGGAGAAGTGTTTGGCAAGGTGATTGAGGGTCAGAGACCCAAAGACTATGCCGGCAAACGATCCGTCCGGGTTATTGACACGGCGGGCAATATTGAGGACCCATCGATTCGTTACGCGCCCCAGCGTAGGCCTTGAGATAAATAACCCAGCTCCGGGGTTGTCACGACCAAATTTGAAATAGTCACGGTCCGCTACAGATACCACAGTTCCTGCTGACAGAGCAGTACCGTATATCAGGTCGCCTTTGGAATTGGCCATTCGCAGCGATGAAATTATCGGCAGGTGCGACTGATGCCGGATCATATACTGATCCAGGAGCGCCTTATCGATACCTCCCTGCTCCAATTGCCTTTCAGCTTCATATTTTGCGGCAAACAGCAGCATATCGACGCTGTCTATCTCGCCTGATACTTCCTGCTCAAGTGAATGTGCCATGTTCTGGGTAGAAACGGTGGCCTTCTTTTCGTAATTGATCCTGCTCTGGTAGAGGGAAAAACCGACAAGAGAGAAGACGACCAGATTCAGCAGGATGAGGTTAACGGCAAATCGCCATTTCAGCGTATGTGAATAGCCGGTAACAGACATGTGAAACTCCTTTATCAGCGTCTGATCGTTCAATCTCATTTCAAACACAGGGGCACAGAGAACACAGGGAAATCAAAAGCATTTTTCGGGGCACATCCGCCATAGTGTACTAATTTGGAACAGAAATCTGCGCGGACACCACTGTATATCGCATTTTGTGTGCCAAATTATGATATGAACAATTACGGGATGTTATAACATCTGCCCCAGCGGAGTTGTACGTAATAGGTACAGGGTGTGGAATACTGGCACAGAAGGGGAGCGGTCAGTCACGGTAAAATTTTTTACGGTCGATTTTCAGCAGGTGAGCTGCTTTGGACTTGTTGCCCCGACAGCACTCAAGTGTCTGGGAGAGGATCTGACTGGTGAGGGCTGCCAGAGAAAGGCTTTGTGTGGGGATTTTCAGCGTATAGGTCGTGTGTAGGGAATCGGCGGCGGTCGACTGGCCGGGTGAGGTGAGCACCTCTTCCTGCAGGCCAAGTTGGCCGGGAGTGATCAGGTCGCCCGATGAGAGGATAGCGGCTCGCTCAAGACGGTTACGGAGCTCACGAACGTTGCCAGGCCAATCGTATCCGGTGATCGCATCCATGGCCTTCGGCGAGATGTCCGGCAGGGATTTGCCGAGATGCTGCTGCAGCTCGGCCAGCATATATTCGCAGATCTGACGGATATCGTCCTTACGCTCGCGCAACGGCGGTATGTGCAGGGGAAACACATTGATCCGGTGATACAGATCTTCGCGGAATGAGCCGGATTCCACCCGCTGCGGCAGGTTGGTATTGGTTGCGGCAATGACCCTGCAGGCGAGTGGCACTGTAGTGTTGCTGCCGATTTTCTCAAACGTGCGTTCCTGTAACGTGCGCAGAAGCTTGGCCTGGAGCGACAGCGGCATTTCGCCGATCTCGTCAAGGAGCAGAGTGCCGTTTCTCGCCTGACTGAATTTACCTTCACGCTCCATTTCGGCGCCGGTGAAGGCTCCCTTTACGTGACCGAACAGTTCGCTTTCCATGAGCTGCTCCGGGATGGCGGCACAGTTGACCGCCACAAAACTGGTTGGCAGGCCGGTGCTGGCAAAATGGATGGCCCGGGCCAGCAGCTCCTTGCCCGTTCCGCTTTCACCGTAGATTGTAACGGTGGTATGAGGTGAGGATGTCACTTTTGCAGCCATTTCAAGCATTGCCTTCATGGCGGAGTTTACGGTTATGATATTCTGGAAGGTAAACTGTTCCTGTAGATACAGTTTGATTCGGCGGTTCTCGGACAGGGCATGGTGATAATCCAGCGCTCGTTTGACAGTAAGCTGGAGACCGTCGGGGTTGAATGGCTTTTCCAGATAGTCGTACGCACCCAGGCGTATGGCTGCAACGGCGCTTTCTATGCTTCCGCAGGCGGTGACAACAATGAAGGGAATTTGTGCATCACGTTCACGAACTTTTTCAAGAAGTTCAATGCCATCCATCTCAGGCATGCGCAGATCGGACAGTATCAGGTCAAATTCATGCTGCCGCAATAATTCCAGAGCCCGTATGCCTCCCGGAGCGGAAAACACGGTAAAACCGAAACGCTCCAGAAGTCCGCTAAGAACATTCAGGGAAACTTCATCATCGTCGACAGCGAGTATGGTGGAGGGATACGTATTCATGCGGCTTTATCACACTATCCAGCAGTCTGCTGACACTCGCCCGATGCCGGGCTACTTGATACAGACTTTCCGCACTTCATAGATGTCTGTCAGACCCTTAAAAACCTTGATAATTCCATCCTGCCTCAGCGTGGTCATCCCGTCCATGGCAGCCTGTTCACGAATACAATCCGTATCTGACCGGTGCTTTATGAGGGTTTTCAGCTTGGGTGTGCATTCCAGTACTTCATGGATACCAAGCCTTCCCCGATAGCCGCTCCGACCGCAGAATTCACATCCGACAGCCTTGAACAGGGTAAATTCATCCCGGGGAATTCCGGCCAGCGCAAAATCATCCGGGCCATACTCATCAATCAGTTCATCGATCTCGGCATCGGCAGGCTGATAACTCTCTTTGCATTCGGGGCACAGGCGCCGGGCAAGGCGTTGTGCAAGGACACACAGGAGCGAATCGGAGAAGCTGTAGGGATCAAGCCCCATTTCCAGAAGACGTGTGACCGTCTCGGTGGAGGAATTGGTATGCAGGGTTGAAAAAACCAGATGGCCGGTCAATGAAGCTTCCACAGCCGTATTGGCCGTATCCACGTCACGCATCTCGCCAACCATGATCACATCGGGGTCAAGTCGGAGAAACGAGCGAAGAGCTGCCGAAAAAGTAAAGCCGATACGAGGATTTATCTGCACCTGGCGCAGACCGGGCTGTGTGATCTCAACCGGATCCTCTGCAGTCCAGATTTTTCTGTTATTCTGGTTAATCAGAGCAAGGGCTGAATGCAGTGTGGTGGTCTTGCCCGAACCGGTCGGCCCCACAACGAGCACCAAACCATGGGGGCTCCTGATCGCACCGTCAAAGACCCGCATATTGCGCTCGGTAAGCCCCAGATGGGTGAACGAGATCGGCTCTCCGCTGGCAAGGATTCGAATGACCACATCCTCAAGACCGCCCACCGTGGGCATGGTCGCCACGCGTAATTCGATATTCAACGGACCGAATTTTTTAAAATCTATCTTGCCGTCCTGCGGCTTGCGTCGCTCCGCAATGTCCAGCTCGGCCATAATCTTTATTCGGGAGGGAATGGCGAACTTGTATTTGTAGGGGATCTTCTGATAGACCGAACACTGTCCGTCAACGCGGGTTCTGACAACAACATCCTTTTTGCCGGGGTACGGCTCAACATGAATATCGGATGACTTGCTCATGTAGGCATCATAGATAATCTTGTTGACCAGCTTGACAATGACGCTGTCTTTTTCGGTGACCTTTTTGGTCTCTTCTTCAACATCCGGCTCTTCACTGGCGGCTGAACGGCTGAGCAGCTTGTCGATGCTGTCAGGAACTATATCCAGATTCACCTCATCGTTGCTTGAGACGTAACTCGGCGTAACATCAACGTTGTACAGGCGCTTGATCGCCTTGAAGATGCCGGCTTCCGTCGAAATGGCGGAGATGATCTTGAGTCGGATACTATCTTCAAGCTCCCTGATATTGCGGCTGTTCAGGGGTTCTGCCATGGCAATGGTAAGCGTGTTCCCGATCTTGAAAATGGGGACTATGCGCTGTTTCTGGGCATATACCGAGCTGATGTAGCTGGAAAGCGTGATATCCAGATCAAAGGTGTTGATCTGAACGTAGGGCATGTCATATTGAGTGGCCACGTTCTGAGCCATCTGCTCTTCATCGATATAGCGCAGTTTCAGGAGGGCTCTTTCCAGCGAAATGCCGCTCTGCTGACCGATCTCACGGGCATGGGAAATTTTTCGCTGATCTACCAGTCCATTCTTAAGCAGAATATCGATCAGTTTCCGACGCTTGTTTTTCTGGTCGAGAACACAACTGAGATCGCTCTCCTTGATGAAACCGAGCTTGCACAACAGTTGCCCGACAGTCTGATCCGGAAAGACCTTCTGAAGTTCGAGCGCCTCCTGAAGTTGCTCCTGAGATATCAGTTCCTGCTCAATAAGCAGTTCACCGATCCTTTTGGGTGCCTCAATGCCTCTATTGCTCATAGTATCTCTACTCCATGCCGACCGAATCAAAAAAACGTTCGCACCAGGGTACGAACGTTTATAGCAGAAAAAAATAAAAAGTGAAGGTGCTTTACTTGGTAGTGATGCTGTAACCGTTCTCTGTCATGAGGCTGCGAATAATCGGATCCAGTTCGAGATCGGTCAGAAATATTCCACCCGCAGGAATACCGGCTCCTTCAAGCTTGATGCCGGACATGAGCAGAGAGTAGGCGCGGTTCTCATCGGAATTCAGTTTATGCTGGGCAAAGGTATTTTTGAAACGCATGCGGGACAGCAGCTTTTCGGCCACCCTGCGAAAACCATCCTGAGGTTCGAGAATGACGACCTGATACCCCTTGGTTTCCAGGATACGGAAGAGCGTGTAGGTCATCGGGTCTCCATCGAAACGGGTGACAACACTGCGTTTTCCGTTCTGCTCAAAATAGCGGTCTGCCCTGACCGAAAGTGAAATCCCGTTGTTATCGGCGGCAAAAACGTCCAGCCGTCGATCCCTCTCCGGTGCCACTGACAGAGAGGAGAGAATCGCATCAACCATATCAGGCTGATTTCTCGAAACGATCTGATACACCTGTCGCGGCGGACCGCCACCTGACGGGCGCTGGGTCCCGAACGGCTCAATGACCGAAAAACCCTCGTTTTTCAGGAAATCGCCCAGAACTGTCGGAAGCGAAACCTTGCCGGCATTTATCAGGATAACATCCCGCCTGATGAGGCTGTCGGGAGTTTTGTCAATCTTGAAATCGGAAAAAACCGTAAGTCTGGGGTCAGTGCCGAAGTCCATGCTGACATTTTCTTCCACCGAATAAAATCCCGCAGACTCAAGCAAAGCGGCCAGGAAACGTCTGCTGTTAGCCGGTGATTCGGTAATAATGCGTATGGAAGGGTCTTTTTCGGTGATAAGGGATTTAACCAGCGGCGGAATCGAAGATTTCTGGTCTACCAGGATCCGGCCACCGTTCATCGCTGCATATATTGGATAGCGCGCCGGATCAAGGGACAGCGAAAAGGTTGATGATTCAAGGGTTATGGGCTTCTGTTCACCCCTGAACGGCGGCAGTATGGCATCCCAGGCCAGTCGGATGCTGCCGGCAGCGTCCAGTTCTCTCGTGGGCGCCTCGGGGGATTCCAGACGAAACATCTGGCCGACGGGT
>CAIPTY010000067.1 GCA_903868145.1 uncultured Desulfuromonadales bacterium | reverse complement strand
CTGGTGCGGCCCCTGCAAAAACATCGCACCCCTGATTGACGCCGCTGCGGACGAATATGCCGGAAAAATCAAGGTAGGCAAGGTAAATGTGGATGAGAATCAGGCAACCCCCGGCAAATACGGGGTTCGCGGCATACCGACCCTGGTTCTCTTCAAGGGGGGCGTGGTTGTCGATCAGATTGTCGGCGCAGTTCCCAAATCCCAATTGGACGCCCTGCTCGCAAAGGCGCTCTAGAGCTGATGAGAGCCCTGAACCGGCTGATCCTGGCAATCGCTGCAACCACGGTTCTTATGGCTCCCGCCAGACTTCACGCCACCCCCCGTGCCGGTCAGACGGCACCGGTTTTAAAGATAACAACCACATCGGGTCAGCCGGTGTCGCTGGATACCTATCGGGGCCGCGTCCTTGTGCTGGATTTTTTTGCAACCTGGTGCCGCCCCTGCCGCGATTCCATACCACACCTGAATGAAATGACCCGCAAGTTTGGAAAACAGGGGTTACAGGTTCTGGGCATCAGCGTTGACGATGGTGGAGAACGTGCAGTAAAACATTTCGCTGAACAGTATCACATCACCTACCCCATTGCCCTTGCGGGAGAAACAACACTGGCTGATTTTGGCGTACGATCAGTACCAATGGTGTTTGTCATCGATAAAAAGGGCACCGTTACGGATGTTTTCAGAGGCTTTAACGGAGACGTCGGACGTTCGGCCGAACAGTTGATTAAGAAACTGCTGGCGGAAAAGTAGGATGGATTGAATCTGCATCAGGATAATACACCTTCATAAGACATAACCCGCAGGCCGGTGCAGTTACGCCGGCCTTTTTTCTATCGCCGTCCTGCAGCAGCCGGGGTATGTGCCCGATCGTGAAGCGACCCCGCCCGATATCCACCAGAGTTCCAGCCATGACCCGCACCATGTACTTCAGAAAACCTCCGCCAACCACGTCAATACGGATAATTTTCCCATCACGGGTGATGTCCACCGCGTCAATCCTGCGTATGGTTGTCCGTGCGACACAGTTGGATGCCCGGAAAGCGGAAAAATCGTGACGTCCGACAAAACATGCCGCCGCTTCTTTCATTGCAGTCAGGTCAAGGGATTCACGAAGATGCCAGGTGTACAATCGCAGCAGCGGTGAACGGATCGGACCGTTGAAAATGGTGTAACGATAGTGTTTTGCAACGGCATCCCCAATCGGACGGAAACCGGGCGACGCTTCCACAGCATCCACAATTGCAATATCCGGTGGCAGAAACCGGTTGGTTCCATCCACAAAAGCGCGCAAAGGCAGATCCGCTGCCGTCTGGAATGCCGCCGGCATACCGTGGGCATGCACACCGGCGTCGGTCCGACCGGAAGACTTGAGCTCGGCGGTCTGGCCGAGGAGTTGGAATAACGCCTCTTCGACCACCTGCTGCACAGCAAGACCATTGGGCTGTTTCTGCCATCCCGAATAGGCGGTGCCGTCATATTCAATTGTCAGGCGGATGGTTCTCATGGGCTACGCAGGCGCTCCGCCCGATACATCCAGGCCCGCAAGCGCGGCCAGATCAGCAGTGCCAAATTGATACGTCTGTCGACAAAACTCGCAGGAGACCTCTGCCCCGCCATCCGTACGCATCATCTCCCTGATCTCGTGAGGGTCAAATGAAAGAAGGGCGCGCTCTACCTTTTCACGGCTGCACCCGCAGCGGAAGAAAATGTCGTGCGTTTCAAGCAGGGTATAGGGCACGTCACCAAAAATATTTTTCAGCAAACCTGCGGCACCACCTTCCTGTAACAGCAAAGTAAGTGGAGGCAGGACGGCAATGTTAGCCATAAGCGTCTCAATTTCCGATTCGTCAGCGTTGGGAAGTGCCTGAATAAGAAAACCGCCACAGACGGATATCCCACCGGCCTCATCGACGGACGCCCCCAGGCCGACGGCTGAGGGTATCTGCTCGGAGTCTGCCAGATAAAAAGCGAGATCATCGCCGATCTCGCTGGTGTGAAGCTGCACCATCCCACGGTACGGTTCACCTCCCACGCCAAGGTCTTTGCTGACGGTCAAAAAACCGGCCCGGCCCAGAATAGCGGGCACGTTCCATTTTCCGTCCACCGGCTCCGCCTCAGCGAGCGGATTACCAAGACAACCGCGCACAGCTCCATCGCTGTCTGCTTCAATAATCATCTTGAGAAGCGGGCCATTGCCTTCAAACTTGAGAGCGACCCGCTGTCCCGTCTTGAGCAGTGCCCCCATCAGTGCTCCTGCGGACAAGCCCCTGCCCAGAGCTATGCTTGCAGTTGCAGATGCCTGCTGGAGGGTGCAAATTTTGGCCGCCAGAACTCCGGTACTGCAGGCCAGCGCGCGGAGACCTCCGGCACTGCTCAGGACACGGACAATATGATCACTCATGGCTGAATCCTGAAAACATTTGGCCTCACTTTACTGCTTTGCCGGAAAGAAAAAAACACCCACCGATGACTGCCTGGCCAATATACAAGAGACTTGACAGCACTTACATGTCACTTGTCACATCCGCATCATAAGCTGTTTCAATCGTCAATTCAAATCAATAAAATAGTGCTGACTGAGCGAGAACAGGCCAAATATTTGCTCTTTGTCAGAGAGGGTCAAGCAAGGCACCCATGATCGGTTAATCCGTTATGCGCGCCAACAAACTGATTGACAAACAGGGCTGCATGCGTCCACTGTGATTCCTCCCATGAATATATTTCATCTCCACAAAGAGACTCTCCCGCCATGCCGTATTATGATGCTGCCATAGACGCCCATAACCTCCATAACACCTTCAATTATGAGGGGGGGGGGGGGGGGG
>CAIPTY010000066.1 GCA_903868145.1 uncultured Desulfuromonadales bacterium | reverse complement strand
TAACCCTCCGCACATTGCTGCGCGAAGATGGCTGAACCTCCGGAAAATTTTCAAGTCGTTTAATGGCATGATGTCACTTTCTCTCAGAATTAACGGGCCATTACGGCTCATCGACTATTCAACGTTGGGACACTACTGATGTTCGACAACAATGCACCACCAGCATCTTTGACAGTTACGTCAATTTGCCCTTTTCCTTGCACAAACTGTTCAGCTCCGCCACCACCACCACCGCATGCAGTTATCAGTGCGCATAGGACGATAAGTAGTGACGAAACGCTTACCAGTTTAATAAAACTTTTCATAATGCTCTCCTTGTACTTCAAAATTAGCGGGTGACACAAATAGAATTCATGTCCTGCCAAAACAATACATTCGCAACTTGTGTGCCAGAAGCTCTTTTCGAATATTATAATGTAACTATCTGAACTAAAAGGATAAATTAGAATTATTTGTCATGATTGCCGGCGGGATCCATCATGTAAATCCGTTATGTTTAACGTAACTGTCATATATGACGTAAGACGTAAAGAAAGCATTTATTCTTCTTGGAAAAGAATGCCAGAGCAGGTGATATGATGCGACGGTTGACCATACTCAGTATCTGTGATAGAAAACCGCCTCTATTATGAAGAGGGCTATTTATGGTTCTCAAAAAAGCGATAAACGGGTAAATTCTCCTTTGGACTGCCTGACAAACGTGATCGACCTACTTGCAAACCGAACCTGCTGGATTTTTGACCTGGACGGCACCCTGACCCTTCCGATACATGACTTCGCCTTCATCTGTCGAGAGCTTGCTATCCCAGATGGTGCTGACATTCTGGGACATCTGGATACACTCACACCCGAGGAGGCCAGTCGGCGACATCTTCAACTGAACGAAATCGAACGCGACCTGGCTTTTCGCGCCGAGGTAGCACCCGGCGTCTTGGACTTGCTTTCACTGCTAGACTCTTGTGGTTTCAGTATGGGGATCCTGACTCGCAACAGTCGCGAGGTTGCCTTGCTGACCCTTGAAGCTATAGGAGCCCGGCAGTATTTTTATGACAACCATGTGCTTGGCCGGGATGAGGTTCCTCCCAAGCCCGATCCGGCAGGTATTATTCACCTGCTTGAACAATGGCAGTCTGATACCGACGATGTTGTTATGGTAGGAGATTACCTGTTCGACCTTCAGGCCGGGAGAGCCGCCGGTGTTATCACCATTCATGTGGGACGTCCCGATGGCCAGCGTTGGCCGGACGTAAGCGACGTCATAGTTGATAGCCTGACAGATCTAGTGGAAATGTTGAAACAAAAGAATTGATACAACGCAGTAAAGCCTGCTATTGCAAGTGCCTTGGACTCGAACATTCCCTTCAGAGGTTGCTAAAGTCGTCCGCAAACCGCAATAAAAGGCCGATTTTTAATCGGCATGTTTTCCAGCTTGTCCTGATCAACTCCCGCGTTGCAACCGGCGGGACAGGCGTGGACAGGATCGGAATCTCGGGCAAATAAAACTAGCCACAACGTGATCCGCCAAATATGGCGGTTCAATAAAATACTACAGATTCAGCCGCCAGTTCACGCACACTCCTTGTAGTGGCCGCTTATGTACGTCAACCTGCGTAGCAATCTTTTCTTGAGAAGGATAGAATAGAAAAAAATCTTGCAAAATGTGATGGACAAGCAGATACTTTAAATGTGTGGTTTCGTTAGAACAGTTACAAGGAGGTGATTCAAATGTCAGCGTCTTTATCACCAACCAGTGTGCTTGCAAGTCCCGCTCATGTTAATCCGCAGGTCAGTTCCGATTTGCAGGCTAGGGCTCCTCAGCTTGCCCAGGATGCTCAGAAGGCGGTCAAGGCAGTTAAGACCGATACGGTGACCATTTCACCGCAGGCTTTAAAAATGGCAGATGATAAGAACGCAGCGGCCACGGAGGCAAGGATCAAGGCAGACGACCAGCGAGCCCTGAGATATAAGGAAGATGCAGCTAAGAGTACCGCTCAAAAATCAACGCTAAAGACCGCCTACGCAGCTTACGGGTGAGACTTTTGACCTGCTCCCCTAAGCGTTTTAACAGAAAAGGGAGTCGAAAGACTCCCTTTTCTGCTACCTTCCATGCAACATGCCCTACAAATCTATGCCTTCATATCCACTGACGACTGCGCTTTAGCAATTGTATCAGTAACGCGCGCCACAAGTTCCGGAGGTATCTGGTAGATAAGGCTGTTGCTCTTGTCCATGAATCTAACTCGTAAATCCCCTTTGTAGTTATAGTCAAATTGTATCTCACCGACCGCTCTGCCGGTCTTTTGCTCATCGTTCGTCTTAGT
>CAIPTY010000065.1 GCA_903868145.1 uncultured Desulfuromonadales bacterium | reverse complement strand
CACAATTTTACAGGTACTGAGCGTCACCATCTTCGAGCGAATGCCCTTATTGCAAGCACTTACAGATTCCGATTACAGAAGCGAAACAGACGAAAATAATAACCAACTGTTTTTATTCAACTAAACGTTGGGACACTACTGGTGGAAAACATAAACACTCTTGTCGGTCGGGAGGGGTTTTCAGGAGAAATTGATCTTTTTTTGCTGGACGTAGATGGTGTGGATTATTGGCTCTGGGACAGTCTTGAGGTCGTATCACCCCGAGTAGTAATGGTGGAGTACCAGGATATGTTCTCCTCTGATGAAGCCGTTACCATTCCCTACCGACCCGACTTTGACCGTTTTTCTGTTCATCCCGATTATTTTGGTGCCAGCCTGGCTGCGTTTGTTAAGCTTGCTCATCGGAAGGGCTACCGACTGGTAGGGTGCAACCGATATGGTTACAATGCATTTTTTGTACTAAATGATTTGGCCTGCTCTTATTTGCCGGAAGTTTCGATTGATTCATGTTTGCAGCATCCCAAAATGATCGAGTCGAAAGATGCCAGAAGATCTGCGGTCATGGGCTTGCCTTGGGAGGTAGTATGATGCTGAGCCGTTTGCATAATTCGTTCAGAGATATCTATTGAGAATCAAGACTGATTTTGGAATAGGTATATACTGCCATTTCATCTTGGAGATTATTAGGTGAACACAGTTTCACATAAAATCGAGGCTACAATAGTTGTAATAGGTTTTCAAAAAGAGTCCGCTGGAATGTACCCGCATCTTTTTGATTTTTTGCATAATTTGAGAGAATATTTTGGAGAAGTAATCTATATAGAAGATGATGATCGGGGTGAACATTTCTACTTAATTGAATATTATATTAGAACATCGCTATCATATATTGGATTTGGAACATTTGCCGTCAAAAAAGAAAATCATCTAAATAAGGAAATCGATAATAGTGGAACGAATGAGGAAAAAAGTTTATCGGCGTCTTTTTTAATATATCTTATTAAAAAACTATTTACGTACACAATAAGACAACTCCGCTTGATTTGGAAGATACATACACTAAAAGTTCAATATAATAAGAAAATTATTATTGCTATTGATCATACTGCAATATATTTTGCCGCCAAATTTTCAAAGGGTTGTTCACTTGTTTTCTGGAGTTTTGATGTTCTCGCAGATGATGCCCCGTGGCGTATCAAAAATGGATTTCTTGAAAAACTAATAACATCACCCCATGCTTTGCAAACTGATATGCTGATGATTCAAGATGTTAACAGAAAAAAACTTCTTGAATCATCAATAGGTAAAGTTTTTGATAAAACTCTATATCTGCCGGTTGGATTGAACGATTCAGAGTTTTGCAGGTTTGCATCTGAAAAACGAGCAAGTAAGAATTTCTTTGACACTGTAAAAATCATTCAGTGCGGATTGCTTTCGCAGATCAGGTTAACGGTGGAGCTGATTGATGAATATCAAAAATGGCCATCATCAATTGAGCTTTTTCTGCATGGGATATTATGCGGAAAAGCAGTTAATAATAAATTAGATGAGGTAGCAAAAAAGCCTATTGTTTCTTCTGGACTTTACGATAACGATACACTTTCTAAGTTTATAGATAATTTTGATATAGGTTTTGTTGGATATGGTGAAACTGACAGTAACCACCGTTTTATAGAAAATGCATCTACTCAATTGGTCAGTTATCTTCGGCTTGGCATACCTGTGATTGTCTGCGGCTCACAAAATTTAAATGCCTTTATAACAGATCACAATGTAGGTTTGTCAGTAAACTCACTTAAGGATATTCAATCAAATTTCAAGCAACTGACTGACAACTATACATTCTATTCTCGTAAGGCAAGAAAATTGTATGAGGACAAATATAATTTAACCTCTATTTTTGAATCTTACCTTATACCCTCTATATCTGGTATTTTATGAAATCTCCAGATCCATTATTAAGCATCATAACCCCCTCATATAATCAGGGACAATACATTGAATCTACCATTAATAGTGTTCTAAATCAGAACTACTTAAATATTGAATATATTGTTGTTGACGGTGGTTCAACGGATGGGACTCTTGAAATATTGAAGAGATATGAAGATAGGCTTAAATGGATTTCTGAAAAGGATAAAGGCCCTGAAGATGCTATAAATAAAGGGTTTAGTATGGCTCATGGTGATTTGTTTGCTTGGATTGCCTCAGACGATGAATATCTTCCTGATACATTTTGTACGATAATAAATTATTTTATTCAGCATCCAGATGTTGATATGGTTTATGGCAAATCCAGATATATTGATTCTAGCGGAGCTGATCTATTTGATTATCCGACAGAAGAATTCAATAAAAAAGCTTTGGCTGTTTATAACATAATTTGCCAACCATCTGTTTTTTTTACTCGCAGGGCGTTTTACGATGCTGGTGAACTAGCTCTCGACCTGAAAATAGTTTCTGACTATGACCTTTGGATAAGGATATCAAAAAGTTGTACCATTCAATATATTCCCCAATTGTTTTCTTACTATCGTTTGCATCATGATGCAAAAACGCTTGGTTTTACCGACCAATTGACTAGATATAAGGAATGTTTGGATGTCACGTACAAATATTATCGTTGGGCGCCAGCCAACAGGATTTATCCTTATTGTCTATATCTTTTGAAACACAGTCTGCCCCCAGTTTTTCAGACGTCGGATAATATTATTAAATTACTTGCTCTTATAAGATCTGTTTACGAGTATTTTAAACTAAACAAATGGATTCGTGTTGGAGATTTATATCTGCTTCCTCGTAATATAAAGAAATTTATGTCTGCATGGGAATTGCCAGATCAACTTGGACTGTCTTCAAGTTATAATCATAAAAATAATGAATAACTCGGGGAATGAATTGTCACAAAAAAAAGTTCTTGTGATTATACCAAGATGGGATTTGAGCAGGCATTCTGAACTTCCAACCTTTTCCTATATGTTTCCTCTCGGAATTCCTTATATCTGTGCTGCTTTAAAATCTAATTGTATTCAATACGATGTGCTGAACCTGAACCATTCTTCAGGTAGAGATACTGATGTTATAAGGAAAAAAATAAAAACAGGCTCATATTCAATTGTTGCTACCGGCGCAAATAGCAAATATCTTAACGAGTTAAACTGCCTTTTGATGGCTGTTAAGCAGTGTTCCAGTGAGATTGTTACTATTCTGGGTGGAATTATTATTACAACAGAACCCGAACTCGTAATGAATGTCATTCATCCAGACTATGGGATTTATGGAGATGGGGAGATGGCTTTCCCTCGCCTGATTCAAAACATCAGAAGCGGGTTTGATGAGAACATTCAGGGTGTGCTCCGCTGGAACCCCGACAACTCGCTTAATATTGATATGTTGTCGCTGAGTGAACAACCTTTGGATTTGGATTTACTGCCGTTTCCTGACTTTGAATCATGCGGTTTCAGGGAATGGCTTGATAATACCCCTGCCAATAATCCGTTTTATTTCCACACTGGCACGCTTGATTTTCCACGCACGTACCCGATTATGGGAAGCAGAGGGTGTCCATACAGCTGCACGTTTTGTTTTCATACGAACAAATATCAGGAACGTTCACTTGATAGCCTTTTCGATGAGCTCGAAACCGCAATTCCGAAATTCAATATAAATCTAGTCTTTCTCTACGATGATTGCTTCTTGCACAAACATGATAGAGCCTTTGATTTTTGTGACCGTTTCCAGAGTCTGCGAGATAAAATCGGACGAGATGTTTATTTTGCCATTCAGGGAATTGTTTCAGCTGTTAATGAAAAAATATTGCTGCGTTTAAAAGAAGTTGGCTGCATTTCAATGAGCTATGGCTTCGAAAGTTACGATGAAGATGTTCTGAAAAGTATGCACAAACCAATTACTCCTGCTCAGATAGACTTTGCGTACAAGCTTACCAGAAAATGCGGTATGAATGTACAGGCTACTTTTATCTTTGGGGACTCTGCTGAAACTACCTCGACCTATAAGAACACGCTGGAATACTGGAAAGACAATTGTACAGATCAGGTTGGTCTGGCAGTTATCATTCCATACCCAAATAGTGCTATTTACCAGAAATGTCTTTCAAAGGGGATTATTGCCGATAAGTTGACCTATTTAAGAGATGAATTGCCCTCCGGTATGCAAAAAAATTTCACAGATACTATGGATGATATCCAATATCGTAAAATGTCATCAGATGTACGGTATTTCAGTCGTAGATATGTAAAATACGCACCTGCTGAAATTTGTCCCAGTTCAAAAATGAAGGGCCGTTATACTGCAAAAGTAAACTGCCCCTGGTGCCGTCAAGTATGTACGATTGACAATATGGAAACACAAGGCGGAGTAATCGAGAAAATATTCGGTGTAATTGCTACTGTAACCTGCAAGCATTGTTTATCACATATCAGGCTTACGGGGAAAAATCATTACCTGTATCTTGCTTGCATCATCATTGATGAAGTAATCCCAAATAGCGTAAGGTTATTAAAGCGCAGATTGAAAGTATAACTTATGTAACGATTTCTGAAGAGAATGGGTGTTTATATCAATGAGTTCGATAATTTCCATATAATTTGTTGGAAGGTTTGAATGCGATGAAATTCCTCATCCTCGGCGCCGGTCCCTGTGGTCTGGGCGCCGCCTATCATCTTGATAAACTCGGCCATACCGACTGGCAGATTTTTGAACGTAATGATCATTTCGGAGGCCTTTCTGCGTCATTCCTAGACGATAAGGGGTTCACATGGGATATCGGTGGCCATGTTCTCTTTTCCCATTATGATTATTTCGATAAAGCGGTAGCGGGCGTTCTTGGAGATGATTACTACGAACATCAGCGTGAAAGCTGGATCCGTATCCTGCAAACCTGGGTTCCGTATCCGTTTCAGAACAATATCAGGTACCTGCCGGATGATGTGCTTCGTGAATGTGTCTCCGGTCTGCGGGTGCTTTCTGGACATCCTGACACTACGGCCAATTTCCGTGAGTGGATGGATACGGTCTTTGGAGGAGGCATTGTCAAATACTTCATGCAGCCCTACAACCGCAAGGTGTGGGGCGTGCCGCTTGAGTCCATGAGCAAGTCCTGGATCGCCGAGCGCGTCAGTGTGGTCGATCTGGCCAGGGTTGAGCGAAATATTGCCGAAGGGTGTGACGACCTGAGCTGGGGCCCTAACAGCGTATTTAAATTTCCAAAATATGGCGGAACGGGTGCTATTTACGATGGTATTGCCAAACCTTTACACGATAAAATATTCCTGCAGCATGAAATGTCGAATATTGATCTGGATCAGAAACGAGTGACATTCACCAATGGCCGGACTGAGCAGTATGATGTTCTGATAAATACCTCACCACTTGACCAATTCGTTTCAAAATGTCCTGCAATTCCTGATCAGATTGCCAGCGCGGCCAGAAAACTTGTTCACAATGGCGGTTTAATCGCGGGGCTGGGTTTCGAGGGGCGGCGTGATGACTCAAAGTGCTGGATGTATTTTCCTGAAAACAATTCTCCTTTCTACCGTGTAACCAACTTTCACAACTATTCACCTTACAATGTGCCCGATGGAGATACTGGTCGTTATTTCTCCCTGATGTGCGAAACGACCTATTCGTCATATAAGCCTGAGGATACAAGCCGGATTATTGAAACAACCCTGACGGGGCTAGTTGACAGCGGGATGATTGATGAGGCTCAAAGGGAGAGAATCGCCAGCCGATATCTGATTGATATTCCCTATTCCTATCCGGTGCCGACACTGGGACGCGACAGGGAACTCGCAGTAATTCAGCCGTATCTGGAATCCAGATCGGTCTACTCCCGTGGTCGTTTCGGCGCCTGGAAATATGAGGCCGGCAATATGGATCACTCCTTCATGCAGGGGGTCGAGGTGATCGACCGGATTTTGAAAGGCTCTGAAGAGCGCACCTTGAACGGTGCAGCAGGGTGAATGTCAGATTGATGAAACTCCTTGATGCCGCTTTTGGTCGATTAGCGTCATCGATTATGTCCAGTCCGGCAAAAGGCAGGCATGTCTCACCAATACGATCAATCCTCCTCATCCGTCCCGGCGGGATTGGTGATGCGGTGCTTCTTGCCCCGGTAATTCATGCGATCAAAAATATCCATCCTTGCGCTGATATCACCGTCCTTGCCGAGCGCCGCAACACTGGCGTCTTTGAGCTGATTCCGGCAGTTGATACTGTTCTCTGCTATGACCAGCCCGGTGAGTTTGTGCGGACTCTAAAAAATAAATTCGATGTGATTATCGACACTGAACAGTGGCACCGGTTGTCTGCTGTGGTGGCGCGGATTATATCAGCACCGCTCAAAATCGGGTATGACACCAACGAACGTCGGCGAATGTTTACGCACCCAGTGCCCTATTCCCACGATGACCATGAATCGGTCAGTTTTGCCCACCTGTTGGAACCAATGGGTATATCTGCCGTGTCTGTTGAGATGGACGCACCGTTCCTGATCGTTCCTCATGCTGTCGCCGGGAAGGCCGCCGGTCTGCTTGAACCGCTCCGTGATGAGCCGTTTGTGGCCATCTTTCCCGGAGCCAGCATTCTGGAGCGTCAATGGGGTGCAGAACGTTTCCGGCGGGTAGCCGAGATGGTGTTCGCTTTTGGAATCAGGACGGTGGTTGTGGGAGGTACGGAGGATCGTCACCAGGGTGAAGGTATAATCGAAGGGGGATTGGGGTTGAATCTGGCGGGCCGGACCTCCCTGGCCGAGACGGCGGCGGTTATTCAGAAAAGCGCCCTGCTGCTGAGCGGTGATTCCGGAGTGCTTCACATTGCCGTCGGTCTGGGTGTGCCGACGGTATCACTGTTCGGGCCGGGCAGGGCCAAAAAGTGGGCACCCCAGGGAGATCGTCATAGTGTCATCAACAAAAATCTGCCATGCTCACCCTGTACCACCTTTGGAACGACACCGCCTTGTACGATACATGCCCGATGTATGCGGGATATTACCGCCGATGAAGTTGCCAACGCCCTAACCATGCTGCTGACCAGCGTGGGAGCGGTTTCATCCCGTTGCTGCAAGCGTGACCGGGTCGAAACGAAGGGATAGATATTTTATCCTTCAATTCTCGGAAACAGCGCTTCGGCTTTGTTTATGGTCGTCCCCGGTTTGAGTCCTCCCCACTGAAGGCCCTCTTTGGAAATATCTTCCTGCCACCCCAGTGAACCAAGCGCTTTATCAGCAGTCGACGGCATGAAAGCCGAAATGAGGCAGTGGGTAACCCGTTGTGACTCCAGCAGACAGTACATGACCGTTGCCAGTCGTTCCCTGTTGGCCGGGTCCTTTGCCAGTGTCCAGGGCGCGGTGTCATCGATGTACTTGTTTCCGGCTGAAATAACCTCCCAGATCACCTGCAGCGCCTTGCTGAAGGCAAGCTCATCCATCAACCTGTCAACGGCCCCGACCATCTCTTCCGTTTTATGCTTGAGAGCTGAATCCACCTCAATCAGCGTTGCCGGAGCCGGCAACACGCCGTCGAAGTATTTGACGGCCATTGCTGTGGAGCGGCTGAGCAGGTTACCGACATCGTTGGCCAGATCCGAATTGATGCGCTGAACGAGAGCCGTATGTGAAAAATCGCCGTCCAGGCCGAACGGAACCTCACGCAACAGGAAATACCTGACGGCATCGACACCGTATTTGTCGATCAGCATGTTCGGTTCGACCACATTCTGCAGGCTTTTGCTCATCTTCTGCCCCTCCACCGTCCACCAGCCGTGGGCAAAGACCTTCCGGGGCAGCGGCAGACCTGCGGCCATCAGGAAGGTCGGCCAGTAGACAGCATGGAAGCGCAGAATATCCTTGCCGATCAGGTGTACATCAACCGGCCAGTACCGCCCGTAATTGCCAGTTTCGTCGGGATATCCCAGTGCCGTGATGTAGTTTGTCAGGGCGTCGAACCAGACATAGATGATATGCTTTTCATTGCCCGGCACCGGAATGCCCCAACTGAATGTGGTGCGGGATACCGACAGGTCTCGCAGCCCCTCTTTGACGAACGAGATGATCTCGTTGCGCTTGCTCTTGGGCTGGATGAAATCCGGGTTGGCGTCGATATGGGCCAAAAGCTCTTCCTGATACCTGCTCATGCGGAAGAAGTAGGATTCCTCCTTGAGTTTCTCTACCGCGCGGTTGCAGTCGGGGCAGCGACCCTCGATCAACTGGGTTTCTGTCCAGAAGGTTTCGCAGGGGGTGCAGTACCAGTCCTCGTATTCTCCCAGGTAGATATCGCCTTTTTCAAGGATATCTCTGAAGATATGGGCAACGCCTTTTTTGTGGCGTTCCTGAGTCGTGCGGATGAAATCGGTATGGGATATGCCCAGACGTTCCCAGAGTGCCTGAAATCTTTTGACCACCCGGTCAGCCAGTTCCAGGGGTGTTTCACCGGCAGTGACGGCTGCTTTTTCGACCTTCTGGCCATGTTCGTCACTGCCGGTCAGGAAACAGACATCATACCCCATCAGACGCTTGTAGCGAGCCAGAACGTCAGCAGCCACTGTGGTGTAGGCGTGCCCGATGTGCGGCACATCATTGACGTAGTAGATCGGGGTGGTGACGTAAAAGGTCGGTTTCATGGTTCGCTCCTGTTGGAATCGCTGCCGGAGAGGTCCTGTCGGGGCGCTGGGTTTTCTCCCGGCTTCCGGTGACCGTGTCGGCGGTTGCGTTTTTTCTTTTTGGCAGGGCGAGGCTGAATGTCTCCCTGGGGTGGCGCGATTTTTTCAGAAGTGCTCTCCGGTTGCGACACAACGCTTTCTGCCACTCTTTCAGGCACTTTCTCGGCGGGACGTGGAGCCTGAGTATTGGAGGAAGGGCGCTGCTGGAGAGGTGTACGGTCACGCGGCTCCTGGCGAACCGTCTGACGTGTCGGAACCGAGACCTGCGTCTCCTCGGCGATTGCATCGCCAAGCACTTCATCTCGCTTGACCACCACAAGTTTGCCGTCGTCAAGCCGGAGGGTGATGGTTCCGGTCAGCAGGTGAAGCTTGTCGATGATGCCGTTTGCCGAGGCGGTGCGCACACGTTTTCCGCATTTGGGAAAGCTTTTGCGCAGGCTGCAGTACGTCTCATACTCGTAGTCCAGGCAGCAGAGCAGGCGGCCGCACTGCCCGGAGATCTTATTGGGATTGAGCGCCAGATTCTGCTCTTTTGCCATCTTGACGGAGACCGGCTGAAACTCCCGCAGGAATGAGCAACAGCAAAGCTCCCGTCCGCAGATGCCGATACCGCCGATCATTTTTGACTCATCACGCACACCGATCTGGCGCATCTCGATACGGGTATGGAAGGAATGGGCCAGATCCTTGACCAGATCCCGGAAGTCTACCCGCCCGTCGGCGGTGAAGAAAAAGACCGCTTTACTACCGTCGAAAAGGTACTCCACCCTGACCAGTTTCATCTGCATATTGCGTTCGACAATCCGCTGCAGGCAGAAGTGGTATGCCTCTTTGCCCTTCTGGATATTTCGCTCAAGCGTTGCCAGATCTTCAAAGGTCGCTTTGCGTTTGATGGTGACCAGGTTTCCCGGCAGTTCTCCCTCACGCTCCACAGGACCGCGCATTACGGTGCCGATACTGAGTCCCCGTTCCGTCTCGACTACAACGCTGTCGCCGACGCCGATTTCAATATCGCCGGCGTTAAAATCATACAGTTTGCTGGCTGGTGAAAATTGTATGGATATGATGCGTGGCAAACAAACCTCCTCTGGGCCTTCAGGCCATGTTTCCCGCGAGTTTCATGAACAGGCAGTCCATGGCAAGCTTATTATTGGCGTTACGCTGGACCGCACGCCTGGTCTCCATGATATCGGTGAGCATCTGCAGCGCCTGTTCAGGTGAGAAGCGGGCGGCAAAATGTTCCAGATCAGGCCGTATGGATGAGGCAACGGCATCGGCGAATCCGGCGGACAGGTAGACAATATCACGGAAACACGAGAGCAGCATGTCCAGCGACGCCAGCGTCTCATCCCGATTGCCGGAAAGCTCCTCGGACGCCTCAAAAACGGACTTGATACGACCAAGATCCAGCGCCCAGACATACCTGATCAGAGCATCGCGACGAGCCGTAAGTCCCTGGTCGTCCAGTTCAGCGGCCCGCTGCATGCTCCCCTCCGCCAGGGTGGCGCGCAGCAGGGCAACAGAGTGGTCGATGCCGCTTTTCTCCAGCAACAGCCGCACATTTTCCGGTGACAGCGGCGAAAAACGGATCAGTTGACAGCGTGAACGTATGGTTGGCAGCAGCATGTCCGCGTTTTCGGAAAGAAGGATGATGATGGCGTTGCCGGGTGGCTCCTCCAGGGTCTTGAGCAGCGAATTAGCCGCGTTGACGCTCATTCGTTCAGCCGGTTCCAAGATGCAGGCCTTGCGGGGCGCTTCGTAGGGGCGCAGGGAGAGTTCACGCTGGATCTCCCTGAGTTGATCTATCGAGATGTCCCGCTTGTCAGGCAACGGCTCAACCAGATGGACATCGCCATGGTTGCCGCCTGCAACCTTGCGGCAGGACGGGCAGACTCCGCAGGCGTCATCTTCGATCTCTCTGCAGAACAATGCCTGAATCAGAGCCAGGGCTGTTTTTCTGCGGCCACACCCCGGAATCCCTTCAAAAATATAGGAGTGAGAAGTCTTGCCGGAGCGAACGGAGCGCCGGAATACCTCCACTATCTGCTCCTGGCCGACAATATCAGCAAACGGCACGGGAACCGTCCTTGATGCGCCCAAGCACCTGCACGGCAATTGTGCGGGATATCTCAGCAACGCTGCCATCGGCGCTGATCGTCACAAAACGGTGCGGTTCGGAAGCGGCAAGATCAAGATATCCGTTCCGGACGCGCTGATGAAACGAAATTTCCTCCAGTTCAAAACGCTCCTCACGCGGTCCGCTGCCAGCCGCTATGCGGCTTTTTGCCCTGGCCAGACCGGTAGAGACGTCACAGTCGATCAGGATAGTCAGATCGGGACGTGTGGATTGGCAGGCCAGTCTGTTGAGATCGTCGATTGTCCTGCGATCAATGCAACGCCCGTAATGCTGGTAGGCAATGGTCGCATCGCTGAACCGGTCGCAGAGCACAATCGATCCGGATTCCAGGGCGGGAACGACCACTTCGGCCAGATGCTGGGCGCGGGCGGCCGCGTACAGCAGCAGTTCCGTCAGCGGCTGCATCTCGTGATTGTCGGCATCCAGAAGGATCGAACGGATTTTGTCGGCGATCATACAGCCGCCCGGTTCACGGGTCAGCAGAATTGTATGGCCGGCAGCGGTGAGGGTGTCTGCCAGATTTCTGATCTGGGTAGTCTTGCCGCACCCTTCGATGCCCTCGAATGTGATGAAAAAACCCATATCGCACCACGTTATAGAATGTTTGCAAGCGCTGAATTATAGGGAAGCATCCGCCAATTATCAACTGAATTCAGCGGTATGACTTTCTATTGCCAAAATCATCCGGCATGGCTTATAGTTCGCGCCATGATTCCTCTGAAACTCGAACAGCTTGAAACATCTCTTGATTACCATTTCAGGGATTGCGCCTATCTCGAGCAGGCTCTGACACATCCCTCATGCTGTAATGAGCAGCATCAGGGCGGCGGCGACTATCAGCGTCTTGAGTTTCTGGGGGACGCCATACTGGGGATGCTGCTGGCCGAGATGCTCTTCATTCGTTTCCCCGGTGCGGCTGAAGGTGAGTTGTCCCGCTCTCGTGCCCAGTTGGCGGGTCAAGGGACACTGGCTGACAAAGCCCGTGCCATGGGACTTGGCGGGTTTATCCGACTTGGCAAGGGGGAATACCAGACTGCGGGACGCGATAAGGATTCCATTCTGTCGGACGTGGTGGAGTCGCTGATAGCGGCGGTGTATCTGGATGGCGGTCTGGACGCGGCCCGTCGCCTGGTCGGTTCTGTCTTTGACGACCTGCTCACCCTGTCTCAGGAACAGGTGTCTGCCCGTGATCCGAAAAGTGAATTTCAAGAGCTTGTATCTGCCCGCGGTATGCCGCCACCCGAATATCGCCTGGCGGAGGAGTCCGGGCCGCCGCACGACCGGCAGTTTCTCTTTCTGCTGCTGGTGGACGGCGGAGTGGTCGGCGAGGGGCGCGGACGCTCAAAGAAAATCGCCCAGCAGGCCGCTGCCGCACAGGCACTGGAGCTTTTGTCGGCACCCGGAGTGCCCGCGGTGTGAAAATGGTTACGGTCCCTTTTTTTATCAGCCATCAGGGTTGCCCCCATACCTGCGTATTCTGTGATCAGCGTGCCATATCGGGATCTTCCGGCGACCTGCCGACACAATACGACATCATTGCCAAAATCGATGCCTGGCGTCAGAACGCCGGTAAGCGTCCCCTGCACGTTGCATTTTTTGGAGGGACATTTACCGCGCTCCCCGTTCCCGTTCAGAATAAGCTGCTTGAGCCCTTGCAGCCGCTTCTGGAATCCGGAGAAATCCGATCAATCCGTATATCGACCCGCCCGGACGGCATCGATTCCACTGTGGTCCGTCGGCTTGGGATTCTGGGTGTCACAACGATAGAAATCGGCGTTCAGTCCATGGATGATGGGGTGCTGGAAGGATCGGGGCGCGGTCATACTGCGGCAGACAGTGAAGCGGCCATCCGTTGTATCAGATCCGGGGGACTTTCGGCGGGAGCCCAGTTGATGCCCGGCTTGCCGGGTGATACCGCAGCCGGATCTCTCGATTCGCTCGAGCAGGTGGTCGCAGCCGGTGCCTCGTTTGTGAGAATTTACCCGGTCGTTGTACTGCGCGGGACTGAACTGGCCAGACGCTTTCTGGCTGGTGAATATCAACCGCCCGGTGTAGAGGAGGCCGTGCAGCTCTGCAAGGTGCTCCTGCACCGGTCGCTTCAGGCCGGAATTGAGGTTGTTCGCATCGGTTTACAGGCTGATGAGGGTCTGAATGGCGACACTGTTGTGGCAGGTTGCTGGCACCCGGCGCTGGGGCAGTTGACGCGCTCGGAGCTCTATTTCGATCTGCTCTGCAAACTGCTCGCAGATTTCACGCATGGCCAGCCGTCTGTGGTACGGTGTCATCCGTCACGCGTTTCCGATGTGGCCGGTCACGGAAAGATGAACCTCAAACGATTGAAAAATAATATGCACCAGACAATGATCAGGTCAGACAGGAACCTGTTACCGGAAGAAATCGTCGTTGATAACTTCACCTGCTCAATTAAAGGTAATATTGTAACTGACTTGAAATACAGATAAAATAAGATTTTATTTTGGAATTATTGCCATTGTTCCTGGTGTACCCTGGTGATGTATCCCCCGGATTACTTCATATTCCTGATTACTTCCATCTGCACTTCAAAACAGTCAGGACACATACCGTGACTGAATAATGCCTCGGTATGCTGGCTGATGTAGGTCTCCAGTTTTTGCCAACTGTTGTTGTCATCCCTGATTTTCTTGCAGTACGAACAGATCGGTATGATTCCCTCCAACTGCCGGACACGAGCCAATGCCGCTTCAAGCTCTTCATTCTTCTGCACCAGCAAGGCCATGTTCTCTTTCAAAAGGTCATTGCGGTTCTTTGATTCAAGATGATTACTCACTCGCAGTCTGAGCAGTTCGATATCCACCGGTTTGGTCAGATAGTCAATGCCGCCGATATCAAGCCCCTGGCGTGCTCCTTCGTGGGTATCCATGGCGGTCAGGAAGATAACGGGAATATCTGCGAACAGCGGGTTCGCCTTGATGGCTGTGCAGACATCAAAGCCGCTTATTTCCGGCATCATGACGTCAAGGAGTATCAGATCAGGCATATAATCCTCTACCTGTCTGATTGCATCGTGCCCGTCCATCGCCGTAAGAATCTCATACCTGCCCTTGAGAGCGCTTGAAATCAGCTTGAGATTATGTGGTTCATCGTCAACAGCCAGTATTTTGAAGCGTTTATCCATGTGATACCCCGTGTGCATCAACGACGGTTTCACCAACCGTTCCAACCACCCGCTTCATTTCGCCCATAAGTTCCACGGCTCCAAGCGGTTTTGAAAGATATCCGTCAAAACCCATCTCCATAAAGCGCTCCTTATCACCCCGCAGGGAAAACGCAGTCAGTGCGATCACCGGCAGGTGCCTTGATGTTTCTGCTTCTCTCGCACGGATTTCCTGTATCGTTTGCTCGCCATTCATGATCGGCATCTGGATGTCCATCAGCACGAGATCGAATTCTCCCTGCTCAAGCGCCGCAAGGCATTCCCTGCCATTCT
>CAIPTY010000064.1 GCA_903868145.1 uncultured Desulfuromonadales bacterium | reverse complement strand
GTCTTTGATAAGTACAAACAGCAGGTAGGATACAACACCAAGATTTATAACAAGTACGGTGATTCTTGGCCATGTGACTTTACTGGCCACCTCATATATCTCGACAGGAACGTACATACCACCGGTGAGGACGGCAAACCACTCGGCCCATGTTTTTCTCAGCCACAGTCCGACAGCTTCTATCATGCGCACAACAAAGTACATTGCCGCAGCAAGAGCCATGCTCCAGAGTTTGGTATCGTCTATATGTTCCATCAAGTCGAGAAAGATTCGTGGATAATGACTGGCAGGATTGAGGTGGAGATGTTTTACCAGATGCATGGCGGCTTCATTGATATCCTTGTGGAGGTAGGTCAGTAACTCGAAACCCACTAGGAGAACCAGTAGCCCCTTTGCACCTTCAAAGAGCGCAACAACGTGCAGTCCGCGTGTGTGTGACTGCTTGCTAATCTTGCTCGTCTGCTTTTGGACTTTGATGCGGCTCATTTCATTCGTATCTCTGCATCAAATCACTCCGCTTATCAAGCATCCCATAAATTTAGACAATATCTTCATTCCCAAATCGCTTGAAAAGCAAAGCTCCAAGAATAAGGCAGTAAAGAAGGATATTGATGAGTGGGTAGATAGAGCCGAATCCATGAAATGCCTCTCTTTCAATCAACGTGGATGCCAGCTGTTGAACACCTAACAACTTCGGCCAGAAATAATAAACAATTTTCCACCAGGTCAATTCCGACTGTGGACTGGCAGCCGATTGCTGAACCATCGACTGAACCATCTGACTGTGGCTGGCAGCAGCAATGCCGTCAGCAACAAAACCAACGATGCCAACGCCTAGAACACATAGAAATGCGACAATATCGGACATCTGTAATGAGAGCAGAAGCACAGCAACAATTACAAAGAGCAAGTTGATAGAACATAGCAGTGAGGCAACCAGGTATTCCGGCATGAATACCTTTAAATTGATGGATGTTATCAAGAACACAATGCTATGCAAGATGAACATGAACAGTACTGACAAGACCCATAATCCGATGACTTTTCCCGTAATATACTGCCACCGGGCTATCGGTTTGGACAAAATACATGACTGCATACCCTCATTCCGGTCGTTCCTGAATATTCGCATCGAAAGTAAGGCCGCTATGACCATCACGCCTGCAGCAATAATGTGAAAGGTCACTTTCGATAATGTTCTGACAATGGTTGCGGCATCAAGGGCTTGTCCGTTCACCATGTAATTACCTTGATAACAACCACGAATAAGAAATACGCATATGGCGCAGATAACGAACATGACGACAAAACTCTTTTGCCGCATTTCATCAACAAGCGTGTATTTAATAATCTTTTTAATGGGAGCAAGTGCTTTCGAAGTTTCCATGTCAGCCTTTCACCAGTCTTACAAACACAGCTTCCAGAGTATCGCCTTCCTTAACAATGTCGGAAATAGCGTCTTTCACCAAAAGCCTGCCACGATTGATAATAGCTGCGGTATCGCAAATTTTCTCGACTTCCGACAGTAGGTGTGAATTCAGAAAGATAGTCATGCCTTGACCTTTCAGCGACTCTAAAAGCAGGCGAAGTTCCCGGATACCAATTGGGTCTAAACCGCCAGTGGGCTCATCCAGAATTAACAGTTTCGGGTCTCCCATAAGCGCAGCACCCAAGCCGAACCGTTGAACCATACCTTTGGAATACGTGCCTGTTTTTGCATGTTCTCTACCTTGCATTCCAATAGTCTCAACAATGCGCCTGCATTGTTCCATGGCTTCAGGCGGGCTTAAATCCAATAATTCAGCACAACGCAGGAGATATTGCCACCCTGACAGATTCGCTGGAATATGATGATTTTCGGCAAGATATCCGATTGATTGTCGGCATTCTGCTTGGGTACTTGGGATTCCATTTAACGATAAGTCTCCCGATGTCGGACGTATAAAGTCGAGCAGCATCTTAACGATAGTAGTCTTTCCTGCGCCATTGGGACCAAGCAGAGCAAAGCACTCACCTGACTTGACAGAGAAGGATACGTCATCAACAGCCGTTAGAGATTCGTACCGTTTGGTAACATTTTTCAGTTCAATCATAAATTGGACTCTTATTGGATTTCAGGAGATATATGAAGCCAACTCCATTGTGTGAAATGTTCCGCAACTCAAAGTGATTGAGCGTAACAAATTATTCTGTAAATGCCATCAGACATGGACGATACAGGACGGTGAATCAAAGCGGGGATTGTTCACCAGTGATGGGACTTCATAGTAAGTCATCAATTCGTCAGGATAAGGCTGGTAGAGGTGTTCCAGGTGTTGCGGGTCCTGGAGTTTTCTATCGAGCCATAATCCGTATGCATCCGGCATGAGAATTACCGGCATTCGTTCATGAAGGGCTGAAATAAGTTTGTTTGCTGCTGTAGTCAAAATGGAGAAAGTCTCCAGTGGGGTTCCATCGGGTGATTTCCAATGTTCCCAGATACCTGCCAGTGCCATAGGTGATTTGTCTGATAGCTGGATGTAATGAGGGTGCTTTTCCGTCCCGATATGGCTCCACTCATAAAATCCTGACACGGGGATGATGCAGCGGTTCTTCTTGATTGCGTGACGGAACGACGGTTTTTCGGCAACAGTCTCTGACCTGGCGTTTATCAGTGAAGCCCCTTTTGACGGGTCAGTTGACCATGACGGCACCAGCCCCCATTTCAATTGGTCATAGTGGTAAGTTGAGTCGTCTGCTTGGCGGACTACGCCGACATTCTGGGTGGGAGCGACATTATATCGAGGCTCTAATTGCGGGCGTTCAATCAGGTCGAAAATCGCCTTCAATTCATCTGCTGGTATGACTGTAACGAATCGGCCGCACATCAGTCTAGCCAAGCACCATCAACAAATCGCTTCCCTTTGATAGTATTTTGCCAATGCTGGATGTATTCAGCAAGTTGCTTCTCGCCGGTTGAATCTTTTGGAAATCGCTCTGCAGTGCCGTAAAGCTCTTGAGGAATTCCATTCCGCTCCATTATCTGTTGGTGATACAGCAAGTCTCCATCCCATAGATACAGATTGCCGAACTCATCCAAAATCGTTTTGTAAATGATTCCTGTTTGATGTGCCGCCTCAATTAGGTCTGCATTATCGGGATTTTTGAATATTCTTGTTTCTAAATGAGATGAGTTCATAGCAAGCCCAAAGCTTCCATTATTGATTGGTTAAATTCACTCAGAGGTTTTGTTAAAGAGTTATTGCGCTTGAGCACCATGTCGCCTAAAGAAACAACGAGGATGTTTGGAACAGCTTCTGGTCTTATGTTTATAATATGGGTGAATGCTTCCAACTCTCTTCCAGGACCCATCTTGTCTGCCCAGATTACATATGCAAGTGCTGGGGACCTTGAAGCACCGTAATCGCAGGAAACAAGAAGAGTTGAATTACTCACCGCCCAAGCTTTCCTTGAAAAGTCCAAAGCCTGGTAAATATCGTCTACTGTAGGAGGTAGTGTATTATATGCATGAGCATCTGCATCAGAAACTACATCCCCAAAACTCAACTGTAGGAAGTCACCTTTGAACCATACAGGTTTTGAAGCTCCTACTTTAGGATTCACTATTCTAATGATATGCGTCGCTTTTGAAAAGTTATCCAGCTCATCTGCCCCGCACACGATTATGGATTGATTTTGCATACTACTGATTGATTGCTCGGCGAAGTACATTACTCGGCTTGAAAGTCAGGATACGACGGGCTTCAATGGTGATTGTCTCACCGGTCTGAGGATTGCGGCCACGGCGGTCAGCTTTCTGCTTAACCTCAAAGTTCCCGAATCCAGCTATCTTGAGCTTTTCACCGGTTTCAAGAGTTGATTTCATAAGAGCGAACACCGCTTCTGTGTAATAAATAGCTTCCTTTTTCGTGCAACCAATTTTCTCGGCTATTCGCTCTACAATGTCAGCTTTGGTCATGTTGCTGTCCTTAAGGTTTAATATAGGCGTTTAAGCCAATGGTGATAGGTTTTCCGTCTACTTCTGCAGTGGTTACGGCATTTCCTCTTGTGCTGGCTACCACAAGCGTTTTACCTGATGCTGATGGAGTCGGCTTTTCGAGGTCAATTTCGATACAAAGTTTATTTCCTTTTATTTCTACGGTCATTGCCATTTTTAATCTCCAATATGATGGTTCTATATTTTATCACGACTACCGTTATCTATTTCCTGTATCGACATAATCATGCCTGCACGGTCATTACTTGGCGTATGCTCTCTTAAGTTGATTTGAATCAAATGCTGTGAAGAGTTGCTTGTGTTATGAAGTGACTTTAGAACGGATTCTTGCGGTATTCCCATTAGATTAAGATACAGCGCCCGCAAAAAGTGAGACATACGCACAGTAGCATCATACATGCCCTGATTGTCCAAAACATTTTCCTTCAATTCCTCATCCCAATGCGTGTAGTAATTTCTTGTGTCTATCCACTTTCGCGGGATTTTACCGTCACTGCCCAAAATCGTAGCGCGTATCGGTTCTGACAATAACTTTGACAGCTCAGTTAGTCTCTTATTCAGCGATATTTGATTACCATAACGGATACGTGAAGTTAGCGAAGCCTTATGGTCAACTTCAATACTTGTCGGGATAGCCGCACATAAGACACTTCTTACAGCCTGATACTGACTGTCTTCCATATAGGTTCCTTCGTACAATCCCCGGTGAAACCCTTCAAGTGCCTGCATATATGATAAGAATTTGACATGAAGCCAAAGATTTTCTGAAGACAACACACTCAAGCCTAATTGGCTTGGCATGTGCAACTTTGGGTATTCTTCAAACCAAGCTGATGCAACGTTTTCAAATTCTATCCCCATTCCAGCTTTCATCATAAAAAAATCGTTGGGATTAGTGTAAGAACAGCACTTTGATTCCCTTAAAGTAATCAGGAAATTTGCCTTGTGATTCTCGTTAATTGACGTGCGTATGCAATCAGGTGACATTGTTGAGCCGGATATAAAGGAAAGCATCGTTGTAATCTTATTTTCCTCTCGGATAAACCAGTCAATATTCTGGGGTTTATCAGGACTGATAGTTACCCAAGCCGAAACGTTTAACTCAATTGATGTAAATTCGTCACATTTTGTGGCCCAATCAAAGTTAAATTTTATGTTTGCATCAATTGCAGCGAGACGGATAGATTCCGTTGGCATATTGCGAATTACATATGTGACAGAGTAGTTGTTCGTTTCTAGTTCTTTTGCAAATGAATGCTCAATCGACTTTTGAGAGAGCCAAATCTGTAAGCCAGGAACTCTAAAACTCATATTATCATAGAGAAAATCAGGGGGCACATGAGCGCCAACAAGTAGCCAGGAAGAACGAATACGCTCGGGTTCCCGCAGACCACCAGCTCCAAAATTAAAAGAAACACCCATTCGCTGTGCCTTTAACAACGTTATTGCTTCACCTTCACGCGTTATCCCATAAATTACTGGGTAGTCCTGCATTTGGGTTCCTGCTCCAATAATTCCACGCAATACTTGAAACGATTCATTTAGATGCAGTTCAGTACCGTCTGAGGTGTAATTTAGATGTCCGGCAATTTTACGCTCCTGGTCTTCCGGCAAGAACCATTCTCCAAAAGCTTCAAAGGCTTCATTAAGACTTCTGTCTGCCATTATTTTTTACTCCTGGGTGATGAATGAAAAGACCATTCAAATTTCAAACTAATTTTATGGTTTTCATCTTGCGTCACTGTTACCGATATGGGTGAGCCATTACTATCCAGGGTGTATTTCAGAACCTCAAATTCTTCAGCTGGAATCACGAAACATCTATCTACTGAGAGTGGTACTCTATAGGCAGGAATATCGTTAAAATAGCCGATTAAGCCCTGACTATCACCTTCCCTTGGTTGTCGGAAAGATACATCACTTGTCTGCTCAGCACGTCCTGAAAGATATCGCCACGTATTGAGCCATTCTAAGTGACAATGCTCAGAAACAAGTAGCAATGGAGTTAACCCTTTCTTGTGGAAAGTATCCGCTCTTCGCTGCATGTCTTCAAAAAAAGATACTTCAGAGTCAGAGCGAATGGGTTTCAGTTTGTCTATTTTTATTCTATCGGCAATGACTGAGCTTGCGACTGACTTATAAACATACTCATTGAAAGTTGAGTCTAAATGAGACCCTACAGTTTCAAGCGGAGGTTCAGTGTAAGCACCTTTCCCGATACCGGAAATTGTAAAATAATGTGGCTCTGTAATTTCTGAAGATTCTAGGAAAGACGGCTTGAGAGAAAAAGGAAAGGTATCTTTATCACCCGTTAACACATACTTGGATACCATCTCAGCTACTTCATTGATTCTCACTTGCGATAATTGAGCACTTGCCAATGTGACTTCGTGCGTTTCACTCACAAGTATAATAAAGTCACTAAGCGAAGCGATGACCCAATCATGGGGGTCTTTCAAATCCTCTGATAGGCCAATATCTTTGCGAATCGTTGAAGTGATTGCGGTTTTAGTAATAAATGACTCTGATTCAGTACATTCTTTCAACTGTTTTGCCAGACGCGAGCACCGCTCCAACTGTTGCAGGTCATTCGCCCATTTTGTTACTGCCTTCTTAAGATAACTTGATAGTGGTATTTCGGCAGACGCTATTGCTATGAGAAATTGGCACTGAGCCACACACAGAGAGTGAATATCGTTTGCACCAGAACTGCTATAAATACGACCAGAAACCATGCTGGGAGTTCTTAACTCTTGGGCATATTCGACTATTTTATCTAATCTATTCTCATAATCACGGTCGGTAAGTTGCACGTGTAATAATCTATTAAGAACTTTAGACGCATTTCTACTAACATCAGCGTCAATATTTCCTCCATGCTTCAAGTCACGATTATGTAGAAGCGCACTGATAAGTTCCAAGGTGAGAGAGTTTGATGGTGCTTCTGCAGGCGTCCAATCGAGAAGAACCAATATTAGGACAAGCCTTAAATCTGACCAATATTTTCTAAGAACTGTTGAAACAACATTTTGCGCCAGAATATGCTCTTGTTGCCCATTTGGAACTGCTTCCAGGTTTTCTCTTACTTCTTGCCAATTTTTATGCACACACTCAAATGTTAGAAGTGGATTCTCGTTGCTCCCAAATTGATTTGAATCAAACTTGTGCCTTTGGTTATTCCACCATTTTTGAAATGAATCTGTAAGCCAGACTGCTGCAGTTTTATCACCGCGTAACACCGCACCTAGTATCATTTTAACGGTATGTTCAGCATGAGTAGCGGCAAAAAGCGCGTGACGTGAATAGTGAGCCCATGTGGCATCTGCAGTATCCAGATTTTTGTCTTTCTCACGCAAACAAAGTGCTTCCCATCCTCCAATAAATTCCTTAATCGCGCTATCATAAAGTCTATCTAAAGACAGTGGAAGGATGACTCCATAAATTGCATTGTGAGTAATCTGTCCATGCTCTTCTATTTTGTTTGACCACCAGTTACCCATCCGATACATCAAATGGGACGATAAATTCTGAAGATATAGAAGAATGTTAATGTCTTGGTCTTGAAGCAAATTAACCAATTTGTATGCGAGGTAACAGTGTTGTTTAAAAAGACTCGAATCAGATTGCAACTCTTTGACAGCAATTTCTGCAAGTTGCCGGTATACGCGTAACCAATTTTCATGTATCCGAAGAGAACTGAAACCGTATGGGTCGGGAATTAAAGCTGCATTGTCAGGCAAGTTGTTGTCATTAACAAATGCACCGGCTCTTATTAGATTTGCGTGAAGGTTTACTAGCCCCCGAATGACCTCTTTTGCAGTATTGAATCTCTTCTGTTCCGCAAGAACAAGTGCCTCAACAGCGAGTTCCTCCATAATTTCATAGCTTGAAAATGATATGTTGGGTGAAGGGGGAGCACTAAATATAATGGAATGTCGAATCAAAAATGATGCCACTGTCCCTGGCATAATATTGCCGACAACTCGGCAAAGAATTACATCACCATTATAAGTTTCACCTGGAATAATCGGGATTTCTAGAAGAGGAAACACTTGAGAGTGTCGAGAGTTACTTTGGGGGTACTTTATTTTATTGGCTTGGCGTAACCAAAGGAATACTCCCCACGATAATAAACGTAAGCGTATATCAATGACTGCTTGTTCGCGTTTGCAGTAGGCCCGGATACAGGGTAAACCTTCAGATACAGGATAAAGTGATACCTTTGGGCAATCATCATCACTGGTGTAATCTTTTCCGGGAATGAATCCTTGAGATTGGGCATTTGAGAATATAAGCCCAAGGAGGTGGTTCTTTACTTCACGTGGAAAAGCAATTTGTACAGCAAAACGATTAAAAACTTGAAGTCGTTCATCATCGTTTAAATATTGCACAGTCCGATATAGAAACCATCCTGTGAGCATCGAGTTTAAAACGAACCAAATAGAATTTCCAACCATTACAACAGACAACAATTCAGTAGGGAGATAGGAAATGGATAGGTGCTCAATTCCCATCCAGGTTAATAGTGCAATCGCACTTGCGCCAGATGGAATGACTGCAGCGTCGATATAATAAAGACGAAGACTTAATTTTACTGTGCTCCTTCTTTGCAACAAAACTGCAACAAAGGCAATTACGATAGGATAAACTAGCGCACAAACAGTTCCCTGAAGAGTCCACAGAGTTCCGAAATATGTTAGAAGTTCGGATTCCTTCCACAAATAGGTGACCAAACAGAGGTCAAAGTATTCTTGACCAATCCAGGTTCCTATAGATATTGCACATATAAAAAACCAAATGCTCAAAACAAATGAAAAAGGGCTTTCACTTGCGTGTAACAGTATTCGTTGTAAGGATGAATAATTGAGCTTATTGCGGTCTAGGCTTGTATTGTTCCACTCGTTCACCCAAATGCTTGCTCGGCGTGAAAGACTATTCAGAAGCCATCCTAACATGAAATATTCCTTGTACCGCCGATGATGTTAGTTATTGAGCCATTGGCTATATTTGTTTAGTAGGTTTGCCTCAAAATCAATAAGAACCATCTGGCCTAATCCACTCCCAACGCCTTAAACACCGCATCTACCGGGTCAGAATAGAAACTTGTCTGGAACTTGGCAAACAGCTCACCCGGAATAGTCGGGATGTCGGTCACACTGCTCATCGGTATTAGTATCCGCTTTGCCCCTGCATCAAAGGCTACCTGGAGGGACTCAGCAAGGTTCTCAGCCGGTATGATGCTCCCGCCGAGGCTCATGTCGCCCAAGACGACCATTTGCCCTTGTATCGGCTTATTCAACAATCCAGAGCAGAAGCAGACAAATGAAGCAATCGTCAAAGCTGCTGCCGGTCCCGTATTGTGCAGCTCAACCATGTGCATGTGGTAATCATGGTCAATGGCCTTGGCGACACCGCTCACTCTCGACAGGTTTGCTTTGAAGTAGTCATAAGCTACCTTGACCGGTTCCTTGGCGTTCGTCGATGTGCCGAATCCTGACAGCATAAGCTTACCGCTGCCGCCAATTACTTGAAGCTCAAGGCGGTACAAGCCAAGCATTCCGCCACTTCCGGTTGAAACGGTGTGCAGCGTGCCAGGTTTCAGCTGACCTTCAGGAATTAGCGATGTGCCGCCCTGTTCCGGTACGCCGACGAACCGTTCTTCCATACTCTCATTGTCGATATAGCTGAAATGAACGTCATAGAATTCCATGCCGCCAATCTTTTTGAGCTGTTCTTTTATCCTTCTGCGGACTTCAAGGGCATATTGCAGGCACTGGCGAACAGCTTCCTTGTCAAATTCGCCATGCGGGTAGAGGAGCTTTAACAGACCGGATACAGTTCTGCGGACAGCTATCGTATCCCGCTGATTAAGATTGTTACCAAGCTTGAAAAACTTGTCGATGGCATCTGAGAAATTGTATTTCCTCATCTCCCGCAGATACTCGGCGAGGTAGTCCACAATCAAGCCATATTGGTTGGTGAAAAACTCCGGGCGCATCTTCGGAACTTCCCAGCCGGGGATATAGCAATGGAAGCGGTCGAAGAACGCTGAATCAATCATGTTCTCCGGGAAAGGTGCCAACAGGTGGCTGGTTTTAACAAGGGTATCCACCGGCTGATTGATGTTGCCGACAAATACCATTGAAGCATTGGCTGAAATCTGGTCTTTACCCCTCGCAAAAGAGCCGGATGCCATGTAGTCCTTCATTATCTGAATACCGTCTTTGTCCTTGAAGGAAATTCCGGCAACTTCATCAAAGGCTACGACATCCCACATTCCGACAAGGCCGACCTGATGCGACCCCATGTTGTAAAAGAGATTTGCTACGGTGGTCTGGCCACCGGAAACGAGAATACTGTTCGGACTGATTTCCTTGTAGATATGACTCTTGCCGGTTCCCCGTGGTCCCAGCTCGCAGACGTTGTAACCGTTCTCAACGAAAGGAATCATTCTGGCGACCAGGTGCCACTTAACACGGGACTCCAGAACTGACGGCTCCATGCCTGTAGAACGAACCAGAACATCCATCCATTGGTCTTGCGTGAAAGATTTGCGCCCCTCGAAAAGCCCCTCCATATCCATGTTAGGCATCTGGATAGGTTTCAAGTCGCCGATGCTGAAAGGTGAGCCTTTCATATTTTCTTCGTAAAAGTAGTTCAGTGTGACGATGCACCAGATACCGCCCACCAGCAGTTTTTCATACTTTTTTACGGTACTGCTGGATATTTCGACACCTTTTACGCCAAGGTTCGACAGAAGTGCTTCGTACACATCCCGTTTTTCATTAAGCTTGACCGTAATCTTGTCAATGACCTTATAGGTTCCCAGTTCCTTGATTTTAGATTTAACCTTTTCGGCTTCATCAGGACGGACATAGTTTTCAGCCAGAATCTTTTTGACGTTCTTCAAACCCTCTTGAATGACCTCTTCGTTGTCGGAAGCGCAATACATCCCGAGAAGGTATTCCAGAACGTAGACAGGGACGTTTGCCCCTTCCTTAACCAGCTTGGTCAGGTCTTTCCTGACGACTTTACCGGCAAAGTGCTGATTCAGGAGGCTGTCCAAGCTACAATTTAATTCGTTATCCATAGATAATCCTTGCTGGTCAGAATTCATTTCCAAAAGACAGGTCAATCGTCAGCGGAATTCTGTCTATCTCGGTATTGTCAGCCGTATCCCGCATTACGAGGTAAAACTCTTTCTTCTTGTCATACGTTCCTGATTTAACAATGAGGCTTGCCGATTTCTTCCGGTCGTTCATCTGGTCTGATGCACTGTCAAAAGTCAGGTTGATTTCGTTGCTGATAAGCTGGTCGGAATCATCCCGGAGAGAGACCGACATGGTAACCGGACGAACCTTCTCGGATATAGCTTCCGTCTGGATAAACTCGAAGCGCTGCATATTGTTGACTATCTTCTTAACGGTGCCAAGCAGGGATACATTGACCTTAGTAGGTTTTTCAACACCACGCAGTCCCTTCACCGTAACGATGGGGAGAACTATTTCCTGCAGCATTGCTCCGCCATGAACGTATCTGGCGCCACCGGCAAAATGGAATCTGTTGGCACCTTTCGGCACCCAGAACTCAAGGCTGTTTGTCGTGCCAGCGGTTGTTGCAGTAGTCCCTTTCCATACTTTCGGATTACCACCGAGGTTATTGCCGAGCAGATAGCGTTTCTTAGCTTTCAATGTTCCGTCAGGCTTAGAATCAAGGCCGCTTTTGTCCTGCTGGCCTGGAGATGTTTCCTGAAACAGGAAGCCGTGGTCAGCAGTGATATGCACGATACTGCCATTTAGATTGTTGATGATATAGCCGGTAAGAGCCGTCAGCTCATTGATAGTGGTACGTGCTGCACTGAACGTGTTGGATTCGGTGGAAGCGGAATCACCTGATGCATCAATCTGGTTGTGGTAGATGTAGATTATCCGGTGCGGCTTGACGAACTCCCGTCCCTTTTCTCTGCTCATTGCCAACAGCTCTTCCGCCTTGATTGCCGTACCACTGACTTCAGCGAGTATTTTGCTGCGCTGCTCCAGCGATGCCGTGGGAAGCCCATTCACTTCAATATCGCCGCTGGCTTTATAATCCAGTGACTGATGTGGCAAAAGAGCAGCCATACCCAATGATGTGTAACTCGGTAACACGCCTAACTGGGATGTAATATCGGCATCATAGCGGGACTTGGCGTTCAGCTCGTCTGTCAGTTCCACAGCCACTTCGTAGCGGAAGGCATCGCTGATAACAACATAGACCCGTCCGGTAGGATAATCATCCAGTGACTTGTTAACGGTCTTTGCAAAGAAGTCCTGCTGGTTGGCGACATCTCTAATGCTCCAATTATTGATAAGCCCGCTTCCGTTGGGTGCTTCAATGAGCGCCCCCCACGATAGGGCAAGTTGGTCGATATACCAGTTGCCGTAACACCCTTCCACATCTTCCCGCAGCCCTTTCAGGATGTCCGTTCCTGCCAATTCAATCTGGTCAGCCCGTTCGTGAAACTGTCGATACAACAGGTCAAACAGGTGAAGTTCACGGGTATATGCGTTGTACATGCTAACGGCATCTGGGTAACTCAAGCCGTCCTGGTACTTGCTTCTCAGCTCGAACAGGTCGGCAGCAGCCAGGAGTGCACCGTACAGCACACGGTAATTGATATTGCCGGTTGCAAAAGCTTCTTTCGTCCAGTATCCGTCGAGCCTTTGGGCTATTACGGATTTAATCTCATCACCAAAGGCAAATCCGTTTTTCATCTTTGCAAGCAGGCAGCGGATAATTCTTCGCTCAACCTCTTCAAAGGTCATGGTTTCCAGCAAAGACTGTTCGTCAAGGTCGCCCAGGTGGTTTTCCAGCTTCAACTGTTTTGAAACCGTCTTGGATAACTGGTTGTAGCAACTGAAATGGTTGATGTTGCTGCGCCAGTGGTTGGCAAAGACAGAGGCGGTAAGGGACAGACTCTTGTTGGCCAATACGAAATGCTGCAGGGCAATGGGTACGGCACCTTTACTGCTCTTGGCAAAATCAGTGACCAGAATACGGATGAGAAGGTCATTCAGTGAAGGGGTGTTTTCCTTGTATCCGAATGTCAAAGTGACCTGTTCCCAGAATGACTCTGTCAGGTCGAACTTCTTTATTTCATCCCATGCCGTCTGCGATACGAGCAACGGTTGATTGTCCTCGTGCTGGCAAAGCTCCCCGAAAAGCTTCATCAAAATGGAGAATGTCTCCGGCAAGTCTGCTTTTGTCAGAACCGCCAGCATTTTCAGGTCAAGGTCAGTTTCTGTATCTTCAGGTTTTACCCACTTCTTCAGGCGATTCATGCGGTCTTTGTTGAAGAACTTCCTGCGTTTTGCAAGATAGGGACGCAACGACAAGTTGCCAAGTCCCAGCTCATTCAACTGAATAGAAGCTTGGTCTGCATGGAACGTGCGACTGTATAAGCGGATGTCCAATAGCCAATCGTCTTTGACGTCCGGTTCTGCGAAGGGGGCGTAGAGGAGGTACTTGCCTACGGTATCCTGCATCTCGACGAGGATTTTCACCTCAAGCGCACCGGTTTGGTTGAGAAAAACGACTTTGACACCATCAAGGTTCAAGTCGGACAGCCCGTCTTCAAACTCTTTATCGGCGTCATACCAGAAGACGATGCGCTGATTCTCGTCATGAAAAATCTTTTGAAGTGTATCTGTCAGTTGGTGTTTGGACATGGTTTCTCGCTAAATCGAGGTCTATTTACGGTCAAGGCTTTCCAACAGGCGTATATAATCTTTCTGACTTTCCCACACACAGCAGGATATGAAGGCAATAAACGGCTTGTTATCACCCTTATTGGAATCCCGCAGGGCAGAAATATAGTCACCTCGGATAATGGGTGGAATGATGGTGATGGGATAACCAGCCTGCAGCAAGACAAGATTCATAAGCAGTCGTGCGGTTCTGCCGTTGCCGTCAATGAATGGGTGGATGGTTACCAAGTTGAGGTGCAGCATAGCGGCATATTCAACCGGATTAAGCTGCCTCAGAGAAGGTAAGTTACCCAAGAACTCCTGCATGGCAAGCGGAACTGCCGCTGGTGTCGGCGGTGTAAAGTCGGTTCCGGTGATGATAACGTTGCGTTCCCGGTACTTTCCGGCAGTTTCTGATTCAATCCGGTAATAGAAAAGTCGGTGCAATCCAAGGATGTCGTCTTCCGTGATGTCCTGGCTATCCGCCAGCTTGTAGAGCAGGTCGAAAGCTTCACTATGGCCAATTGCTTCAAAGTGGTCTTTCATCGGCTTTCCGCCAATGGTAATGCCGTCTTCCAGAACAACCTTGGTTTCGCTCTCAGTAAGGCTATTCCCCTCAAGGGCATTGCTGGACCAAGTCAGGCCAATACGGTAATACTCTTTCAGCTGCTTTACTTCGTATGTGTCAAGCGGCCTATGAGCCCGTATCTCCTCTTGGAGCAGGTCGTTGTCAGCAAGTCGATTTTGGTAGTTCATGACTTTCCTCCACTTGAGTTGACTGATTCTATGTGCGGCGTGTAGTCAAATTCCACAAATTCAATTTCATATCTGAGTTTACCTTTTTGAGCACGGTAAAACCTTACGTCCTTACACTGTCCTTGAAGAACCAGGCATACGATTTCCAAATCCGCTAAATCGACTTGAGTTCCAAAATATACGGCTTTCAATGCTTCTACTGGATACCCATATAATTTTCGTGGTTCTACATGGAAAAGCCGCCATTCTGCCTCGTATTCCCAACATTCATATTTGGTCAGCAGCGGCTTAACACTTTCTCTGTAAATAACGTCAGTCCCAAAATTTGTAATCATTTTTACTGGGTTAATCTGAGGAAAATTAGGCGAATACTGAACGGGAAAGACTCTTGTAAATGGGTCAAAAGAAGTATCGAATTCCAAACACATTCCTTTGTGAGAATTGGCGTAATGTGACCACATAAGGATATGATTATTTAATTCTGAAAAACAAGTGCAGCCATACCGATTTAATTGTTTGTCTTCAATTTCTGGAATACAGCCAATAATTGCTGCTTCAACTTGTTCTTTAAAACGAGCAGGAATCTCATCTACATGCTTAACGTGTGCAACGTTACCCAATCTGCCTGTGGACTGTAAGTAATTAAAAAGCTCAATTCGGTCGTTGTCTCCATAAACAAATGAAGCTTCATTTAAGGAGCAATCAAACGGGTCATTAAATGATGCTGGAGCATTGAAAAACAGCGTAGCATTCTTGATGTTTCGCAAGCTGTATTCATTTATTGGCTCGTATTTGTATAATACCTTTGGGATTTCAATTGCCATCTATTCACTACCCCCGGTTACAGCCTTCACTTCTGCCAGCAGACTTCCAAACTTCCCGTAGTTCACCTTCACTCCGTCATCAAGGTCAAGACTGATACGCTGGTCTGCGTAGTGGCGCAGTAGGTCGTCGAATGAAGCAAGCTCTACTTGCTTCTTCCGCAGAGTATCAAGCTGTTTTTGTAAACGGTTGCGTTCTGCTGTTGATGACGCCGAGTCAACTTCGTTGGCCAGGTAGTCAACCTGCGCAGAGAACTTGCCCTGCAAAGGGGTAACGTACTCATTGCGCATACGGGAGAGAGTGGATTCATTGTAGCGGTGTAGGTAAACAAGGCACTCGAAGGCCCTTTGCTTACCGCTTGAGAAGAGCCAGTAGATTGGGCGTTTCTTGTAGGTTTGCAGGTGGTCTTTAAAGAACTGGGTGCTGATATAGCGGCGTATGGTTTCCCGTGGGGTCTCACTACCTTTGGGTGACAAGCTGTCGGCAGTGAATTTCAAGTTTTCTTCAAGTGTTTCAGGTGACCATGCAACAACTAGGAACTCTTCAAAACGGCTGGCTGCATCATCCGGGAACCAACCCGTATCCATAACTGGTACAATACCATCATCGTCTGCAGGGAATGAATTATAATTTGATTGGTCAAATCCTTTATTACAACTGTTAGCATACACTAGCCCAGCCTGGTCAATGCTGTACCGTCCCATCATACAGCCAATGGCATATGAGATTAGACGTTTAATATCCAATTCAAGATTTGCACGAGTGAGGGTTAATTGTTCTTCCGGCGGTACTGGACTTAGTTCTTCTTGCAATCCAAATGCTTCAATGAATAGGAGATTATTTTCGGTTTCAAGCTCTTGAATTAGAGATAATCTAGCGAGGCATTGTGATTGCCAATTTTGCCATGATTTAGATATGTTCTTGTCTTTTAATTTGTTTGAAGTAAGCGGTAACACATCAAAATTCCAGGATGTTTCGTAAGAATCCCAATCTAATTGAGTGATATCGACACACCGTTCTCCATTCACACCAACCTTATCTCCAATTGAAACTATTTGTCCGCACGGAATTTTTTCAATGTCTCCACTTAAAAAAGTAAGGTTTGGAACTATTATATTAAGATAAAATTGAGTTACTTTTGAATTTAGAAAACTGAGGAGTAAATATAATCGGGAGGGGTCAGTAATGAAAATACCTGGTCCCGTATCACCAGGTATTACGCCTTGGCGGACGTATCTAAATCCGGTTTTTCCTCCGCTCAAACGTGACCAAGTGAGCATTGGCTGAAAGTATCTGTTTTCACTTGGTATAATAGCCTTCCCTGAGTTTTTAATATCTTCACCATTATTTTTCCAGTTTACAACATAATCAACGCTCCCAGCCCATTTGCGAAACTCTCCGCCGTTATTGAACAAAAACCATTTTTTTGGCGATTTAATCAATTCTTCTTTTGACGCACTTTTGAATTGCGTCATATCTGAAGAAACTTCATACCATTCCCTAATAAAAAGAGGAGAGTTGCCTGTTTGTAGTCCACGCCTTGCTTCGGCAATATTTCCTAGTTTTTCCCCCGCAAAATGATGTAATGCAATCTTGCTTACCCAGTAAGCTATAATATTGGAATCAATCACTAATAGTTCTTTTTGACTTATATTGTTGAAACGATTGTTTCCCTTAATAAGATTGAATTTTTTGTCTTCCTCATTTCCATCAATCAGCCGAATAAATGTTGGTTTCCAGTTAGGATGTTTTGAATTATTAAATGTAAAAGCGGCAGTTTGGACCACCTCACCAGATATTTCAGAAAAGGCACGAGCTCCAAAATGCGCAAGATTAACGAGTGTGTTGCTACCAATCAAATTTGCTCTTAAAGCTTCATAGGATGAAAGAAACATCCAACTTTGCATCGTCACCATAGACAGCAGCGAATTCTGCTTTAAAAGCATCAATCCACGTTCCATAAAAGCAGCATAAATGTCCGTTTTCGAGTCTGGATAGCATTCTTTTAAATATTCTTTTATTTTTGAGTACATGCCCTTACCACCCATATACGGTGGGTTCATAACTACAGCATCAAATTTTTTGTACAGAACTTCAGCTTGCCGCAATATTGGCATCAAACTAATAGCAGCATCACGGACAAAAATGTCGCCAGAAAGATAGTTTTTGTCAATTAACGTACTGATTATCGGCAGCTTGTCACCTACAGAAATAGGCACCGAGATTAGAGAGCCTAATGTCTTACCGGAAGCAAAGAGGTTAACCAACTCCTTTATAGATTTTGAATTTTCACCCCAATGAGAATTCTCTATAGTAAAAACTCCAACTTCCTGTATTGCCATAACATTAAGCTTTACAGGATTTTCACTCCGCAAAATACGCCGGTCATCCTTACGAGCTTTCATCAACAATGCAAACCCAGCCATTTGTGCTGCACGGTCATCAATATCCAGTCCAAAGAGGTTCTTTTCCAGAATCAGCCGGGGGAAATCTCGGTTGCTATACCCACGCTCAAGGTAGATTTCTTTGAAAACATCATATGCCTCAACCAGGATGTGCCCGGAACCGGAAGCAGGGTCAAGCAGAGTCAGTTTTTCCGGGTCAAGTGAATCGGGAGTGATGGCCGCAAGCTGCGCTTTGACTTCATCAGTCTGCTCGGCAGGCTCAATGAAATATTCCATCTTCGCCTTGAGTGGCGAATCAGGATAGGTTGCCAGCCAATGCTTCCCCAGGCTGTTCTGAACCATGTACTTCACAATCCAATTTGGGGTGAAGAGCTGAGTAGCTGCCGGGATGTCTTCACTTTTAACAACGTTGCCGATAACCTGGTCTTTCTTCTCGGAGATGTAGAACTGGTAGAGCCAGCCGATAATTTCGACCTCTTGCCAGTCTTCTTCTTCAATTTCAGTCACCAACTTGCGGATGAGCGAATCGGAATGCAGCAGGTTATCGGGAAGGAGCAGTTCGGTTTCATCTTCAATTTTCTCGAAAAGGAAGGGCATTGCAGAATGCAATGCGTTGCACTGTGCTACCAGCAATATTCGATACAGTTCAGCATCCTTGTTACCGTCAAGCTTTAGCTCTGTAACCTTCTGCTTGTTCAGACCCGGCAAGTCTAATTGGGCAGCATGGTCAAGTATCTCCGGGGTAGTGCTGCTTCCCGTACTACTGAGAACTCGAAAGCCGTGTTCTAAATATCCATGAAGTTCCATGTAGCGAAGGGCAAGAAAACGATTGAACCACGTATAGGCTACCGATTCCATAACCTGACCGAACCCATCCCGCTTTACCCGTGCATCGAGTTTTCTTCTTTGAACAGCAACAGTTCGTGGAAATGGGCGACCGCCTATGATGGCAACATCTCCGCTCTCTTCGACCGGTACAATCTCCTTTTCAGATATTCCGAAGAAGTGAGCACGGTCGGTTACTGCCTGTATGAAATCCCGACGTGCTGCGGGAGCGTATGATTTGAGTTTCGCCTTGTTCATGGAATCTCCGGTTACTTGATTCTGACTCGCATGCTGTTGTTCACTGCCGCCAGAAGCTCTTTCTTCAATACTTCCAGGTAATCATTTACATCCTGTTCCGACTCAAGGAAGGTTTTCGTGGAAAGACTTGTTGCGCTGACATACTTCACCGGCTTGGCTTTTGGTGGGATTACGCCAGTGCCAACAGATGTAGTCGTCGGTTCGACACTCTTCTCAATAAGCTCGTTTGCGGTATCAACGGCATCAACTGCTTTGTTCAGCTGGTAATGCATGTTGGGTATCTGTGATTCTTCCTGTACCTGCTTTTTGATGTCCTGCAGCGGCTTCAGTGCCTGGTTACGCAAGTCTGCCGACGCATTGTATGCACCCAGATTTTCGGCAACAACGGCTATTTCCTTCTCCAGCTTCACAAGGAGAAGTTCCTTTTCTTTGGCAAGACATTGGGTATTTACTACAGCGATGGCAGCAACCAGACCTTCAATTTCCTTTATCATGCCATACGGGCGTGGTGCTTTGAGTATTTCATCCAGACGAATCAATGCCTTCTTTGCATCAGCGTCTTTTTCCAGCTCCTGCCGGTTGGCTTTGAAATCACCGTCCATGTACGTCTGGAGCTTGTCCCATATCGGTTTCTGCGTAGTGTAGAACCCTGTCAGTTCCTGCATATCGTCTGAAAGGTCGTTCAGGTCATCTTTCGCCTTGTTGAATGCATCGAAAAATTCATAGCTATCATGGATAGCGAGCAGCTTCTGAACGAGCTTGAGAGCGTTGACGATGGTTGAGCTGCCGGGATACTTCCCACTCTGGGCAAGGGGCTTGTATGAGTTCAGGCTGTCCTGCCATCCCACCATTTGGTCACGAAGAAATTGATTGAGCTGGTCTTCACCCTCGGGGCCGATAACATGGAAGATGTCCTTACCAAGCGTCCGGGCTTTATTGAGTTCTTCCTCGCCGACCGCCTTACGCTTGATTATGGTGACCTGCTTCCATTTAACCTGCTTGGACAGCGGGTCTACCGCATCTTTGGGGGTAAGGGCTGCGCCGTCTGACATGAGGGTTATGTCACCAGCCATGAACAACCGAGAAACCAGCAGGATGATTTCCCACTCTGACCACCCGAACGGACGACGAACAAAACGGTCTACCAGTTCATTCAACAGTACTTTCTGATTACTCCCGGTTGAAAGGTCAATGAACTGTTTGACCTCCTTGACGGCAAGTTCGTTGGCATCTCCACCCTCGACCTGAAGGGAATATTGTCCGATGTCGTTGCTCTTAAGGATAGCCGCTATCTCTTTCAACGGCTCTTCCTTCAGCACCTTGAGATAACCAAGCTTGGAGTAAATGTTTTCGATGAGATAGTTGATACCTTCATCTTTGGCTGACCTGGCAGAATTTGCTTTTACCTGCAAGGTCTTTCCAAAGGCGTAGTAATCAGATTCCTGCAGCAAGGTTTCCAGCAGAACAATCAAGCGGTTCTTGCGCTCCCGGTTCTGTTCTATCCGGTCTTTCAGGATTTTACGGAGACTATCCGGGGCAGAAGGGTCATTTTTCAGGCGGTTGTATTTCTCGGTCTGGAGCAGTGTCCGCAGTTCACGACCAAACTCCTGCCTGTCGGCGAGCTTGATAATCACGCAACCACCGTTGGTGCTGGCACTCTGCATGATGCACTTTGCCGGATTGAAGGCAGCATAATCGTCGTTCAGGGGGGTAATAACCTCAAGTGTCAGGTCATGACCGGCATTTGTCCCGAAGAACTGCCCGTCGCAGATACGGTTAATGCCGTAATCCCGCTTGTTGACCGGGTAACGGAACTTGTTGTCGTCTTTGTAGACCTCTTCAAATATCAGTGCCGCAAGCTGTTTGGTCTGCTCGCTGCTGGCGACATCCACATTCTTTATTTCCCGTGATACATCCCGCTCTTCATTGGTGAGAAAGAAATACAGGTCGCCATTGCTGGTGATAAGGGTTTCCTTCTCCAGACGCTGAAGACTCTCTTCAATCTTCCGCCTGAGAGTGAGACGGTCATCATCAACCTTCTCGATACAGAGTGTGACCAGGTTGTCCACGTTCGGCTTGATGATGTCCACATAGCGAATCAGAAACAGAACACGCAGCAACTTGGTATCGAACGGTTCAAGACCGGTATTGTCATCTGCCTGCTGGATAGTCAGCTTGACAATGGTTTCGAGGAAGCTCTCAATGGCCGGATAGAACTCATACAGTGGCACCAATGCGCCGATACGCTCTTCGGAAATACTCGTCGCCGCCGACTGGAAAGCATCAAGCATGGAACGCTCACCACGACTGAGGTGCATACCGGTAGCACCAGCTTTGCGAATCGATTCAAAAACCTTCTGTATCAACTGGAAGTGGTAAGGAGCGAAGGGGTAGTTGTCGATGAATGACTTGCTGTCTGAAAAATTATTGAGGGTGGCACTGTGGGTAAAGCTAATCTGGTTCTTGAGAATATCTCCTTTCAGATTCCACAAATCTTCAAGGGCACGGCGGGCGTCGCCGGTCTTTTCCAGCAGACGTGCCTGGATAACTTCATCAGTATTAGCACTGGACAGGGAAAGCTTAGTATAGAAACGGCCTTGAATCTTTGAGAAGTCGTTCGCCTTGGAACCCCGTACCTCACCCAGGACAGCATCAATATCTTCCTGAGAAGTAACGATGACCCACGCTCTGCCGTTACAGATACGCCCCAAATCCTCCGTAACGGTCTGAAGGTTGAGCATGAGATTGGTTTCGCTGCCGATAAACTGACCTACCTCATCCACGAGGAAAACAATCCGGTGCTGAGGACCTTTGCTGTCCAGGTACTCTTTGACCAGCTTGCTGAAGCCTTCAATGTTGATGCGGAACTTGTCCTCGGCATCGTCGAACCATTTGCCGGCTGATTCCGTTGTCATACCCAATGCATGGGAAAGGGCATCGACAATGTGGTCCCGATTGAACGAATAGGCATCACGCTCTTTCAGCCACTCATTCCCTGATGCTTCCTTGAATGCTTTGTGGAAGGTGTCCAGAACGCCCTTACTCTTAAGGTAACGTTCCATGTTGGCAATATGCGGGTCATCGCCGCTGAAGCCGAGCTTCTCATTGAATACCCGCAGGAATACCGCAAGGATGGCGTCTTTGCTGTCCTTGTTATCAGCCTTGCTGTCGATATTGAACAGAATGACATCCGTATCGGACGCAACCGCACGTTTGATGTCTTCAAGGAACATGGTATCGGCAATTTTCTCTTCAAAGAACTCGACGGCTTTGCGGTATTGATTTGATTCAGCATCATGAGCCTGGCAGTTGCCAAGCAGGTAGGAAAGGATTTTGATAAAGTGTGACTTGCCGGAACCAAAGAAGCCGGACACCCAGACACCCATACGTGCTGAGGCGGCTGTGTCATTGGGGTTATCTATGGCACCAAGGTATGACGTGAAAAATTGGTGCAGATACCTGTTCAGTTCTTTGGTGACGACGTATTCATCAAGCTCCTGCCAGACGACGGTCTCGTCTCTCTGGTCGGCTTTTACGACACCATTGATGGTGCGAAACAGGTTCTTCTCAAAGATATTTTTGATATGCATGAATTCCCTCTGGTTATATCAAGTAGTCACACCACAAGCCGGAAAGCCCGGTAATAATTGTTATCCTTCATTTTGCCGAACAGACTCAGTCCCTGACCATCGTATGCACCAGGATAAAAGACCACCAACGGAGTCCCACCCATAAGCGGGTGAAGATTGTTCAGCAGTGTATGTGACCGTATCAGCGGATAAGCGTTGCCGATTCCGGTCATAAATACGAAGTCATGGTTTTCAGGTTGGGCAAGTTCGGCAAAGACCTTTGCAATCTTTTCTTCGTGCAGCAATCCCTTCAACGCCTTGAACAAAGCTTCATCGCCCTTGTCCCGCTGCAGGGCAACCGCTCTATCCAGATAACCACGTTCCTGAAGGTAATCCACGACCACCTTGAAAAGGTTGATATGCGCTATTTTCAGTTCCGGTTTGCGCTTGGAAGCCTTATCAACGACAAAATCCACATGCTGACGAACCTCAAGCTCGTATTCAGCAGGGTAATCGAAGATGTAGAAGCCGATTTCATTACCGAGTCCGGCATTGGTAAGGAACTCAGGGGAAGTAATACGGTCCAGTATTTTGTTCAATCGCTCTTTAAGGGCATCATTCATGGGTTATTTCCATGCATTTCAGGATGTAGTTTTCATTGTGGGTATAAAGGAATTTACTGACTTCAGTGGTAACAAGCACCGGTTGCAGCTTGAGTGACCGTGTACCGTCCAGGTATCCGGCTTCAGAGAGTATCCGGTAGACAACCTGTCCCATTTTCTTTCTGGTTATTGCGCTCCATGTGACAACTGCAGGGTCAATGTGAGCACACTCGACAAGGTATGCTTCCCATTCTCTCGTTTCCAGCTTTGGAGTGAATGCCCTGTAGTGACGCCGTAAGACCTGCTGCATAAAGTCCCCAAGCAAACGGCTGTGCTTGATAGCTGCAGCAAGCAGACACTGGGTTGCCACTTCTGTTGTCCCATCAGCAATCATGCCCCACAATTCCCGTGGCATAAGCTCAAGCCTTTTCTTGATGAGCGTAGCCATACGTTTGGCAGTAGCTGGGGATGTCTTTTGCAGGACATTGTCAACAGCGATTGCCCGCTGCCACATTTTCGCATCAGCATCCTGCAAAAGCAGTTGCACGATGGCACGGCTTTCCTTGAGAAGGAGAGAGCCTGCTGTTATTTCAGCGTTATAGTGGGGCTTTGCTTCTTTCAACTAATGTAGCTCCATTAACATTAAAAACCCTCTGTCAGGACGGCTTGCTATCTGTCTGTTGTTTGATGATTGGGATTTCATTTCGCTGGCAGTGCTGGACTATCAGCAACTCAATCATATTGCTGACACTGCGATGCTCACGCTCTGCCGCTTGACGCAGGGCTTCACGCACTTCAGGAGCGATTCTGAGATTAAGGTTGGTGGACTTTAGAATGGCCATATCTATATACCTCCGAATGTTGCGGTAATATACAGCAAATGCACAGCAGAAGCAAATAGGATTACGGGGCGTAACTTAAAGAAATGACGTCGATTTTAATGAATGGCACTCGTGTTATCACCTCCAGTTAAATGAGCAGGAAAGTTGTCAGAATTGCCGACCTTACGGTAAATGCATAAAATATCCATCTATTTGACTTTATTCAGTTATTTTGATATAGTACACATAGGCTGGCAAAGAAGAAAACCCAAAGATTCACTCCCGAAGCCTCCAGAAAGTTGTCAGATTTCTGCTACCCCTCTTAAGCCGGTTAAATAACACCCCTCGAATCCATCACCAAATAGCCTGAACTGCGATTCCCTGTAATTGCGCTGCGTCATAATAAGTCCGTCTCTTGTTACGAATCCCCGATTCAATAATCATCGCAAAACTATCCAAGCAAGGAGGTTCTCTATGCAAATGGCACAATATCTCATGTGCGTTACCACCCGGCATGAGCAGGCAAAAGATACGCATGAAGAGGAGCTGAAGGAGTACTGGTTGAAACAGAAAAAGCATAGTCGCCATAAGTTCACCATGACCTATGACGACGAGGTGGAACTTCTCAAGGGAGTCATCGGCTCGGTACGTGGCAAACCCGAATGCCTAAAAAAACTCTCAACATCTACCATTACCACCCTGGCGTACATCTTCATGGGTAAAGTTGCCAATGACCCTGTCATTGAAGGCTTCGAGGTCATTGAGAAGCTGGTGATAGACCCGGAGCGGACAACCACTTACCTGAAAAGCATTGGTGAACTGGAAAAACTTGGGTGGATTCGATTGATTGATACTCCCGGCAGGTCCTTTACTGACGAGCCGCCATTCAGTTATCTGCAGACCTGCATCGAGCTTGGGGATACTTTTCACAAGGAAATTGGGGAAAGTCAGAATGTCAGTAGAGCCTTCACTTCCAACGATACCTGTCTGGATGCCTTGTTCACCTATCTGCAGGCAATCATCAACGACGACTCCGAATTGTACCGTGTCACCAACACTGAAGCCGATTTGTCCTCAGTGGAACCGCATGGCTGGTTTCGACGGATTACCCAGAGAGTGCAGGCCTCGACCTGCAAGCTACCGGCAGCGGAAGCGCATAAGAAATATTCCCTGAGTATCTACCAGTATCTCTCACTGGTTGGGCTGTTGGGAATGCGGGATGGTGACGTATCTTTCGATTTCAGCGACACTTCGGAAGTTACCAGCCTGTTTGCTCAAGGGCGAGTCTGCAGGCAGCGCATGAAAGACCATCTGTTCGGCCAGAAGAGTCCGCTGATACGGCACCGACTTCTGGAAGGAACCCGTGGTGAATTCGGCGAAACAGTACGACTATCACAACTCGGCGCCAGAGTTCTGCTCGGAAAGAGTCAATGCAAGAATTCTGATGACTTGAAACAGCGGGTTAAGAAAAACACGCTTTTCGACCTGGAGGAACCGAAGGTCAAAAAGGAGTCAGTCCAGTTACCGGCTCAGGTAACGGAAGCAATCCAGTCCCTGATATTCAGCGAATCACGGCAAGGCAAAAAAGTCAGGGAAGGTTGGCATCTCTCATTGCCTGCTGCATGGGGTTCTCCGACTGGTTCTACTGTGTTGCTCTACGGTCCACCTGGTACTGGCAAGACTCTAACTGCACAGTATCTCGCCTCAGAATTGAAACTGCCGTTACTCAAAATTGATGCCTCACGGGTCTTGAGTTGTTGGGTCGGTGAAAGTGAACAGAATGTGAGACGCATATTTGATGATTATTCCATGCTACAGAAGGAACTTGGAAAGTCGCCGGTACTGCTGCTCAACGAAGCTGACCAGCTGTTAGGCAGCCGTGATGCAGGAACTAACTCGGTAGACCGCATGAACAACAATATGCAGAATCTCTTCTTGGAGGGACTGGAGCGTTTCTCCGGCATTTTAGTCGGTACCACAAATCGCCGTGACCTTTTGGACGAGGCGTTTTCAAGACGTTTCACCTATAAGCTGGAACTGCCTGCACCCGATAAAAATCTGCGGATAGAGTTGTGGAAGAGTCATTTGCCGATGAAAAGGTTGTCTGATGATGTGGATATCGGGATTCTTGCTGATTTGGGATTGTCCGGTGGTGAAATCCGCTTGGTAATCGAACGTGCAGTTCGTGTCTTGGCCTACAGAGGCCTGACAACCCTCGACAGCAAGATACTCCTCGACATTGCCAGAGAAGAACTCACCAGCCGAATGAAGCGTAATGGCAGCGCTGGCAGGATAGGCTTTGCCGCTGTACATACCAGTTGATGTAACTTTTCCTTTCCAGCCCAGCTTTTCAATCTGTTTCACTTCAGTTCATTCCAATCCCAATAACAACCACGGAGGATAGCACCATGACAAACTGACACTACCGGTATGCCCAATACCAACATCACATAGTACCTGGAGACCCAAACTGCATCTGTTTTGGGTCTTTTCTGTTTCAAGGAGGTGACCACAATCAAATCAATGACCGTTGCCGTTTCATCGAAATCATCATCACCCAAAAAGAGAGGAGACTACCATGAGCACTGCATTAGCAAAAATAGACTTCGATAAGGACCAGATGGCAGTCATCGAATCCCAGTTCTTCCCATCAGGAGCCAGTAAAGCGGAACAGCAGTACTGTTTCTCCGTGGCACGGGAACTGTGCCTCAACCCCATCACCAAAGAGATTTTCTTCGTCAACCGCAGGCAAAAGGTAGGAGAAAAATGGCTCAACAAGGTTGAGCCGATGGTGGGACGAGACGGTTTCCTGTCTATCGCTCACCGCACCAACAAATTTGCCGGAATCGAGACTACTGCCGGTATCCGTGAAGTACCTACACTGGAAAATGGTAAATGGTTGGTGAAGCACCAACTGGTGGCAGAGTGTTCAGTCTGGCGCAAGGACAGTCCCAAGCCGTTCACCGTGCAGGTATCGTACAACGAATATTGTCAGAGAACCGCCGAAGGCAACCCAACCAAGTTCTGGCTGGAAAAGCCGGAGACCATGCTGAAGAAAGTTGCCGAATCCCAGGCGTTGCGGAAAGCGTTCAATATTCATGGTGTGTACTGCCCCGAGGAACTGGGAGCCGGTTTCGAACTGGCAAACGGCGAGATTGTCACTCAGGCCATCGAAGCGGACTGCACCAGAATTGAAGCGGATAAATCCCATCTCGCCATCGTCAAGCCTTCTGAAACTCCAAAGTATTCAAAACAGAAGACAGTACCAGCTCCTCCGCAACAACCGGAACCGCCACAACCTCCTGCGCCGCCGATTCCAGACGATGATGACAGCTGGCCGGATGTACCACCGCCACGGGTAAAGGTCATTGACGAAGTAGCCTTGCAGGTACTCGATTTACTCGATGGCAAGAATATCTCCTACGACATCATCGTTGACGGGATTGACGGCGTAATCAGTGCCAACTCTTTCAACGAGAAAGAAGTACTAAAGTCATCCGGATTCCGCTGGAGTCCCGACCAGAAACGCTGGATTTACAAATTCAAGAATGAACCGTTTTAATCGTCAAGGCGCTAACCAAAGGGACTGACGAAGTGTTGTTACTCGCAAGTGCCGCAACTACTGACTTTCATCAAAACAATCTACGTCAGGGCGCTAACCATGCGCCTTGACGTAACTAACCCATGAAAGGATTTGCCATGAATCTCATACCGTTTTTCGAGACTGCAGTAGCAGCATTGAATCGCAACAAAAGTGCCGAACTTGGTGACCGTACCCTGTATATCGGTTCAAGTGACGTTGGCTCGTGTGCCCGGAAAGTCTATCTGCAGAAGAAGCAACCGATAACACCTTCCGTCAGCACCATGCTCAAATTCAGTCGTGGTCATGTTGCCGAGATGTTGATTGAAAACATCTTTGATGCTGGTGGTGCAGAACATCTCTATGACACGCAGGTTGAAGTACGCCATCCCAATTATCCATTGAAAGCCCATGTAGACTTTCTTTTCTATACCGACCTGGATGGTACACCGGAACTGCACGTCATCGAGGTTAAATCTGTTTCCGGCATTCCTGATGAACCGTACCCGCAATGGGTAGACCAACTTCATTACCAGCTTGGGCTGTTGCGGATTCAGTATCCGGAAGGAAAGTTGGGTGGTTCAATACTGGCAATCGACCTGAACGCCGGTAAGGTTCACCAGTTCAACGGTTTTGAGTACAACGATGCAGTATTTAATTATCTGTACTGCCGTGCTCTGTACCTGCTTGACTGCCTGGAAGAAAAGGACGAAGCAAGGCCGTCAGTCACGCAATCCTGTTCCTTCTGCTCTTACCGCTCTGATTGCCCCGCCATGACAGTACCGAAGGTTGAACTGCCACCGGAAATAGAAGCTCTCGCCAATAAGTATGCGCACCTGAACGGCACTAAAAGCCGTGCTGAAAAGGAGATGAAGAGTATCCGGCAGGAACTGGTGGATTTTACCGGACCGGTCTTCAAGGGGAGAAGCAACACTGTTGACCTGTTGGTTTCTTCCGTTGCGGCAAGCATGACGATTGATGGGGAACTGCTGAAGAGCCAGTACCCTGATATTTACCCGGAAGTGTTAAAGGAACGTGCTGGATACACAAAGCTGGAATGCAAACCGGTTAAAACAGCAAACGCTTAATTTCAGTACTCACTACTACATAAACGCCCTTGTTCCCACGGTTCAAGGGCGTTTTCTATTGGAGGTTTATATGTCGCACTTTGGAACTGGTCTCATCGGAATGGATGTCAAGCCACGCAGGAAAACAGGACGCTCAATGAGGAACCGCTACAGGGCGCAACGTAAGCAGTGGTTGTTTCCCGCAATACTGGCACTGGTGACGTTGGCAATCGTTGTTGCAGCCGGAATACGCTAAGGGGGAGTTATGAACATGAAAGAGCTAATTCAGGAATACGGCAGTGACTGTCAAACCAAAACGTTGCGGCTGAGGGTTATCAAATCGGTCTACAGCAGGGAAGTCATCCGGGAGGATATGCCGCTCTATCTCGCTACGGAACGCTTTACCTCACCACTCCAGGTATTCGAGATGTTCAAAGACCTGGTACTGGAGACTAAAGAGCATTTTCTCTGCCTGCATCTTGATGGCAAAAACCGCATCGTCTGCCTTGACCGGGTATCAGTCGGCAGTCTCAATCAGTCGATAGTCCACCCACGGGAAGTCTTCAAATCCGCCTGCATCATTTCTGCTGCGGGAATCATTCTGGTACACAACCATCCGACCGGTGACCCGAATCCCAGTCAGGAAGATATTACGATTACCAGACGCCTCAAGGAAGCGGGAGAGCTTATCGGCATTCCGGTACTCGACCACATCATCATCGGTGACGGTCAGTACGTGTCGTTTGTGGAACGGGGGCTGTTATGACCCGCAACAGTTCAGTGAAAAACAGGGAGATATGCATGGAGACTACTACTCGGGAAGGATTCAGTCTTATTCCGGCCAACTATACCGTACAGGAAGTATTCGGTTTTCCGTCGCAACTGGAACTGGCAGGATTCAAGCCTGGTCATCCGCTGGTACCTCGGGCAACTCCCGGATACGTATGGGATGCTCGCATAGCAAAAGACTTTATTGAATGGTTGACGGAACCAAACCCCGACCCGCTCTGGATTTCTGGTCCTACTGGTTGCGGCAAGACTGATGCACTGAAGAATGTTTTCGCCGCTCTCCATATTCCAACCGTCATTGTCAGTGCGAAATCATCAACAGAACCGGACGATATTCTGGGACGAGTACAGTTGCGGGGAGGCGATACTGTCTTTGTCCCGGGAGACTTACTCAAAGCGTATGAACAGGGGTTTGCCATCATCTTTGATGAAATAGACGGCTACAATCCGGAAGTCATCATGGCCTGTCACCGCTTACTGGAACGGGCGGTTGTTACTCTTGACGACGGTACCATTATCAAACCTGCCAGTCGCATCTACATGGCCGCAACTGCCAATACCCGTGGTGATGGTCAGGGTGGTGACATCTATGCCGCAACCAATATCTTCAACCTTGCGTCACTTAATCGCTTTGAAAAGTGGGAAATGACCTATCCACCTGCTGAGGTTGAGGAAAAGATACTGGAGAACACTTTCAGTGGCAAGTTACAACCGAATATCATGAAAGCTATGGTGAAGACTGCTGCCGATATTCGGCGGGCGTATCAGGACGGTAACTGTCCCGGTCCCATTTCCATCCGTGACCTGTTGCGGTGGGGACGCAAGTTGATTCAGGCGTGGAACCGCAAGGATGTTGCACCACTGTACCACTCTTTTGATAAAGCCTTCGGCAATGGTGTAGACCCGCACGTTAGGGCAATGCTGCATACGCTGATTCAGACCAACTTTGGCGTGCCTGCTCCGCAGATAGAGGGGGTGACACCATGATTCCTCATCTGCAACCCGATACCGTCTATGCAGTACATCTGCGAGCATCATCAAATTCCGGTGGTAAAGACTGGGTTGGTTCCGTGACTGGCAAGGGAGAAATACATACTTATTGGGGACGGACCAATCAGATTAACCAGCATGCTGCCAAGCCTGGGGATATGACGGCACTCAATAAAATCATCAGTCAGAAGCAGACCGGTAAGGACCGTTACTCTCCTGTTGACGAATTCACCCCGCAACATGGCTGGCACAGTCAGAAGCAACACACTCAATCGCAGCCGCAACCGAAGGCGAAACCAGCTACACCTGCAGTTGACTGGGTGGAAGCGCCGAATGAATCAATCAACTGGGATTTCTAACAAGGAGAAATGCAATGAATACGCAAAACATACTCGACCAGTTGAATCTCGTCGTCCTGAACATTACACTCTGGCAGGGACGCAAGGCATTGAAGAGCGGTGACCTGGCTGCAAATGGCGTTGATGTCGGTAAACTGCCACCGGATACACTCGCAACATTGGGTAGTAAACGGATTATCAGCCCCGACGCAGTAAAGATATTCATGCAGCTGAAACGGCAAGCCATGAAGCTTTGCCTAAGTAACGGGGTGCGTTTCGGCGGCGATGGGTACGCCATTCCCAGAGAGCGAGTGGAACCACTCACGCTGGAACTGAAGAGACTGAAAGGTGAATTCGAGACTGCCAAAGCTAATTTTCTATCGGTGTATGAGGAAGAAGTCGAGAAGTGGATTGACTCGAACCCTACAGAGTGGGCACCAATCATTCGGGCATCAGTAGACTCTTTAGGCCATATCAAGAAATCATTATCCTTCAGTTACTCTGCTTTTGATGTGAAAGTTCCTGCTGACCTTGTTGAGAATGGTCTCGATGAAGAAGTGAACAGCCTGTACGGGCAACTTTGCCACGAAGTACGGGTAACCGCCCGCCAGACCTTCGAGAACTCATTTGTCGGTAAACAGGAAATCACCCACAAGACACTCCGTCCCATCAAGGCCATCAGAGAAAAGCTCAATGGCCTGCTGTTTCTTGACCCGTCCATTGCTCAAGCCATTCAGATAATAGATGACACCCTGAATAAGCTGCCAGCGCAAGGGACCATTAAAGGTACGGACCTGAACATGATTGCCGGTTTGGTTGGTAGTCAGCTGGCCAGTATGGGACGACCGGTTCAGCAGGAACTGGTGACTGAGGACATTGATGATGAACCGGAAGAAGCAGAAACACTCATCAATCAGAATACCGGCAAAGTTGCGCCGATTACCTGGGATTTCTAGGAGACTATCATGATAAGAGACCAGGAGCTTGCCGGACTGGCAATGACACTCAGCAAGGATGCAAAGATAACGATTACCGTTGGTGGTGACGGCTCCTACTGCAAACCTGATGGTTCGCATATCAATATTGCACGGATGCCGTCAACACCACTTGGAAGAATGCTGATGACTGGACTGGTTTTTCATGAAATCGGGCACAAGAATTTCACCAAGGGTGGCAGACCGGACGGATTACTCGGTGACATGATGAACGTCATTGAGGACATCCGGGTTGATATGGAGACTATCAAGGCTCGACCCGGTACCTGTTTCAATCTGGAAGCGGTTACCAGTCACTATGTCAATAAGGGGAGCCTTGAACCTAAAAACCTTCCCCATGCCATCTTAGGGAAGGTTATGGCATTCGGGTTCGGTAGGTTGATGAATCACAAATCCATACTTCCGCTTGAAATGGTATGCAATGAAATGATGGATGATGCCTTCGGACTTGATTTCGTTGACGAGGTGGATGTGATTATCAAGGACATCCCCAAGCTCCGCAGTACCAGAGATACAACGGTGATGGCGCAAAAGCTCATTGACCTGCTGATTCAGCAGCAGCAAATATCAGCGAAGCCGAAACAGACAGCTCAACAGCAACAGTCAGGGCAGAACGGGAAACAAGGGAAGCAGGGGGACAGCGGGGGGAGTCCAAGTAGTAATGGAAAACAATATAGCAGAAGCAGCCAGCAACCAGAAAGTAATCAGGCATCAGGTGCCGGTGGTAAGGGGGCTGGCTCAAGTGGTGGGAATCGTCCTACCCAAAAAGAGATTGAGGAAATGCTGAAGACCCAGACCGGTTATGGTGATTTATCAGCACTTATCCAGTCGGAGCTGGACAAGATGGCCGATGATGTACCGGATAGTTTGAGGTTGGGAATACCGATGTTACCGTTAATCGGAAGGCTGAAAGCAAAGAACGGCAAACTTGATGAGGTGGATGCAGTCTCTGCTTCATCAAGAATGCGGGCTCGGTTGATGGGGATGCTGCAGTCTATAAAGAGGCAACCGGAGACATACGGACTTTCCGGCAGGAAGTTGGCGGCAGGGCGTCTTGTCAAGTTGGGATTGGGCGACCCCAGAATATTCAGGAAGAAGGTTGATACGGTTAATATAAATACCGCTGTCACGGTGCTACTGGATTTATCCGGCAGCATGAGTTCGAAATGCCGAGTTGCCAATGCCGCAGCCTATGCTTTGCACAATACTCTTTTCGGTCTGAAGGGAGTTGCCGTCTGTTCAGTTGAGTTCAGCGGCAAAAACAAAGACCCGGAAGTTAATGTACTTGTCGACTTCGGCAAGAAACCCCAGTCTGAAAACTTCAACCACCGCCCGTTCGACGGGACACCCACTCACAATGCCATATGGGCTGGGCGGGTTATGTTGCTACAGCGACCGGAGCCACGGAAAATTATGCTGATACTAACAGACGGTTGTCCTGACAAAGACCAGGAGACAAAGTCCGCCACCCAGAGAACCATGAAAGACGGTATCGAGATTGCGGCAATCGGCATCATGGACAAGAGCGTTCAGCGTTTCTGGAGTAATCACCAGGTAATCAATTCGATACAAGAACTACCGGCAGCAATGTTCGGGGTTATGGAAGGGCTGCTGACCAGCCGCTAGTCACTCATTGCCTTTCTGCTAATCATTCAGAGTTACTCCATAGCCATGCCTGCTCCCAATATCTCCAGTTAAAAAATTGATAATTTATCAGTGTATGCGGGTAAATCAATCAAGTATTAGGGAGGATTTATGCAAGCAAGTAATCAGCAACAGCGCCCACGGATGAAGGTTATCGCTCTCAGTAACAGAAGCTCTGGAGTTCAGTCATGCCGCAGCACACAGACTGTACCTGCGGTAAAGCTGGAATCAAAAGTAACAGTTAAAAGTAAGAAAAATGCCAGGGTGATTGTGAAGCTGGAACCGGCGAAGCCCCAGCCAGCAGCAACTCAAAAAAGCACGTCTGCGGTTTCGCATAAATTATCACAGCTACTGCACTCCGATATAAAATCTCTGTTCAAAAAGCAGAAGGCAGAGAAGCTCAGAACACAGTCGATACTGGATGCTCTGACATCAGATAAGAGCAGGCCATGGGATGCTCAACGCTTGGATGCCAGAAAACTTTCTATATTGCTCCAGCCCTACGGTATTCACTCAAAGGATTTAAGATTCGAGAAAGGCAAGGCATACAAGGGGTACAGTCATGAATGGTTCAACCGTAGTCTGTTATAGATGAACTCCGTATAAATCGTCATCACTACGGGGTCCTCCGGATGGACGGTATCAAGGACGTCCATCCGGAGAATTTCAACTAGTCATCTTGAAAACCATCGTCATTATCATAGTTTCCAACTTTACTGCAGGCAAACGAAATAGGGAGACTCCATTCTGATGGCGGCACTTCAATACGCATAGCTTCATCGATAGCATGAATTTTAGTGGCTGCACTAACGGATGTTTTATAAAATATGTTCTGCGTCCAGGCCACTCCATATAATTGTTTTTCTACGGTACCTTCGGATTCGACTTGCACTGAATCATCAGAATCATATGCAAACTTCAAATCTTCAGTTTTCAACTCGCAAGTTAATTCAAAAGGATTATTGCCACAGTCAATAGTATGTTCACCTTCGAAGTTCAAAGCTTTGTTGATAGCATCGATTTTAGAACTGGCTAATACGTAAGAGTGATGTGAAACCATTAGCTTCCAAGTAACATCGTAGTCATTGCCATATAAATCATTTATGTTTGGACAGTAGTGTCCCAACGTTTAGTTGAATAAAAACAGTTGGTTATTATTTTCGTCTGTTTCGCTTCTGTAATCGGAATCTGTAAGTGCTTGCAATAAGGGCATTCGCTCGAAGATGGTGACGCTCAGTACCTGTAAAATTGTG
>CAIPTY010000063.1 GCA_903868145.1 uncultured Desulfuromonadales bacterium | reverse complement strand
TCCCCCCCCTGCGCGAGCGGCGTGATGACATCGAACCGCTCGCCCGTCATTTTCTCAGCGCCTCTACCCGCCGTATGAAAAAAGAGGTGCGCGGCATTGATGACGATGCCATGCAGGCACTGATTCAATATGATTGGCCAGGCAATGTGCGTGAACTGGAGAACGTCATGGAGCGCGCCGTGATCCTTGCCCGCGATGGCGTCATCACCACAGCTCTGCTGCCGCTCGGCTCACGCCGCGAACCACTCCCCCACCCGTCTGGTGCCACGCCGCAGCTTCCGCTCGATCAAGTTGAGCGCCAGCACATTACCGCCATTTTACAAGAGAGCGGCTTCCACAAAAGCCGTGCCGCAGAGATTTTGGGGATCTCACGCAAAACGCTGGATCGCAAAATTGTTGAATATAATCTGACCGAGAAGGAGGGGGTGTGAGACCATACCTGCGCTATTCGATCCGCCTAAAGCTGACGCTGGCTACTCTCACACCGCTGGTAACGGCTGTTATACTCATCTGGATTCTTGGCGCTTCAACGCTCTACCTGGGGTTACCGGAACTGTCCTATTTCGATACGCGTTCCAATATCCACATTCTCTTCTCGGCAATTCTCCTCTTTGTCACGCTGATTGGCGTTTCACTTTCGGCGTGGCTCGGTTCAAGTCTGGCACGTCCGATCAGGGCGGTGGAGGAAGGTGCGCGCCTGCTGGCACTTGGCGAAAACATCCCCGATATCGTAGTGGGGGGGCATGACGAGATTTCCGTCATGGCGGAAGAATTTAACATCATGAAGCATCGCCTCATCGAACGGGAACAGGAGATTTTATTCCTGAACCGGACACTGGAAGAAAAAGTCGCCGAGCGAACCATCCAACTGGATGAGAAAAACCAGTGGCTGCTTGTGGCCCAGCATGAACTTGCCCGCGCAGAACGGCTCGTCGGAATCGGTATACTGGCCTCCGGCGTGGCCCACGAAATAAACAACCCGATGGCCATCATCAGGGGTAACGCCGAACTGCTGGAGATGTCCTCACGCCTGAATGACTCGGATCAATCAGAGGTTGAAACCATCATTAGGCAGGTTGGACGGGTGGAACTGATCGTCTCCAATCTACTGGCTTTCGCCGGAACAAAGAAAAAGATCAGCCGCCCTTTTTATATCGATGTGCTGCTCAATGACATCATCGCCCATATAGGTCACCAGATTCCGCTCGACCAGTATACCATTGGGGTGACGCTTCTGCCTGGGGGTGAGGCGATTGAGGGGGATGAAGATCAACTGCGGCAGGTGTTCACCAATCTTATTGTCAACGGTCTGCAGGCGATGGAGGATGGCGGGACTCTTTCGATTTCGACAGCTATTGACAGGGAGGCGGTGTGGTATTCCATATCGATCGGCGACAGTGGTATCGGCATATCAGCAGATATCAGGGAGAGACTATTTACCCCGTTTTTCACTACCAAACCACGGGGTACCGGCCTGGGGCTGGCCGTTTCCTACGGGATAATCAAGGATCATAGCGGTGACATCAGAGTTGAAAGTGAACCGGGTCACGGTGCCG
>CAIPTY010000062.1 GCA_903868145.1 uncultured Desulfuromonadales bacterium | reverse complement strand
TGAAGGAAGAATACCCGGAGATCCCATGGCAGGATGTGAAAGATTTTCGTAATCTGCTGGCGCACGAATATTTCGGGGTGGATCTGGAGATAGTCTGGAGTACTATTCGCGACGATTTACCGATGTTGCTGGATGCTGTGCAGAAGATATCGAGTGGAATTATGTAATGTGTATCTGGAACTCGTCTTATATCGATTAGCGGTGCCATGTATGGTGCCACGTGTTTTGTCCGTCACCTAATGCCGCTGCTAAACTGAACCACAGGTCGATAGCCAAGGAAATCGACAATCAAGATAAGGGAGATGTTGATGCGCTGGTTTCTCTGTTTGTGTTGCCTGCTGCTGGTCGCAATGAATGCCCATTGCGCCTCCGAGCGCCGTGTGGCACTGCTTATAGGCAACGCCAAATACAGCAGCGGCCCCCTGAGCAACCCGCCCAACGATGTGCGCCAGATGGAAGCCGCCCTGAAGAAGGTGGGGTTCAGCGTGCAGACGCTGATCGACGCCAACCAGAACCAGATGCGCCGGGCGCTACGCGACTTTGGCGACCAGGCGCAAGGTGCTGATGTGGCGTTGATGTACTACTCGGGCCACGGAACCCAGGCTGGGGGCGAGAACTACCTGATCCCGATCCATGCCAGCATTGGCAAGGAGTCTGACTACGAGATTGAAGCCGTGGGTGCCAATGGCCTGATGCGCCAACTCAATGGCGCCCGGCCCAAAGCGGCGATTGTGGTGCTGGACGCCTGCCGCGACAACCCCTATTCGGTCGCTACCAAATCGACAAGCAAGGGCTTGGGCCGCATGGATGCGCCTACGGGCAGCATGATTGCCTTTGCCACCGCACCCAACACCACGGCGGGCGACGAAGGCTACTACGCACGGGAGCTGGCCAGGCAATTGAGCACGCCGGGGGTGGAACTCTACGACGCCTTTCGCAACACCACCGCAGAAGTGCAACGCCTGACCAAAGGCAAGCAAGTGCCACGCGTGTCGGAGGTATCGATCACCGCGAAGATTTACTTGGCTGGTCAGGCTGGAGGCGGCCCAGCAACGCCAATGGCCAGCTCGCGTGCCGTGCCTATCGGCCGACCCACTCAAGGCGACCCCGAAGAAGATGCCTGGCAGGCCACCAAGGGCGCGAATACAGCAGCGGCCTATGACGCATTTCTGGGTGAATTCCCCAAGGGGCGTTACGCTGGTGCAGCGCGTATTGGCAAGGTGAGCTTGCAGGCGCAAGCCATCCCCAAACCAGCGTTCGCTCAGGTGCAGACCCAACGCCCGGCAAACGCAAGCACACCAGTTGGAACATCAGGTCTTGAATGGGCGCTATCGGATAACGGTTCGAACATTAACTGGAGCGACGCTACCAGTTACTGCGCCAGCAAGGGCAGTGGTTGGAGCTTGCCGACCAGTGACGAGTTGCAGGGCATCTATGACCCGGCGCAATCTACGCCATGTGGGCACTTGACGTGCAACGTTGCACCGAACTTCCGTTTGACCGGTCCATTTTTTTGGACCAGCGAGCCCGGCAGTGCCTCCCCAGGCACGTTTTTTGGGACCGGTGGTTCCCCTCGGAGCTTCGTTGTTGGCCTCGTACAGCGCGGTGATCGGGCCGCTACCCCTGTCGCGTACAGTATTTACTATCGGGCGCTCTGCGTGCGGCGTTCCTGAATATGGTATTTGCCGCAGCGCAAATTCTGGGGACAGCATATTTAACTCACGTCAATATCCTGGAAATTGTGCGAGCGTTATGAAGCTGGTGAGCCTGAAACTTTGAAGTTTTCAGCTATACTGAAGGAATTTAAAGAGAACTGACGCCTCGTTTTAGGGGCGTTTTTGTTTTAACTTTTCCAATGAACGTCAAGCGGAACGGAACTGTAAACCGATTATCATCGAAAAATGCTTTGCATTGCCGCTAACCAGCACTCGATTCGTAACTATAGCCGTGGCGGCAATCAGAGCATCGGCAATCAAAAGGCCATGACTCAAACGGTATGCTTTCAGAAGTGTTGTCGATGATGCAGTAATTTCTGGAGTAATCGGGACGATCGTAAAACGCTCCAGAAACATTTCCAGATTTCTCAATTCAGCCTTGTTGCGGCAACCGATTATAAGCTCCATTTCTGTAACGGCGCTGATATGAACCGGACCGGCAGTCATCAAGGCGCTCATCTGCTCCACTGCGATGGCATGATCCCGGCCGACATTTACAATGATGTCGGTATCCAGCAGAAGTTCATTTTTCATGCCTGCTCCACTCAGATTCCCTTTGCTCCCGAACCCATCCCGCAGCATCACCCATGTTCGTTCTGTCTTTCCACATGCCCACAAAATCAACGCCTGAGAGAGCTGGAACCGAAGTGTCTTTTCGTTTACCGCGCCCCGTTGCATGCACTCGATATTTTTTCTTTAGAAACTGATAGAAATCAGTCACTTCCTGGCGAGCCTGATCGGGAAGGCCAGAAAGGTCAAGGATTGATGCGTTTGTCGTTTTCATGTCAAACCTCACAATTGAACAATTAATCTGAAATGTTGGTACTTTAGCGCATATGTAGAGTCAAAGCAATCATGAAGATAGTAATGGTGTTGCGGTAAAGTTGAGAGAGTTCACGATCACCCGGCTGCACAACTCCAATACAAACTCCACTACATCCCGGAATACCTGTGAAGTCGGATAACATGAGGCGTTGCAGCAGGGATGGCTTGTGTTGAAAATTGTGAAAATGTTGTGTTTTGCAAGTCGGAGGGTGTTGGTGGTAGGCGATGTCGCACATTTGTGCCGTCGGCAGGTCAAAAGCTCCTCGGTTTGTTCTCTGTTTCCCTTAAATTTCAGCCATATTAACCGGAATTGCGTTGACATTGCCCTTCGCCGGGTGTTTTTTCCGTCCAGTCAAAAAGCAAATTCCTATCACTTGAAGCTATTCGGAGAGGTCCGTACGATAGGGACGAACAACGGCCTTGAATTCGACAAACTCCGACTCAAGCTGCGTCCTGCGTGCATGCCACGTATCCCGTTGCCCGTCACCGGCCTCCGTCTCCAAACTCGAAGCGGTGACTTTCATATCATGGGCAGAGATATTTGCGGCCGATCCTTTGATGGTGTGGGCCTGAATACGCACCTGTTCCGGGTCGTCGGCGTCAATGGCCAGACGCAATGCCGCCAGGTGTCCGGTCGTATTCTGAATATACAGTGTCAGGAAGCGGGGCAGCAGGTCAATTTTGCCGCCCAGTCGCTCCAGCAGTTCCTGTTTGTCAAAAACCGATACGCTCTCTTCGGGTTTTGCCTCAGTGGCCAGATGCTGCCTTCCTATAACGGTAACAATATCATCTGGCATGAATGGTTTGCTGATGTAATCATCCATGCCCGACTCTCGACAGCGCTCCATGTCTTCTCTCATGGCGTAGGCTGTCATGGCGATGATCGGGATATGAGCTCCCTGAGAACTCTCCAGTTCCCGAATCCGCCGGGTGGCCTGGAACCCGTCAATAAGCGGCATCTGGATGTCCATGAAGATCAGATCATACCCTGCGGGCTTTTCCTGCCAGGCCTGCACGGCCTCTTCACCGTTGCCGACTATGGTTACATCGTGCCCGTAGCGTGTGAGAATTGTCTCGATCAGCACCTGGTTGATGGGGACGTCTTCCGCCACGAGGATGGTAAGCTTCCTTGCCGGGGTGACGCTACCGGGGGGGGCGGTTTCCGGCGCAGCCTTAACGGCCTCTTCTGTCGGCTGGGGGTTCTGCTGGATGGTAAAACGGGCCGTGAAGGTGAAGGTGCTGCCCCTGCCTGTCTCGCTTTCCACCCGGATGTGTCCACCCATCAATTCGACCAGGTTTCTGGATATGGCAAGACCCAGACCGGTGCCGCCGAATGATTTGGTGGTGGAGAGGTCGCCCTGCTCAAAGGGATCGAATATTCTGTCCAGTTTATCCGGGGTAATGCCGATGCCTTCGTCCTGTACGCTGAAGGAGAGCAGACAGCCCTGTTCATCTTCTTCAGCCATGCATGCATGTACCAGAATCTGTCCGCGATCAGTGAACTTGATGGCGTTACCCACCAGATTGATGAGAACCTGCCGCAGACGGCCGGGGTCTCCGACCAGGGCGTCAGGTATATCGGGTGAGGGATTGAAGCTCACCGTCAGGCCTTTTTCGGCGGCTCGCACGGCAATGCTCTGGAGGGTCTGGCTGACGGTGCAACGGAGCAGAAACGGCATGGTGTCCAGTTCTATCCTGCCGGCTTCAATCTTGGAGAAATCCAGGATATCGTTGATGATTGCAAGCAGATTGTCAGCAGAGCTCTTGACGGCAGTCAGGTATGTCTGCTGCTCGGGATTGATGGGGGTGGTGAGGCAGAGTTCAGTCATCCCGATGATCCCGTTCATGGGGGTGCGGATCTCATGGCTCATGTTGGCAAGAAACATGCTCTTGGCACGGTTCGCTGACTCGGC
>CAIPTY010000061.1 GCA_903868145.1 uncultured Desulfuromonadales bacterium | reverse complement strand
GACGCTTCGCCACCTGTCGCGGGGAAATCGCGTTGCCCCGGTTGAAGGTCGCCCAGGGTTTCTCCCCGTCGGTACATAACAGCCGGATCAGCTCTGCAGTGGTGATCCGGTCCAGGTCATTACCCAAGATCTCGCGGATGTCGGTCAGCAGTTCCGTTCCTACCGTCTGTGCATCACTGTCGCTGCCGGACAGTTTCAGTGCTGCCGTGGTGCCAAGCTGAATCCATTCGTCGCCCGCTGCCATGGCAATGGCCAGCAACGGTTCCCAGTTGTCCTGGGCCCTGTCATTCAGGCTGTGGGGGAGTGGCGGCCGGGCCTGTCGTACCTGATCGCTGTAATCCTCGGCAAATCGTGCCAGCTTCGAACGCAAATCATCAAACAGGCCGGGCTCGGCATAGCGGATACGTTCAACCTTTTCATGGGGGAGTTTGCGCCGCAATTCAAGGATGACGGATCGATCCATGAGGGTATCGGCAACATGACCGATGCCGGCCAGGGCCTTTGCGCCCCAAGTGTTGAACTTAGTCGGGGTATAACTGTCACCGACGGTACGGATGACATAGGCGCTCTCCCTGGTATGGCCGCTGTTGAGAATCCCCCGCAGCTCCTCGTTGTCCCGCATGAAGGCATCGGCCTCATCGATCAACAGGGTTGGGCACCAGGCATCAATGGTTCGGTATAAGGCCGCCGGGGAAATACTGCTGGTGGTGATCGCCCGTGCCGACAGCCTTCCCAGAAGAAAGAGGAGCTGGGACTTGCCGCAGCGCTTCTCGGGAGCGGTAATGACCGCCAAAGGTGCAACCTGGACTACCTCGATAAACCAGGTCATGGCAGCCCATAGAGCGACGGCATGGGCGGTATCCCGGTCGCAGACGATAAATCGCCTGACCGTGGCGGCAATCTCGGTCAGCAGCTGTGCCGGTTCGACCGCTTCCGGCCATGGCTCGACCTCGGTAAAAGGGAGTTCTTCTGTTACCGGTCCTTTGCGGGCATTCTGGACAGCGGCATCCAGGGTGACGGGACGGACAGCGAGCGCCTTTGCTTCCTGTTTGCGAACCTGGTCGTACTGCAACGGGGAGAGCTTTGATAGTCTCTGGATTACAGCATCAAACTGGTAGTCTGGTGGACTGGGCTCAGCGGCCGACGGGATCTGGTCGGCAGACACTGCTGCCGCTTCGATACAGGCTGCAACCGCTTCCGGTCCTGCCAGACGAGCCAGATCATTGAAATCGGTGTCGCCATCTTGTCTTGTCGCGGGGAAACGGGGAATAGCCAGTAGGCCGCCGATTGACTGCGCAGCCTCGGTGGCTTTGGTCAAGCCGGGATTGCCTTCGGTGAGATGATCGTCATCGGCACAGAGAACCAGCAGTGTATCAGGGTACTTTCGGCGTAATGTTTCGGACACCGGTTTCAGGTTGCCGGCAGAGAAGGCGCAGGCTACGGCATGGCCAGTGATCTCGTGCAGGGTGGCTCCGGTGGCAAAGCCTTCGGCAATCAGGATCTTCCCGTTCGGCTTACCGATGGCGTGGTAGCAACCGGTAACGGCAGTGCCGCTTTTGAAGCGTTTGGCACCATCCGGCATGATGAACTGCAGGCCGTGAAGCACACCATTGATGTCCCGCACCGGAACCATGAGTGAACGCCCCAATTGTCTGATCGCATGGGGCTTGATATTCTTTGTCGCCAGGTAGTGATGTCGTGCCTCAACATCGCGCCCTTTTTCCCAGAG
>CAIPTY010000060.1 GCA_903868145.1 uncultured Desulfuromonadales bacterium | reverse complement strand
TCGAGACTCTGGGTGTCCTCGCCACATTTTTTCTGATCGTCAACATCATCAGCAACCGTCGTGAATTTGTGTACGTTTCCCTGACTTTTCTGATCATCGCTCTGTTTGTGAAACCATTGGCGCGCGGTATCTCACGGATGTGGCTGAAGTTTGCCGAAGTGATCGGAACATTTAACAGCAGGGCCATATTGTCGCTTGTTTTTTACCTGTTTTTGACGCCGATAGCATTTTTATATAGGATTTTCACAAAAGACACGTTGATGCTAAAACCTGACAGAAATAGGGATTCGTTGTATACCGAGCGAAATCATGTCTATACCCCTACCGATCTCGAAAAAATGTGGTAAATATTGCGCGTCCTGATTATCAAAACATCTTCCCTGGGAGATGTAGTCCATGCTCTGCCGGTCATAGACTATCTTCATCAGGTGTGTCCCGGCGTTGAAATTGAGTGGGTGCTGGAGGAGCGTTTTGTGTCCGTTCTGGAGCACAACCCCCGTTTGACCCGGATTCATGTCATAAAAACCCCAAAATGGCGCAAAGCCCCTTTTTCGCGGGAAACGAGACATGATCTCCGGGAGTTGCGGATGTCACTCAGGGAAAAACCGTATGATCTGCTTTTCGATATTCAGGGAAACCTGAAAAGTGGCCTTCTGGCGTGGCTGAGTGCTGCCCCCAAACGGCTCGGGTTCAGTAAAGAAGCGCTGCAGGAGAAGTTGAACGCCTTTTTCACAACCCGTCAGATTCCCTTTCGCAACAGCGATTACCACGCGATGGATCGCTATCTGCGAGTGATCAGCGTGCCGTTTGGCAAGGATTATGTCGGCATGAATCTTACCGGCACTATTTTTTCGGCACCGCATGATGAAGCTGCTGCCGACAGTTTTATGGCCGGTTTGCCGGGCAATGGCCTGGTATTTTTCTTCCAGGTCGGCACAACATGGAGTACAAAATTATGGAGTCCGCAGGGCTGGTGTGAGCTTGCCAAAAAAATTGCGGCACGCTATCCCGATTCAACTATCCTTATTAACTGGGGCAGTGCAGAAGAAAAAGAGCTTGGAGAACAGATTGTCCGGGAGGCGGCGGGCTCTGCGCAATTGCTCCCATGGTTGCGCATAAATGAACTGATACCGGTCATCCGGCGCGTTGATCTTGTCATTGGTGGTGACACCGGACCGGTTTATCTGGCGGCAGCAGTTGGAACCCCGACACTTTCGTACTACCGGGCTACCAGCGCTGCCAGATATGCTCCCCGAGGGCCAAACCACCGGGCTATTCAGGCACAGATGAGTTGTGCGGGTTGTGGCCTGACCTCCTGTGAACGGAATGATATCTGTTGTGCCAGCATAACAGTCGAAACCCTTTTTGAGGCCGTAACAGACTTGATGACGTAATCTGTTTTTGAAAGGACCTGTCCATGTTGACCACGCTGAACCTTACGGGGCTTGAGGATGCTCTTGACAGTTATCTGACCTTCTGGCACACCGATCCGGTCGTGTATAACAACCTTGAGATCAGCATTAACTCAGTTGCCCTGGAGTTGGCCTGGCGCAATTATCTGCTCTGGCACGAAGAGGACAAGGCACGCCGCACCGATGTGGATGACAGCGCCATTGCAACCGTTAAGCGCTCGATTGACAAGCTCAATCAGCAGCGCAACGACCTGATAGAAAAACTGGATGAAGCGATTCTGGCTGAGGTCTCACGCAGTGTGCCGAATCCGGCTGCGGATGCAATCAATTCCGAGACTCCCGGAAGCATTGTGGATCGCATTTCGATCATGTCGCTCAAAGTCTACCATATGGACGAGGACAGCCGCCGCGACGATATCGACGCCGGACACCGTGAGCGCTCACTGCACCGACTGGCAGTACTGAAGCTGCAGCGCTTCGACCTGTATACCGCGCTGGGAGAGCTTCTGACCGACTATCTGACCGGAATAAAGCGAATGAAACTCTACAAGCAGTTCAAGATGTACAACGATCCGGCGCTGAACCCGGAGTTGTACGCGTCGCGTAAACGCTAGCCGCCTCCACTTCCTCATGCCCGAACAGAGAAGTCTTTCTATAGTGCAGGTCATCACGCAGCGAAGATTTTCGGGTGCCGAACGCATCTGTCTGGCGTTGTGCGAAGAACTGCAACGGCGCGGGCACCGGGTGACGCTGCTCTGCAAGCAGACCGGGGATATGCCGGAAATTGCCCGTTCGACAGGTATCGAGACGAAAACTCCGGCCATTTCCGGCAAGCTGAATCTTTTGTCGCCGATCCGCATCGCGGCGATCGCCCGTGAAGTGAAGGCGGATGTCATCCACACCCACCTCTCCACTGCCGGACTGTGGGGCACGCTTGCCGGGCGCATAACCGGCACACCGGTTGTGGCCCATGTCCATGCCATGAACTCCAGGCAGTGCTACCAGTTTGCCGATCGCATCATCACCTGTTCTGCCGGTGTTAGCCGGCATCTTGTTTCCCAGGGGGTCTCGCCGGAGTTGATCCGGGTGGCCTATAACGGCATCGACCTGCGCCGCTTTGAGAACATCCCTGAAGGTACGGAACTGCGCCTTTTGCTGGGGCTGCCCATATCATCCCCGGTTGTGGGCTGTGTGGCACATCTGTCAGCAAAGAAGGGGCAGGAGTACCTGATTCGAGCGATTGCTCTCCTGCAAGACCGATGGTCCGGAGTGCACTGCCTGCTGGTTGGCGAGGGTGACATGGCTGATGAACTGCGTCAGTTGGCGGCAGACCTCGGTGTCGCTGAACGTGTCCACCTGCTTGGATTCCGCAGCGATGCCGTCGCAGTCATGAATGCCATGGACGTTGTTGTGCTTCCGTCCATAGCCAAAGAGGGTTTGGGGCTCGTCCTGGTTGAAGCGGCACTTTTGAAAAAACCGACGGTGGCCAGCAACGCCCCCGGTATTGATGAGGCACTGGTGAATGGCGTGACGGGTCTGCTGGTGCCTCCCGGAAGCCCGGAACATCTGGCGGCTGCACTTGACCGTCTCCTATCGGATGAAGCTCTGTGCAGCCGCATGGGTGAGGCCGGATACAGACGTGCTCTTGAGATTTTTACGATCCCCTCCATGGTTGACGGAGTGGAAGCGGTGTACCGCGAGCTTGTCGCGCCCTGACTGTTTTTCTGTTTCCATGAAGACCGTCTGTATGCTAAAAGGTGCTCTGTTTTGGCTATTTTTCTGAAATGAGGTGCGGTAATGAGAGTTGAGCTGGTGCGGCCCGGAACCGGGGAGCTGACCTACGAAATCAGGAACATCGTTAATGTTGCGGAGAAACTCCAGAAACATGGAGTCAGGATCAACTGGGAGAACATCGGCGACCCGATCGTCAAGGGAGAAGTCATCCCGACCTGGATGAAGGAGATCGTGGCCAGGGCGGTCATGGATAATCAGACCTGGGGGTATTGCCACACCCGTGGTGTGCTTGAAACCCGGGAGTTCATTTGCGAGAACACCAACAGCCGCGGAGGCGCCCGGATCACACCGGACGACATCATCTTCTTCAACGGCCTGGGAGACGCCATCGCCAAGATTTACGGTTGTCTGCGGCCAGAGGCGCGTGTGCTGATGCCGTCACCTTCCTACACCACCCACACCTTGGGGGAGATCGGCCACGCCCACGCCGCTCCGGCTCTTTTCCGGCTCAAGTCCGAGGACAACTGGTATCCGGACCTGGACGACCTGCGAAACCACATCACATACAACCCCAACATCTGCGCCATCATGATCATCAACCCGGACAACCCGACCGGGATGGTGTACCCGGAAGAAACCCTGCGAGAGATCGTGGAGATTGCCCGCCAGAACGATCTGTTCATCATCGCCGATGAAGTCTATATAAACATTGTCTACAACGGCCAGAAGACGGCGCATCTCAGCGATGTGATCGGCGATGTTCCGGCAATTTCCCTGAAAGGGATCTCCAAGGAACTCCCCTGGCCCGGTTCGCGCTGCGGCTGGATCGAGGTCTACAATGGCCAGAAGGACGAGCAGTTCCGCAAGTATGTAAACCTGATCCTGACGGGAAAGATGAATGAAGTCTGTTCCACAACGCTGCCCCAGACCGTGATTCCAGAAATTGTCCGGCACCCCGGATACTCAGGTTACCTGGACGAGCGCATAGCCAGCTACGAAAAAATGAGCAATATCACCTACGATTTTCTGAGCCAGGTGCCGGCATTGCAGGTCAACCGTACCAATGGCGCATTCTATATGGCGGTGGCCTTTAAAGAAGGCCTGCTGAACAATCGCCAGACGATACCGATTGCGAATCCGGAAGTCAGGGAACTGGTTGACGGCCTGGTCAATCAGCCGGGTGTTTCACCTGACAAACGCTTTGTCTACAACATTCTGGCGGCCACCGGTATCTGCGTCGTGCCACTCTCATCATTCTCGACCCCGCTGCAGGGGTTCCGCGTGACCCTGCTGGAGAAAGATGAAAATGAATGTCGCCGGATCTACAGCACCCTGGCGGAGAAGATCGGTGAGTACCTGGCTTCGTAGCAGGATTGATTAAAAAAAGAGGGGAAAGACCGTTGCCTTTCCCCTCCAAATTCTCGTGAATAGCCTTGAATCAGGCTTTCTTGTCAGCGTCCTCGCTCTTTGGCTTGATCTCAATCTCATCCTTGCCGTCAGAAGCCTTTTTAAAGTTGCGAATACTCTTACCCAGCGCCCCGCCAATCTCCGGAAGTCTTCCGGCACCGAATACCACCAGTACGATAACGAGTATGATAATCAGTTCGGGCATGCCAAATCCAAACATTATGTCCCCCTGTGATGCATTAAATTTGCGGCAGTATCGCATTGAAACACGAAAAAATCAAGCATTGCAATAATCGGAATATCAGGCGGATCCTGAAGGGTGACTGCTGAGACGACAATCGTGTGAACTCGCGCTAATACGGCAACGAACCGCCTGTTTTAGCGGGTAGTTTCGTTGACACCGTTCTGTCGGCATGATACAAGCGAACATTATTTTGTGCAGAAGGATATCATCCATGTCTGATACGACACGAACAACTCTGTCCGCTCTCAGAATCCGGATGCTGGTGACATCTGCAGCCATTACGGCGGCTGTTGGCGGCGCACTGTATATGTGCGGGGAGGGGGCGCCGGCGGTGGCTGGCGCATGTGTCGCCTCTCTGCTGACCGCGCTTATCTGTGCCGGGTCTCTTGCGCGGACGGTTGCGGGAATCCGTGCCAGTCAGGCTGCTGTTGTTGCGAGCCTCAGACTCGTGCAGGATGTTTCCGCCGCTCGGGCTGTGCAGGATGATCTTGCGGCTGTTGCAACCTTTGATGCCATCATGATTGAAACTATCGAGAACAGGCGGAAAGAACGGCAGAATCTTCTGGATCAGATTATTGGCGCTGAAAAGCAGCTCAAGCTTGTTATACATAAGATGATGACCGGAGATGATAAGGAAATTGCCCAGGTGCGGGATGCCGTAATGGCAATGGAAGGCATGAACAATGCCTTTGCCATGGTGATAGCTGAAATTGACGAGCTTTCCGGGCGTACCGAGGAGCGGGCTTCCATCTCTGCGGAGATGAGCGCCACCACTGATGCCATAGCCGAGAACATCAATCAGTATTCATCGTTTGTCATAGAGACATCCAGTTCGATCGAGCAAATGGCGCGTGCTATCAGAGAAACTGCCGATAATATCCGGGGCCTTTCGGCTTCAACCGAACAGACGGTTTCTGCAATCAGCCAGATCAGCACATCTCAGACCACGGTGCGGGAAAATTCGGAGCGTGGAGCGGCGGCGTCGGGCAATGTCAGAAATCAGGCCCGGCAGGGGCTGACCAGTATGGCTGCCACAATGCGTGCAATGCAGGAAATCGTCAAAAGCAGCGATGAATCCTTTGAATCCATCAATCGACTATCGCGCCATTCGGCACGGGTGGGCGAGTTCCTTAACGTCATCCAGGAGGTAGTAGAGCAGACCAATCTGTTGTCACTCAACGCCTCGATCATTGCCGCCCAGGCCGGGGAGCGGGGAAAAGCCTTTGCTGTTGTCGCTGAAGAGGTTCGTTCGCTGGCTCGCCGCACATCCTCATCTACCAGAGAGATTGAGGAACTTGTCCGCAATATCCAGAAAGAAACCGCTCTTGCTCAGCGCCTGATTACCCAGGGGAAAGATAAAGTCAAGGAGGGGGCCAAGATATCCTCTCTTGCCAATGAAGCACTGGAAACCATTGAAAAAAGCGCTGAAGTGGCCTCACACATGGTCGCACATATTGCCAGTGAAACCACGGAGCAATCGGCTGGTATTCAAAAAATCACCGAAGAGGCTGAAAAGAATCTGGAGAGGGTTCGCCAGATCACCCTGACGACCGAACACCAGCAGGAGGGAACCAGTCAGGTCGTTAGGAATCTGGAGAAAATGCGTGCTTTGGCTCATCGCATAAATATTTCAGCTCAGGAACAGGCGAGGGGGAACCGCCTGTATCTGAAGAGTGTCATGGATGATAACGAGCGGGCCCGCGAACTCAAGGAAGAGGCGTCCGGCAGGATTGCCGTGGTTGCGCAGGCAGTCGAATCGGTGCAGATGGTTGATGATCTGATTGTAACCAACGCTGCGGACAGCAGAAAAATTATGGATGGTGTGAAAACACTGACTTTCTTGATCGATCATTATCGAACAGGCTCCGTTGCGGAAGCCGAAGACAGGGGACTTACCGGTGAATAAATTTCTTGTAGTGCTGACGATGGTAACAGGATTGGCTGCTCCGGCTCTGGCAGCCGATATGGAGATTACCCCTTTTCGCACGCTAAATCAGAGCCCGCTGGTGCAGATATATGGGATTCCGGCGGAATCGACTGCCGTGGTTACGAGTGACGGGCGTTTCTCGTTCGCTTTTACCCAGGATGTGGCCAGTATTTTCACGGTCAGCAAAAACCAGAATGAGCAGATCAAACTGGATGGAGAATCCTATCGCTGGACTCTGGCTGCCCGTTACGGATTCGGAGAGCGTTTTGAGGCCGGTATAGATATCCCCTTTGTCGTGTCCGGCGGTGGTTTTATGGATGGGTTTGTTGAAGGCTGGCATAAAACCTTTGGCTTGCCCAATGGCGGGCGCGACACTGTTCCAAGAAACCGGCTTTCCTACAGCTACAGCAAGGACGGCATCCAAAGGCTGAACATGCAGCATGCCGGTTCAGGTATTGGCGATATCTCTCTTAACGGCGGCATGAGGCTATATGACAGCCAGGATCCTACACGTCATGACCGTCTGGCGCTCCGGGCGTCGCTGAAACTGCCGACCGGTGACAGCCAGAACCTGTATGGCAGCGGCAGCACTGATTTCACGCTGTCACTCTGCGGCAGTATGAATAATTATACGGAGTGGGGCAGTCTGGGAGTGTACGGTTCACTTGGCGGAATGGCCATGACCAGAGGGGATGTCCTTTCCGACCAGCAGAACAACGTTGCAGGCTTTGGCACGTTCGGACTTGGCTGGGGGCCTGCAGAATGGATCTCCTTTAAATTTCAGCTCAATGGAAATACTCCTCTGTACCGCAAGAGCTCTCTGACGGAACTCTCCAAATTCTCCCTGATGCTTGTTACCGGCGGCGCCGTGAAGCTGCCCGATGGGTATGTGCTGGATATTGGCGTATCCGAAGATGTCGTCGTATCAACCGCCCCGGATGTGGCGCTGCATCTGGGGATCCGCAAACATTTCTGACGCATATATGCGTGCGTAATCGAAGATAATACCCCCATACAATAGCCATACCCGTATTCAGCATCTTCGTACTAAAACTGAGAAGGATCCTGGCTATGACCCCGGAACACCTTGAAAAACTCCTGGATGCTGTCAGAAACGGAACCACGACGGTAGGCGAGGCTGTTCAACAGCTGCGCGAACTTCCCTTTCAGGATGTGGGCTGCGCCCAGATAGACCACCATCGCCAGTTGCGTCAGGGGATGCCGGAGGTTATTTTCGGAGAAGGCAAGACCGTTGAGCAGATCCTGCGCATCATGAACGCAATGGCGGGTAAGGGGAGCAATATCCTCGCAACACGCCTTGTTGCGGAGAAAGCGCATGAGGTCTGTGCCGTTTTTCCGGCTGCCACCTGGCATGCAGAGGCGCGCTGCCTGACCCTGGAACAGAAACCGGTGGGGCAGAGAGGCAAAGGAACGGTTCTGGTGGTTTCAGCCGGAACATCCGATATTCCGGTTGCAGCGGAGGCACTGGTAACGGCACGTTTCCTGGGCAACGAGACGAGCCATGTCTACGATGTGGGTGTGGCGGGGATTCACCGGTTGCTGGCGCGACATGAGCAGCTTGCCGCGGCCTCGGTGATTATTGTCGTGGCCGGTATGGAGGGGGCGCTTCCCTCGGTGGTCGGGGGACTGGTGGATAAACCGGTGATCGCGGTGCCGACATCGATTGGTTACGGAGCCTCGTTCGGCGGTATTGCGGCGCTGCTGGGAATGCTCAACTCCTGCGCCGCCGGAGTAACGGTGGTCAACATCGACAACGGTTTCGGCGCGGCCTGCGCAGCATCGTTGATTAACAGAGTATAAGTTTGAAAGGCGATCAGATGGCTCGAATATCAGATAAAGACACAGAAAAATTGTTGGCTTTGCGTGGCCGGGTTGACGTTGATTATGATTGGGAACGCGAAGAAGGTTTGGAGTTGAAAGCGGAAAATGAAAGAGCCAGTTTGAGGCTCAGCATGAACGCCACCGGTGTAGTGACGGGTAAGTTGGGATAAATGGTCTATTTGGGTAGATGGCCAGTTCACGCGCGCGTGAACCGCTCAATAGTGAGTTATGCAGCGAAATAGGAGAATAAAATGAATAAGCGAACTCCGACTTTTTTGGCGTTTGCACCTATTTGGGGGGCTGTCATCTCTGCGCCCATCGCCTGTTACATAAGTGGTCCAACATTTTCAAGTAATGTCAACCAAGGCGCTATGGTTGTCAGATTCTTATGGATGGTCATTTTTCCCTTTCTTTCTATAGTGCCAATAGTAATGGCAAAACAGTTATCAGGGGAGGAATACAGCAAAAACATTGAGAGGCTAGGCGCTATTTTATGGCTGCCTGGAACTTTTTTAAATTATTACATACTGACAAAATTTCACTGATAAATCCGCCCCATCTGTAACTTCAAGGAAAACATTGCATAACCACGTCCTTGGACGCCGACCGCCCGATAAGGCTGGGCGGGCGGGTCAAGGCCGACCCCGTTAAATAAGATTAGAAAGCAGGACATTATGACAATTCTCTATCTTGACTGCCAGGCCGGCATTTCCGGCGACATGACGGTTGCCGCTCTGATGGATTTGGGCGTGCCGCTGGAACACATACAAGCTGAGTTGGCTAAACTTGCGCTGCCGGCAGGTTCATATACACTTTCCACTGCTCCAACCGAGCGACACCATATTCCCGCCCTCAAGTTCGATGTTGCGGTGCATGATCACCATACTCACCGGCACTACGCCGGTATTGATACAATGATTGCCGAAAGCTTGCTGGCCGCTCCGGTGAAAGATACCGCCCGTCGTATCTTCCGCCGCCTGGCTGAAGCCGAGTCAAAGGTTCATGCTGTGCCGATTGAAGAGGTACATTTTCATGAAGTCGGGGCGATTGATTCCATTGTTGATATCGTTGCGACGGCCATCTGTCTCGATTACCTGAAGGTTGAGCGCGTCTATGCCTCTGCCCTGCCCCTGGGAAGCGGTTTTGTGGAAACCGCCCACGGTCGTCTGCCGGTGCCTGCTCCGGCTACGGCGGAACTGATGAAGGGGCTGGCGCTGCATGGTGACTGCGGCCCGGGGGAGCGTGTAACCCCTACCGGTGCTGCAATTGTGGCAGCCCTGGCGATCACCACCGGAACGTGCCCGCCCCTTTCGCTCGCAAAAACAGGCAGCGGCGCCGGCGGTAAAGATTACAGTGATACTCCCAACATCCTGCGAACTTTCTACGGTCAGAGCGTGACGTCTCAACAGGCGGATGATGTTGTGGTTGCCGAGACCAATATCGATGACTCCACACCGGAAGTGCTGGGGTATGTTATGGAACGCCTTCTGGAGTCAGGGGCCCTCGATGTCTATTTTACTCCCATCCAGATGAAGAAGAACCGTCCGGCTACCCAACTCTCGTTTCTCTGTCGCCCTGAACAGCTCGACAGCCTGGCTGGCATTGTATTGACGGAAACATCGGCCATCGGCCTGCGGCACTATCCTGCGTCAAGAATTACCCTGGAACGGTGTATTGTGGAACGTGAAACCCCTTTCGGCACAGTCCGCTTCAAACGAGTCTGCGATAATACCGGCACGCTGAGGGAAACTCCCGAATATGAGGATTGCCGGAGGATTGCGCAGGAGAAGGGGATGCCCTGCCGGGAGGTTATGGAGAGGCTTGCCCGCCATGTGCCCGACCATAGGGATTTGTCACATGAGGAGTGCATGAGTGCCTGAACGCGATGCCGTTTCTTCCAGCGAGGTGGGCAGTATCGATGAAGAGGTTGCAAAACTGTTCCGGGAGAATGGGCTGACGCTTTCGCTGGCCGAATCCTGTACTGGCGGGCTGATTTCCAAGCGCATCACCGATATCCCCGGCAGCTCGGCATATTTTCTCGGCAGCGCGGTAACATACAGCAACGAGGCCAAAGTACGCATGCTGGGTGTTGCGGACGAGATACTCAACACCTGTGGTGCGGTCAGCTCTGAATGTGCCTCAGCCATGGCCAGTGGGATACGGTCGGTGTCCGGGAGCGATCTGGGGCTGGCGGTAACGGGCATTGCCGGACCGGATGGCGGCAGCAGCGAAAAACCGGTTGGCACCGTTTACATTGCACTTGCCGCGCCGGATGGGTGCCGGGCCAGACGGTTCCAGTTCAGGGGCGATAGGGAGGAAATCCGTGTCATGGCGGCCTGGACGGCGCTGGACTGGTTGAGACGCTATCTATCTGGAACAGCGGATGTCCTCGACTGACCTTGCAGTTGCCGGAGAACGCGGGCCGCTTGCCCGGTCGTCAAGTCGTTTGCAGTGTCATTGACAAGAACCTTTAGGAGCTTGCGGCATAAAGAGTTGTATGGTATTTTACCCGCTCAATTTTAAAAACATTCACCCCCCATCTTGAGGAGCATATCCAATGAATGACAAAAACAAGGCGATTGAGCTGGCTCTCAGCCAGATAGAGAAACAGTTCGGCAAAGGCGCCATCATGCGCCTCGGCAATGACGAGGCGCTGCCCGGTGTGGAAGCCATCTCCACCGGTTCCATCTCGCTCGATATGGCTCTCGGAGTCGGCGGTGTGCCCCGTGGCAGGATCGTTGAAATCTATGGCCCGGAATCATCCGGCAAGACCACGCTTGCTCTGCACATAGTCGCCGAAGCCATGAAGACGGGGGGTATCGCAGCATTTGTTGATGCCGAGCATGCCCTGGATATCGGTTATGCCCGCAAGTTGGGAGTCAAGACCGACGACCTGCTGGTATCCCAGCCGGATACGGGAGAACAGGCGCTTGAAATCGCCGAAACCCTGGTGCGCAGCGGCGCAATTGATGTGCTGGTGATCGACTCGGTAGCCGCCCTGGTGCCCAAAGCCGAGATTGAGGGCGACATGGGGGACTCCCATATGGGGTTGCAGGCCCGCTTGATGTCCCAGGCGCTGCGCAAACTGACCGGCATCATCAGCAAATCCAACTGCTGTGTGATCTTTATCAACCAGATACGGATGAAGATCGGCGTCATGTTCGGCAACCCCGAGACTACAACCGGCGGAAACGCCCTTAAATTCTACGCCTCGGTACGCATGGACATCCGCAAAATCGCCACCCTCAAGCAGGGTGATGCCGTGATCGGTTCCCGCACCAGGGTCAAGGTGGTCAAGAACAAGGTGGCCCCTCCGTTCAAAGAGGTCGAGTTCGATATCCTCTACGGTGAAGGCATCTCCCGCACCGGCGATGTTCTGGATCTGGCTGTTGACCGGGGAATCGTTGACAAGAGCGGCGCCTGGTTCTCCTACGGTAAGGAGCGGATCGGTCAGGGGCGCGAAAATTCCCGTACCTGGCTGTCCGAACATCCCGAAACCCTGGCAGAGATTGAAACCAAACTCATGGATCTGCTCAAGGCGCCGCTGGCCCCCAAAAAGTAATCGGAGGATATCATGGAACTGAACGAAATTCTGGCGATAGCCGTCAAGGCCAAGGGTTCCGATATTCATATCAAGACCGGTTTGCCGCCCATTGTCCGTATTGATGGCAGGCTGCATCCGATCCCCAATGCCCAGCGGCTCTCCCCGGAGTTTGTCGGGCAGATGAGCCAGAACATGATGAATGACCGGCAGAAACGGATCTTCGAGGAGAACTCCGAGGTCGATCTGGCATACGCCGTTCCCGGACTGGGACGCTTCAGGGTCAGCGTCTATCGCCAGCGAGGCACCACTGCATTGGTTTTCCGGGCAATTTCAATTGCCATTCCCTCGCTGGAAGGTCTTAACCTCCCGCCGATTCTGCAGAAGATCTGTCAGGAGGAACGCGGACTTATTCTGGTGACCGGCACTACCGGTTCCGGAAAGTCCTCGACTCTGGCGGCAATGATCGATTTTATCAACCAGACCCGTACCTGCAACATCATAACCATCGAAGACCCGGTCGAATACCTGCACCGTGACAACAAGAGCATCATCAGCCAGCGCGAGGTGGGTTCGGACACCCCATCATTTGCCTCGGCTCTTAAAGGCGCTCTGCGTCAGGATCCGGACGTTATTCTTGTCGGAGAGATGCGCGACTATGAAACCATCGAAACTGCCATGACCGCAGCCGAGACGGGACATCTAGTTATGTCAACCCTGCACACCATGGATGCTGCCGAGACCATCAACCGGATTATCGGCGTATTTCCCCCCTATCACCAGCGCCAGGTGCGCATCCAGCTTGCCAGTGTCATCAAGGGGGTCATCTCCCAGAGGCTGGTGCCGAAGGCGGATGGCAAGGGGCGCGTCCCGGCTGTCGAGGTCATGCTCGGCACGGCGCGTGTGCGCGAGTGTATCGATGACAGCGAAAAGACCAAACAGTTGAATGATGCAATTGCGCAGGGTTTTGTCAGCTACGGCATGCAGACCTTTGACCAGTCCCTGATGAAACTGTTCACGGCCAAACTGATTTCGTATGAAGAGGCACTGCGACAGAGTTCCAATCCGGATGACTTCGCACTCAAGGTCTCCGGCATTTCCGGTACGTCTGACGCATCCTGGGAGGGTTTCGAGAACAAGGACGATCCCGCCGCGGAGCCGGAACCGCTTGAAATCGAAAAATACTGAACCATCGTCGCCGCAGCAGGTGTATCTGTATGCCCTGCGGCTGTTGACTGCGCGTGACTATACCGAGGCCCGGCTACGGGAAAAACTTCGCGCCAGGGAATATGAGGATGCCCATATCGAGGCGGCTGTGGGTCGTCTGATCTCGGAGGGGTGGGTCAATGACCGCCGTTTCGCCGAGCGTTTTGCCGAATCGGCTCTGGCATCTGCCCGTTACTTCGGCCAGCGGCTGCGTCAGGAGATGAGACGCCGTGGCATCCCCCAGGAGATCGTTTCCGAGGTGCTCGGTCGTGTTCTGGAAGATCATGATGAGGCGGAGGAGATCCGCCTGATATTGGAACGGCGCTTCAGCGCTTTTTCATTTTCAACCGCAAACGATAAGGAAAAACGGCGTGTAACGGGGTTTCTCCAGCGTCGGGGATTCGGCTTTTCTGCAATCATGCGAACAATGCGGATAGCCGTACAGGAATAAGAATCCAGTTTATTGAGGGCAGCGATGAAAGGCAGAGAGATTCGGGCACGGTTTCTGAAATACTTCGAAGAGCGTGGGCACACGGTAGTCGCCAGTTCCGGGATCATTCCCAAGAACGACCCGACCCTGATGTTCGCCAACGCCGGGATGAACCAGTTCAAAGACTGTTTTCTTGGCCTGGAGGACAGGGGCTACTACCGTGCGGCAAGTTCACAGAAATGTGTCCGGGCGGGGGGGAAGCATAACGATCTGGAGAATGTCGGCCGCACGGCGCGGCATCACACCTTTTTCGAGATGCTGGGCAACTTCTCCTTTGGCGATTATTTTAAAAAGGAAGCGATCGCGTACGCCTGGGAGTTTCTCACCGTTGATCTGAAACTTGACACGGGCCGTTTGTACGTAACGGTCTATACCGATGACGATGAGGCCGCCGACATCTGGCACCTGCAGGAAGGGGTTCCCCGTGACCGGATCTACCGTTTCGGCGAGAAGGACAACTTCTGGTCCATGGGTGATACCGGCCCCTGCGGCCCCTGTACCGAGATATTCTGGGACAATGGAGCCGGAACGGGGTGCGGTTCAGCCGACTGCGCCGTCGGCTGTGACTGTGACCGCTACATGGAGATATGGAACAATGTCTTCATGCAGTTCAACCGCTCCGCCGATGGAGCCCTGACGCCCCTTCCCAAGCCGGCTGTTGATACCGGCATGGGGCTGGAGCGAATAACAACGGTTATGCAGGGGGTAAGCTCCAATTACGACACCGATCTGCTGCAGGGGATTATTCGCCATATTGAACGCCATAGCGGGAAAAAATATGGGGACAATGAAAAAGACAGCGTCTCCATGCGGGTCATCGCCGATCACTGCCGTGCCGTAACCTTCCTGATCTGCGACGGGGCTCTGCCCAGCAACGAGGGTCGCGGTTATGTCCTGCGCCGCATCATGCGCCGTGCCGCCCGTCATGCCAAAATGCTGGGAGTTGGCGAGCCGCTGCTCTGCAGGATGGTGGAAGCGGTGCGCGAGATGATGGGTGACGCGTATCCGGAACTTGCCGAGCGGGAGGGCTACATCAGGAAGGTTGTTCTGGCCGAGGAAGAACGCTTTGCCGAAACACTGGATCGGGGTCTCGGGATACTCAATGATGAAGTGGCGTCCCTGCGCGCCGGTGGAAAAACAGTCATTCCCGGTGAAGTACTCTTCAAGTTGTACGACACCTTCGGTTTTCCGGTGGATCTGACAGCCGACATCGTGGAATCGGAAGGATTCACTGTTGATGAAACCGGTTTTGAAGCCTGCATGGAGAAACAGCGGGAGTTGGGGCGCGAGCATTGGAAGGGATCGGGCGGAACTGGCATTGCGGAGATTCACAAGACGATCCATAACCGTGGCGTGCGTTCGGATTTTGTGGGATATGATGCCCTGACGGTCTACTCTCCCGTACTGGCGCTGGTGCGCGACGGGGCTGAAGCAATGTCTGCAGCGGCTGGTGACCGGGTTGATGTGATCGTTGAAACGACCCCTTTCTATGGAGAGTCGGGTGGTCAGGCCGGAGACGGTGGCATCATTTCCTCCGGCAGCGCTCATCTTGAGGTCGCAGAGACCAGCCGCCCCTTCACTGATCTGACTGTTCACCATTGTCATGTCAGGGAAGGGGCGATACGGGTCGGTGACGCGGTGAACCTGACCGTTACATCATCGCTTCGGCGGGCTGTAGCCCGTAACCATACGGCAACACACCTGTTGCAGAGCGCCCTGCGGCAGGTTCTGGGCGAGCATGTCAAACAGGCCGGTTCACAGGTGACGGCGGATCGTCTCCGCTTCGACTTCACCCATTTTTCAGCCATGACTGCCGATGAAATCCGCCGGGTTGAGGCGCTGGTCAACGGGTTCATCATGGATAACGATCAGGTCTCCACGCAAGAGATGCCGGTCAGTGAGGCTGTGGAGGCCGGGGCTACGGCTCTGTTTGACGAAAAATACGGAGATACGGTGCGGGTGGTGCGGGTCGGCGATGTCAGTATGGAGTTGTGTGGTGGGACGCATGTGCGTGCCGCAGGTGACATCGGCCTGTTCAAGATAGCCGGTGAAGCGGGTATTGCCGCCGGTGTGCGGCGTATCGAGGCGTTTACCGGCACAGGTGCCCTTGCAGCCGTGCAGCAGATTGAAGACGAACAGCGGGCTGTGGCCATCCTGCTGAAGGCTGAGGGGGGCAATCCGCTTGACCGCCTGGAGAAGCTGCTGATACGACAGAGAGAGTTGCATCGGGAGATAGAAACCCTCCAGGGGAGATTGAATGCGGCAGCATCCGGTGATTTGCTGGAAAAGGCGGTGGCGGTCAACGGTATAAAACTCCTGGCCGCACAGGTTACAGTCGAGGATATCAAGGGGTTGCGCGATCTGTCGGACACGCTTAAGGATCGTCTCGGTGAAGGTGTCGTTGTCCTGGGCGCGGATATCGGCGGGAAGGCAAACCTGCTGGTGGCCGTCAGTAAAGAGTTAAGCAGCACCGTCAAGGCGGGAGATCTGATCAGAAAACTCGCGCCGGTTATCGGCGGCAGCGGTGGCGGAAAGCCCGAACTGGCGCAGGCCGGGGGCAGCTATCCTGAAAAGCTCGGCGAGGCCCTCGCCCTTGCGGCTCGGATACTGGGAGCCTGACAGAACCCATGCGTACAGTTTTTCATTCAAAGGATGGGCACACCATGGAACATCTGATTGGAAAAGCCACGACGCTGATTGAGGCGCTGCCCTACATCCGGCGTTTTGCCGGAACGACCTTCGTGATCAAGTACGGCGGGCACGCCATGTCGGATGAGAAAGTAAAGGAGTCGTTCGCCCTGGATGTGGTCATGCTCAAATCGCTGGGCATCAATACGGTCATCGTTCACGGCGGCGGTCCCCAGATCAACGAGACCCTCAAGCGCTTCGGCATTGAGTCCGAGTTTGTGCGGGGCATGCGTGTGACCGACGCCGAGACCATGTCAGTTGTGGAAATGGTACTGGTCGGTCAGGTCAACAAAGAGGTGGTCGGCTATCTTAACCTCCATGGCGGAAGGGCTGTCGGTCTTTCCGGCAAGGACGGCACCCTGCTGCTGTCAAAGAAGCTCCTGCAGGAGATCAGACTTGAAGACGGAACACTTGACCGGGTAGACATCGGCTACGTCGGTGATGTGGTCAAGGTCAACACCGATCTGATCAAGACACTGGAAAACGGAAAATATATACCGGTCATCGCTCCGGTGGGCGTGGGGCCACAGGGTGAGAGCTACAATATCAACGCAGATCTGGTGGCGGGCAGGGTGGCAGCGGCGCTGAATGCCCAGAAGCTGATCCTCTTGACGGACACGCCGGGAGTGCTGGACAGCGAAAAACATCTGCTGCCCAGTATCGCTGTCTCGGACATGCACCGTCTGATCGCAGAAGAGTGCATCACCGGCGGTATGATCCCCAAGGTGGTCTGCTGTGCCGATGCCCTCAATGAGGGCGTCAAAAAGGCGCACATCATCGATGGGCGGGTACCCCACGCCGTGCTGCTGGAAATTTTTACCGATGTTGGCATCGGAACAGAGATAACGAAATAACCACCCTGTTCCACCTGCACACTTTATCATCGTCAGATGAGGCAGTTGCTGTTATGTGGTGTTGCCATTTTGACGCTGATTTCAACCGGAGGGGAGTTTGCCGTCAGCCTTGGGAGTGCCGACGTGGTCTGGCTTTGTAGCGCTGCTGCACCACGCTGAAAAGATGAACTTATAAAGAGAAAAGCCCTTCCAGGAGCACCGGAAGGGCTTTTCTCTTTCCAGCTTTTCTCAGAGCGTACTGCCTCTGGCCGGAACGACTTCATCTGAAGGCGGGAGTTTCGCCGGTGTATCCGTGGCGGGCGGTGCGGGTGGTTTCGGTGGCGCTGGGGGCTGATAGTCGACCGCCGGCCTTACGTCAGACCCCCTGACCGGCTGCTCCGGCATGATCGGGGAACGGGGCATTTCCGCAGATTTCTGGGGGGGGGCCTTCTCCTTTTCAGGATCGTACTTGAGCAGTGACAGTATTTCTTCAAACTGTTTCCCGTAAGCGTCACTTTCCCGTGTTTCCCGCAACAGCATATCCTTGCGTTTCTGTTCGAGTATGCGGCGAATCCCCTCGATGGTCCTGAACTTAACGTTTGCACTGGGAGAAAGGTTGGCCTCCGCCTCGCTGAAATCAGGATATTCCAGGTTGATGATCGGCTCATAGCTCAGGATACGCTGGCGGAAATTCGGGTATTCCCACAAAATAGTGCCGTTAACATCAAGAATCTGTGCCGTCAGGATCAGATGATTGTAGTCGCTGGTCATTGACTTCATCTGGGCAACCGAGGTTACTTTGTCTCTTTTTGTCAGACCGCCGATTACAACCAGCATGACAGCATCCAGATTGTTCTTCTGGATATAGTTTTTCAGTTCATCGTTCTTCCAGAAATACTTGTTGTACTGGATTGTTGCATCATCGCGGGTTTCGCGGCGGAAAAAGAGTCTGTCAAACAGGCTCTCGGAGTCGCCATCCAGGAAAACCACCGTATAAAAATTTCCGGTGGACTTGAGCTTGCGAACAAACTGCTGCTCATTTCTGCGGTTGGTTTCCGTAACAAGTGCAACAAGCTGCTCTTTTTTGGGGTGCCTGATGTCGGAACCCCTGTCAACGATAATCGGCGCAACACCAAGGGACTTGACCTTGCTGGCAAAGTTCTCGGTGGGAACGTTGAAGTGGTTTTGAGAACAGCCCGTGAGAGCGGCGAGAATCAGCGTGCAAACCAGAAGCAGACTTTTCATGGGGCCTCCTTGCAGATGATGTTTCAAGCATCTGTCCGGTGCGGAATATATCAGATGAGCACGGGGTTTTCCAGATAATTTGATGGGGTGACCGTCAGAACGAAAGCAGGTGTTATGACGGCATATTTGATTGACAACCGGAATATTCTTTCGTATGCTCGCCCCATAATCCTGCTTATCGAGAGTGGTGGAGGGAAAGGCCCTGCGAAACCACAGCAACCGGCCATCAGGCGTCAGGTGCTAATTCCTGCCGAAAGGCAAAGATGGGGGGTGCGCTGTGAACACGGTTTCAGCCCCTTCTCATTATGTGCGAAGGGTTTTTTTATGTCTGTCGGTATCGTGACCGAACAATCCAGAACCTTTGACTCAGGCGTCCGACTTGACAGCGGGCGCTTCCTCGCACCAATCACTCTTGTCTACGAAACCTACGGAACACTCAACAGCAATGCCTCCAACGCCATACTTGTGGAACATGCATGGACCGGCGGTGCCCACCTGGCAGGCAAGCTCAGCAGCACCGATCCCAAACCGGGCTGGTGGGATGCCGTCGTCGGTCCCGGCAAGCTTCTGGATACGGAGCGCTACTTCGTCATCTGTTCAAATGTTATCGGTTCCTGCTTCGGTTCGACCGGCCCGGCCTCCATCAATCCCAAAACCGGCAAGCGCTATAACCTGACATTTCCTGTTATCACGGTGCGGGATATGGTTCGGGCGCAGAAGTTATTGACGGACTCACTCGGGATAGCTCGACTGCTCTGCGTTATGGGAGGCAGCATGGGGGGGATGCAGGCACTTGAGTGGGCCACCCAGTACCCCGATTCGGTTGCATCGGCAATCATACTGGCTACAACACCACGCCCCTCGCCCCAGGCCATTGCCCTCAATGCCGTGGCACGCTGGGCGATCTTCAATGATCCCACCTGGCGCAAGGGCGAATACAAGCACAATCCGAAGGACGGTCTGGCCCTGGCGCGTGGTATCGGCCACATCACCTTTCTGTCGGATGAGTCCATGAATGCCAAGTTCGGGCGCCGATTTTCCGCCAAAGATGGTCAATTTGACTTCTTCGGGCAGTTCGAGGTGGAACGCTACCTGAACTATAACGGCTACAGTTTCGTGGATCGCTTTGACGCAAACTCGTTCCTCTATCTGGCCAAGGCACTGGATCTGTACGATGTCGCCTGGGGCTGCGAATCCATGGCAGAAGCTTTTGCCACGGTCACGGCACCGCTCCAGTTCTTTGCCTTCAGTTCCGATTGGCTCTATCCGCCGTATCAGACGGAGGAGATGGTAACGTGCCTGAAGGAGATGGGGAAGCCGGTCGAGTACCATTTGATCGAGTCGGCTTACGGTCACGATGCCTTTTTACTGGAACATGAGACCTTTACGCCGATGGTTCAGGCCTTTATTTCTGCCGTAGAGAGCTGATGGCGTGTCGTATTTGATAGAAACGCTACGGACCAGGCCGCTTTTCAGAAAGCTACGCCATCTGGTCGGCAGGGCGATAGCCGATTTCGCTCTGATCGCGGATGGTGACCGCATCTGTGTGGCGGTATCGGGGGGCAAGGATTCCTATACGTTGCTGATGCTGCTGGAGGATCTGAGGCGGAGGGCGCCGGTTTCTTTTGAGCTGGTTGCGGTTAATATCGATTCCGGGTATCCGGGCTATCGGACAGACGTGATAGAAGGGTTTCTGCGTGACAACGGGTTTACCTACCGGATGGTGCCGACCGAACATTACGCCATCATCCAGGAAAAACGGCGACCCGGTTCTTCATACTGTTCCATCTGTGCCCGGCTCAAGCGCGGCGCACTCTACGCAGCAGCGCAGGAACTGGGGTGCAACAAGCTGGCTCTGGGGCATCACCGCGACGACTTTATCGAGACCCTGCTGCTCAACCAGTTTTTTGTGGGCTCGCTCAAGGCCATGTCAGCCGGAATGCTTGCGGATAACGGCATCACCACGGTCGTCAGGCCGCTGGTATATGTTGCCGAAGCCGACATCATCAGCTTCTCGCGCAGTGCAGCACTGCCGGTCGTCTGCTGCTGCTGCCCGGTGTGCGGCGTTGCCGACCAGCAGCGCAAACGGATGAAGAATTTGCTCAAAGAGCTGGAAAAAGATATTCCGCACGTCAAAAACAGCCTGCTGAAAGCCTTGTCAAACGTCCATCCCCGCCATCTTCTTGATCCCCATCTGCGGAGAGATCCCCGTGAAACATAAAAAACCTGAAGCTGTGTACCGGTGGCTCCAGAGCAATCCCACGCTCAAGGAGTTATGCGCAGAGTTCCCGGGAGAGTGGGAGCTGGTGCAGAGCGAGATCGGTGCTGTTCTGGCTCAGGGTAAACCGGAGGCCCTGCAGACCTACCTTCAGCGTCTTTCAAACCAGGCAGCCGGCCCGCCTACCGCAAAGGGAAACACACATTCGCTGAAAAACGTGGTGCATGCAAGCATCCGCTACCGTATGGCTCACACTGTCGTAAAACAGCACTGCATCTCTGTTGCAACCGGCATAGAAAGCGGGAAGGTCCGTTTCAATCTTCTGAACGGCTCTATTGCCCAGATGCTGTTTTTTGAGAATGGTCTGGAGCGTAAACCGGTCTCAATGTTCTGGTTTCGCATGGTATGGCCGTTGATCTGGCAGAAAAGGCTATTGATGCCGCTGGTGCAGCCGGAAGGTATTTACTGTTTCTATTCACAGGAGTTGATTCGGGCGCTTGCCAGGGAAATAGGGGCGAGATCCTGCATCGAAATTGCAGCAGGTGATGGGACGTTGACCGGATTTCTGGCGCGACAGGGGGTTACAATCCAGGCATCGGATGATCACAGCTGGGAACACGCGGTCCGCTACCCCGAATCTGTTGTGCGGATGGATGCGAAAGAAGCGTTGCGAATCAACTCACCTGAAGTCGTCATCTGCTCATGGCCGCCGGCAGGCAACAGCTTTGAGCGGCAGGTCTTCAGGACGAGAAGCGTTCAGCTTTATGTCGTTATCGGCAGCCGGCACAGGTTTGCAGCGGGGAACTGGAACGATTATCAGGAACAGTCAAACTTCAGTTTCGAGGAAGACACAAAGCTGAGCCGTCTTGTGCTGCCTCCCGAACTGGATGCGGCTGTTTATTTTTTCAGGAGAAAAACCTGATGCGGGCGCCCCAGTTACCGCATACTCGAAGGGAGAGACGACATGTTGAATCAGGCTGCCCAGATAATTAATAAAGCCGAAGCATTCATCATTACTGCCGGTGCCGGCATGGGTGTTGACTCCGGCCTGCCGGATTTTCGCGGAGATCATGGGTTCTGGAATGCCTATCCGGCGTATTCCCGACTGGGGCTCTCTTTTGTGGATTGCGCCAACCCGCAGTATTTTAAAAGCGACCCGGCCTTTGGCTGGGGATTTTATGGGCACCGGGCAAATCTCTATCGAGCAACCATCCCGCACGAAGGCTTCCACACCATCAGGAAATGGATTGACCGGAACGGTGCGGATTATTTTGTCGCCACCTCAAATGTTGACGGTCAATTCCAGAAAGCGGGCTATGCGGACGACAGGATCCTGGAAGTTCACGGATCAATTCACTGGCTGCAGTGCCAGACGCCATGCGGAAGTAACATCTGGGTCAACGATGCGGTTATTGAAATTGATGAGACCACCATGCGTGGCCGTAACGCCCTTCCCAGATGTCCCGACTGCGGAGAAGTCAGCCGTCCCAATATCCTCATGTTCGGTGACTGGCATTGGCTGTCGGATCGTACCAACATCCAGGAGCATCGTTTTGACCAGTTTCTGATTGAACACGCGGACAGCCGCATTGCGGTAATTGAGATGGGAGCCGGGACTGAGATTCCGACCATCAGAGCACTGTCAGAGCGTATTGGATGGAGCCTGGAACATGCAGACGTAATACGCATCAACCCTCGTGCACCGGAGATAAAGCCGCCGCACCTGTCAATCCGTTGTGGCGCGCTGGTGGGGTTGCGGGGGATTGATGCGGCGTTGAAAGCGCTGATGCCTCGTTCTTGAGCTAACGATATGCAGACTGTATTCTCGATTTCCACTGCCATGCACACCCCCGCCCAATTCATTCAAGCCTGCCTTGCCGGAGACGGTTCCACGTGGGATCAGGTGCGTGAGGTTGCACTGAAATTTCTGCGAAGCCAGAAAAACAGTCAGGCCGACGATCACGGCGATATCATCCAGAATGTTATCATCAAACTATTGCAGGGTTTCAGGCGCTTCAACGGAACCACCGCAAACGAGTTGCGCCAGTACATCACTGTCACAACCATGCGGGAAGCGGTCTCATATTATCGCAAAAACGCCCGCCACCAATCTCACGATTCTCTCGACCAAACACTTGATGAAGCTTCAGGAAGCACTCTCCACGAACTGTTGCCGGACGATCACCTTGATCCTGCCGCAGTCTCGGCAATAAAAGACCTTATCCAAAAAGCATCCGCGCAACTTTCAGTCAGGGATATGCAGATTGTCCTTTTCAAGGCCGATGGGTACAAAGACCGGGAGATTGCCGAAATGCTTGGCATGACAACCGGTGGCGTTGCCGTCACCTACAACAGGCTCAAGGAATTACTCCGAAAGACTCTCTTGCTGGTGTTGTTCATCATTTTATTTGGAAGAAAACTTCCCTGGGTAGCGTCCATATGAATATGGAACTGGAAAACAGCATAAAAGCCGCTTTGGCGGATATTGACAGTTTTCAGACAACCGATTGTCTCGACGCTGACATCATTGGCCGCTACGCTGAGAACAAGCTGGATAATCCTGAGCGGGAGAGCGTAGAGAAGCACCTGCACACCTGCCTGTATTGCCTGAAACAACTGAACGATATGACAGCGCTGCAACACTTTCAGAAACAGGCTGCACTCAAACAGCAGGCACGACAACATCAATCAATCGCGCCAAACTTTTTGGGAAAGTTACGCGAGTTCTTCGATTTCAGTTTTAATCCCTGGCGTTTTTCAGCAGTCGGCCTTGCAACGGCTTGGGTTATATTCATTGCCAGCAGCTTCGTTCTGAAACAGGCAGGCCATCAAGCCGGATTTCCTCAACTCAATCGCGATGCCTTTGTGAAAGTTCAGGCGTTCAACGAAGCTGGTTCCATTCTCAGAGAACAGCAGGGTGTCGTTGTCGGTTCCGAAGGTCTGATTGCCTCAAACCTGTCGCATCTCGCCGGGGCAAGCAAATTGCGTGTCACCTTCAAAGATGGCAGCACTCGTGACATCAGCCAGATATGGAAAGATGACGACAAAAATCTGGCCGTACTGAAAACGGACGCCCGTGCCCTTACCTCGATGCCAATCGGAGACATCAAAGAGATTGTCGGCAAGAGGATTTATGCCGTAGCTGATCCATCTTCTTCCAATAAGGGGCTTCAAGAAGCTTTGGCAAGTGATATCAAGGAAATCCCGTCTCGCAAGAAGGATGGAGGCGCAAAATATATCCAGGTGGCAACCCAGAGTGTCACAGCAACAAAGGGCGCTATCGTAGATGACAAGGGGCGACTGATTGGCTTTATAATTACCGAGGAAAAGCACATCAATCTGGCTACACCGGTTGATGATGTTGCCAGGTTGGTCAAGTTGGGAAAAGCAATCCCTGTCAGTCAATTGAAGCAGGTCAGTTTTTCCGGTGACGCGCTTAATGCGTATATGAAGGGCATTATGGCGCGGGACAGCCAGCGCTGGGATGAGGCCATCAGCAATTTACAGACAGCGATCCGGCTGAATCCACGACTCGAAGGGGCATACGTTGAATTGGGGTATGCCTGCTATCGCAAACAGAACTTTGCCAAGGAGGCTGAAGCATACGAGGCAGCCCTGAAAATAAATCCCGATAATCCGGATGCCCTGTACAGTCTGGCGTGGAATATGGAATCGCGGGGCAAGTACCAACAGGCGGTTCCGCTGTATGAAAGAGCGCTTTCGCTTGCACCGGAGGATGCCGAGATTATCTATCAGCTTGGTTTGTCGTATCTGGCGCAGGGGAGAAAGGACAAGGCTTCGGAAATGTCAGTGCGCTTGAAGCGGCTTGACCCGGGGCAGGCGGAGTTGTTGAGGCGGTTGATACGGTAAGCCCCCTCATCCGACCTGCGGCCACCTTCTCCCTCGGGGAGAAGGAATGTGCTTAAAAATTACTTGTAAATCCCCTCTCCCCGAGGGAGAGGGTGGCCAAAGGCCGGGTGAGGGGAACAGCATTGCCATTACCAGCAGATTTGCTAACTTTTGCCAGACAACTGCGCAAAGACCAGACAGATGCTGAAAAACTCCTGTGGTTTTTGTTGCGTGGCCGTCGCTTCTGCGGTTTCAAGTTTCGCAGGCAGTATCCGGCTTGCGGATATATCCTAGACTTCTACTGCCATGATGCACAGCTTGCAGTCGAGCTTGATGGCGGCGGACATGGCATAGAGGAGCAGCGTTTGTATGATGAGGAACGCACGAAAATTCTTGAGGCTACAGGCATTCGAGTTGTCAGGTTTTGGAATAACGATGTGCTGAATACATTGGAAGATGTGTTGGAAGAATTGTATGCACAATTGATGGAAAGACATACCCCCTCATCCGCCCTGTCGGTCACCTTCTCCCTTATGGAGAAGGAATGTTGATAGCAATAATCGCGCAGATGGGGAGCATTCCAAAATCCTTCTCCCGCCGGGAGAAGGTGGCCGAAGGCCGGATGAGGGGATACGGCAGGGTTTTGATTCTCCAGCATTTGCTGAATCCATACATTGCGGGTGTGTGGAAGAAAATATTTCTTGAAACAAAAAAAGTTTGGAAGAAAAATGGTGTCGTCTCCGTCTTTACAGACAGGACGGCGCAATGGAACCACATCGACATATAATCAGGTGCTTTTTCAATACGTCATTCATAGCAATTCTGTTTGTAGCGACCTCCTGTTCACTGCCGCATCCGTTAAAAAACAGCCCTTGGCCTGAGTTACCTGCAAACGCAAGATATGAGGTGATTTTCTCTCCCTCAATGCAGGCAGAACAGGCGATTATACGATTTATCCAGGATGCACAAAAATCGGTTCACGTTGCTGCCTGCTTTTACCTCACAGACAATTGCACAGGCACTGCTGGAGACACGAGCGCGGGGACTGGATGTGCGGGTAGTGGTAGACAAAAAACTATCAGCCGGACGATACTCCGTGGCAGGGTTTTTGATGCAGAATGGAGTTCCGGTCAGGGTGAATAGCGCGTATCTGCTACAACACCAGAAGATTATTGTTGTAGATGGGCATGACTTAGAAACCGGTTCATACAACTTTACAAATAATGCCCGTGATCGTAATTCGGAGAACGTGCTGATCATTCGTAATCTGACGGATCTGGCCGGAAGGTATGAGGCAAATTGGGAGAAGATGTGGGAGGAGTCAGCTGACTTTTGGTTGAGGTGACAGGAATTTTTTCCGGTTTCTAAAAAAGTTCGGAAGAAAATGCTTTGTGGCTGCGTCTTACAAAAATAGAACCAACAAACTACCGATGGAGGCCATTTATGGAAATTCTTTTTAATTCTGCACCACTTCAAGAAGTTGAAGGCGATGTCTCGTTTTTCGCAACGATTGACAATGGTTATTTGTATTCAATCCGGCTCAATGGACGCCGCATAAAAGAAATTTGGCCTGGTAATGGAACTCCAATTGAAATTGCTAATAACCGTCGAACTGAAATTGAAGAATATGTGCAAGTACGGCCAGAGAATCTCAAAATATATAATCCTGAGCAAAAAGATGTTGCCAGCTCCGGCAATTCAAGGTGTTATGAATTTCTTCTTTAGACATACTGTCCGCCAGTAGAATAAAAAAAGGCCTCGCCCCTTGCTAACGTGGGTTAGTCTGTACGAATAATTCCAACGGCGCAGAGCCACAGCTAACGCCGGAAATCAATAGTTGAATTGGAGGTCGGTATGTTTTGGTTTTTTCTAGCGGTGGTTGTTATCATAGGAAGCTTTTTCTATTACAAGAAGCAAAAATCGGTAATGACTTTAAATGCCGAACAAGCCGAAATGGTGGTCGGTTTAATTGACAAGGAAAAACAAGCCTTGGCTGACCAAATGCTTGATATGGCGGACGAAGCAGCTCTCAAAGGTGCGACAGTAACCGTGGAAAGTATTGTATCAATAACGCCAGATATGAAAGAAGAACTGCGGAAACAGTTGGAGGATTACAAACAAAGCTTGATTGACACCTACGGCACAAAAATCCCAGCGAATACTGCACACCGGTTATCGATGGAAATGGAAGGCAATGGCAGAATGTGGAGCGAGTACCCAGGTTGCTTCGAGCGTCATTTGCAACGGCGAGACGGAAATATCCTTTTTCCACCAGACCGCAGAATAATTCTACGCAATGAGATAGAAGAAGCGCTTGAAAAAGACCGTGTAGAGGCCAAATTATTTAAAATCAAATTCAGAGCTTTTGTAGACTCTAGATTAGTAGTGCTCAGTAGCAAGAAGAATATGAAGCCCACGGAGGCTTTCGAGCTATTACGAGAGGTTATGGTATTAGCCGAGGAATGTGCCACTTACGGTGAAAGTGTCCATGAAGAAAGGGAACATTTGGAGGGCGCAGAAGAAATCTTAATAAAAAGCATGAATGAGGTAATGCCCAAAGGTGCAGAAGGTTTAAGAAGAATTAGGTCAGTATCCTCTCTAAAACGAGATGACTATTCAGCACAATACAACTACAGAAAAGATACTCCAATTCTTAAAGAAGAACTTATGGCTACATTACTTTCAGAAGACCTAGAATATGTTACTGGTGCAGGCATCATGTGTAAAGGATATGAACTTGATAATATATTACCTGATGATGAGAGCCGTAAAAGTCCCGATAAGCTACCAAACACCTACGATATAAAAACATTACTTGAGAATGCAGTAAATGATGGTTTTAGCAAGTCAAGAGCCGATCAGATCATGGCAGCATGGAATGACGGTTTGAGAAATTATGAGGAAGGACACCATTAGCGTTTCAATTGAAAATGTGAAAATACTGGGGATGTTTAACTACGGAGTCAAACGCATCAAGCGCTCTAACATGTTAGAAAACAAATAGAAAAGCCAGTGGCATTCCCTGTATGTACTACGCTCTTTTCAACGCCTGCCCCTACGATCTTAACAGCCTTAAACCCGTACGGTGTCGGCAATCCGTATTCTGGCAATGGAATTTACGTAGTTCCATCTCGATGAAATAACACCAGGAGATCACCATGACAGACGAAATAAACAAGGAATCCGTTGCTACTTTCAATAAACAGCGAGCAGAACTCTTGGACGCCGTGTATGGAGGCGGGCATAAAGTAACCCTGTATACCGGCAGGACAATTACCATGAGCAGTATCAGGCAGAGCCTGACGTATGGCGGTATGATCGAAGGGGTACCGAGAAGTAAAGAAATCTATGATTATGAGATAAATCCCAGGATCGACGACCGTACGTACATACTGCATGCACCCGTAAGAGAATGGGATCTTTTCAAGAATCTTCCTGAATCGCCCAACAGCATTAGCTATTACATTGAAAATCCTCCAATTACGCTGCCGCGTATCAAATGTTCTGCCAACTTCAATTCCGGTCCGATAGTTCGAGAAGGTATAGAGGAAAATGGCATATCATTCATTGATTTGGTGTGGTATCAGCACGAATGGGCGATGCCCATCGCACCCGAGGTTATGGAGCGTTTGAAAGCTTTTGACTGGGATAATCTGGCATGTTTTGGGGAGATTTGATTTTTTTCAGAGTTGATTCCGGCAGGGGTGAATGTTTGTCCCGCCCCGTTGAATGTGCCCCAAAACGGTGCACCGAACTTCCAGATCGATCTGCTCCTTTATTGATGCTTTAGCACTCTATTTTATGACAAGACTGAAACAAAAAGAGAGGCCACCCCGAAGGATGGCCTCTTACGTGCACTCTCTTTTCATACACTCTCCCTTTACTAGCTTTTGGATGTTGCTGCAACTTTCTCGTTTTTAACTACAGCAACAATCCCTTTCAGCATTCCGGATGCCAGCAGTATTGCAGGAACTACCTGTGCTACTACGATCATGGCGCAAAATCCCAAGAATACCCACACGAAAATCCCGCTGTTGTCTGCACTAAGTTCGTTTGCTGCTGCGAATGCCGTCGCTGGGGCGATGGTTCCAATGATGGTGGTAATAAGTGCTCTCATGACATCCTCCTATTTTCACGTTCTCTTCGATTTTATTGCTTTTGTATGTGATTCTGCATAGCGGGTGCCAAGTTCTGTTGATTTTGTGTGTTAATTTGTAAGCCACCAATTTCACAGGATATATGTTAATTGAGAGGGCTGAATCGGCTTGGCAGTCAGTTGGGGACTTGTATGTGCGGGAGATACTATCTGATTCAGGCTTATGGATGTATATGCTGTTAATACAGTATGTTATGATTATTTATCACATGTACGGGGTGTATGGATCCAGTATACTCTCTGGCCACAGCCAATTATTCCGGTTGAATAAATCAGCAAATAAGCAGATACTTTCACGTAGGAGTTGGCTTATGCAGCCGCCAACAAACCATCTTGGAAGCACAAGGGGTCTAAAGAAAGGTAAGGGGGGTGATACCCCGTGGCAGTTGAGGCAGCAGGACTATACAGTACATCAGGAATAAGCCCGGCATTGGTAACCCCGGCAAAGAGGTCGTATCAGGCTCTCAAACCGACTCAGGCTTCTGCTTCAAACACGGATCAGGTTGTTCTCACGAGTGAAGCAAAAGCAAAGGCGATGAAGCTCGCCGGGTATTCGGTCGCCTTCATTTCGGCGAAATTAGGCCTGGACACAAAAACCATAAATCAGTATCTGGGTATCACAGCCACGGCCAATGATGCCATATTCAAGACCACGTACACGCCTCCCAAACCCGCATATACCGAACCCAAATCAACTGATACAGCTCAGAAAGCAACATATACGGAACCTCAGACTCTTACTCACGACAGGACATCTCTGGCAAACGACCTGGCCCAGTTGTCGACTGTCCAGAAGTCAACATCACCGTTAATTGACTCCACAAGCAAGAAGGCAACTTAACCAATATATGCTCTACGATGTTCTCCGTAATCATTACCAAACCAAAAACACCAAACTCATGAAACTTGTATGTTGAAGCAAGATGTTGTTTCGCAAGTTGAATCGTATCAAGTATTTCTTGAATACTTTGTATGTCCTCTTACCTCGTCAACTGCGAGTTCAGATAGGCATTGATAACGTCCGTATAGATCTCGCGCGGCTTGCTGGTACCGTCTCCGGGGGCGATCATTCCTTCGCTCTCCATCATCTCCACGATCCGTGCGGCGCGGTTGTAACCGATGCGCAGACGGCGCTGCACATTGGAAATACTGGCTTGGCGCGTTTCGAGCACAACCCGCAAGGCATCTTCCCATCGTTCATCCTGCTCCTCCTCATCTCCGCTGCCACCCTTTTCATCCGTGTCCTTCATCTCCAGTATGGATTTTTCATAGACCGGCTTGCCCTGCTTCTTGAGGAAATCCACCACGCGCTGAACCTCTGCATCGGATACGAACGAGCCGTGCAGTCGCTGAATCAGTGATGTCCCCGGCGGCATGTAGAGCATGTCGCCGTTACCCAGCAACGCTTCGGCGCCATTGCCGTCCAGAATAGTGCGTGAATCAACCTTGGAGGAGACCTTGAAGGCGATGCGGGTGGGGAGGTTGGCCTTGATCAGGCCGGTGATGACATCCACCGAGGGGCGCTGGGTAGCCAGGATCAGATGAATACCTGAGGCGCGGGCCTTCTGCGCCAGTCGGGCGATGTGTTCCTCCACATCGCGACCGGCCACCATCATCAGGTCAGCCAGTTCGTCAACGATCACCACAATGTAGGGCAGATGGCAGTGTACCAGCTCGCTCTCGTCATCAACCGCGAAGGGTATGGGATCGACAGCCGCATCCGTGTCTTCGATGATCTCTTCCAGCTCTTCAATAATCTCGGCATCGCTGGCGGCGTTCAGTTCCTCCTGCTCCAGTTCACCGGCCAGTTTCTTGTTGTAGGATTCAATACTGCGGACACCCTTGTCGGACAGGAGCTGATAGCGCCGCTCCATTTCGTTCACTGCCCATTTAAGGGCAAGCGAGGCCTTCTTGGGCTCGGTCACCACCGGCAGCAGCAGGTGCGGTATGCCTTCGTACATGGAAAATTCCAGCATCTTGGGATCGACCATGATCATGCGCACATCCTTGGGGGTGGAAGTGTAGAGCAGCGACAGGATCATGGTGTTGATGGAGACCGACTTGCCCATGCCGGTGGCTCCGGCCACCAGCAGGTGGGGTGCCCGGGCCAGGTCAGCAATGACCGGTTGTCCGGCGATATCCTTGCCGAGTGCCAGCGGAAGCTTCATCTTATTGTGATGGAAGGCTTCGCAATTGAAAATTTCCCGCAGGAAAACCATCTCGCGATCGCGATTAGGAACCTCGATGCCCACCACACCTTTGCCGGGGATCGGCGCCACGATGCGGATCGACATGGCCTGCAGCGCCATGGTCAGGTCATCGGCCAATCCCGCAATCTTGCTGATTTTAATGCCCGGAGCCGGGGAATATTCATACATGGTGATGACCGGACCGGGGCAGATTTCCACCACCTCGCCGTCGATGCCGTAGTCTTTCAGCTTCTTCTCCAGCAGACGGCCATTCATGGTCAGGGTTTCCCGGTCAAGGGTGTGCTCATCTACGGGTGGCTGATCAAGCAGATTGAACGGGGGGGTGTGGAACTCCCCGTCAGCCTTGAGAAAAGCAAATGCTTCCTGTACCGGTGCGGTTTTTGCCGCCTCCTTTTTCTTCTCTTTTTCGCGCTTGAAAAGGGTGGGGGGGGGAGGCGGTGCGGCAGCCGGTTTGATGACCGGTCCTGTCGTCGGCTCAGGCATGCCTTCCAGCCGGGCTTTTTCCCGCTGCTGTTCCTGCCGCTCATGGGCTCGCCGCTCCTGCCAGGCCAGCCATTTATGCTTGAAGGTCTCCAGCCACCAACCGGCAAAAAGGACGAATGAAAATTTGGACAGGATCATTATCGAAGCGGCCAGAAGCGGCAACAGCACCAGCATGGCACCTGTCGAACCGACGAATGACTTGAGAAAGGCCGTGGTCAATTTGCCGATGGCGCCGCCGGTGGCGACCTCCTGATTGAAAAGCGTGGTCGTGTCACGGAAAAAGGAGAAAAGTCCCGATAGCGAGAAAATCAGCCCGAACGAAGCCAGCAGCTTGTAGGATCTCAGCCGGATCTCCTTGAAACGGAGCAGGGTATAGGCCATGTACAGGAGAGCGATCGGCACCAGATAGGAGGCCAGACCGAAACAACTGAAGAAGAGGTCGGCTACCTGGGCGCCCAGGCGACCCCCCATGTTGTGAACGCCCCCCTCGTTTGAGTAACTGTTCCAGGAAACATCGGCGGTGTTGAAGGTCAGAAATGCAAGCAGAATGAAGAGGCCAACCGCTGCCAGCGCCATGCCCTGAAGTTCCTTGGTGATCTTTTCCTTTTTCTGGTCGTCCGTGCTCATATAGTCTGAATTCCTTGGAAAGTCGGATTAGCGCGGACATATTACCCGCAATCGGAGAGGGGAGGCAAAGAAAAAAACGGGAGATGCGACAGAATACGCATTTTGAGGATCAGCAGTCGAATCAGACGCTTAGTATCACATCACCCGGTTTCACACTACCGCCGGTAATCACCCTGGCAAAGATGCCTTCTTTGGGCATGACACAGTCCCCTGCCTGGTAGAAAATGGCACAGCGGGTGTGACACTCCTTGCCGATCTGGGTTACCTCAAGCAGGGTTTTCCCGACCTGTAAATGGCTGCCCACGGGCAGGCTGACCAGCTCGATGCCGCTGGTGGTGATGTTCTCGGCGAAGTCGCCCGAATCCACATCCAGTCCCAGCGCCCGCATCTTGTCGATGCTCTCCGACGCCAGCAGACTCACCTGGCGGTGCCACTCACCGGCATGGGCGTCTCCCATGATGCCGTGGTTCTCCCGCAGTTCGACCGCCTCGACCGGAGTCTTGCGTTCACCCTTGTTCTCGCTGATGCAGACCGCTACAACCTGTGCCATGCCGTTATCCTCCTACCTGTGCCATTGTAAAGTTCCGGTGACCGTAGCCGTCACAGGAGATGCCGTGCCGCTCAGGCTTGGTCGAGATAATCACCTTCAAAACCTCTGCCAGCCGCGCCCGGTCCGGAGGCCGCAGACAGGGAAGCAGATCGGTCTTCTCATCGGCGAACAGACACCCCTTGGCCTGCCCGGTGGAGGTGACGCGGATGCGGTTACAGTCACTGCAGAAATGCCCGGATACGGCGGTGATGATGCCGATGCTGCCCTGAGCGCCCGGTATGCGAAAATCCCGTGAAGGACCGGCGAAGGCGCCTTTGTCAACCGGCTCCAGCGGATAGTCGGCGGCGATACGTTTCAGAATCTCTTCGCCGGAGATGCAGTAACGCTGCCATCCCTCTTCTTTGACCACCGGCATGTACTCGATGAAGCGCACCGCGCAGCCTCGCATGCGGGTCATCTCGGCAAATGACAGGATTTCCCCATCGTTGACCCCCCGCATGATGACACAGTTGATCTTTGGCGGCGGAAAACCGGCCTGCTCGGCTGCATCCAGACCGGCCAGAACCTTCTTCAGATCCCCGCCACGGGTGATTTCGGAAAAGGTTGCCGGGTTGAGCGAGTCCAGGCTGATGTTCAGCCGCTGTACGCCGGCATGGTACAGGTCGGCTGCCATCTCGGGCAGCAGCATGCCGTTGGTGGTCAGCGCCAGATGCCTCAGGCCGGGAATTGCAGTCAGTCGTGCCAGAAAGCCGACGATGCCCGATCGAACAAGCGGTTCTCCCCCGGTGATGCGGATCTTCTCGATCCCGATCCCCACGGAGGTCTCGGCGATCAGCAGCAGTTCCTCGTAGGAAAGCACTGCGTCATGCTGCTTTTTGACGACTCCCTCTTTGGGCATGCAGTAGAAACAGCGCATGTTGCAGCGATCGGTCACCGACAAACGCAGATAGTTTATATTTCTCCCGAGGGAGTCAGTCAACTGCATGAAGTCTCTTCCCATTTTGTGAGGAGTGGATGTCAGCCTGCTGGGATGTTTTCCCTCATTTCACCTCCCGAATATACTGGAACACGGACAATTCTCCTACAAAAAAGCCACTGAAAAGGCATAGAGACACAAAAAGCCGGGGTCGCCCGGTATCGGAATTGTGCACACATAAAAATGTGTTATACTACAGTAGGTTATGACAGATGGGCGATGAGGGGTAGGCAGGCGTACAAAAGGGGTTCCATAAAACAGCAACGGTCGTGGTGAGATATTATTGCCCTACGTCGAAACCGTGCACATCACCTGACGAACCTGATATTCTCCGCCAATGATCAGATACTCTCCTTCACCTTTCAGAATGCTGCCAGGCAGCAGGTCATTGAAAAAGAATATTTTGCAGAGCGGCACCAGAACCTCCCAGACTGTTGATCCAAATTCCCATGCCCGCTCTTCATCAGACGTGAATGACACCAGATTATTCAAGCGAACTATCTGGTTGCGCTTGTTTATCTGCTCGATGACATCATGCTCGCTTGCATCGTAGGTGCCGCGGTAGAGCAGGATGCCTGTTTTTTGGGAATATTTGCGCGGCAGCTCGAACTGGCAGTATTCGTAGAGTAAATCCAGCTGGGACTGGATTGCATTGGTACGTGAACTCCCCTTCATAACATCAACCGAGTAGTTGAAATAGGCCTCGTCATGTATGTTTGCCGTGCGGGCACGATGAAACGTGGGAGTAATGCCCATTCGACTCTCCACCCAGCGCTTGAGCACCGCTCCTTCGATGGAGTTGGAGTCCATCATCCAGCCACGGAGATAGCGGAGATAGCTGTTTTTGATGCTTTTCCGGGCAGAGTCGGTCTGGTCCTGCCAGTTATGGAGCTGAAACTTTACCGACATGTAGTCGTTGAAGGTTAAGGCCCGCTCCTCCTGGCTGTCAAGCGTGGCGAGCTTGTCAAAAAAGAACCGGTTACTCTCCTTGACCCCCTGGATTTCAAGACGTTGCGGATTGTCATTGAAATGGCGTGAGGCGATAACCCAGGGCGGCAGGTTGCAGTAGTTAAAGGAGCCGTTTTGCATGACGGGTCATCACCTCATTGTGACGCAGAGATGTAGTGTGGTGCGCAGCTACAGAATTTTTGCCAGCTCCACCAGGGTAACCTTTATGGGGCCGCTGGTCACGAACGGTTCTACTCCCAGCTTTTCCAGTTCACCTTTCGGGTGGTCACCCATCTGTGCTGTTACAACCGCCCGACAACCGTCAAGCGCCTCGGCAATCCCTTTCAGAAGATGGCCGCGCAGAGGATGCTCCGGGTCGAAGCTGCAATAACGGTCAACCAGCTTCTCGTCCACCAACCGGGCATCGCCGTTCTCAACATCATAGATCAGAAAACGCTCGGCGTGGCCGAAATGCTGGTTGATCTCCCTGCCATCCTTTGATGCAACTGCAATCAGCATACTCCACCTCCACTGCAAAGGCCCCCGGACACAGGTCCTGCCCGGATTTTGACACCTGTGCTTGTTGCTTCAGAAAAGAAAAGCGCTCCTGCCCTACGAAGTATACCCGTAGGCGTGAACTTCAACCGGCTCGAACGAGAAACACTTTTTCGGGCAGGTCCGCCCGCAGGCCTGACAGCCGATACAATTTCCGGCATTGGCAACCGTCATATAGGCCTTGGCTGTTTCCTCGCTATCAACCTCTTCGTATGCCAGCACATCCATGGCGCATGCCTTGTAGCAGCGCCCACATCCGATGCACAGATCTTTCTCGATAGCCTTGATGAATTGTGGTGTCCACTCATGTCCGTCTTTGGTCAATCCGGTGGTAAATGACATTTTGTATTCCTCCTTGTGTAGTGGTGTTACGTTCCCGAGATGCTGCTGTCCCTCAATCTTCCATAAATGATGTTTCGTGTCCTTTGTTCATTGCTTTACGCAACCAGGGTGGCGGGTTTCCGCGCAGAACCTCTTGAAACCGCTCCAGCGTCTCCTTCAGGCTGACTTCACCGTTGGTTTTCATCGGATGTATCCTATGAGCCACCAGTTTGGCAGCTGCCGGGCCGCCTATCTGCATGGTGTAGACGATGGCACAGTCGGAAAGGATCTTCGCCCGGGCGGCAATACGGTCTTCCTCATCACTGCCGTGCTCGCCCACACTTACTGACTCCAGAAAACTGGCTTCATCCGGCCCTACTTCCCAGATGTGAAAACTCTGGCACTGGCCGAAGTGCTGATCGATAACTTCTCCTGTTGATGTTGTGAATGCGACTTTCATATGTCCCCCCGTGGCAGATTGAATTTAATTGTGTGCCAGTTTCTGCGCCTCTTTGGCATTCGCCTGAAACAGATTTGCCACCTCGAAAACCAGATTCAGCGTACCGCGATAGCCGACCCATACCTTCTGGTGGGCGCCAAGTCGGTCGAATACCGGCAGACCGGCTCGCAGGTGTGCGCCGATTTTAAGTTTTCCCGCAGCCTGACGGCCGTTGGAATTGGCTACGATCAGATCGGCACCCGCTGCTGCCGACTCCAGATCCTCCAGATCGCCGACAAAGACGTTTTTGCTGGGGAGCCCGTCAAGCCCTCTGGTGCGGGTGGCGGAGATCGCAGCCTGAATCTCACACCCCATGCCGGCCAGGAAACCGGTTAATGTCTTGAGGTTGTCAGACTCCAATGCCAGTGCCACCTTTTTTGTGCCGAACTGATAATGGCTGTCCACCATGGCGTCCATCAGCCGCGAACGCCAGCGGCGGTGTTTCTCCGGGATCGGGCGACCGCTGATGGCAGACAGTACTTCCATAAGGCGGTCGGTCTCGGCCAGGCCGGTCAGCGAGGTGAATCCGTAGGGCGCAATACCGAATTTCTCCTTCAGTCTGAGAGCTGCTTTGGCAAGCGAATCACCCACATACAATGTCGCAACACTTCGTCCGGCTTTCCTGATCTCCTCCACCGGTATGCCGCCGGTTGAGAGGGGCGAAACCACGTCATCGATATGTCCGTCCATTGCATTGGAGATATCCGGGATAGTCAGCACCGTCAGGCCGAAGGATTCGACCAGCTCCTTCAATTCTTCCACATCCGCCGGTGTCAGGTGCGCACCCGGCAGCAGGTTAACCTGATCGGCAACGATGTCGCCACCCTCGGCCAGGCTGGAGACAATAGCCTCCACCGCAATGGCGTACCCTTCCTGCAATGATCCGCAGTAATCGGGCGTTGCGGCATGGATGATCGGGACGTGAGCCATGTGGGGATTTTCCTGGCGGAAGTGAACGATGGCGCTCTGCACATCATCGCCCATGGTCTCGGTCAGGCCGGAAGTCATCACCCCGACCACCTGGGGATGAAATTTCTCGATCACTCGCCCGATCCCCTTTTTCAGGTTATCCCAGCCTCCGAAAATGGCGCTGTCCTCACTCATGGCGGTGGCATTCAGGGCGATTGACTCCTTGTAGTGCCGCGAGAGCTGCAGACGGATAAAGGTTGAGCATCCCTGGGCGCCATGCAGAAGACCCAGCATGTTGTGTATCCCCAGATAGGCCATGGTCGCTCCCAGAGCAGGAGAGTTTTTCTGCGGGTTGACGGTGGCGGGTTTTTTGGACACGGTTACCCGCGAGGCAGAAATATCCTCCGCCAGAAAGGTTTCGGCATGAGCCGTGGATACGGCCAGGTTTTCCAGCAGTTGCGCGTCGCTCTTATCCCATGGCGCCGGGGCATTCAAGACCGGCCAGATCGGATTATTTACCGTCATATCAAGCTGCCTGGCAAAGGTCACCATCCCTTCATACCCGGCGTAGGGGTGTGAACGTCCATGGTTGATGTCCAGAAAGGGGGTCTTGGTCTTGAGTGCCAGAAATTTTGTCTTGCCGCCGGCAACGATCAGGTCGGGCATCTTTTCGCGCATGACAGCCAGCAGGCCGGCCGTCGAGGTATCTTCAATGATTGTGGCGTCCTTGTGCATCAGCCCCTTCATGCGGTAAAAATCTTCCAGGGTCGAGTTCTGCGTCCCGGCCGCCAGGATCTCCACCCCCAGTTCGCTGAGTGAGTTGACCATCGACCAGGTCTTGACCCCGCCGGTGAAGAGCACCGCACGCTTGCCTTCCAGTCGTTTCCGGTAGGGGGCAATGGCGGCGCGGCATTTTGCCTCTTCCTCATCGATCAACCGCTCCACGCGATCCTGCATGACCCGCTTCTCCAGGCCATTGACGATATTGTCCAGTTCGCGGGCAATGTCACGCAACGCCTTGGCGGTATCGGTCATGCCGTAGAAGGACTCCTCCAGATATGGCATGCCGTAGGTCTTCTGCATCTTCTTGGCGAGATTCGTGAGTGATTTTGAGCAGATTATAATATTAAGCCTGGCCCGGTGTGCGTAGCGCAGCTCTTCAAATTTGGCATCACCGCTGAAGCAGGACAGCACCTGAATCCCCAGCCGGTCAAAGAGCGGCAGCATGCCCCACAGATCACCGGCAATGTTGTATTCCCCAATGAGATTAATGGGATATTCCCCCAGAAACGGCGGTTCGGTTGTGCCGATCACGTACTTGAAAAGAATCTCGCCAGCCAGTCGGTTGCCGATATTCTTGTCGCCGATGAAGCCGGGGGTATTGACGGGTATGACCGGAATGGAAACTTTCTCTGCCGCAGCCGTGCAGACCGCCTCCACATCATCGCCGGTCATGGCGGTTACACAGGTGGCATAAACGAAGATGGCCCTGGCCTGCTCCTTGTAGCGCTCCGCCAGATCAAGGATCGCCTTGTAGAGTTTCTTTTCGCCGCCAAAAATGACGTCGTTCTCAAGCATTTCGGTGGTGAAACCCCGCCGGTAGAGCTGCGAGTCTGAGGAGCGGGCGCCGCGATTATCCCAGGAGTTGCCGGCACAAGCAATCGGGCCATGCACCAGGTGGATCGCATCGGTAATCGGCATGAGCACGACCCGGGCACCGTCGTAGGCGCAGGAACGTTCCGTTCCCTCACCCGGTTCTGACTTCTTGCAGAACTTGGGTGCGCCCTTGTCATGGGTGTCGCAGTTATCGGTATCGTACCAGTCGGGCTTTGCCATGTTCGTTTCCTTGGGTTTTTCTTCGTTTTATAGTGCCGGTAACGAAAAACGGCGCTCCATCTCATGCTGGATGAATCTGGATGGCACCGTTGCCACTGAAAATAAGGTTCTTGTCTGTGTCTGATAGCATGTGTTGTGCCAAGTTGGCATTATCGTATAATATTCAAATTAATCAGTGTCTTAGATTGTTTGACGCCACCATTGCGGCACATGGTTGCACAATAAATATGCACATTTATCCCGATGTGCCCTTATTGCCGATGACCTTAGTATTCAACGTCTTGAATACGTCATCCTGCAATCGGATTCCGGCATCCGGAGTCGATTCAATACCGATGGTACGGTGCTCTTTAAGATTGCTAAAGTTCTAACTTTTGAATACAATCAGCCCTTTTTGAATATCTGGTTTCACAGGAGATATCATGTGAAATGTAGAATCATTGGCATGCAAATACTGTTCATCCTATCTGTTCTCATTGTTTTAACCAAAGCTCAGGTTGCAACAGCTGAGTGTTTACAGGACAATTTTAGTAAAGTCGTCTGTGGTGCAGGCGCATGCGTTCAAGACACTTTTGGAAAAGTAACGTGCAGTCAATATCAAGCGGGTGGTTGTGCTTTAGACAGTAATGGAAAAGCAGTTTGCGGCATGGGAAAGTGTATCCAGGATCGGTCAGGAAAAATAACGTGCAGCAACTATCAGGGGGGTGATTGTGCCTTGAATAGATTTGGCGAAGCGATTTGCGGTCCCGGTCAATGTTTGACAGATAATTCGGGCGGTGTTGTTTGCAGTAATACCCCCCGCGGATCGTGTGCACAGGATACGTATGGTAAAATTACGTGCAATTAGCAAAATCATTTGGTGGCGGGAGCGGCATGAACGATATTCGTAAAACCAGACAACAGATGCTGACGGAAATTTCCGGGCTCCGCAAGCGTATTGAACAACTGGAAGGCGCCACCGTAAGATCAGAAAACTCCGATTCTCAGACGATCAAGCCATCGCGATTTGACTCTTTGACCGGTCTGCCGGAGCGTGCCTCCTTTTTCTACAGTCTCAACCAGGTTATTAAGACTGCACACCAGGAAGACGACCGACTGGCGGTCTTCTTTTTCTGTCTCGACCGCTTCAAGCTCATCAATGACACGTTGGGGCATTCTGTTGGCGATATGCTGTTAAAAACGGTGGCAGGCAGGCTTGCCGGATGTCTCAGTCCGAACGATGTTCTCTGCCGTCCGGGAAGAGATGAATTCATGATGATGCTGACTGACCTGCGCGGCAGAGATCACGCTGCACTGATAGCTGAAGATGTATTTACGTCCCTTTCTGCTCCTATTGTACTTGACCGCCATGAACTGGTCATGAACGGAAGTCTCGGAATTTGCATGTATCCCGATGGAAGCGACAAAGCCGAATTGTTAATCCAGAACGCATACTCAGCTCTACAGCAGGCACGCGAAGAAGGGAAAAATACCTACCATTTTTACTGCCCCAAACTCAGCTCTACAGAATTCAGCCGACTGCTCCTGGAAAATGATCTGCGCCAGGCACTGACCCGTGCCGAATTTTCACTTCGTTACCAGCCTCAGTTGGACATCGGGAGTGGCCGTATTATCGGAATGGAGGCATTGCTGCGCTGGGAGCACCCCGATCTTGGGTTCATTTCGCCGGATGAATTTATTCCTATTGCAGAGCAGATTGGATTGATCGGGGGAATTGGAGAGTGGGTGTTGCGGGAAGCGTGCCGGCACCATGTACGCTGTTTGGAATTGGGATGCGCCCCTTCACGGACGGCGGTTAATCTATCACCTTTTCAGTTGCATCAGGAAGAAATTGCTTCGCGGATTTTTGATATTCTGAAGCAGACCGGCATGAACCCCCACCATCTTGAGCTGGAAATCACGGAAGGTGCCCTTTTGAAGGATTATAACCTGACAATTGCCACGCTCAATGAGCTGCATGACCTGGGGATTCAGATTGCCGTCGATGACTTTGGTACCGGCTATTCGTCGCTTGCCTATCTGAGCATGTTTCCCATCAGTAAGTTGAAAATTGATAAATCATTCGTATCCGCTCTTACAACAGATCAGAGAAGTGAAACCATTTCCCGTGCCATTATAAATCTCGCCCACAGCCTTGGAATGCAGGTGATCGCAGAAGGCGTCGAAACGCAAGAACAGCTTGAATATCTGCGAAGTCACAACTGCAATGAGGTGCAGGGTTTTCTGTTTGCACGACCGCTGTTGCCAGATGACTCCATTCATTTTATGGCGACTGCAACACAACAAACGGTCAGCGGGGTTTTTCCCGGCTGACCGTTGTGTCGTATCATGTCATATCCTGTATCTCCTACCGCATCATCTCAAAAAACCGGTCCTCGCAGGTCTCATCCCTGATGTCGATAAACTTGTTGCAGATCTCAGTCACCATATTGATCACTCCCTGATAACCGATGATGGGATAACGGTGCTTATTGACCCGGTCGAATACCGGGAAACCGAAGCGGAACAGAGGCACTTTCGCGTCACGGGCGGCGAATTTTCCATGTGTATCGCCGATGATGGCGTCAACCGGATCGGTTACCACCAGGCTTCGCAGGTGCCAGAGGTCCTTGTTCATGTAGATCTTGCATCCGGCTCCGTACATTGAGCCGTCCAGCATGGTCTGCAATTCCTTCTCAGCTTTCTTGCTACCGCGACTACAGAGGATATGGTACGGTCTGGCCCCCATTTCCAGCAGGAAGGATACATACCCCATCAGGTAGTCAGGATCGCCGTAGACGGCGAACTTCTTGCCGTGCATGTACTGCTGCGAATCGGTCATGGCATCCACGGCGCGTCCGCGCTCATTTTTCAGCGATGCAGGTACTTCCTTGCCGAACAGTTCGGCAATCTTCATGATCAGTGCGTCGGTCTTCTCGATACCCATGGGCATCGGCAGTGAAACATGCTTGCCGGAGTAGGTGTCCTTGATCCAGGCGAAGGTTTTCGGCGTTGCATAGGGGCCAAGGGAGATGGTGGCCTTGCCGTTGATGGAATCGGCGGCATCCTCCAGCTTCGTACCGCCGGCGTAGATATGGTAGGTGCCATCGCAGGGGGAATCAAAGGTATCGCCGATGTCTGCGAGGATTGTATTCGGCACGCCGAACTCTTTCAGAATGCGTTTGTATTCGCGATAGTCGCCGGTATTGAAGTCGCAGCCGGGGATAAGGTTAAGCTTGCCGGTGCAGCGCCCTTCTATCTGTTTACCTTCGGTCAGTGTCTGCAGGATCGAAACCAGCATGGAGTCGTAGCCGTGAATATGGGTGCCGTTGAAGCTGGGCGTATTGGCGTAGGGTATCTGCAGATCCTTGGGTACAAGGCTTTTCTGTTTGGCGTTCTTGATGAAGGCGGTCAGATCGTCGCCGATCACCTCAGGCATGCAGGAGGTGAAGACTGCTATCATCTTCGGCTTGTAGAGGGCTACGGCATTTTCCAGACCCTCGTGCAGGTTGTTCTGGCCGCCGAACACCGCGCCGTCTTCGGACATGGCGTCAGATACGGCCGGGGCAGGCTCGCGGAAGTGTCGGTTAAGGGTTGAGCGGTAGTATGAGGCACATCCCTGTGAACCATGAACGAACGGCAGGGTACCCTCAAATCCGTGAGCACAGAGCTGCGCCCCCAGCGGCTGACAGGCGTGGGCCGGATTGATCACCAGAGCCTGGCGGGCAAAGTTTTTCTCTTTGTATTCATCGGTATTGATCCAGTTTTTAACCCGCTCAATCTCTTCCGGCGGGTTTTCGGTAACTTTTTTAACTTCAAGTCCTAGTAAGTTTGACATGGTGTATCTCCTTGTGGGTCGGCAACCAATCCGTTGCACAACCGGATATTTTTCCTCAGATTTGGCCCTTCTCCATGAGGGAGAAGGTGGCCGAAGGCCGGATGAGGGGGTAAGGTGGCCATAAAATCAACGCGCCCCCCTCACCCTGGCCCTCTCCCTCATGGAGAGGGGACAATTAAAACGGTGCCTTGACCAGTTTCCAGGTCGGGCTGTTGACCGCCATATCCACATCCCGGGCGAAGATCTCAAACCCGTTGTAGCCGTGGTAGGGGCCGGAGTAGTCCCAACTGTGCATCTGGCGGAAGGGGATGCCCATCTTCTGGAAGACGTATTTTTCCTTGATGCCGGAGCCGATCAGATCCGGCTTCAGGGCATGCGCGAACTTTTCGAACTCGTATTCGGAAGGGTCATCGTAGACTAGCGTGGCGTCCGGCATCTCCGGTGCGGTGCGGTCGTAGTCGTCGTTGTGGGCGAATTCGTAGCCGGAACCGACGCAGTCCATGCCCAGATCCTCATATGCGCCGATGGTGTGACGGGGGCGGAGACCACCCACCAGCAGCATGACCTTCTTGCCGTCCAGGCGGGGCTTATACTCATCGATGATGGCCTGCATGATCGGCTCGTACTTGGCAATGGCCAGTTCAACCTTTTCCTTGATCACATCATCAAAACGCTCGCCAATGGCGCGAAGGCTCTCCCTGATCTTCGTCGGGCCGAAGAAGTTGAACTCCAGCCAGGGGATGCCGTATTTCTCCTCCATGACCTTGCACATGTAGTTCATGGAGCGATAGCAGTGGATCAGGTTCAGCTTGACGGTATGGGTAGCCGCGATCTTTTCCAGCTCGCCGTCACCCGTCCAGACCGCTTTGACGTTCAGACCGATCTCCTCCAGCAGTGACTTGGCCGACCAGACATCGCCGCCGATGTTGTAGTCCCCAATCAACGAGATATCATACGGGCTTGAGGGCTCGGCAAACTCGCGGGTTTCGATGATGTAATCGCGGATCGAATCATTGGAAATGTGATGGCCAAGTGACTGTGATACGCCACGGAATCCTTCGCAGTTGCAGGGGATGACCGGGATACCCAGATCCTTGCTGGCCTGCTTGGTAACCGAGTTGATGTCATCGCCGATCAGGCCGACCGGACACTCGGACAGCACCGAGATGCCCTTGGCCAGAGGAAACAACCCTTTGGCCTCCTCCAGCAGGGTCTTCAGTTTCTTGTCGCCGCCGTAGACGATATCCTTTTCCTGAAAATCGGAGGTAAACTGCATGCCGAACTGGGTAACACCGTTGATGCCGCTCATCAGGTTGCGGCATGTGCCCCAGGAGTACCATCCGCAACCAACCGGGCCGTGAGAAACATGGACCATATCGCGGATCGGCCCCCAGACAACCCCCTTGGCCCCTGCGTATGCGCAGCCACGAGCGCTCATCACGCCTGGTACAGTCTTTTTATTCGACTTGACGCTGGAGCAGCCAGAGGCAGCATCGTTGGGCGCCAGGTGCGGTGTGCGTTTCTTTTTGGCTTTCTCGGGATACACCGACAGGGCATCATCGATCATGGCCTGTGTGGATTCCTTTGTTATACCTTCAACCGTGCGTATTTTTGACATGGGAAACTCCTTTCAAAATCCACCACGGTGACACAGAGATACGGAGAAAATCTAAAACTTACATGCTGATTATGGGTCAAAAGTAAATTTTAAATGCCTTCCTCGGTGTCTCCGTTGTGAATTGTTTTTTGATTTAGGCTGCTGCCTTCTCCGCCACACCAACGACCGTTTCATCTTCCACTTCCATGATACCGAACTGCATCAGCAGCTCCTCCAGTTCTTCCATCTCCAGCGGAGTTGGAATAACCAGCATCTTGTTGTCATTGATCTTCTGGGCCAGTGTCAGGTATTCCTGTGCCTGCGGGTGTTCAGGGGAGTACTCGATGACGGTCATGCGACGAAGTTCTGCCCTCTGTACCTGATTGTCACGGGGTACGAAGTGGATCATCTGGGTGCCGAGGCGACGTGCCAGCTCGGAAATCAGTTCATACTCCATATCGGTCTTTCTCGCGTTGCAGATCAGCCCGGCCAGACGAACCTTTCCGGAGGAGGCGTATTTGAGAATCCCTTTGGAAATGTTGTTGGCAGCGTACATGGCCATCATCTCTCCAGAGGTGACGATGTAGATCTCTTCGGCCTTGCCTTCGCGAATCGGCATGGCGAAACCGCCGCAGACAACGTCGCCGAGAACATCGTAGAATACGAAATCAAGGTCCGGGGTGTAGGCGCCGTTCTCTTCCAGGAAGTTAATGGCGGTGATAACGCCTCGTCCAGCACAGCCGACACCCGGCTCGGGACCGCCTGACTCAACGCATTTGATGCCGCCGTAGCCGACCTTCATGACGTCTTCAATTTCCAGGTCCTCAACGGTTCCAAGCTCGCGAACCAGATCCATAACCGTATTCTGGGCCTTTGCGTGCAGGATCAGACGCGTGGAATCCGCCTTGGGGTCGCAGCCGACGATCATGACCTTCTTGCCGAGGGACGCCAGACCCGCTACCGTGTTCTGTGTTGTGGTTGATTTTCCGATGCCGCCTTTGCCGTAAATTGCGATCTGTCTCATTGTGTTGCTCCTTTCGGCCACCAATCTGTGGCCAGTTGAGTTTTAGTAGGTGAGAAAACTTTCTGCTTTTCGTTGCAGAAACTATTTTCCTGAACGAACTATCTGCTTTGCGGGGTCAAAACATAAAGGCGCCCCATTTTAGTGGAGGCGCCTTTGCCTGAACAAATCTGGTATGTACTCAATCGCACGGTATGCCGTTTGAATTACTGCTGTAGCACATGTCGTGCCAATTATAATAATACGTTTAAATCAAGTATGTTATAGTAATAATTGATAGAATGGAGGCAGGAATAATCAAAGAAAGTGGTTGTCGAAATGCCTCACAGGAAGGGGACGTGCCTATTAACTGAGCAAAACTCCGGAAGCGCTTTCACGCCATAGCCCTACCGCCTCAGGCATTCCCGAGCCGATCCCAGCAGATAGCCGAATACCTCCCCGCGCGTTGTGATGAATCGCGGCATCTGGTTCAGTAGATCCTCCAACAGGTTCAGCACATCGCCATCGTCGCTTTCCAGTTCATTCATGACAGCAGACACCATCGGCAGGATATCGTACAGGTCATCACGGTTGAAGGGGGCAGGATCGGGTAGCCCGGAAAACTTGGGCTTGTTCCGATTGGCAACATCACGGGGATATTTGAATTTAAGGTCGGATGCTTTAACGATAATGGTCATACGGAACCTCCAACTGCTGGTAAACACAGAGGCACAGAGGGCACAGAGAAAATAAAAATCATCCGGTTCTTTGCGGGAACCCCAAAATCTTTATTGTTTTACTCCGTGTTATCTGTGCCTCTGCGGTGGATGTATCGATTTTGGACTCAATGCCCGCCGCAGCCGCCGCCGCAACCGCCACCGCAGCCCGGCTTGACAACATCTGCGGCCTTGGGCTTGTCGCACAGTTGCAGGGATGAACGATCCACATACCAGGCTTCATCCTCTACTTTGCCTTGCAGCTCGTTTTTCTTGAGCATCATCAGTACCCGCATCTCGGTTGTTTCCAGAAGTTTTGCCGCTTCTGAGATCGCTACATACGATGTCCCCGCTTCACACATGTCGTTTCTCCTCAGGCTGCCCTGGGCAGCGTTTTATTTTCACGATAGATACCCATCAATTCACGGTTTGTCAGATCCCGCTTGCGTCGGCACGACATTGCCCGCGTTTTTTCGAGCATCGGCTCGGCCCGTATGCGGTCGACGGCTATACCCATACTGCGGTAGCGCTCAATCAGGCCGCTGGTGCCGGAATGCTTGCCGATCACGATGCTGCGGGTCAGTCCCACCTCCGCCGGATCAAACCCCTCATAGTTGTGAGGGTCTTTGATGACTCCGTCTGCGTGCAGACCGGATTCATGGGCAAAAACCCGTGATCCGACCACCGGCTTGGAAACGGAAAGAGGGCGGTCTGATGCCTTGGCCACAAACAGCGACATTTCCCGGAAGCGGTGGGTATCGATGCCGGTCTCGATGCCGCAGGCGTGCTTGAGTCCCATGACGACCTCTTCGAGAGCCGCATTGCCGGCACGCTCGCCCAGGCCGTTGATGGTGGTGTTGGCGAATCGGGCTCCGGCGCGGATCCCGGCAATGGCATTTGCGGTGGCCATCCCCAGATCATTGTGAGTATGAACCTCGATATCAACCTCGGGTACGGCATTCCGGAGGAATGTAACCTTATCGAACATGCTGAAGGGATCCATGATACCCAGAGTATCGCAGAAGCGAAAACGATCACCGCCCAGAGAACGGGTGATCTCCATCAGTTCCACCAGGAAGGCCATGTCGGCCCGACTGGCATCCTCGCCACCCACAGAAACATACAGGTTGTGTTGTTTGGCAAAACCGAGCGCCACCTTGAGCTGTTCCTTGACCGCATCGCGATTTTTGCGCAGTTTGTGGGCAATCATCTGGTCGGACACCGAGAGCGAGATGTCTACCGCCTGCACACCGCAGGCGATACTTGCCTCTATTTCAGGCACCAGGGCGCGATTCCAGGTAATCAGCCGTGCGTTCAAGCCCAGATCGACCAGGGCCCGGATACTCTCCTGTTCCTCCCCCCCCATGGCCGGTATGCCGCACTCGATCTCCCCTACACCGATGCAATCGAGCATGCGGGCAATGGTGATCTTTTCACGCTTTGAAAAAACCACTCCGGCTGTCTGTTCTCCATCCCGTAATGTGGTGTCATCGATAATTATTTTGTTATCCGTTGTCATACGTACCCCCTGATCTAACCGCAGCTTCCCATGGTTGCCAATCCGTACAGATATTCGGGCCGATAGTCAGGTTTCCGACCGGCGTACATCAATTCGTTGCTGCCGGTAATCCGCATCCGACGCCGGTTGAACAGCCTCAAGGCTGCCCGGTTCGAGGCGGGCACATCGCAGTAGATCGGGGTACCCGATGGCACCGTGCCAAGAGCTTTATCTAGAAGCTGTTCCGCCATGTCACTGTCCATTGCCGAAAAAGGTCCTAACTGCCAGGCATCGCCGCAGGGTTGAACCACCATGAATCCTGTCGCGCCGCTTATCTCTTCCCCTCGCTCTGCAACAGCTTTCAGCAACACAGACCGGCTGTCGCCCCAGGCCAGACAATCAAAACTGTTGTGCAGGGTTCGCGCATCGGAACCGCCCACATCCTGAGGGTGCGGCGTAAAGCGTTGCCGACCAGCACCGGTCCAGCGCATAATGGTGTCGATGCTGCTGAATCCATGTTTTTCATAGAGCGTTTTTCCCAGTTTCGAGGCGGTCAGCCAGAAGGTCTCTGCACCGGAAGAGCGCAAAGCCTCCAGGGCACGGACAAACAACCCTTCCCCTATCCGCTGTCCACGGCGCTCTGCCGCCACAATCAGATTGCCGATCCAGGCGCTTCGCTCATGGCGAAGCGAAGTCACAAACGCAATCCCCTTACCTTCCGAATCCCGTACGCAGAAACAACCTTTCGGGATGGTCGCCAGCAGGAAATCAAACTCCCATCTTTCGGCAATCCACCCCTCTTGAGCAGCGAGAGAGATAAATGCCGGAATATCGCACCTGAGAAAAGGCTGGATGGTCATGGCGTCGGGCAGGCCGCTTCGGCTATGGTCAGGTTCAGATCCTTGCCGATCAGTCCGATTGCGTCGGCACGACACTGCTTGCAGTGGGCAAACTGGCCGATAATCCCCTCATTCGCCTTTCTGATCTCCGTCAGATATTCTTCGCTGGGACGGGTGATATGCGCCAACTCCGCCTGGGGGATGATCGGCATGATATTCATGACAAAGGCTCCCAGCTCTTTCACCCGTGCGGCTATCAGCGGTATCTGGCTGTCGTTGACTCCCGGTGTCAGAACCGTGTTGACCTTGATGGTCAACCCCAGCTCACCGGCCTGCCTGAGACCTTCAAACTGGTTGGCAATCAATATTTTTGCGCCTTCAACACCGGTATAGTGTGTGCCGTGATAGATGACATGGCGGTAGATCTGCGCCCCGACTTCCGGATCGATGGCGTTTATCGTCACCGTCAGGCTGTGGAGGCCCAGTTCGTACAGCCTGTCGATTGACTCCGGCAGCAGCAGCCCGTTGGTGCTCAGGCAGAGCATCAGATGCGGGAACTCTTTCTTCACCATTGCAAAGGTCTCAAAAGTCTCTTCGTTGGCAAGCGGATCACCGGGTCCTGCAATGCCTATCACCTTGATGATCGGTCCGGCGATGGGGCTGGCCATAACCTCGCGCACCTTTTCAATCGCCTCCTGCGGGGTCAGGATACGACTGGTCACGCCGGGACGGGATTCGTTTGCGCAGTCGTGTTTGCGGGAGCAGTAGCCGCACTTGATGTTGCACTTTGGAGCCACCGCCAGGTGCATCCGGCCATTCTTGTGATGATTGCCGCCAAAACAGGGATGACCCTGAATCTTGTTCTTCATATCGCATGCAGTTGCCATGTTGCTACTCCTTCCCAAACAAAAAAACCTCTGTAGTAATTAACCCTGAAGGCATCGTTGCCTTCTACAGCCTTTAGGCATAATACGTGCCAGTCGGAAATTTTTCAGCACGGAGACACGGAGACACTGAGGAAACCTGATGTGTCAGGAAACAGGGGCATTCGAAAAAATCATTCATACCCATTTATCCATATTCAATGTGCAAATTATTTATGCAGAACAGATGGTTTATGAATTGCATACCGCTCTATGTCTCTGTGTCTCCGTGTAAAAGGATTACCTGATGTTCAACCAGTACAATCTTGATGAAATCCGCGCCCATGCCCGGGCCGCTTTCATCGGTATGGCGGTCGGCGATGCGCTGGGCGCCACGGTCGAGTTTATGACTGCATCGGAGATTTCTGCCAAATACGGCACATTCCGGGACATCATCGGCGGTGGGTGGCTGCGCCTGAAACCGGGACAGGTCACTGATGACACGGAAATGGCGCTCTGCATCGCCCGCGCCATTGTAAAAAACCAGGCCTGGTCACGGGAGGCGGTAGCGGACAACTTTGCAGCCTGGCTAAAATCCCGCCCGGTGGATTGCGGCGATACCTGTCGCAAAGGCATCCGCGCCTACATGCTGCACGGTACGCTGGAAACAGCACCAAATGAGTGGGATGCAGGCAACGGAGCCGCAATGCGCATCCTTCCAGCTGTTCTCTTTTCATTTCCCGATGAAGAGCTGCTCAAGAAGTATGTGATCGAGCAGGCCCACATCACCCATAATAACCAGGTATCCGACGCCGCCTGCCTCTGTTTGGGCCAACTCCTGCGGATGACGCTGTGCGGGGCTGAAAAAAGTCGGCTGCGCCGCCATGTTGACGGTCTGGTGTCCAGGCTCCCCACGTTTAACTACGTGCCGTACCGGGGGCTGGCTACAGGGTATGTCGTTGACACAATGCAGACAGTCTTTCACTGGTTTTTTCGGGGAAAGAGTTTTGAAGAATGCCTGGTCGGGACAGTAAATCAGGGGGCGGATGCTGATACGACCGGCGCTATATGCGGCATGCTTGCAGGCGCATATTATGGTTTGGAGTCAATACCAAAGCGTTGGATAAAGAGGATGGATGTCAAGGTGATGGCCGAGATAGAGACAGTGACTGATCTGTTGGTGGCTGCGAGTCCTTTTGGAAGGGGCTATTGAGGGGAGGTGGCGGCCTAACAGCCCTTCAAAATCAGGTCAGCAACCTGTCGCAGTGTTTTTCGCTTGTCCATCGCCGCCTTCTGAATGCTCCGATAGGCCGCAGCTTCTGAATAGTGGTTCTTTTCCATCAAGAGCCCTTTAGCTCTTTCAATTATCTTGCGGTCTTCAATATTTTCACGTAGATCTTCGATTTTCTCTTTCAGGTTTTCAATCTCTTCGGAGTGTTTTAGACTGGATTCTATGGCCGGCAACAGATCCTGCTTCCGAAGCGGTTTGGTTAAAAAAGCGGCAACACCGCCAGCCAATGCCCGTTTAACGGTCGCCTTATCACAGTCGCTTGTCAGAAGCACAATGGGGATTTTCAACCTGTCTCTGATCTTGGTGGCAACAGTTATTCCATCCATGCCGGGCATGGAAACTCCCAGGATAGCCATGTCCGGAAAGCTGGAACAGGCCATTTCCACTGCCATTTTCCCGTCCCCGCACTCCAGAACCTCTCCAAACCCCAGATCAAGCAGCATACCCCTCAAGCTCGTTCTTGTGAACGGTTCGTCATCACAAATAAGTATGGTTTTTTCCATGGATGTTTCCCTCTCGCCGGTTGAAAATGCATGAGCTGTGCCACGTGGAGAAGTTTGGCAGACCAGGCAGACAATATGGCGGTCACTATTTATGCTTGCGAAGTAGTCCCCATCACTATCATAATGCCCACATGACCTTGACTCAGCAGGACTACATACATAAGAGGAGGAACGCGTGCATCTGGAAAATCTGTTGTTGGATATCAGTGAAGGAATTGCAACTGTTACGGTAAACCGTCCCACCGCCATGAATGCCATGACGGCGGCAACTCTGGGGGAACTTGAAGGGGTGGTGGCCGAGATTGTCCGAAACCCCGAAATTCGGGCTGCGATCCTGACGGGAGCCGGTTCAAAGGCCTTTGTTGCAGGAGCTGACATTGCCGTAATGCGGGAGATGACCTCGACGCAGGCCAGGGATCTTGCTCTGCTGGCTCACAGGACCTATGCGGCCATTGAACACTCGCCCAAACCATTCATTGCCGCCGTAAACGGCTATGCTCTGGGGGGCGGTTGCGAACTGTCCATGGCGTGCGACATTCGTATCGCATCCGAGAACGCGAAATTTGGCCAGCCGGAGATCAACATAGGTATTCTGCCAGGTTTCGGCGGTACTCAGCGGCTGGCTCGACTGGTCGGGAAAGGACGAGCTCTGGAGATCATCCTTACGGGAGAAATGATTGATGCCTCGGAGGCTCTGCGTATCGGACTGATTAACCGGGTCGTGCCGCAGGCTGATCTGCTGGAAGCGGCAAGGCAGTTGGCTCGGAAAATTGCAGCAAAGGGGCTTGTCGCGGTGAAGCTGTGTAAGGAAGCGGTCGGTAACGGTCTGGAAATGGACCTGGCCAAAGCCTGCGCCTACGAAGCCGAACTGTTTGGCTACAGTTTTTCTACGGCTGACCAGAAAGAGGGTATGGGCGCCTTCCTTGAAAAGAGACCGGCTGTTTTTCGGGACTGTTGAACTGTAGAGGCTTACGGTGTCACCCGATGCTGAGCGGTTGATTTCTAAGGGTTTGCAATATTAAGATCGAGGTGGGTCTGAGGAAGGCTTTCAGCCCTTTACGCACAACGCCGCACAGGTGACATACTGTGCGGCGTTGTGCGTTTGTCTTTGGGTGTACGCGTGAGAAGCGTCTATCTATTTGGAGCCAACAAACTCGGCGCGTCTGTTCTTGGCCCATGCGGATTCGTCGCTACCCTGAACGGCAGGTTTTTCCTTGCCGTAGCTGATGACAGAAAGACGATCGGCCTGTACACCAAGTGTGAGCAGATACTGCTGGACAGACTTGGCGCGCCGCTCGCCCAGAGCGAGGTTGTATTCAGCCGAACCACGGTCGTCACAATGCCCCTCGATTTTGACGCTCGCCTTTAACTGCTGCAATATCTGGGCATTCCTGTTGAGAGTGTCGCGTGCATCCTTACTCAGATCCGATTTGTCAAAGTCAAAATAGACGGTCGCCAGGCTTGACAGGGAAACATCTGAAACAGCCTGTTCCTGAGGCTGTGCGGGCACAACCTTGCTCTCAGTCGCTCCAGCGTTTGACGGCTGTACCGGTTGGCTGACAGGAGCCTCGCTCTTGACAATCGGCTCTTCTGATTTTACAACCTCATTGCTTGCACATCCCCCGATAACCATGCTTGACATGGCTAAAGCGGCCAACAGTACCATCATTCTTCGTTTCATTGTGTTCTCCTTTGTACACCTGATATGAGGCATCTCGCCCGGTTTGTTTGTAAAAAGTATGGGAATTATACATAAATCCGTCTGTATTGCAACCAATAATAACAACGTTATTTAAAAACGCTTAAAATGCATCAGTAGATTCGGCTCAACGGCGAGACCAGGTCGGCTGGGTGCTGCTGCCTTTGCCCGGACTCACACGTGTCTGGCCGCTGCCGTCTGCCCGCATGACATAAATTGCCTCCGCTCCACCCCGCTTTGAGCTGAAAGTAATGAACCGCCCGTCTGCTGACCAGGCCGGATTTTCATTGCTGCCGGCCGTTGTCAGTTGGGTGTCGCCGGTGCCATCGTAATTGACGCTGAATATCTGGAAGCTGCCGCCCACATTGTGAGCATACACAATTCGATCGCCTTTTGGCGACCAGTGCGGATTGACATTGTAGTTTCCAGCCAGGGTCAGGCGGCGGGCAGCCCCACCTTTTATCCCTGAGATGAAAACCTGCGGTTTACCTAGACGATCGGATACAAATGCAAGCTGAGCACCGTCGGGAGACCAGACCGGCGATACTTCGATGGCCGGATTATGTGTCACGCGTACCGGATTGCTGCCGTCTTTTGCGATGGTGTAAATTTCCGAGTTGCCATCCTTGCTCAGTGTCAGGGCGATTCTGGAGCCATCGGGAGACCATGAACCGGTGATGTTGAGGCCCTTGCGGTTGGATATCGGAACCTCGACCGTGTTGGAGAGCGCACGCTTGAAGAGATCGGGGTTGCCCCGTTTGTATGATGTGAAGATAATCTCGCGGCCATCGGGTGAAAAATCAGGGTTGAGATTGATTGAGCCGTTTCGTGTCAGAGGCAGCATATTGTGCCCATCCCAATCCATGATGTAGATCTCTTTGTTGCCGGTCTGGCTGGATACGTAGGCGATGCGTGTCGTAAAGCACCCTCTTTCACCGGTCAGCACAAGCATGATCTCATCGGCAAAGGCATGACCGAATCTTCGAAGATCCCTGGTCTTTCCCAGGTAACGTCTGGCGGCCATCATTTTTTTGCTGATGATGTCGAACAGGCGGAATTCGACTGTCAGTTCATCGCCGTTGACACTGTACTCGCTCCGTACCAGCAGGTCGATCCCGCTGGCCATCCACGTCGTAAAATCGGCGTCTGTCATGCCGATACTGCCGGACTGCGGGAGCTGATCACGGGTTTCGGCGGAGACGAGGCCCGACATGTTCATGTCGAATGCGATCACGCCGCCGATTTCACGAGCTGTTTCGGTCAGCGGCTTCGCATCAGTGCTGCGGGGCGAATCAACGGCAAGCTTGAGTTGGCGATTTCCCGGGGCGGTAACCTCAACATAGCTGTTCTGAGCAAAAAGCGCTGCGGGAAGCGCCATTATAAGATATGCCAGGCAAAGAAAGATTTTCATAATACCCTCATTTACGGTCTGTTCTGTGAAATGCCCTGGGGCTTGAAAACAAAGACTCCCTCAAATGTCTTATGGTTGGGAGGCGGGGTGAATTTTTCACTGGCCAGATCAATGGCACGAATCACCGAGATCTCAAAGGCCCGGTCGGAGCCGCTGCGCTCGATTTTTCTGCGAGTCACTTTGCCTTCGGTGTCAATGAAAATCCGGACGACAATTTCCGGATTTCTACTGGAGTAACTGATGGTCTCGCGGAAGGCATCCTTGAGCCGTGACTGGATGTAGGCCGTGTAGTCGCTACCGGCTTCATTCCCGGTCGCTGACGGCATTCCCGCCCTGCCGCTGCCCGTGGAGGCAAGTTTGTTGCGCAGGCGTTCGAGAGTGGCCTCCTGCGCGCGTGACTCGGCCTTTCCCTGTATCTTGGACAGTTTGTCGGCAAAAGAGGTGTCTTCTTTTCGTGGGGACGCGGCATTTGGGGCGCTGACGTTTTTGGGTGTTTTGTCAGGTGGTTGCGGCAGGTTCATCTGGTTTTCAGTGGGCTTGGGCTGCGGCGCCTCGCTGTCGTTGCCCTGCTGGGTCGGGCTTCCAGCCCGGGGTGCCGCGACCGGCAGATTCACGACATCGACATAATAGGTTTCGGCAACTGTCATGGGCTGTATATGGCTGCCGTACCAGAACAGAAGCGAAAAAACCGTCAGGTGGATGATGGTGGATACGGCACAACAGATGCCCATGCCGGAATCTGCTGATGGGCGAGCGTTCATTATTTAGTAGACGGTTCCGTTACCATGCCGAGTCGTTCGATTCCGGCACCCTTGATGTCTGCCATGGCGCGCACAACCTCACCATATGGCACTCCGGCATCAGCCTTGAGAAACACCTCTTTCTTCTCACGGGCCGCAAACAGGGTTGTCAGCTTGCCGCGCAGATCGGCGGCCGGTATCTCATCCTTGTTGATAAAGATCTTCCCGCTTTTATCAACGGTAACGACCACCGTTTCTTCCAGCGGCGTCATTGCCTTGGTTTCCGCCTTTGGCAGGTTTACCTGCACCCCCTGCTGCATCATGGGCGCCGTCACCATGAAGATGACCAGTAACACCAGCATGACGTCAACCAGCGGAGTGACGTTGATTTCGGCCATGAGCCGCCGATCGTCGTTCTGTCCACCCATGGCCATGACTTATTTCCCCGAAATGTTGCGCTGCACGATGTTGAGGAACTCGGTGGAGAAGCTGTCCATTTCCTTGACCAGCACGCGGATCTTGTGCTGGAAGTGATTGTACGCCATAACCGCCGGAATGGCGGCTACCAGGCCGATTGCCGTTGCTATCAGAGCCTCGGCAATGCCGGGGGCGACTACGGCGAGGGAGGCCGAACCGGTCTTTCCAATCCCCTCGAAGGCGGTCATGATACCCCAGACCGTACCGAACAGGCCGATGAAGGGCGATGTAGAACCGGTGGTAGCCAGAAAGGTCAGATACTTCTCCAGGCGGGTGATCTCGGAGTTGGTGGCGCGCCGAAGTGCACGCGAAACGTTCTCAATACCACCCAGATCGGTGCTGAGGGCGCTTCCCTCACTCTTGCCATCGGAATCCACGACCTTTTTGAGTTCTCCGTATCCCTCGTTGAACAGCACCGTCAACGGCGAACTGGTGAATCGATCGATCTGGGAGGCAATGGCATCAAAACGCTTGGACTTCCAGAAGAAATCCATAAAACGCACGGATGCGCTGTTGGCGCGGTGAACCTGAAAGAGTTTGAAGAGGATGATGGCCCATGAAACCACTGAGAAAAAGAGCAGTAACATGAGGACGAGTTTTACAACGATGCCTGCGCTTGTCAATAAGGCCACGAAAAGCACCTCCAGAGGATAATATCAATGTGGAAACCTAGACCTAACAGGGGTTCAAGTCAAGCCGAAAATCAGTACAATTCCGGTTTACGATCGTTGAAACAGGGGATCTGTGCGCGCCAGTCTGCCATGGACTGCATATTCAGCTCCGCCAGGATCTGCTGATCCTGCTCGCCTGCTTCGGCAAGGATCTCCCCCTTGGCGTCAATAATCATGCTCATGCCGAAGAAATCCAGTTTGCCGATCACCCCGCAGGCGTTGCAGGCAACGATGAAAAGCTGGTTCTCGATAGCCCGTGCCCGCAAAAGTGTACGCCAGTGTTCCTGACGCGGTTTGGGCCATTGGGCCGGAACGCAGATCACGCTGGCTCCTTCCAGTGCCAGGCGCCGGGAGAGTTCGGGAAAACGCAGGTCGTAACAGATGATCACACCGATCCTGCCGATGGAGGTGTCGGCAAGAAGCCAGCGGTCGCCTCCCGAGAAGGCTCTGTCTTCACCCAGCAGTGAGAAGAGGTGCAGCTTGCGGTAGGTTCCCGCCAGTCGGCCGTTGTCTGCGACGTAAACGGTGTTGAACACCTTATCGCCGTTCGGCTCGGGCATGCTGCCGACGATCACCAGCTTCAGTTCTCGCGACAACTCCAGCAGCTCATGGACAATTCCTGCAGTGCGCAGTGCCAGTTCGTTCAGATTTTTGTAGGAGAAGCCGGTTGACCACATTTCCGGTAGCACCGCCAGATTGGCTCCCTGCCCGGCAACCTGCGCAAGTGCTGTGCGGACGTATGCCAGGTTGGCATCCACGTCACCCTGTCTGACGTTAAATTGAATGGCGGCGGCGGTGATGTGAGGCTTTTCAGACGTGTTCATGGATAATTCCTTTCCGGTATCAGATGAGCCATATCCACAGCCATCCTGATGGCTGCCAGGAGGCTTTTGTCCGACGCCTGACCTGTCCCCGCCAGATCGTAGGCCGTGCCGTGATCGACCGAGGTGCGGATAATCGACAGCCCCAGCGTGATATTGACCCCATCGTCGAAATGCAGCATCTTGAGCGGTATCAGACCCTGATCGTGGTACATTGCCACGACGCCGTCATACATGCCCTGCTGGGCGAAGTGAAAAAGCGTATCGGCCGGGAGCGGCCCAACCGCATCGATCCCCTCGCGTCGGGCCGCTTCAATGGCCGGACCGATGATCATCTGCTCCTCGCTGCCAAAGATACCACCCTCCCCGGAATGGGGATTGAGTGCCAGGACAGCCAGGCGGGGGCCGGGTTTTCCGGTCAATCTTGCAACACCGGCAGCGGTAACCCGGATCGTTTTCAGCACCCGGTCAAATGTCACCAGGCGAGGTACGTCCGCCAGCGCTTCATGGATCGTGACCAGGCTGACCCGCAGCACGCTTCCCGCCAGCATCATCACATAGTCAGCAGAAGCGCAGAGTTCAGCCAGCAGCTCGGTATGTCCGGGATAGTCGTGCCCGGCCAGATTCATGGCCTTCTTATTGATGGGAGCCGTGACCATGGCGGCTGTCCGCCCTTCAAGGCAGAAGCGGGCGGCTGATGAAATGTAGGCGTAGACAGCATCGCCGGCCGCCGCACCGGGATGCCCGTACCGCATGTCGTCCGCCGTAAGTTGTGACAACGGCAATAGAGCGATGGAACCTGGTGGACCCCGTCGCGCTTCTTCCGGTTCCGAGATCTCTCGCACGCACAGGGACGAGCGTTGCACATGAACGGCACGCTGCACGGCAGCCGCGTCACCGATAACAACGGGAATGCAACAGGCCGGCACCACCGGATTTCCCAAGGCGGCAACGATGATCTCCGGTCCTACTCCGCAGGGATCACCCATGGTTATGGCGATCAGGGGTTTGTCAGGCATTTTTGTCCCGTATTTCAGCCACCGCCAGGGTGACATTCTCGGATTTGACTTTTTTCAACAGTAGCCTCCCCCCGTCCGATGCCAGAATCGCGGCCGGTTCCGCGACCCCTCTGGCTCCAATGGCGTCCAGAGCGTGCCGCGATGGTGGTGAAGGAACGTCCACTCCATTCAGTTCGCTGCTTTCGAAGCATTTCAGCGGAACACCCAGCTGTCCGGCGTATCCGGCCAGCCCTGCCTCATCGCTCTTGGCCCGGGCAGTCGCAATACAGCAGACGCTTTTCGGGGACAGCAGGAGCCGTCGCAGGTGCATGGTGACAAAAGCCTCGATCTCTTCACGGGGGGTCCCGCGATTGCACCCGATGCCAAGCACCAGATTTCGGGGCCTCAAAATCAACAGGTTTTCGGGACGGCTCCGAGGGGGAATGTGACGGTTACTCACCACGAGAATTCCCTTGGCGCGGGACTCTCCGGCTTTTGCAATGGAATCGTGAAAGCTGAGCCTGCAGCGGCCATGAAACCAGGCGCGCGTGCGGCCGCCGTAATCCAGCACGGCAATCTCCTCCCCATCCAGCAGCAGGGTATTAAGCAGCTTCACCTGTGAAAGGTCATCGATTACCCATCCCTGCTCTTTGGCCAGCATATCAAAGGAGGGGAGTTCGTTGGCGTCAGTTGCCGTGGTGATAACTGCCCGCGCACCACTGCTGAAGGCACAGCGTTCGGCCAGTTCATTGCCGCCGCCCAGGTGCCCGGACACAAGTGAAATGGCGAATTTCCCGGCATCGTCCATGACCACTACGGCGGGATCGGTATCCTTTGATTCCAGCAGCGGCGCAATCATGCGCACCACAATGCCGGTGGCCATGATCAGGACAAAACCGTCGACCCTGCTCCAGAGTCCTGAGATCAACTCCCTGAGGTCAGCAGGGGCGAAAGTCTCTCTGTCGTTTCCGGCCTGACCCGCATAACGGCTGGACACATGCAGGCAGGAACCAGCCAGGTTTTCCCGCAGCCTCTTCCCCAACTGTGCCCCGTTTCGGGTTATGGCGATAATGGCAGTCCGCATCTCACACGGGAACGGTACTGCGAAAACCATGGGAAAAATCACCATCGTACAGCAGCGATTTAGCTTTCAGCCCCTCGCGTCGGGCCGCCAGAACATCGCCGACGATGATCAGAGCCTGACGGTCGATGCCTGCCTGGCGCACCGTAGCGGCGATATCGGCCAGGCTACCGCGAATGATCTGCTCGTCCTCCCAGGAAGCTCGGCAGACGATGGCAGCGGGGGTTTGAGTGGTATAGGCCCCTTCCAGAAGCTGCTCGACCACCTTCTCGATCATGCCGACGGAAAGGTAGATCACCAGCGTTGCGCCGATGGAGGCGATTTTGCTGAGCTGCTCGTTTGCCGGTACCGGGGTACGACCTTCCACACGGGTGAAGATCACCGTCTGGGATATCTCCGGCAGGGTCAGCTCCTGTCGCAGGGCAGCGGCTGCAGCAAAGGCGCTGGTTACGCCCGGAACCACCTGGTAGCTTATGCCGAGGCGATCAAGTGCTTCCATCTGCTCCTGGATTGCACCATAGATCGAAGGGTCGCCCGTATGCAGGCGCACGACACTCCTCCCGTCGTTGACAGTATCCATGATGACGGTGATGACCTCCGTCAGGGTCATACCGGCAGAATCATAGACGGCTGCGGTAACGGCATATTGTGTGACAAGCTGGCGATCCACCAGACTGCCGGCAAAAACTACAACATCGGCGTGACGCAACAAACGGGCACCCCTGACCGTAATCAGATCAGACGCGCCCGGCCCGGCGCCGACGAATGAAACCTGTGCTGACATCGGAATCCCCTTGAGAAACAGTGTGACCGGTCGAAAGACTTCCGGTTTTCAGCCTGAATCAACAACCTTTTTTGTAGTCTGAAACCGGCTGCATGTCAAGCTGCAGGAGTCAATGGTACGGGACATGCCCGTGTGCCCTTGTATATTCTTATCAAATAAACAGTTGACAATCAGGGTAAGTTCCTCTAACAATTTTCTGTTTTTTCAGAAGACGCATTGCCCATTTACCGGCTATTCATATCACAGGAGGAATTACAAGAATGGAACAGTATGCTGTATATTTTGCATTGGCCTGCGCTGCGGCTGCGGTCGTGTACGGGCTGGTAACGGCCCAGTGGATCCTGGGGCTCCCCCAGGGTAACGATCGCATGAAACAGATTGCCGCCGCCATCCAGGAGGGTGCCGGTGCCTATATGAAGCGCCAGTATACCATTATTGCCATGGTCGGCGTGGTCATGTTCATCGCGTTATTTGCAACCCTCGGTTGGAAAACGGCTGTCGGCTTTGCAGTGGGAGCTATTTTCTCCGGCTTGACCGGGTTCATCGGCATGTTTGTCTCGGTTCGCGCCAATGTGCGTACAACCGAAGCGGCCAAAAGCGGTATTGTTACCGCATTGAACGTTGCCTTCAAGGGTGGCGCAATTACCGGCATGCTGGTGGTTGGCCTCGGTCTGCTGGGCGTTGCCGGGTATTACCTGATCCTGCAAAAGCTCATGCCGGGCCAGCCGGTTAAAGACGTGGTAACCCAGTTGGTCGGCCTCGGCTTCGGCGGTTCGCTGATCTCCATCTTTGCCCGTCTCGGCGGCGGCATCTTTACCAAAGGCGCCGACGTCGGTGCTGACCTGGTCGGCAAGGTTGAAGCCGGAATCCCGGAGGATGATCCCCGCAACCCTGCGGTTATCGCCGACAACGTCGGTGACAATGTGGGTGACTGTGCCGGCATGGCGGCCGACCTGTTTGAAACCTACGCAGTAACCCTGATCGCCGCAATGCTGCTGGGCGCCATCGCCTTTACCGGAAACGCCAGCGCCGTCAGCTACCCGCTGATCCTGGGCGGCATCTCCATCATCACCTCCATCATAGGAACCTATTTCGTCAAGCTGGGGGCCAGCCAGAAGATCATGCCGGCTCTATATAAGGGACTGATTGCTTCAGCCGTGCTCGCCTGCATCGCCTTCTATTTCGTCACCGTCCGGATGTTCCCTCAGGGACTCACCAACGCAACCGGCCAGAACTTTACCGCAGGCAACATATTCATCTCGGCCATCGTCGGTCTGGCCGTCACCGGTGCCATCTTCTGGATCACGGAATATTACACGTCCACCGAATACGGGCCGGTTCAGCATATTGCCCAGGCGTCAACCACCGGTCATGGCACCAATGTCATCGCCGGTCTGGGTGTCTCCATGAAGTCAACCGCAGCCCCGGTGATCGTCATTGCTGCCGGCATCATCGTATCATTCCAGTGCGCCGGTGTGTACGGCATCGCCATCGCTGCTGTATCCATGCTGTCACTGACCGGGATTGTCGTTGCCATGGATGCCTACGGACCGATCACCGATAACGCCGGCGGGATTGCCGAAATGGCTGAGCTCGACGACTCGGTTCGCGCTGTCACCGATCCGCTGGACGCGGTCGGAAATACCACCAAAGCAGTTACCAAGGGCTATGCCATCGGCTCCGCCGGTCTGGCAGCCGTCATCCTCTTCACTTCGTATGTCGATGAACTCAAGATGGCCGGCAAGGCCATCACGTTTGACCTGTCCGATCCCTATATCATTGTCGGCCTGTTCATCGGCGGCATGCTCCCCTACTACTTTGCCGCCCAGTGCATGGAGGCGGTTGGCAAGGCGGGTGGTGCAGTTGTTGTTGAAGTGCGGCGCCAGTTTCGGGAGATCAAAGGCATTATGGAAGGCACCGGCAAGCCGGATTATGCCGCCTGTGTCGATATCGTCACCAAGACCGCTCTCAAAGAAATGGTCATCCCCGGTCTGATTCCGATCCTTGCTCCGGTCATCGTCGGCTTCACCCTCGGCCCCAAGGCTCTGGGAGGCGTGATCGTCGGCACGATCGTTACCGGCATTTTTGTCGCCATCTCCATGACAACCGGTGGCGGCGCCTGGGATAACGCCAAGAAATACATCGAGGACGGCCACCACGGCGGCAAAGGCGGTGACGCTCACAAGGCAGCCGTTACCGGCGACACCGTCGGCGATCCCTACAAAGACACCGCCGGTCCGGCGGTCAATCCGATGATCAAGATCATCAACATCGTGTCGCTGCTAATCGTGCCGTTGCTGGCTAAAATGATGTAGCGTTCGATGCGATAACGCATCCGGGGCGGCACGGGAAACTGTGCTGCCTTTTTCTTTGCTTTCGTCGTTAAAACATATATAATCGCCCAGTTTTTAACAATGATATGTAGGCGCACCCGTCTGAAAGGTTTACACGTAATGAGCAAGACCATAAGTAAAAAGATGCTGATCAATGTCATGCACCCCGAGGAGGCTCGTGTTGCCATCGTGCATGACGGTCGTCTGATGGAACTGAATATCGAGATCACCGGCAAGGAACAGACCAAGGGCAACATCTACAAGGGCGTTGTTCTACGAGTGGAGCCCGGCCTGCAGGCGGCTTTCGTGGACATTGGCCGAGCCAAGCCCGGTTTTCTCCAGATGGGTGAACTGCACCCCGATTTCTGGCAATGGCGCGATGATGTGCCTGAGGATCAGCGTAAGCGCCGTCCCCGCATTCAGGAGGTTCTGCGGCGTGGGCAGGAACTGCTGGTTCAGGTGGAAAAAGACGAGCGCGACCATAAAGGGTCTGCCCTGACGAGCTATATTTCCCTGCCGGGCCGCTACATGGTGATAATGCCGGGCAGCGATTCCACCGGCATCTCCCGCAAGGTTGAGCAGGAGGGGGCGCGCAAGAAGCTGAAGGAAATTGTAGCCGGGATGAATGTTCCTGAAGGGATCGGTTACATCATTCGCACCGAGGCTGTTGGCAGAAGCCCCGAAGAGCTTACCAAGGACTTCGATAACCTGCTGGAAATGTTCGGAAACATTAAAAAGAGCGCCGCCGAGATCAAGGGTGCCGGCGAGATCTATCAGGATCGTGGCCTGATCATCCGCTCGATTCGCGATTATTTTTCCGACGATATCGATGAAGTGCTGGTGGACAGCAAGGAAGCCTACAAGGAAGCGAAGGATTTTTTCCGCGAGACCATGCCCAAGTGCGAAAAGCTGGTCAAACTGCACAAGGAGAAGCGTCCGATCTTTTCCCGGTTCCAGCTCGAAGAGCAGATCGACCAGATCTACGAAAAGCGCGTTTCACTGCCGTCCGGTGGCTCCCTGATTATTGAGCCGACTGAAGCACTGGTCAGCATCGATGTAAACTCGGGAAAGTCGAGCGGAGAACGAGGCATCGAGGACACAGCCTTCAAGACCAACCTTGAAGCGGCCGAGGAGGTGGCGCGCCAATTACGGTTGCGCGACCTGGGCGGTCTGATCGTGATCGACTTTATCGACATGCGTGAGAGCAAGCATAATCATGAGGTGGAAAAGACCCTGAAACAGGCGCTCAAGATGGATAAAGCCCGCGTCAACCTGGGGCGGATCTCGGATTTCGGGATGCTCGAGATGTCTCGCCAGCGGATAGCCAAGACGCTCAATGACGCTATTCACCTGGAATGCCCCCATTGTGAAGGGCGTGGAAAAGTAAAATCGGTAGAGGCAATGGCGTTGTCCTTTTTGCGCAAGGTTCATGGCGCCGCTGCCAAAGGCACTATTTCCGAGGTTCGGGGTGGTTTGCCGCTGGAAGTGGCCTACTATCTCTTAAACCGTAAAAAACGAGAGCTTACCCAGATCGAGAATGATTACGAGATAGAGGTAACAGTCAAGGGTAAGACATCCTTTTTGCTCAACCAGTTGGAGTTGGAGGTTGTCAAGCGCGATAAACCAAGGCTTGATGACTTCGCAAAATCGGAAGCTGAAGCTGATGAAGCCCCAAAAGCCGCAAAGAGTGCCTCCCCGCCTGAAAATGCGGATGAGAGGGACGCACCGGAAGAAAATGCTGGTGAGAGTGCCGGTGTTATGGAGGGTGGAAAGAAGCGTAAGCGTCGCCGCAAAAAGAAAAAACAGGGGGCGCCCGAAATCGCCTCACTGACGGAGAGTGTTGTGCCGCCAGGTTCCGCAGAGGATGTTGAATCGGAAATTGCACCGGATGAGGCCGTTTCTCCTGACTCGGCAGAGTTGCCGGAAGCCTCTGATGAGGCGATCCAGGAAACGGCACATAAGAAGAAGCGTCGTCGTCGGAGAGGGCGTAAGGGCAATAAGGCATTGGAAGAGACAGCCGGTGAAGAGTCTGATGCATTGACGTCGAATGACGTGGCGCCACAACCGGTAGAGTCTGACGTAACCGTGGCGCCGCCCGAAAATGATCCGGTTGCAGTCGTAAAACAAAAACGGGCCAGGATTCCCCGTTCCCGGAAAAAGGTGGTCGAGGCGCCGCAGCAAGGTATTACCGACACACCTCAAGCGCCGAATGTATCCGAAGTTCCCGAAGAGCCGGTTGCGAAGCCTGTAAAGCCCCGTCGGCGTGCGGCTGCCACAAAGGAGGAGCCGCCTCAGCAAACTGTTGAAAGCGAGCCGCCCCCTGAAGTTCTCAAACCCAAACCCCGTGCCCGCCGTAAGATGAAGGCGGTTGAAACCGGGTAGTGTCTGTCTGACGGCGTTTCTGCTGTCTCTATGGTAAAATCTGATTCTGAGATGATGACTTCATTTTAAAGCATAGCGTCAGGAGGTTGTGATGAAAAAATGTATTAGAGGTATATGTGTGCTGGTTGCTGTGGGGGCATTAAGCGCTTGTGGCAGCAGCAACCCGAGTTCCAGCATACTAACAGGGCAAGTCACTGCAGTTGCCGTAGTGCCGGCAGGCAGTGCGACAAAAATGGGAGGCTCCATCCAGGGCTCGCCACTTGGCGCACTCAGCACGGTCTCAACATTTGCTGGGATTGCCGGAACCATTGGCTCGGCTGACCTTGTCGGGACCAGTGCCAGTTTTTACCAGCCCAATGATGTTACAACTGACGGTACCAATCTGTACGTTGCGGATTACAGAAACCATACCATCCGTCAAATAGTCATAGCTACAGGACAGGTTACCACACTGGCAGGCGTCCCCGCGGTTATCGGTTCGGCTGATTCAGCGGCTGGCCCTGCGACATTTTATTTCCCGAACGCAATTACCACCGACGGTACTAATCTGTATGTCACGGATGCCAATTATACGGTTCGTAAAATTGTTATCGCTTCAAAAGTGGTCACCACGTTGGCCGGCCTGGCCGGCAATCCCGGTTCGGTTGATGGTGTTGGAGCGGCCGCAAGATTTAATACAATGAACGGCATCACGACGGATGGGAATAATCTCTATGTGAGCGACTCGAACAATACGATTCGCTGGATTGATAAGAATACCGGTGCTGTAAACACACTGGCCGGTTACACCAACTCGGCCGGTGCAATAGATGGCACGGGCCTCTATGCACGCTTCTATATGCCTGCCCGTATCACCTGTGATGGCCCGAATCTGTATGTGTGCGATTTCAATAATAAGATCGTACGCAAGATCGTCATTTCAACCGGCGTGGTTACCACAATTGCCGGGACGGCGACATCGTCCAGCAGTGTGTTTAATCAGCCGAACGGCATCACGACAGATGGTACAAATCTCTTTGTGACAGATTCTTACAACAACAACATATTTAAAATCGTGATTTCCAGTGGTAGCCTCACTCAGATAGCGGGGGTCAAGGACACGTCCGGTGTCGGGGGCATGAAGGATGGGGCCGCGTTGAGCGCCCTGTTTCACACTCCCATCGGAATTACTACCGATGGCAAATCTCTCTATGTTGCCGATTCTCAAAATCACACCATACGAAAGATTCAATAATTGTCAGCGGGCGGCAATATTTCAGGCTAATGTAAGACTCCACGCATCGCCAAAGGGCGGAACGGGTGGGTATGTCCTTTTAGGCTTGACGTTGCCGCACTTCGGCGATATGTATAGCACCCTTTTTTGAGTAGTGCACTGTCAGCAAATATGGGGAAAGGTTTTCAGGTATACATGGAAGAATTAAGTGAACTCCTTTTACAGCGCCGCCGGAAGATTGATGTCCTCTGGGAGGCAGGTGTCAATCCATACCCAAATGATTTCAAACCCTTGCACACGTCCGCCGATGTTGTCACCCGGTACGGCGACACGGAACATGTTGATGCGAAAGACGAAAATTTTGTGGTGGCGGGTCGGATTCTTGCGCGTCGCTCCTTTGGCAAGGCCGCATTCATACAGCTTCAGGACCGCAAGGGACGCGTGCAGGTCTACGTAAAAAAGGACGACGTGGGGGATGAGACATTTGCCGCGTTCGAGTCGTTTGATATTGGCGATATTGTGGGTGTGGAGGGGTATCCCTTCCGCACAAAGACCGGAGAATTGTCGTTGCATGCCCGCAGTATCCGCCTGCTGGTCAAGTCCCTGCTTCCCCTGCCGGAGAAGTTTCATGGCCTGACAGATGTGGAAACCCGCTACCGTCAGCGCTACGTGGATCTGATCGTCAATCCCGAGGTTCGGGAACTTTTCATCAAGCGCTCGATGATTGTGAATCTGGTCAGATCCTTCATGACCAGCCGGGATTTTCTTGAAGTAGAAACACCCATGATGCACCAGATTCCGGGAGGTGCGGCGGCTCGTCCGTTTATTACCCATCATAATGCGTTGGATCTGGAGCTCTACCTGCGCATCGCTCCCGAGCTGTATCTCAAGCGCCTGGTTGTCGGTGGGCTTGAACGCGTTTTCGAGATCAACCGCAATTTCCGCAACGAGGGGATTTCGGTTCGCCATAACCCGGAATTTACCATGATGGAGTTTTATCAGGCGTACGCAACGTACGAAGACCTGATGGATTTCACGGAAGAACTCTTCTGCCATGTGGCTCAGGAGGTTCTCGGTACCCTGAATGTTACCAATCAGGGCATGAATATCAGTTTTGAGCGCCCCTGGAAGCGTCTCACCGTTCGTGAAGCCATACTTGAATATGGTGATATAGATGTGAAGGACCTGGACGACCGTGACCACGCATTGAACTACGCTCGAAGTATCGGGCTTGATCTTTCCGCCGACATCGGATATGGCAAACTGCTGATGGAGATTTTTGAGGAGGTGGCTGAACATAAGCTGATTCAGCCCACCTTTATTACAGCGTATCCGACCGAAGTCTCGCCCCTGTCACGTAAAAATGACCATAACCCTGATCTGGTTGATCGTTTTGAGCTGATCATCGGTGGCAGGGAAATTGCCAATGCGTTTTCGGAACTGAATGATCCCGTTGACCAGAGAGGACGTTTTCTGGCTCAGGTGGCCGAAAAGGATAAGGGTGATGAGGAAGCGCACTATATGGACGAGGACTATGTCCGTGCTCTGGAATACGGATTACCGCCAACGGCAGGCGAGGGTATCGGCATTGATCGACTGGTGATGCTGCTGACAGACTCGGCGTCGATCCGTGACGTGATTCTTTTCCCTCAATTGAGAAAAGAAGCAAAGTAGCGAATGCCTTTTGAACTATTGATAGGTCTGCGCTACCTGAAGGCCAAGCGCAAATCAACCTTCATCTCGATCATTACCTTCATTTCCATCGCAGGGGTGGCGCTGGGCGTCATGGCTCTGATAGTCGTTCTGGCCGTCATGACGGGTTTCGAGGAAGACCTCAAGGAGAAAATACTCGGAACCAATGCCCATGTAGTAGTAGTGAAAAATGGGTCGCCCATGGAAGATTATCCCCAGGTGATGGAGCGACTGAAGGCTTTCAAGGGAGTGATTGCAGCCACCCCTTTTATTTACAATCAGGTTATGCTATCCTCCGGCAAAAATGTATCCGGAGTGGTGCTGCGCGGTATTGATGCAAAGACAGACCGGCTGGTGACCAAGTTGAGCCGATCAGTCACCGAGGGTACGATCGACAAGCTTGATCCCGCTATGGGTGAAGGGCGCGAGAGTATTCCCGGGCTGCTGGTGGGCAAAGAGCTGGCCAAGCATCTCCATCTGAAGGTTGGCGACAGGCTCAATGTGATCTCCCCCCTGGGGAATATCACCCCGCTGGGCATGATGCCCAGGATGAAGCCCTTTCGTCTGGTGGGAATTTTCAACACCGGCATGTTCGAGTATGATTCGACGCTTGCATATATAAGCCTTACCCAGGCTCAGTCCTTTTTCGATCTGGGGGACACCGTCACCGGTATCCAGCTCAAGGTCGAGGATGTCTACCATACGGGAGAACTTGCCCGTAAAATCAACCGGTCACTTGGCGCCGATTTTTATGCCCGCGACTGGATGCAGATGAATCGCAATATACTTTTTGCTCTTAAGACCGAGAAGATCGTGATGTTCGTCATACTGACGCTGATAGTACTGGTTGCGGCTTTCGGCATCGCATCCACCCTGTTCATGGTGGTGATGGAAAAAACCCGTGATATTGCCATACTCAAGTCCATGGGGGCAACCGGCGGCAGCATCATGAAGATTTTTGTGCTGGAAGGGCTGATCATCGGTTTGATCGGAACCGCGCTGGGTGTGGTGTCGGGTCTTTTCATAGCATTCAATCTGGAGACGATCATAAGCGTCATACAAAAGGTCACCGGACAGAACTTTTTCAGCAAGGATATCTACTACCTGGATCGCTTTCCGTCGCAGATCGTCGTATCCGACGTTGTGCTGATATCTGTGACGGCGGTGCTGATTTCCTTCATTGCGACGCTCTACCCGGCCTGGCAGGCTTCACGCATGTTGCCCGCAGAGGCGTTGCGCTATGAGTAACCTGCTTGACGTCTGTGGTCTGTGTAAAACATATATGTCCGGCCATAGCCGGGTCGAGGTGCTTTCCGGTGTCGAGCTGACGTTGGAGGCTGCCACAACGACCGCACTGGTGGGCGCTTCAGGGGCTGGAAAAAGTACGCTGCTGCAACTTCTTGGTGCGCTGGATCGTCCGTCATCAGGAACGGTTAACTTTTGCGGCGAGGACGTCTTCGGGAAGAGTGATCGGGAGCTGGCTCTTTTCCGCAACAGAAGCATCGGTTTCGTGTTCCAGTTTCATCATCTGTTGCCGGAGTTTACCGCTCTTGAAAATGTTATGATGCCGGCTCTGATTGCCAGAATTCCCCGATGTGAGGCTCAGGCCACTGCAGAAGAGCTGCTTACGGATGTAGGGCTGGCGCATCGCCTGGTGCACCGGCCGGGGGAGCTCTCTGGAGGAGAACAGCAGCGGGTCGCAATTGCCCGGGCTTTGATGCTGTCGCCGGCGCTGCTGCTGGCTGATGAGCCGACAGGCAATCTGGATATGAAGACCAGTGACGGAGTGCATGCCGTGCTGGCGAATCTGCAGCAAAAAAAAAGGTTGACGCTGGTGGTGGTTACCCATAATGAACGTCTGGCTGCCGCAATGGGGCGGACAGTGCGTCTGGTTGATGGAAAGCTGGAATAATATACTTTGAGTTTCGGGGGAACGATGCCCATATCACGTTATTTTATCGCCTTGATGCTGATGATGCAGATGGTCTTTGCAGGTGCTGTTTTCGGCGAGGGAGAAAAGATCGTTGAAGTAACGGTCAAGGGGAACCAGCGCATTGAGCGTGCTGCCATTATGGAAGTTGTCAAGATGAAGGCCGGTGACACACTCTATAGTGACAAGACCGATGCGGATATACGATCGATCTACAGACTGGGTCATTTTCAGGATGTTCAGGCTGCAACAGAGCCTTCCGAAAAGGGGCCCGTGCTGGTCTACAATGTCCTTGAAAAGCCTATAGTCCGCTCCATATCGTTCGAGGGAAACAAGGAAATAGCATCGGAAAAGCTGCGGGAAGCAGTTGAATTCAAACAGAATTCCGTCTTTTCCACCAAAGAGCTGAACCGGAGTACCACCAAGATAAAGAAACTCTATAACGATGACGGTTTCTATCTGGCGGAGGTCGATCCAATCGTCAACAGCAAATCAGCGCATGAGCGGGCAGTGACCTTCAGAATATCGGAGGGCAGGAAAATTCTTATCGATACCATCAGGTTTGAGGGTAATAACGCCTTCAGTAACCGCAAGTTGCGGGGAACCATGGAGACCAAGGAAAAATCGATCATCTCCTGGCTGACCGGATCGGGCACATACAAGGATGAGGTGCTGAAAAACGATGCCGCTCTGATTGCGGACTTTTACAGGAACAACGGTTATGTCAATGTCAAGGTGGGCGAACCGATTGTAAAACTGTCGGGTAGCGCGGATGTTCTTGAAGTGTTCATCGGAATCACCGAGGGTGACCAGTTCAGGATTGGAGAGATCGCATTCAAAGGGGATATGCTTGTCACAGCAGAGGTTCTCCGTAAGAAGCTTAAAACAGAATCGGGTGAAATATTCAGCAGTTCGGCTATTCGCGCTGACATCGGGACACTGACTGATACATATGCGGACAAGGGGTATGCCTTTACCAACGTGAACCCTCTCACAAAGGTGGATGGCGGGAAAAAGATTGTTGACATCACCTTCGATATGGAAAAAGGCGAACTGGTGCGTTTCGAAAAGATCAATATTACCGGTAATCCAAAGACCCGTGACAAGGTTGTACGGCGTGAATTAAGGGTCACCGAGGGGGAACTGTACAGCGCAACCGGGATGAAAAACAGCAAAAAGAACCTTATGAACACCGGTTTTTTTGAGGAGGCCACCCTTGCCACGACCAAAGGCACCGCTGACAATCGCCTCAATGTTGATGTCAATGTCAAGGAAAAGCCAACCGGGACCTTCAGTGTCGGTGGGGGCTACAGCTCACTGGATGGGATCATAGGCCAGGCATCCGTGGCTCAGAGCAACTTTCTGGGGCTTGGACTCAAGGCCAATGTCTCCGGTTCCATCGGCTCCAAGTCCCAAACCTACTCGGTAGGGGTTACGGATCCTTATTTTCTTGACACGAAGTGGACGCTTGGCGCTGATATCTACCGCTCGGAGCGTGACTACTCCGACTACAGCCGACGTCTGACGGGTGGCGACATCAAGGCCGGTTATCCGATCAACGACGAGATCGGCACCTTCTTTCTTTACAAGTACGAAGTAAAGGACATCTATAATCCCCAGCCCGCCTACCTTGTCTTCCACAACAGCGATCCCTTGACCGGACCGGTGTATTATCCGATCGGTACTTCGACAACCAGCTCGATTCTCGGCAGCATTACCCGCAATGCAACCGATTACCGACTCGATCCGACTACTGGCATGATCAACTCTCTCTCTATCGAGTATGCCGGGCTGGGCGGTGATAACAAATTTGTGCGGTACATCGGCGATACCACGTGGTTCTATCCGCTCTACAAAAAACTGGTTTTTTCAACCAAACTCACCGTTGGCTACATCCAGGATGCCGGCAAAACGGTTCCCATCGACGAAAAATTTTATCTGGGCGGTATATCTTCGCTGCGCGGATACAAGGCGCGAACGGTCAGTCCGGTCAAATCACGAATCGATAAGGATGTAAACGGAAATGAGTCCGCCTCCCAGGTTTTTCTGGGGGGTAATACGGAGGCATTCGGCAGCACTGATCTGACCTTCCCGATCCTCTCCGATTTCGGGGTCAAGGGGGTGATCTTCTATGATTACGGAAATGCATTTGATATCAACAAGCTTGATAAAATACAGATGAGTTACGGTGGCGGTATCCGCTGGGCGTCGCCCATCGGGCCGCTGCGTCTGGAGTACGGTATCCCGGTCAACCCCCGCAGCGGGCTTGACAATAAGTCCGGCAGGTTTGAATTTGCAATCGGCAGCCTTTTTTAGGCATCACACCACAAAGGAGAATAGAGTAATGAGAAGGTTTGTACTGGCAGGCATTATGGCGTTTTGTATCGCAACATCTACTGCATCTGCGGCAGAGCTCAAGCTTGGTTATATTGACATGCAGAAGGCTCTGAACACTTCAGAAGCCGGCAAAGGAGCAAAAGAACAACTGGCTGCTAAGGTCAAGAACTATCAGGAAGCCATCAATGTCAAGCAGGAAGAAATCAAAAAACTGAAAGATGATCTGGAGAAGCAGGGAATGCTGCTGTCGGAAACAGTCCGGGCTGCAAAAGAGAAGGACTATCAGCAGCGTCTGAAAGAATTCCAGCGCTATACGAAGGATGCAGAGGACGAGTTGCGGACAAAGGATGATGAGTTTACCCGCAAGATTCTTGAAGGTATGGAGAAGGTTATCCAGGAGTTTGGCCGCAAGAACGGGTTCACGTTCATCTTCGCCAAAAACGATGCAATCCTCGTGTTTGCCAATGAGAAGGTTGACGTGACGGAAGAGGTTTTGAAACTCTTCAATGCCGCCAGCCGCAAGAAATAGTCGGCTCGTTGTGATGCATCTGACAAGAACCGCACAGGAACTTGCCGAATACCTGGGGGGCAGCGTCAGGGGAGATGGCGGCTGTCTGATCAATGGACTGGCTCCTCTGGACGCCGCCGGACCGGATAAGGTCACCTTTCTGGCAAATCCCCGCTACGCCTCCCGTGTTGCCGAGACACAGGCCGGCGCAGTTTTGATGGCACCAAACGGCGAGAGTTACGGCCGCACCGTCATCGAGGTGGATAATCCCTATCTTGCCTTTGCAAAGCTCCTGACCTTGTTCTATGTTCAGCCGCGCCCGCCCCGTGGTGTTATGCCAGAAGCCTGTATCGGCATGGGTGTGGCACTCGGTGACGATGTGAGCATCTACCCCGGTGCGATTATCTGCGACAACGTTACCATCGGGGATCGCTGTGTAATATACCCGGGTGCCGTTCTGTATGACGGCGTCAGTGTCGGCGATGATACGATAATCCACGCCAACGCCGTTATTCGGGAGCGTTGCCGTATGGGTAATCGATGCATCATACAGCCGGGGGCGGTCATCGGTTCGGATGGCTTCGGCTATGCCCCTGATGGTAATGGCTATTATCGTATTCCGCAGATCGGCATCGTCGTGCTGGAGGATGACGTGGAGATCGGTGCCAACTGCACCATCGATCGTGCGGCTCTGGAAGTTACACTCATCAAACGGGGCACCAAGCTCGACAATCTGGTTCAGATTGCCCATAACTGCCAGATTGGCGAAGACTGCATGATTGTGTCGCAGGTGGGAATATCGGGCAGCGCCAGGATAGGCAACCATGTAACCCTGGGGGGGCAAGTCGGGGTAGCCGGGCATCTGACCATCGGCGACAATGTCATGGTGGGCGCTCAATCAGGTGTTCCCAACTCCCTTCAGGCCAATGCAGTCTATAGCGGTTCACCCACTATCCCGCACAAGGATTGGCTGAGAGCCATGGCGGTTGTACCTCGACTGCCTGAGTTGAAGAAAACGCTCCATTCCCTTGAGAAGCGCATCGCCGAACTGGAGGCGTTGCAGGCAAAGAAATAAATCATAATGAGGTTCCAAATGCTCATGGACATCAATGCAATCATGAAAATTCTCCCACACCGCTACCCGTTTCTGATGGTGGATCGTATAGTGGAACTGGAGCATGGCAAACGATGTGTCGGGATCAAGAATGTCAGCATCAACGAGCCGTTTTTTCAGGGACATTTCCCCGGACATCCGGTCATGCCGGGGGTTCTGATAATTGAGGCGATGGCACAGGTGGCTGGCATCATGGCCTACACGGCCTCTGATGATGCAACGAAAAAGAAGGTCAGTTATTTCATGTCGATCGATAGCGCCAAATTCAGAAAGCCGGTATTTCCCGGCGATCAGTTGCGGATCGAGATCGAGACTACCCTGTGCCGCCGTGGCATCTGGGGGGTTAACGGCAAGGCCTTTGTAGGAACAACACTTGTTACCGAAGCCGCACTCAAAGCAACCTTCGCCGATTCCGCCACATAGTTCGTACTCAGCCAGCCCCAGTGTTCGACAGGGAGATTACATGATTCATCCAAGCGCAATCATTCACGAAGGCGCACAACTGGCCGAAGGTGTCGAGATTGGCCCGTATGCCATCATCGGCAGACATGTCACGATCGGCACGGGAACATCAGTCGGCGCTCAGGCGGTTGTCGGTGACTGGACTGAAATCGGCGAGAACAACCAGATTTTCCCCCAGTCGTCGGTCGGAGCACCTCCCCAGGATCTCAAATACCGGGGCGAAGAGTGCTGGACCAGGATCGGCGACGGCAACATAGTGCGTGAATTTGCCACTATTCATCGTGGAACGGTTACCGGTCATTCGGAAACAATCGTTGGCAATAACAATCTGTTCATGGCCTATTCACACGTTGCGCACGACTGCATTGTCGGCAATGGCGTAGTCATGGCCAACGTCGCAACCCTGGCCGGTCATGTCACCGTCGAGGATAACGTCATCATCGGCGGACTGGTTGCGGTGCACCAGTTTTCACGCATCGGGGCTTTCTCCATGATCGGGGGGGGCACCATGGTCGGCATGGATATTCTCCCCTATATGATCGCTACGCCCAGCAAAAGAGACGCCAAACTGCGCGGTCTTAACCTGATCGGCCTTAAACGACGGGGCTTCACGGAAGAGACCATCGCCAATCTGAAGAAGGCTTACAAGACCCTGTTCATGGCAGACCTGAAACTTCCCGATGCCATTGACCGCATCAGGAGCGAAATCTCCGACTGCCCTGAAGTCGATTATCTGCTGGCCTTTATCAATTCGACACAACGCGGATTCTGTCGGGGATGAGCGCCCTGCGTACGGCCGTCATAGGCGTTGGGTATCTCGGTAATTTTCACGCCCAGAAGTATGCTGCCATTCAGGGAGTCGAACTGGTGGGGGTCGCTGACAGTGACGCTTCCCGGGCTGCGGAGATAGCTTCTGCGCTCGGCACGACGCCCTACAGCGACCATCACGACCTGATCGGCAAGGTGGATGCCGTCAGCGTTGTCGTTCCTACCCAGTTTCACCATGCAGTGGCCCGTGACTTTCTCGCCGCAGGAGTTCATGTCCTGATCGAAAAGCCGATCTCCGTTTCCATAGCCGAGGCTGATGAGCTTATCGCGATTGCCGATGAAAAAAAGCTCGTCTTCCAGGTTGGGCATCTGGAACGTTTCAATCCGGTGCTGGTTGCTCTTGAAGGGGTTCTGATACAGCCGCTCTTCATCGAATCCGTGCGCATTGCACCATTCAAGCCGCGCGGCACGGATGTAAACGTGGTGCTTGATCTCATGATCCATGACATCGAGCTGATACAGCATATCGTCAAATCTCCGGTTGAGCGTATTGATGCCATCGGTGCCCCGGTTTTTACGGGAGAAGAGGATATTGCCAATGCCCGTATCGCATTTGAGAACGGGTGCGTTGCAAACGTGACCGCCAGCAGGATCAGCCTGAAGAGCGAGCGCAAGATGCGGATATTTCAGCGTGATGCCTACATCACGCTTGATTTTCAGAATCGGAAGGTGCTGGTGGCTCAAAAAGGAAGCGGCGAGCTGTTTCCGGGTGTGCCCAACGTCAAGGTCGATGAGCGTGAACTTGAAGCGTCCGACGCACTGTTGAGTGAGATAGAATCGTTTATTGCCGCCATCCGTGAGGGTAAACCGCCCCAGGTAAGCGGAAGGGACGGAAAGATGGCGCTAGAAACCGCTCTGAAAATAAATGCCAGCCTGGACAGGGTATTCTCATGATTCCAATGGTGGATCTCAAAACCCAGTACCACGACCTGAAATCCGAAATTGATACGGCGGTGCTCGCTGCGCTGGAAAGCACACAGTTCATCCTCGGCCCCAACGTTACTGGTTTCGAGCAGGAGGCCGCCGCCTATCTGGGGGTGTCGCATGCCGTCGCGGTCGCATCCGGTACCGATGCCCTGCATCTGGCTGTTCTGGCGGCCGGGGTCGGGCCGGGCGACGAGGTCATCACCACCCCCTTTACCTTTATCGCTACCGCTGAAGCCATCTGTTATGTCGGCGCAACACCGGTTTATGTGGATATCGACCCTCGAACCTTCAATATGAATCCGGCTCTCATCGAGGCCGCCATCACCCCCCGTACCAGGGCGATCATACCGGTACACATCTTCGGACAACCGGCTGACATGACCCCTATCGAGTCAATCTGCGCCCGCCACAATCTGACCCTGATCGAGGACTGCGCGCAATCTTTCGGAGCCTCCTGCAATGGCCGCATGACCGGTTCCATCGGCAGCCTTGGGTGCTTCAGCTTCTTTCCCAGCAAGAACCTGGGATGTTACGGAGATGGCGGGATGGTCACCTGCACAACGCAGGAACTGGCCGATCAGATCAAGGTGCTGCGCAATCACGGCAGCCGGGTGCGCTACCATCACAGTGTGATAGGTTACAATAGCCGACTGGACGACATCCAAGCGGCAATACTGCGGGTAAAGCTGCGTCGTATCGACCTGTTCAATACCGAGCGACGTCGGGTGGCCCATCTGTACTCAGAACTCCTTGGCGACATTGTTACCGTGCCGTATGAGGATTGTAAAGGCGTACACGTGTATCACCAGTATACCGTTTTGACGGACCGTCGCGATGCAATCATGGCTAAATTGTCAGAAAAGCAGATTTCTTCGGCGGTCTACTACCCCATACCGCTGCATAAGCAGGATGTCTTTGCTGAAGCGTACGCCGGTGTGGCTCTCCCCGTAGCAGAGGACGTGGCCGGTCGCTGCATGTCACTGCCCGTTTACCCTGAGATGCCAGAGGAATCGGTTCGTCTGCTAGCTCAGACCGTGCGAGAGGCGCTGGCTGGATAACATCCCAGGCTATCAAAATATATCAGACCCTTCCCCCCAAGAAAATCCATCCGGAAGAATCCTTGCTACTAATCTGACTTTTGATTACAATCACTCCACTTTACCCGACAGATGCTTAACATTTTTGCGAAACTATCGGTTTCACAAGGAGTCATGCATGCCTGATTCAGCGCAAGTCACCTACGAAAAAGGAAAGTTGTACGATCTGAACATTGCGGATGTGCAACCCGACCCGGATCAGCCACGCAAATATTTTGACGAGCAGGCACTGGCAGATTTAAAAGCGTCGATTGAAAAGCATGGCGTATTGCAGCCGGTTCTTGTGCGCCAGTCGCCAGATGGCGCCCTGCTTCTGGTTTCCGGTGAGCGTCGTTTTCAGGCTTCAAAGTTGGCTGGTTGTCTGACGATTCCGGCGGTGTTTACCGATGGCGATCCAGCGGAGCTTTCCATTGTGGAAAACCTGCTGCGCGAAAACCTGACCGCCATTGAGGAAGCCGAGGCGATTGAAAAACTGCGGGCGCAACATGAATATACCCTGGGTGATCTGGCCCTTGTTCTTGGCAAATCCGATTCGACTCTTTCCGAAATCCTTTCACTCAACAAACTGCCTGCGGCGGTAAAGGATGATTGCCGCAATGATCCCAAGGCAGGGAGGAGTATCCTTGCACTCATAGCCAGGCAAAAGACTCCGGAAAAGATGACGGCACTCTACACCAAATATAAAGCGAGCGGTCTTACCGTAGGTGAACTCCGTAAAAAAGCTGCAAAACCAAAGCTGACCGGAGCGCCGGCAGACCTGACTTTTGTGGATCAATTTTACGACCGGATCTATCTGCTGGACAGTGCAACTTTAACCGATGACCAGAAGGTGTCGCTCAACCTGACAATAATAAAACTTCGCAGTATGCTGTTGGAGAAGATGAAGAAATTAAAGGTACCAGTGACGGCAGCAGCTTAAAAAACGGGGCATTTTTGAGAGGTGATTTGTTATAAATCAGTAATTTATGCTAATTTCCGGACGTGCGGAAATTAGGCTATGGATGTTTTACTCAAATAGATTATCGTTTCCACGCGCAAGCGTGTGAATCCAGCGTATAGTTAGACAACAATATTGCCGGAGATAAAAGGAGAGAAGAATATGAACTGGCGAGAGAGAATATCTGTTAATCCGGCAGTATGTCATGGCAAAGCGTGTGTAACTGGTACGCGGGTTCTGGTTTCAACAATCCTTGACAATTTTGCTGATGACTGCAAAGAGGACGAAATTCTGCGGCAGTATCCTTCCTTGAAACACGACGATAGCCGCTATTGCGGGTTTGAAACCAGAGAATTTCGGACGTCCGGAAATTGAGCTAAAATGCTGATATTGAGGAATACAGCTTCATATAATGCCCAAATTTCTCATTATTGATAGTGGAAACTAACCACGGGGACAGATAGTGGAAATCAGTATAAATCCTGAATATCGACAGGTGCTTGACGAAATAAAGCTCCATATCAGAAGTTCACAACTCCGTGCCGTGCTGGCGGCAAATAGTGAGCTGATCGGTCTTTACTGGCATATTGGGCATTCTATTGTCACACTCCAGGCCGCAAACGGCTGGGGAACAGCGGTGGTCAAGCAACTGGCTGCTGATTTGACAACTGAACATCCGGGAATACAGGGATTTTCACGCACAAGTCTTTTTGCCATGCGCCAGATGTATATTTTCTTCTCTCATCGATTTGAAACTGTCCCACGAATCGTGGGACAACTTCCTTGGGGCCACATCAGAACGATCCTTGGCAAAATAAAGGACGTGGATGTGGCACTGTTTTACATGACTGCATACACGGAAAATGGCTGGACACGCCCAATTCTTGAATTGCAGATTGAACAATCACTTCATATAAGGCAGGGAGCAGCACCAACAAATTTCAGTAATGTTCTCCCTTCTCCCCAATCAGAATTGGCTCAGCAGAGCTTCAAAGATCCTTATTTATTCGATTTTTTGACGTTATCTAAACGAGCGATTGAACGCGACGTTGAGAAACAGCTCATAGACCATATTACCCGTTTCCTCCTGGAACTCGGCAAAGGTTTTGCTTTTCTGGGGCGTCAGTATCCGCTTGAAGTTAATGCTAAAAATTATATTCTGGATTTGCTGTTCTACCACACAAAGCTAAAATGCTATGTCGTGATCGAACTGAAGATCGGTGAATTTAAGCCGGAATATGCTGGTAAGATGAATTTTTATCTCTCTGCTGTGGATGATTTGCTACGTTCGGATAGTGATGCGCCGAGCATTGGCTTGATTCTCTGCAAAGGCAAGGACAAGTTTGATGTGGAATATGCCTTACGTGACATCAATAAGCCTATAGGTGTCAGTTCTTTCATAACGAGAGAAATCCCGATTGAGGTAAAAGGACAGTTGCCAACGGTAGAACAGTTGGAGCAAGAACTCAATGAACTATCTGACGGAAAGGAATAGCTTGTGGAGTATTCCGGGGACACAATACCAATTAGCTCCACCGCCGCATGGCAATGTTACGTTACGTGTTTAAACCGCTCACCGACAAAAGCTGTAGAGGCCCTTGCGAGTGGGCAAGAGCAGGAATAACCGCAACGATACGCGGCGTACAGGTTTGAACGAGGATATAAACCCGACAATTCCGGACGTCCGGAAATTGAGATAACATACTGATATTGAAGAATACAGCTTCAAAAAATGCCCAATTTTTTCCTTTATAATGCGAAATCAAGAATCGATTTAATAGGAGTCGAAAATGCTGAAAAGCTACGAAGCCATGTATAATCACGGTCTTTCTGAAGATGACTGATTCTCGCCGCATCATGATCGTGGCCGGCGAAGCATCCGGCGACATCTACGGCGCAGATCTGGTGAGTGAGTCCCGCAAGCTGGCGGCCAATCTCTCCTTCTTCGGTATCGGCGGCGCCCGTATGCGGGAGGCCGGGGTCGAGACGCTGGTAGATTCCGCCGATATGGCTGTCGTAGGCCTGGTTGAGGTGTTGAAGCATTTTGATGTCATTGCCGCCGCCTTTACCACTCTCCGGAAAATTCTTCGCTCCAATCCGCCCGCTCTTCTGATTCTGATTGACTATCCCGGTTTCAACCTGCGTCTGGCCAAGGTGGCAAAAAAAAATGGCGTGAAGGTGCTCTACTACATCAGTCCGCAAATCTGGGCCTGGCGACAGGGACGGGTCAAGAAGATTGCCCGTTTGGTGGATCATATGGCGGTTATCCTCCCATTCGAGGCCCCGTTTTATGAGCGCGCCGGTGTGCCGGTCTCTTTTGTCGGTCACCCCATGGTCGATATGGTCGCGGTGTCCATGACCCGTGACGAAGCAGCGGTTACGTTGGGACTTGATCCGGATCGACAGATTGTCGGGCTTTTTCCCGGCAGCCGCCACAACGAGCTGGAGCGTCTCCTGCCGGTTATTGTGGGATCGGCGCTGCTTTTGAAACAGAGATTTCCGGGCATCCAGTTCCTGATGCCTCTGGCATCCACCCTGCGTGCCGATGACATTTCCCCGCAGCTCACCGAAGCCGGTCTCGACGTCACCATGACGCGGGAACGGATTCATGACCTGATCCGCGCCTGTGACGCCGTTATTTCCGTGTCCGGCACCGTCACGCTGGAGATCGCCCTGGTCGGTACCCCCATGGTGATCATCTACAGGCTCTCCCCTCTGACCTATCAACTGGCGAAGCGCCTGGTCAAGGTTCCCAACATTGGACTCTGCAATATCGTGGCTGGCGAAACGGTTGTTAAGGAGCTTATTCAGGATGAGGCCACACCGCAGATGATTGCAGAGGAGATTGGGACAATCCTCACCGACGCAGATTATGGCAGTGCAATCAGGCAGAAACTGGCGACAGTGAGGTCAAAACTGGGTTGTGGCGGAGCATCGGCGAACGTGGCAAGGTTGATTACCGAATTGACAGGGCACCCATGAATCCGATACTGAAACGAACCGTCTCTTATTTCAGGCCGTACTGGAAACTGATTCTTCTGTCGGCGCTCTGTTCCTCGGTAGTCGGAGGTATGGATGGCGCCTTTGCCTATCTGGTCGAACCGGTTCTTAAGAAGATCTTTGCCGGCAAGGATACGGGAATATTTCTGCTTGTGCCCATCGGGATCATCGCCCTGTTTGTGATACGAGGAATTACCCGTTTTACCTACGATGTAAGCATCAAGCTCGCAGGACAAAAGGTCATACAGGACATTCGCAACGAAGTCTATGCCAGTACGGTCAGGATGGACATGGCGTTTTTCAATCGGCGTTCGTCCGGCGAACTGATGTCCCACGCGACCAACGATATTAACGCCATGCAGGACGGAGTTGCCAGTGTTGTCTGCGGTCTTTTTCGAGATCTTCTGTCGGCCTGTTCGCTGCTGGGGGTGATCTTCTACCGCAACTGGCAGCTTGCGATCTTCACGTTTGTGGTAATCCCGCTGACGGCCTATCCGGCGCAACTGATCGGGAAAAAAATAAAGAACGCTTCGGGCAGGAGCCTGAACATCATGGGTGGCATCACCGCAATCCTCCAGGAGACCTTTTCGGGGATCAAAGTCATCAAGGCGTTCGGCCTGGAACCTTTGGCCACAAAACGTTTCCAATCCGCCAACCTGGAATATTTCAGTCAGTACCGGCGGTTCATCAAATATGAATCGCTGGCCATGCCGGTATCAGAAACGATCATCTCTTTCGGCATCGCCGGCGTTGTCTTTTTCGGCGGAAGTCAGGTCATATCGGGTCATATGACCGCATCGGAATTTTTCTCCTTCATTACCGCCATGGTGATGGTCTTCAATCCGATCAAGAAGCTCCAGGGGGCATATAACGCGCTGCAACGCTCCGCAGGGGCTGCGGAGCGGGTCTTCAAGCTGCTTGACGAACACAGGGGCATCGTGGACCGGCCCGGTGCTGTGGATATGGGGCGCTCTTCGGGTGCAGTGACGTTCAGGGAGGTTTCATTCAGTTACAGCGAAACACCAACGCTTCAGGATATTAATCTTTCCGCTGAAAGCAACCAGATGGTTGCCCTGGTGGGGCCGTCAGGCGGCGGTAAATCAACCCTTGTCTCCCTGTTGCTCCGTTTCCACGACGTAAGCTCTGGCTCGATCTGCATCGACGGGCACGACATCCGTGATCTCACACTCGCCTCTCTGGTCAGCCAGATTGCGCTGGTTGATCAGGAGACAACCCTCTTTCACGCGAGTATAGCCAGCAATATCCTCTACGGCAGGCCGGATGCGGCTCTTGATGAGGTTGTCGCGGCTGCACGGGCCGCCTTCGCACACGATTTTATCATGCAGCTGCCGGACGGTTATGATACCAGTATCGGTGACCGGGGAGTACGCCTGTCGGGTGGCCAGCGTCAGCGGATCTGCATCGCCCGGGCACTTCTGAAAAACGCTCCGATCCTGATCCTTGACGAGGCTACCAGTGCTCTGGACACCGAAAGTGAACAGATGGTGCAGCAGGCGCTCGATAATCTGATGATAAACCGGACTACCTTCGTGATTGCTCACCGCCTCTCAACCGTTCTGCATGCTGACCGTATTGTTGTCCTTGATGGCGGGCGTGTTGTGGAGAACGGTACTCACGACGACCTCCTCAATAACAGCGGGCTTTACAGCCGCCTGCACTCACTGCAGTTTACGGACCGCGATGCCCCAGGGGAGGTCTGCGAGCCATGAAGAGAGTGCTCTGGATACTGCAGGCCGGCTTCTTATACCTTTTTACCCTGGTCGCCGCAGTTTTTCCGGAACGCAGTCTGTACGGATTTGGCAGATTGATCGGTCTGCTCATGTTCAGGATCATGGGAGCCCGGCGTCGGGTCGCCATCGACAACATCCGTCAGGCGCTACCCTACATGAAACAAAGCCCTGAATGGACCTGCCCGTTTGAAACACCGGAAGAGATCGCACGAGAAACATTTATCAACCTTGGAAGATCCTTTCTGGAAGCATGCCGACTGTATCATGGTAGAGACAACAGGCTGATTGACATCATAGAAATTCGCGGCATGGAACATTACGATGCTGCCCGCGCCAAGGGCAAGGGACTCATCTTTCTCACCGGTCACTGCGGGAACTGGGAGCTGGTGGCATTGACATATGCCCGGCTATTTCACACATCCCTGTCAGTTGTTGCACGGCGTCAAAACAATCCCTACCTGAACACAATGGTGGAAAAGATGCGCCTTCGCCACGAAAACACCATAATCTATAAGGATAACGCCCTGCGGAATATGATCTCGGTCATTCGCAGGGACGGTACTGTCGGGTTGCTGGTGGATCAGGCGGTTTTTCCGGAAGAGGGAGCGCTGATTTCATTCCTGGGGCGTTCGGCATGGGCATCAAAGGCGCCGGTTCTGCTGGCCAGAAAAACCGGAGTCCCCATCCTGCCTGCGTTCATTCATCGAGAAGGTGAGAAGCATGTGATCACCATACATCCCCAGTTCTCCTTCGAGGGTGATACCTGTGAAGAAGGAATCGCAAATGATGTAAAACGCTATTCAGGATATATTGAACGCTTCATAATCGCCCATCCCACCGACTGGTACTGGGTACACAGGCGCTGGAAGCGTGCCGGAGAACCGCTCGGATGAAGCCCGGTCTCTGGAAGGAATGCGCCGTGGTCACCGTGGTGCTGGTGGTGGCTACCGCTCTCATCGCGTGGAGCAATGCCGATCTGGCGGTATCAGCGCCATTTTACGCAGGGGGAAAATGGCCGACGGGCGATCTCTTCCCCTGGCATGCGCTCTACCGGGTGGGCCCCTCCACTGCCATGGTTCTGGGCCTGATTGGGTTGGCGGCATATCTGATCTCTTTTTGCCGTCAGAGATTTATGCGCTGGAGGCGACCGGGAATTTTTCTGGTGTTCCTGCTGGCGATTGGCCCGGGTCTACTTGTCAATGCCGTATTCAAGGATCATTGGGGACGCCCCCGTCCACGGGAAATAGTCCAGTTTGGCGGCCAGAAGCAATTCCTTCAGCCATGGCAGAAGGGTGAGGACGGCAAAGGGCGCTCCTTTCCATCGGGGCACAGTTCTGCCGCATTTTACATGACCGCGCCGTTTTTCATCTATCGGCGCACCAACAAACGCCTGGCACGACTCTGGCTGACCGGTGGAGTTGTCTTTGGCGTACTCATGAGCGTGGCGCGAATAACCCAGGGGGGGCATTTTCTGAGCGATACTCTGTGGGCCTGGGGTATGGTGCATCTGACTGCACTCTTTCTGTATTACATTCTGGGGCTCGACCGGGAGACAACCGCACCTCCGGCGACCGGAGCCTGCTGATGTTCTATCTGACCTACAACATTCTTTCAATTTTCCTCCTGTTTCCGATAATCTGCTACCATCTGTACCGTTCTGTCAGTCGTGGCCGTTCACCGGCCTTTGCCGAGCGTTTTGGATACATCCACCAAGGGAAATTGGCAAAGCTGGGCAAGCGTCCAGTTATCTGGCTGCACGCGGTATCTGTGGGCGAATCCCTGGCTGCCCGCCCCCTTCTCAGGGCGATCCGCTCACGCTATCCGGAACACGCCATCCTGATATCCAACACCACCGAGACCGGTCGCGCAATCGCCTCCCGGTTTCCGGAAAAAGATCTCTGCATCTATTTCCCCTTCGATTTTCTCCCGGCGGTGCATCGGGCATTGGACTGTATCAAGCCCAGCCTGGTCATTATCATGGAGACCGAGATCTGGCCGAATTTCAATCGTGAAGCCTCGAAACGGGGCATCCCGCTTATGCTGGCCAACGGGCGCATCTCTGATCGCTCCTTCAACAGGTACCTGCGCTTCAGGTGGTTCTTCCGCCATCCGCTTCAACTGTTCAGTGCCCTCTGCATGCAGACAGAAACAGACCGCGAGCGCATCGTTGCCATCGGTGCAGCGCCCGAAAGCACCCTGACAAGCGGTAACCTGAAATACGACATACCCTATCGTCAGGTCGGGGCAGATGAAATCCACACATTCAGGGAACAGTACGGAATTCCTGATAATCTCACGGTTATCTGTGCGGGCAGCACCCATCCCGGCGAGGAGGAATACCTGCTTCGAGCCTACCATGAGTTGCTGTCACCCACCAGCGGCCTTTTTCTTGTGATGGTCCCACGTCATCCCGAACGGGCCGGCGAGGTGGCAGAGCAGATACAGAGGGCAGGAATCCGCTGCCGTCGGCGTACACAGATGAATACCCAAGAAGGCGGCGTTTTCCGTAGCGGAGACGTACTCCTGATTGATACCGTCGGAGAGCTGATGAACCTGTATGCCCTGTCGGACATCGTATACGTCGGTGGCAGCCTTGTCCCCACCGGAGGTCACAACCTGCTGGAGCCGGCTTCTCTCGGCGTTCCCCTCATCTACGGCCCTTATATGACCAATTTCCGGGAAATAGCTGCACTGGTGGCGCACTATGGCGCCGGTATCCGGGTTGAAACACCTGAAGCGCTTGTTGAAGCGATCAGAATATTGATTGTAAGTTGCGATCTAAGGCGGGTGCTGGGGCAGAACGGCCTGAAAATGATGCGTGATGCCGGCGGAGCCACCGAACGGCATATGGATGTTGTAGCACGGCACATTAATACATCAAATTTGGTGTTGCATGAATATTGATTTCACGGTAGAATTTTATGAGACTCAAACAGGTAATTGTCCCGTTAGGGATTTTCTGGATGAATTGAAATCAAGTGATCCGAATGACTTTACTGCGGTTCTTGCCGGGTTGGCAAAATTACGCAACCGTCAGTTTCATCGGGAACCATTGTCAAAGACGATTGGTGACGGTTTGTTTGAATTGCGCCACGTCGGCAAGCTCAATACCCGTGTACTGTGGTTTTTTATGAAGAATCGCCGTATTGTTGCGCTGCATGGCATTAGAAATAAGGGTCAGGCTATTCCGCTCCGCGATTTGAAAACTGCACACGACCGGATGAATGATTGGCTATCGAGGGTGAAATTATGAAAAAAACTAATTTTGACACATATCTTGATGAACAGATGAGAGAACCGGTTTTTGCCGCTCTATTTGAACAAGCCGGAGAGATGTGGGATGTGGCTCTGCAAATTACTACCCTGCGTAAAAAAGCAGGGTTGTCACAGAAAGAACTTGCAAGGCTCCTCAAAACATCTCAACAGCAGATCAGTCGACTTGAATCAAGCGGTTATGAAGGACACTCTCTCAGTATGTTGCGACGCGTCGCCGAAGCACTGCACGCCAGGGTGCGGGTGGTGTTTGAACCGGATGTGAATGAGGCTGGGTTGCATGTTGCTGAAGGTGGTGCGGCGTATGGGGTTGAGAAGTAAGCATGGCGTTTCCATAAATTCGGGGCGATTTGCAGTTGGCATGTGTTGAATTATATTGTCCCCGGAATTCCCGGGATGTTTTGATGGTAGTATGGAGTGAAATGACACTGACGGAGCAGCGGGGTAAATGTTCCATTTAGGTAGATCACCGGTTCACGCGCGCGCGCGAACCGGTCAATAACATGTTGAACAAAACAAGGTGGGAATATGGAGTTTGCAGACTGGTTCAGACTAATAAGTGGGATAGTAATTGGCATAGTCATAGGTGTGGTAGTTGCGACCATGTTTGTTTTTCCGCCTAACTTAATTGAAATGAAAATTGTAGAAATTACCATAGGAGATATTTTAAGGATTGGAGGCGGCGTTTTCGTAATATTAATTGGAGCTATCGGTGGTGTTATTGTCGCTCGTGAAAGTCAATTTTGGTAAACCTTTTCAACGAGTAAGAGTGGTGGTAACGGAGGACAAGTCTGACACAAAAAAGGAAAAATAATATGCGTGTGTATTATCTGACTAATGCGCAGTTTGCCTTAAGCAATATAGCTCTTCGTCGAATTAAAATTTCAATATTTTCTGACCTAAATGATCCATTCGAGCTTCTCGCAGTTGATCTCTCTGATAAAACTCACCGCAAAGCATTCCGCATGACAAAAGATCAGTTAAACGAGAATAAGGGGCTTATTTGTTTCAGCAAGTCTTGGAGTAATCCACTACTTTGGGGACATTATGCGGAGAAACATACCGGCATATGCCTCGGTTTTGACATACCAGATAAGTTCCTTAAACCGGTTATTTACTCAAAAAGTCCAATGAAGATAAAAATCAACCCAAAAACAGGAGAACTGATATTTAACGAAAACAATATGATGAGCCGATTATTACGAACAAAATTTGCGGACTGGAGATATGAAGATGAAATGAGGCTTTTTGTTGAACTTGATCATGACTCGATCGAATCAGGTAACTACTTTTATCCTTTCTCAGAGGACTTTATTCTCAGAGAAATTGTACTTGGTCCAAGATGCGAAATTCCTATCAATGGACTAAGGAGTCTTATTGAAAATTTCAATCAACCGATAAGAGTAATAAAATCTAGAATTGCTTCTAGTAGCTTCAGAGTAGTCGAGCATAAAATTGCAATTAGAGAAAATTAGTGTCCAACTTGCGGCTCGACCAGGCCGCCCGGAAAAACTGGGCGGGCTGGTCAGCCTTATGACCTTGCAGTAAAAGTGGCAAACCAGGCATCCCGAGGTAGTTCACCAACCTACAACCGTAGAGACTTTGTTAACAGCATGTGGTTATGATTGGGAAAGTACGGGTAAAAAGGGATGGGTGAAGGGCTTTTCTACTCAGGCGTTCGACATTGAACTCGTAAAGCGTGAACTATGGGCAACAGATGCTGATGGAATTGAGGTTTATTTGTATGATGAACAGCAGACAAAGTTGAAAAAGTACTACGTGGATGGTGGCGAATGGCGAGAGAATGTATAATCGCCACAATGAATTTAACTCACGCCGCCTTGAGCAGCCGTATTTCCTTCAGCTCCTGCTGATACTCGTGCTCGGCGTTCCAAAGATCGAGTGCCACCTGGGCGTTCATCCAGAAGCGGGAAGAGTTGCCGAAAAGCTGGGAGAGGCGCAGGGCCATGATAGACGTGACGGCGCGTCGCCCATTAAGCAGCTCATTTACTGTCTGGCGTGATACCTTGAGACCAGCAGCCAGAGCACTGACTGAAAGCCCGTAATCCACCATGAAATCTTCGCGCAATAATACGCCGGGATGAGTGGGTGGAATCAATCGTTTTTTCGTATTGGCTATTACCATGGTGCACCTCGTATTAATGGTAGTCCGTGATTTCAACATTAAATGCGTCGCCATTCATGAAGACAAAGCATATACGCCACTGGTCGTTGATAGAAATGGAATGTTGCCCTGTTCGGTCATCTTTCAAAGCATGAAGCCTGTTACTTGGCGGAACTTTAAGATCATCGAGTGATGTTGCGTAATCCAGAAATTCCAACCGCCGCAGGGCTCGCTGTAAAATATCTGGAGGCAGGCGCCGTGATCGTCCGGCCAGATACAGCGTCTCGGTATGTTTGTCGACAAAAGTTTTGATCACAGCATCACTGTAATGCGTAACGTGACAGATGTCAAATGAACAGATGTTGCGTGATCGGAAAAACATTACGGAATTATGACGTGGAAAACAACAGCAGATGACAATAAGCGACCGGAAATTATGAACATTTCTCTCTCAACATACTGGCGTGGTGTGGCAAACGGTACACGCCGCGGGGTTCCCGAGTTGCTGCTCAAGGCCGCTTTGATTCCCGCGTCACTAGTGTATTCCCTTGCCCAGCGTTTTCGGGCGTGGGTGTATCAGGACGGGGTACTTACGGTTCATAAACTACCCAGTCCGGTAGTTTCTGTCGGGAACATCACGGTTGGCGGCACCGGCAAGACGCCGGTTACGGCCTGCATCGCCCGCATACTTCTGGCACAAGGCCTGAAAGTGGCCGTGCTGTCGCGAGGTTACGGCGGTACCCGTGAAGGAACCACCGCTATCGTCTCGGACGGAAGAAAACTGCTGCTTACTCCGGAAGAGTGCGGAGACGAACCGTTTCTGCTGGCATCCACTGTCCCCGGCCTGATGGTGCTGATCGGCATCGACCGCTACGCGGCCGGAATGCTTGCCATGGAATCTCTCAAGCCTGATATTTTCCTGCTGGATGATGGTTTCCAGCACCTGCGTCTGCACCGTGATCTCAATATTCTGCTGTTGGACTGTCAGCGTCCATTTGGTAATGGCTGGACGCTGCCGACCGGTCTTTTGCGGGAGCCAAAAAATGCAGCTGCCCGCGCTGATCTGGTTATGCATACCCGCTGCCCCCAGGGGGCGGGAGCAAACGCTGAATCGTCTGCTGGTGCCGCATGTGCCACTCGTCATGAGCTTGTTGATGCAATCTCCCTGACAGATGGCAGATCATGTCCGTTTGATTCTCTGCGGGGCAGAAAGCTGCTGGCTTTTGCCGGGATAGCTGACCCGAACTCTTTTTTTAAGGGGCTGAGCGACCGGGGCCTGAATGTGGTCGCTACCGTCAGTCTGCCGGATCATGTGGTTTACGGAGAAACCCTCATTGCGCGAATTGAGGCCGCTGCCCGTGAATCAGGAGCTGATTGTGCCATAACTACTGAAAAGGACGGGGTAAAATTGAAACACCTGCCTGGCCGCATAGCCGACACGATTCTGCTCGCCCGCCTGGAACTCGTGATCGATGATCCTGCTCCGCTGATGGCACTGCTGCGCAATTTGCTTCAAAAACAACTCCAGGTATGAGAGTATGACCAGGCTTGAATGCCTCAACAATAACGTCCATCGCATCCTGATTCGCTCTGTCAACTGGGTTGGCGATGCGGTAATGAGCACTCCGGCAATCGGCGCCATCAGGGAGTCGTTTCCGCAGGCGGAGATAACTCTGCTGGCCAACCCGCTGGTATCTCAGATCTTCTCCCCGCACTGCTGGATCGACCGGGTCATCACGTTTGACCGTAACGGCCTGCATAAAGGGATACGCGGGAGGTTCAGGCTGGCGGCGGAATTACGGAAGCGGCATTTTGATGCGGCAATAATTCTCCCCAACTCCTTTGAATCCGCACTGATTCCCTGGATGGCCGGGATTCCGCTCAGGTTTGGAAAATCAAGCGATGGCCGCAGTTTCATGCTGACGGAGAGGTATTGTCCCGATCATCAGAGGCCGGTCGGCCATGAGGTCGACTATTACCGTGATCTCGTGCGTCACCTTGGTATCTCCGGTCAGGCGCGGGTTCCGCATCTCACGGTAACCTCTGCTGAAGATCATGAGGCCGCCGTGTTGCTGGCGGAGCAGGGAGCGGGCGCCGATGAATTCATCATTGGCATCAACCCCGGTGCGGCATTCGGATCTGCCAAACGCTGGTATCCCGACCGATTTGCGCAGGCTGCCCAGCGGTTGGCATCGGAATGGTCTGCAAAAACAGTTATCTTCGGCGGCCCGGGCGAAATGGATATCGCCGGCGACATTGAACAGCGGCTCGGTTCTGACTGTCTAAACCTGGCGGGTAAAACCACCGTCCGGCAACTGATGGCGCTGATCAAGCGGTGCAATTTTTTTATCACCAATGATTCGGGGCCGATGCACATTGCTGCTGCCTTTGGCGTACCGCTGGCGGCAATCTTCGGCTCAACGGATCACACCGGCACCTCGCCATATTCCGAGAGGGCGGTTATCGTGCGCAAGGATATGGATTGTGCACCCTGCAAGTTACGGGAGTGCCCGACCGATCACCGGTGCATGACGGCGGTCACGGCGGACGATGTGGTGCAGGCGGCGTTCAGGTTAATGGAGACACCAGGAATCCAGGAAAAAAGATGATGAAAATATCGGCCACCATCATCACCCACAATGAAGAAAAAAATATTGGCGACTGTCTGGCAAGCCTCTATTTTGCTGATGAAATAATAGTGGTCGATTCGGGAAGCTCCGACCGCACGGAAGAAATATGCCGCGCCAACCCCAAGGTGCGTTTCTATCATCAGGACTGGCAAGGCTATGGAAAACAGAAAAATATAGCCGCCGGCCATGCAAAAAACGATTGGATACTCAACCTTGATGCGGATGAACGGGTGTCTCCGCTGCTGAGACGTTCCATCGATGCGGCTGATTCGACCGCCTTTTCCGCTGCGCGAATGCCCAGAGAGAACTATTTCGGGAAGCGCTGGATTCGTCACTGCGGTTGGTATCCGGATTTCACCGTGCGCCTTTATGACCGCAGAATCTGCGCCTTCAGCGAGCGACTGGTGCATGAGGCGCTAGAACATGACGGTCGGCTCGCCACACTGGAAGGCAATCTGCTGCACTTTACATATGTAGACATATCCGATTACCTGTGCCGGATGGATCGCTACTCTACTCTGTCGGCACGGGAGCTTTTCAGCACCGGCAGGACGACCGGAGTTGGATCGCTGCTGGTGAGGCCGTTTTTGACGTTTGTCAAGATGTACATTATCAGGAAAGGGTTTCTGGAAGGTTGGCACGGTATGGTACTTTCACTGCTCTATGCACAGTACACCTTCAGTAAATACGCAAAACTGGCTGAACTTTCCCGTTCTCTGCACAAAGGATCGTAAGCATGCCGAAACTGTATATTGAAGAATTCGTTGGTATTACCAACCGGTTGGAAACGTTGCCGCTCGCTTTCGCCATCCGCGCAGCGTTTGGCCACGACATTATTCTCGACTGGCGTGAACTCGATTCATTCTCCGTTGACGACACTCGACGCGGCTCAGTGAACGTAATCACCAAGATCGGCGCAACAAGGGTAAGGAACTGTGACCGGGCGATGTTTGACGGGCTTCGGGACAAAAAAATCCTTCTCCGTTCCCTGGATGGCCCATCTGAGCTGCTTGATTCGATATACAGGGAGATACCTGCCAGAATACACCTCAAGGAGCACCTTTGCGCCTCGATACAAGGTACGTTCGCATCGCTGGGCGACCGTCCGGTGGTGGGCGTTCATATCCGCCACGGTGATTTCCAGGTCATAGACCCATCCATCTACCGTGTCGACGGCTACGAATGGCCGGCTGTACCGGTCTGGTGGTATGAAAAGACGATGGCCGCTCTGGTTCGCACAAACAAGGACATCTGTTTTTTCCTCTCCTGCACCGGCGATCCGGATTCTCATAGTGCGCTGACAAAAAATTTCGATATGGTAACCCTGTCGGTCGAATCACCTTACGGTTACAAAAATTCGGGCACCGACCATGCTTCAAGGGTCAATCCCGTTGCCGATCTCTTCGCGCTGGCCTGCTGCCCGCTTGTACTGGCGACACCGATCTCCGGTTATTCCCACTGGGCAGCCAATGTCCTCGGCGTACCGGCGACGTGTATAGTACCGCTCCCTGGCGCCACTGAAGAAAACCCGCTGATGGGAGCCACCAGACTGTACGGCAGCCGATTACCCCGCTGGCGTGCAGCCGGGAGAACCGGCAGCGATGTGATCCCGCTCAGCCAGGACCTGGATGGAATAGTGCTCACCCAGGCACAGTGCGGCTGGCTGTGATGGAGTAATCCGTGAGCGATGCCGCGAACAGGCTGCCGGTCAGCATTGTCATTCCGCTGTACAACCAGCTTGCATACACCAGGATCTGTCTGGAGAGTCTCCGTCCCACCGTTTCTGCCGACACCGAGATTATCCTGATCGACAATTCCTCTTCCGACGGCACCTCCGAGTATCTGTCAACTCTCAGCGGTGTCTCGATAATCCGCAATCAGGAAAATCTCGGTTTTGCCGGTGCCTGCAATCAGGGAGTCAGGACTGCCGTCGGAGAGTGGATCATCGTCATGAATAACGATGTGATCCTGACAATCGGCTGGCTGGATGGTCTGCTGGAAGCGGCCGCACGTTGGGGATTGCAGATGCTCAGCCCTGCTATCCGCGAAGGTGTGGACAACTACGATGTTGAAAGCTATGCTCGTGAACTGACCGGTCGAATGAGTACCGTCGTCCGCAGGGGCAGGGTTAACGGTATCTGTTTTATGTCTCATCGGCGAGTGTTCGATACTATTGGTGTGTTCGATGAAAATTTCCGCATCGGCCAGTACGAGGACAAGGATCTGTTTCTGAGAGCTGGTCTGGCTGGTTTTAAACTGGGAACCGTTGGCAGTTCGTTTATGCATCATTTTGGATCGGTTACGCAGAACTCAATCAAGGCTGACAGAGTTGTCAAGCCGTATGCTCTTGAAAACAAGGCCTACTTTAACCGCAAATGGAAGCTCCCATGGTGGAAGCGGGCTTTGATCCGCAACGGGGATAATCTTGTGAACAGATTCCATAGTCTCCGGGAGCGGACGATTTACGGCCATACCTTGATGGAAAAATGGATAGATGGAAGACTGCGTTATGAGTAACAAGAACAGGTGCAATACCAAAGTGCAGTCGTTTCTGATCGTCTGCTTCCGCTACATCGGTGATGTCCTGATGACGACGCCGCTGGCTCTCGCCATCAAAACGGCTTACCCCGATGCCATCATAGATTATCTGGTGTTTCAGGGAACAGACAAGGCTATCATAAAAAGCGAGCTCATTAGAAACATCATCACAGTTCCCAGGCAGGGAAGCAATCTTGGTGCACTCATACCGCTATTTCGGCGCTATGATGTAGCAGTGGCAGCTTACCCTTCGGACAGGACTACTATTGCTGCAGTATTTGCCGGAAAGTATTCCGTTGGCCTCTCATATCAGGGAAATGCGTCCTGGTGGAAACGAATGCTGCTTGGCGCCACCTGTATCTGCGATGACCGCAATCATGTTGTGCACGCCATGTCGACTCTTGCTGTCTGCCTCGGTGCCATCCCAACACCACGGGTGTCGATGGGCTACGATGACAATGATGTTGACTTTGCGAACAATTTTATTTCAGCGCAGCGATACATTCTGTTGCACCCTTACAGTCTGAAGCGCTGTAAGTACTGGCCTGCTGAGAACTGGGGCAGGCTCGCATATCTGATCCATCAACACACCAACTGCACGGCTGTTTTCACGGCAACACCCTCTGCTGAAGACAATGCCTTTCTGGAGGAGATACTCGTATGTGCCCCTGAAAATGTGGCAGTATTTTCCTGTGATCTTAACCAGTTTGCTGCAGCTCTGGCGGGCTGCATCGGCTACGTAGGCATCGATACGGCGGCAACACATATCGCTGCTGCTCTTGAAGTGCCGACCATCGCCCTGTTCGGCCCCACTCTCACCCGTTATTGGGCTCCTTGGCCAAATGGCTGCCGGGATGCTTCACCGTTTGCAGCCAACAAGGGCGTCCAGCGCCTGGGCTATGTGACCGTGGTTCAAAAAGATTGGGAGTGTGTTCCCTGCAATCGGGAAGTCTGTACCATCAGCAGGCGTGATAGAATGGAATGTCTGGAGCAACTCGGTCCGGACGAAATTTTCAGGGAGCTCATGGATAATGTCGCAGATTATCATCACGGATAGCCAGTTCAATATCGGTTGGCTCTGCACCGGTCGTCAATGCACGGCAGGTCTGGGGGAGAAGCTTGCCATGCGCTGGGTCTCGCCCCGTTTTGAGCGCCAGGACTTTAGCTTTGCGGATCTTGATCGCCTCTCAAATCGCTTCGCCAATGTGTTGGCCAGCCTGGGGGTCGGAAAAGGGGAGGTGATCTTTACCTTTCTTCCCAAAGCACCAGAGCAGTTCACCGCTTTTCTGGGAGGCCTCAAGGCAGAGTGCATTGTCGGCACGTTGTTTTCCAATTTCGGTGATGATGCCCTGGTTGACAGGCTGGCGGATTCCCGGGCGCGCCTGGTGGTAACCCGAAAAAATCTCTACCGCAAGATCGAACGTGTTCGAGATCAGCTTCCTGCTCTCAAGGTTGTTATTCTGACCGATGCGGATGAAGATATCTCCTCAAATGTCCTGAGCTGGAATCATCTGATGTCGGCTGTCTCTGATGGATACGTCGTTCCTGTAACCACGCCCGATACCCCGTCGGTACTTCATTACACATCAGGCTCCACCGGAAAACCGAAAGGTGTTCTGCACCGCCACCGAAGCGTTCTACAGCAGTCTCGCACCACGCGCGAAGTGCTGGGGCTTAAAGCCGATGACCTCTTCTGGTGTACCGCCGATCAGGGGTGGGTCACCGGCACTTCCTACGGTATCATCGGACCCTGGAGTCTGGGGATAAGCCAGATGCATTTCGGTGGCGGATACTCAGCGCAGCACTGGTTCGAGTTGCTACAAAACGAAGGTGTAACGGCCTGGTATACGGCTCCCACTGCTCTGCGCATGTTGATGCGTGAAGATTGCGACCTCTTCAGAAAAATCGATCTGACCCGTTTGCGCAGCATCTTCAGTGTTGGTGAACCGCTCAATCCGGAGGTCATCGTGTGGGGTCGAGATACACTGGGGAAAGATATCTATGATACCTGGTTCCAGACCGAAACCGGTGCGATCATGATCGCCAACCGTCCGGGAATCCCCATCCGTCCTGGTTCCATGGGAAAACCGGTGAAAGAGATCGAGCCGGGTATTCTGGCGGATGACGGCCCCCCCCTGCCGGATAGCGAGCATGGCAACCTCTGCGTCAGGAGCGGCTGGGACTCAATGTTCAGCACCTATCTCAATAACGACACGGCATACAGCAGCAAGTTCAGGGACGGGTGGTATCATACCGGTGACATGGCCTGGCGGGATGCTGATGGCTACTACTGGTTTCTGGGGCGCAGTGATGACGTCATCAATACCTCGGGCCATCTTGTCAGCCCGTTCGAGGTTGAGAGCGCCCTTTTGGAGTTGCCCGAGGTGGCAGAATCAGGTGTGATCGGAGCACCTGATGAGCTGCTTTTCGAGAAGGTGGTGGCTTTTGTCAGCTTTCATCCGGGCTTCGAGTTCACCCCGGAACTGGAATTGAAAATTCGTCTGCACATCGCCAACCGACTCTCGTCAATCGCCATTCCACAGCAGGTGTTTCCGGTGGATACAGTGCCAAAAAACAAGAGCGGAAAGATTATGCGGCGGGTTCTCAAGGCACGGTACCTTGGACAGGATGCCGGAGATATTTCTACCCTGGAGGAGTCGTTATGATTTCAATCGAAGAACTCAATCCTATTTTCAGACAGGTGTTTGACGATAACAGCATTGACATCACCAGAACTTCGACTGCCGACGACATTGATGACTGGGATTCGCTGACCCATATGAATCTGGTCATGGCCGTTGAGCAGGCCTTCAAGATCAGGTTTGCGCTTGGAGAACTGCAGAAGCTCAAGAACGTGGGGGACATGCTGGACATGATCAACACGAAGATACGTACGTAACGAGTAGAAGCCCGATGCTCTTCAACTCTCTGGAATTCATCTTCATCTTTCTGCCGATTTCGCTACTGGTCTACTTTTCGCTGTTACGCAGACGGCTAGCTATAGCTGCCAAATCCTGGCTGCTGTTTGCTTCCCTGCTTTTCTACAGTTGGTGGAATATCAAATACCTGCCGCTGATCCTGGGCTCGATTCTTTTCAACTACACCATCGGCGGGCTCCTGGCCGAGTATGGGAGCGGCGGCAAGCGCCCGATACCCCCCAAGGCCATCTTCATAACCGGGATCGCAGCAAACATCGCTCTGCTCTGCTGGTTCAAGTATATGGACTTTTTCATCGGCACCACCAACGTTCTTCTGAGCACCCAGTTGCCGTTCCTGAAAATCGTGCTTCCTTTGGGGATCAGTTTCTTTACCATCACCCAGATCGCATTTTTGGTGGACGCTTACGAAGGATTGGTTGAGGAGCGCAACCTGCTCTCCTACACTCTGTTCGTAACCTTTTTCCCCCATCTGCTGGCCGGCCCTATCCTTCACCATAGCGAAATGATGCCGCAATTCGAGCGACTGCGGAACAGTGTGCTCAACTGGAAGAATCTTTATCTGGGGCTCACGCTCTTTTTTCTGGGGCTCTTCAAAAAGGTGGTCATAGCCGACACTTTTTCGGTGTGGGCCACGGCGGGCTTCGATACCAGCCAGCCGCTGACGCTTATCCCGGCCTGGCTGGCCAGCCTTTCTTACACATTCCAACTCTACTTTGTTTTCAGCGGCTTCTGTGACATGGCCGAGGGCATCGGCTGGATGTGTTTCATCAGTCTGCCGGTGAACTTCAACTCTCCCTACAAGGCCACCGGGATAATCGATTTCTGGAAGCGCTGGCATATATCATTAACCAATTTCGTTACGACCTATCTCTACACGCCGATCCTCCGGGTCTTCGACCGGATCACCTTCACCCGTTCGCTGGTGGCTATCTTTCTGGCCATGCTGATCTCCGGTTTCTGGCACGGCGCCGGATGGAACTTCATAATCTGGGGCGGGATGCACGGTTTGGGACTGGTCATCAATCATATCTGGAAAAAAAATAAACTTCCGATGCCGTCACTGTTGGGGTGGCTGATCACGTTTAACTTTGTCAATGTTTCCTTCGTGTTCTTCCGCTCAAAATCGCTGGAAGGAGCGTTGGCAGTACTAAAGGGGATGGCGGGTCTGAACGGTGTCATGTTGCATCGCTCCTTGGCAAAGGTACAGGCTCTCAAGGATATGGGAATTTCCTTCGGCGGCTGGCTCGACCCCATCAAGGGAAACGACCAGACCTGGATCATGGCTGTCTGCGCCCTCTTGATCGTTGTATTCTGGAAGAATTCCATGGAGATTGTCAGTAATGCCAAACCCTCATGGGGACGGCTCTGCATACTCATGCTAATCGCCTTCTGGGCGCTTCTCGATATGGGCAAGGTGAGTGAGTTTCTCTATTTCCAGTTTTAGGTGCCTGTTTGATGCTCTATCGCCGCTTCTCAATAATTTTTATAATTATTCTATCCTCATTTCTAGGGGCGAATTATCTTGTCTGGAAGCGCTGGACCGAGGTGCTGCTTACAAATACGCGTTTCCAGGGTGGCGACCTGGCGAGGACGGGCTATATTCCCGGCTCCAAGGATTTCAGAAAAAACAGTACGGATTTGCCGCGACGGCACCTTAATATCAGGAATTATGACGGTCGCAGGATCGATGTGCTCACCATCGGCGATTCCTTTTCCAACGGAGGGGCGGGTGGAAAGAACCGGTTCTATCAGGACTACATTGCCAGCATCAATGGTGTCGAGGTTCTCAACATCCCGCGCTACCGCGAACTTGACCCGCTCACTACCGTTGCCTTGCTCAGTAACAACGGCCGCCTGGACAGCATCAAGCCTCGTTATATCCTGATTGGCATAGATGAGAAGGGGGCTTCCGACATGGCTGCTCCCTTGGATGCAGCCTTTTTTATCGACAGCAATCTGCTGAAAAACTACCAGATGATCGATGAATATATAAGGCTTCCCGATGTGTCATTCGTCAACAACGGAAATATCAAGCTCCTCATCAATGGGATCGCCTACCGTCTCTCTGACCGCGCCCCCTTTGGCAACGTCTATCGACGCGCTCTTGTCCGGGACTTTTTTAGTGTGAGTAATCCAGGCTCCCTACTGTTTTTGCGTTACAAACATCTGCCAACACCTGATGTGGTTCGCGGGCTGAACAACAATCTCAACCGGCTTGCGGGGCTACTCGAGGGGAAGGGCATCAGTCTGGTGTTCATGCCCTGTGTGGACAAGTTCAACCTCTATAGCGACTACATTGTCAATAATCCGTACCCCCGGAGCACCTTCTTCGAGGAGTTGCGCACGTTGCCCAAACGCTATCGTTTCATCGACACCAAGGCGATCCTGATTGCGGAACTCTTAAAGGGAGAAAAAGATATATTCTATGCCGACGATACCCACTGGAGTTGGAAGGCGTCAAAAAAAATCTTTGAGACGGTCATATTTTAAAAACGATGATGAGAAAACGATCCGGCTATAAATCGCACGTACTTTTTTTTGTGACGGTTTTATTAACGGGATGCACCGTAATCATGGCAGTAAATTATTACATTGATCCGTTGTGGTGTTTTGGCATTCCAAACACAAATTTTATGGATTATCCGGATATTGATGCACGCCTCCAGAAAACGAATCGGATTACCTTTGATCATGCCGCCTATGACACATTAGTTATTGGGAGTAGCAGAACAGAGCATATCCGCCAGACGGATTTTGTGGGGCACACTGCGTTCAACTATTCTGTCCCCTCGTTATATCCAGAAGATCTGAACGATTTTATACGATATTTCAGTCAGGTAAATCGCGGGCAATTAAAGACAATAATTATCGGGCTTGATTTTTATGGCACAAACATTAACGGGGTTGATCGAAGGGCAAGCCTTAAGGAGTATACTGACAAATATCGGGATAATTTTTACAGGGTTCGGCACCTTCTCGCACGTGATACATTGAAATATTCAATAAAAACAATACGACACAAATTTGAAAAATATTACTATGATCGAAATAATAATAAAAAATGTATTGCACTTCCGAGAGCCGTTGCCGATAGGGAACGGATTAACCAAATGGAAAAATTTTCAGAGGTTATAAATAATTACAGATACAATGCTGGGTACCGGCAAGTTCTTGATACGGTGAAAAACGCGAATGAAGATATCAAGATTATTGTCTTCACTACTCCTGTGAGTGAGCCATATTTCAGACTGCTAATAAGAGATCATTTTGATGACTATGAAAGGTGGCTGCGGGATGTTATCAGCGTGTTCGGCGGGGTATACAATTTCATGTACATCAATTCCGTGACGTCAAACCTTGACAATTACGTTGACCTGCATCACTTTTACCCGCATATAGGCACCATGATTGCCAAAAAAGTTTCGGGGATGCACGATAACTCAATGCCTTCCGATTTTGGCGTGTATGTTACTCAACTGAACATCGACGCTCATTTGGCTATGGTCAAAAATCAGCTATCCAATAACAGTATCAATGCCGCGTCACAACCATAAATCCAAGTATGACAGGGGATTATACATAATGGCTGAAATTGTTATAATCGGAACCGGTGAAACGGCTGAAATTGCACATCAGTACTTTACCCTTGACTCACATGATACCGTTGTTGCATTTAGTGTAGAACAGCAATTTCTTACACAAGATGTTTTTAACGGTTTACCTGTCATTGCCCTGGAAGAACTGGAGCATCACTTTCCACCCGCGGACCTCCTTGCCTTCATAGCGGTAAGCTCCACCAAGCTTAACCGTGTAAGGACGCGACTGTACCGGCAACTCAAAGATCGGGGTTATCGTTTTGCAACCTACATCAGTTCACGTGCCTTTGTATGGCGCAATGCCGAGATCGGAGAGAACTGCTTTATCTTCGAAAACAACACTGTCCAGCCTTTTGTAAAAATTGGCAATAATGTCACCCTCTGGAGCGGCAATCATATTGGCCACAACACCACTATCTGCGACAACTGTTTCATAGCCTCTCACGTGGTAATCTCCGGGTTCTGCGAGATCGGTGAAAACTGTTTTCTAGGGGTTAACAGCACCATTATCAACAATGTTAAAGTGGCACGGGACTGTTTCATTGGTGCTGGTGCCCTGATCCAGAAAGACACCGAAGAGGGAAAAGTATACCAGTGCGCCGGCACTGAGGCGTCAAAGGTCGGAAGTCTGCGACTTTTTAAAATCAAGGAGTAATCGATGAAATGGGAGAAGCAAGGGTTGATATATTGCCCTGACGGGAGTGTTGAGTGGGCCCGCCATACGGCTCTCCAACCCACACCACTTCAAATCAGTGATGACATCATCAGAGTTTTTCTTGGGTTCAGGGATGATGACGGAGTCGGCAGGGTGGGATATGTTGATGTTTGTGCCGATAATCCGCGTGAGGTTGTTCAGGTTTCCGAACGCCCATGTCTTGATATCGGAGTCCCTGGGGCATTTGACGAAAATGGTGTAGTGCCCTGTGCTGTTGTGCGACGAGACAACGGAATTCATCTCTATTATGCCGGGTATCAGCTTGGTCACAAGGTTCGTTTCATCGCCTTCAGTGGCTTGGCCATCAGTATCGACGACGGTCGAACGTTTCAACGTCATTCCCAAGTACCCGTCATAGACCGTTCGGACGGAGAATTACTTTTCAGAGCGATCCATTCCATCATGTTTGACGAAGGCAGATGGAAAGTATGGTATGGGGCCGGGAGCACGTTCCTTACAGGTACTCAAAAAACGCTACCGTGTTATAACATCCGCTATATGGAGTCTGATGACGGTATCTCGTTCCCCCGAAACGGCCAAGTGGTTATTGATACCAGAGAGAGTGAACACAGGGTCGGCAGACCATATGTCGTTAAGATGAATGATCAGTACAAGATGTTTTTTGGAGCAGGTAGCGAAAAAGATCCTTACAGGCTTGCTTTTGCCGACTCCCCTGACGGCATCAACTGGACAAGGAAAGATGACCAGCTTGGAATGGAGTTTTCGGACGAGGGGTGGGATTCTCAGATGATGGCCTATCCGGCAGTTGTAAACTGCAAAAACAAGGTTTACATGTTCTACAACGGCAACGATTATGGCAGGACCGGTTTTGGATATGCAGAACTGTTGGAATGGCAATAAAACTACAGGGAGCGAAATGATGGGCGAACTCGATTATAAACTGCAATCACGTGCATCGGAAAAGCAGAAAACGGCGCGCGAAAAGTTACTTGAACTGTTTCAAACAACACCTATTCCGCCGGAACATCTTCTGGTGAATCTTGGGCTTTACATGAGAAGCTCCGTGGTGGCGAAGTTTTTATATGTCAACGAACTCTATCAACAGATCACTCATCTGCCCGGCGTTGTTATGGAGTTCGGCGTCTGGTGGGGGCAGAACCTGGCGTTGTTCGAGTCATTTCGGGCAGCCTACGAACCGTATAATTATACCCGAAAGATCATAGGATTTGATACCTACGAAGGTTATCCTTCGCTGTCGGAACAAGACGGCACCTGTGATCTGGTCAAATTGAACCAGTATGCCGTATCGGAGGACTATCTGGAGCATCTTTCGGCGCTGCTGGAGTATCATCAGCAGGAAAATATCATGTCGCACGTCAGGAAGTTCGAGCTGGTTAAAGGTGATGCAACCATTACCATTGGAGAATATCTCGGTAAGCACCCTGAGACAATCATTTCACTTGCATACTTCGACATGCAGCTCTACGAACCGACACTCAGATGTCTTGAGGCAATCAAACCATATCTGGTAAAGGGCTCTGTTATAGCCATGGATGAGCTTAACAGCCCAGAATTCCCCGGTGAAACTGTCGCGTTTCGTGAGTCCTTTGGATCGATGAACTTCAGGCTATTGCGTTCCCGTTTCCTTCCCGATCGCTCATACGCCATTATCGAGTAACCTGTGAAACGATATAGCGCCCGAAAATATCGTTCCACGGATCACGATATCTGGAATGAATTCGTCTTGAAATCAAAAAACGGCACCTTTCTTTTCGACAGGCGCTATATGGAGTATCACGCCGACCGTTTCGTGGATTATTCGATCATGTTTTTTGACGAGCATGACCGTCTCGTCGGTCTTATGCCAGCCACTCTGTATGGTGAAACGGTCACCAGTCACGGCGGTCTGACGTATGGTGGAGTGATAAGCAACCAAGAGATGAAGACGGCTACCATGCTCAATCTCTTTGAAGTACTTCTGGAACAGCTACGACGGGAGGGTAATATTTCTCTTGTCTACAAGCCTATTCCTCACATCTTTCACCGCATCCCGGCAGAAGAGGATCTCTATGCCCTCTTTATCAATAATGCCAGCCTATTCAGACGCGACGCATCTTCGGCTATTTATCTGCCTGAGAGAATTAAACTGGCCAAGGGTAAACGAGAGGGGGTCAAAAAGGCGCTGCGCAGCGGTCTTTCTGTAAGCGAATCCTGTGACTTTTTGACATTTTTCGCAATTGGAAAGAAGGTTATGCGAGAACGCCACAATCTGACTCCGGTTCACACAAGCGAAGAAATGGCTTTGCTGGGAGAGCGCTTCCCGCACAGCATACGACTATTCTCATCGTTTGCTGGCGAACGCATGCTGGCTGGCGCCCTAGTATATATCTATGGGCCATCTGCTCATGTCCAGTACATGTACAACTCGGACGAGGGGCTTGAACTGGGGGCACTGGATGTTGTTCTGGAACATATAATTAATGTAGTTTGCGCCGAATTGCGCTACTTAAGTTTTGGAGTTTCCACTGAGGACGACGGAAGATACCTGAATCAAGGACTCATCCACCAGAAGGAGATGTTTGGGGCCCGTTCGGTTGTTCATGATTTTTACAAACTGGATTTAACGTAGAACGGTATTTCTATGAATACGGAAACCTGCAGAATTATAAACCTGCCTAAAATTGCCGACCCGCGCGGTAATCTGACCTTTATCGAAGGGTTGAACCACATTCCCTTTATAATCCGCAGAACCTACTGGATCTATGACGTACCAGGTGGCGAGATGAGGGGTGCCCATGCCTACCGTACCAATGAGGAGCTTATCATAGCGGTTTCCGGTAGTTTTGACGTGATGGTTGATACCGGTGCGGTGCGGGTAACCCACTCTCTGAACCGCTCGTACTACGGGTTATATATTCCTATTGGAAACTGGCGCGAACTGGTCAATTTTTCAACCAATTCACTCTGCCTGGTGCTGGCATCCGGAAAATATGACGAAGAAGACTACATCAGAGACTATGACGCCTTCAAAAAAATAAGGACGGGTGAGTAATGTCCAGCGTCTATGATTGCTCCCTTGTGGAACTGCCGCGTATAGGCAGTCCATCCGGTAATCTTACCCCCGTAAATGCTCAGATACAGATACCCTTTGACATCGCCAGAGTCTATTACCTCTACGACATCCCCGGTGGCGAAACTCGGGGTGGTCATGCCCACCGTGCACTGCATCAGCTTATAGTTGCGGCAAGCGGAAGTTTTGATGTTCTGCTGGATGATGGGGTCAACAGGAGAACAATGCATCTGAATCGTCCCTACTTTGGCCTGTACATGCCAAATATGATCTGGCGAGAATTGATCAATTTTTCATCTGGTGGCATCTGCCTGGTGCTGGCCTCACAGGTCTTTGACGAGGGGGATTATTTCAGGGAATACGAGGCCTTCCGGAGCATTGCGCGGGGCCATCGATGACTGCTATCCCCTTTCTGGATCTCAAGGCTCCCCATGCTGAACTGCGGGATGCCCTTGATGGCGCCTATCGCCGGGTCATGGATTCCGGCTGGTACCTTCTGGGCAGGGAGGTAGAGACCTTTGAGCAGGAATTCGCGACCTACTGCGGGGTCAGGCACTGCATCGGCGTGGGGAATGGGCTGGATGCATTGCACCTTATCCTTCGGGCTATGGATATCGGTGCCGGGGACGAAGTGATTGTCCCTTCCAACACCTATATAGCCACCTGGCTGGCGGTTTCTTACGCTGGCGCCTGTCCTGTGCCCGTTGAACCGGATGAGACAACCTTCAATATTGATCCCGGCCGCTTGGAAGCGGCTATCACATCCCGCACCAAAGCTATTCTGGCCGTACATCTCTATGGGCAGCCTGCCGACATGGATTCGATCAACACTGTGGCCCAAAAGCACGGACTTCAAGTGATTGAGGATGCGGCCCAGGCTCACGGAGCCCGCTACAAAGGGCAGCGCACCGGCTCGCTTGGAGACGCGGCCGGATTCAGTTTCTACCCCGGTAAAAACCTGGGTGCAATTGGCGATGGAGGAGCCGTGACTACCAATGACGACGGCATCGCCGATCGACTTCGCGTACTCAGAAACTACGGATCAAAGGTTAAATACTGTAACGAAGTCAAGGGATATAACTCGCGTCTGGACGAGCTCCAGGCTGCCTTTCTAAGGGTAAAGCTTACCTGCCTGGACAAATGGAATTCCCGTCGTACGGCGATTGCTGCTTTATACCTCGAAGCATTGGCAGACACAGGGCTTTCGCTCCCACACGTCCCTGACTGGATCGATCCGGTATGGCACCTGTTTGTCGTGCGCGTCGAAGACCGGAAACAACTGACTGACAACTTTGATAAGCAGGAAATCGGCTGGCTGATTCACTATCCACTCCCGCCGCACTTACAGGATGCATACCGGGATTTGGGTATCCCGGCGAATGCTTTTCCAATCGCCAGACAACTGGCGCAAGATAATATCAGCCTGCCTATGGGGCCGCATCTCACTCACGCTCAGGCAACTATTGTTGCCAAAGTCTGCCGCGATACGTTTCCCGTTTTGAGGGGCTTATGAGCCCAAATCGAACCTACCCGCTGGTCAGCGTGCTGATACCGCTCTATAACCATGAACAGTTCATTGAACAGGCACTGGAAAGCATCGTCAGCGACAGCTATCCCAACAAGGAACTGATCGTTATCGATGATGGCTCAAGAGATTTATCGTTTCAGCGAGCTTCTCGTTGGCGTGAAGAACATAGTCACCGTTTCAGCGGGCGTTTTGAAGTTCTCACTCGAGAAAATCGAGGGGTTTCCGCGACACTTAACGAACTGTTTGCCCTGTCTCAAGGCGAATATATCGCATATGTGTCAAGTGATGATTATTTGCTGCGTGGTGGTATCGCAGCACGACTGGAATACCTGGAGGACAATCCGCACAAAATGCTCGTTGTTGGCGACTACGTGACTATTAACTATGAGGGTATAATACGTAATAAGAGTGGTATTGAAGAGTACTTTGGGGGCAACAAGCAGCGTTTAAGGAACGAATATCTTTTAAGTTACGAGCTTATTTTCTTTTGGTGCTTGGCTGGCCCGATATACATGGGGCGTCGGGAATTATACCAGAAAATAGGCGGATACAATGAATCCATATCGGTTGAGGATTGGGATTTTTGCCTGAGACTGTTGCCGAACAAATGGCTCGGCTTTGTTGACCATATCGTTGCCGCTTATCGGCTCCGTTCCGATGAGGCAGAGCGTACTGTCTCGGTTCAGCAACACATCCGTTTTAACGAAGCCATGCTTCAGACAGTCACCAATAGTATTCCCAACTTTACGGGACTCAAGTGGGCATTCCTCTGCGCCAGGAAGCTCCTATACAGCGGTGTTCTGGAAAGATTCAGGGGCAATAACTCCCTGCGGGCATTTTTGTCACGTAAAGTCGGCAGGCTTCTGGTTGTCCTTTTGAATGGCGCTTATCGTATTTTGGCACGCTTGATCCTGGCAACAGATCAAAAACGGACAACACCATAATTCGCGCACTGTCATAATTGAGGCATGAACATGCTAACTATCATAATTATCTATTATTTTATCTCATAATGTAGTAAACATTCATATCTTTCGTACGGGATACATTCATTAGCCCGGAGGATACACAACCATGTACATTCTCGGCATTTCTGCTTTTTACCACGACTCTGCCGCCGCTCTGATCAAGGACGACGAGATCATCGCCGCTGCGCAGGAGGAGCGTTTCACGCGGAAGAAACAGGACCCAGCGTTTCCCTCCCATGCAGTGAGGTATTGTTTGAACCATGCCGGCATCACCCTGGCTGATGTTGAAGCGGTGGTATTCTATGACAAACCGTTCCTGAAGTTCGAACGCCTGCTTGAAACCTACTACGCCTTTGCTCCAAAAGGACTTGCCTCATTCCTTTCCGCCATACCGGTCTGGATCAAGGAAAAGGTAATGTTGAAACGTCTGTTACTGGATGAATTAACCGCTATCAACCACGTCCCGCGGGATAGTATCAAACTGCTTTTTCCGGAGCATCACCTCTCACATGCCGCCAGCGCTTTCTTTCCTTCGCCGTTCGAGGAGGCGGCGATCCTTACTGTTGATGGCGTAGGAGAATGGAGCACCGCCTCGATTTGCCACGGCAAGGGCAACAGCATCAGCATCCTCAAGGAACTGAGGTTTCCCCACTCTCTGGGGTTGCTCTACTCTGCCTTTACCTATTACCTGGGTTTCAAGGTCAACTCGGGAGAGTATAAGCTGATGGGGCTGGCGCCTTACGGAAATCCCGATTCGGGGCGGGTCGAGAAATTCATTGACCTGATCAAACAGCATCTGGTTGACATAAAAGCGGACGGGTCGCTCTGGCTCAATCAGGAGTATTTTGATTACGCTGCCGGTCTCACAATGACCGACAACGGCAAGTGGGAAGGGCTCTTTGGTTTTCCAAGGCGTGGTGAGGAGTCGGAACTTCAGGCAGAACACTGCGATCTGGGACTGGCCATCCAACGGATTGCCGAAGAGGTTGTCATCAGCATGGCCAGAGAAGCCAAGCGTCTTACCGGTGCGAAAAGCATCTGTCTGGCGGGCGGGGTGGCGCTCAACTGTGTTGCCAACGGGAAACTGCTGCGTTCCGGTATTTTTGACGAACTCTGGATACAGCCTGCGGCAGGCGATGCGGGCGGGGCACTGGGAGCGGCTCTCGCTGCCTACTACCTCACATACCGCAACCCGCGTACCAGCGATGGCACAACCGACCGGATGAAGGGATCCTACCTTGGGCCGGAATATTCAGATCTGGATATCATGCAGACCGCCCGGAAGTACAACGGGGTCTACCGGAAGTGCGACTCATTCGCAGAAGTCTGCGACATAACCTCCGACTATCTGGGGCAGGAAAATGTGATTGGCTGGTTCCAGGCCCGGATGGAGTGGGGGCCGCGTGCACTGGGTAACCGTAGTATCATCGCCGATGCCCGAAGTCCCGAGATGCAGCGGAAACTCAATCTGAAGATCAAATACCGCGAAGGTTTCCGACCCTTTGCACCATCAGTCATGGTGGAGTGCGAACAGGAGTTTTTTGATTGCTCGGTTCCATCCCCCTACATGCTCCTGGTAGCCGATGTGGTTGAAAAACGCAGGAACCCCCTGCCAGAAGGATATCACGGCATGATGGTCAGGGAAAAACTGTACCACCTGCGTTCAGACATACCGTCGATTACGCATATCGACTACTCGGCCCGTCTTCAGACGGTGCATAAGGAAACTAACCCGCACTATTGGGGGTTGATTAATGCCTTCAAGCAGAAAACCGGCTACGGGGTAATCGTCAATACCAGTTTCAACGTGCGCGGCGAGCCGATCGTGATGACCCCGGAAGATGCCTACAAATGCTTCATGCGCACCGAGATGGACTATCTGGTGCTGGGCAATTTCATCTTCGACAAGAAGGAACAGCCGAAGTGGGAAGAGAAAAAGGACTGGCGTGAGGAATACGG
>CAIPTY010000059.1 GCA_903868145.1 uncultured Desulfuromonadales bacterium | reverse complement strand
GACGGTTTGGGGGGGGGCAGCGGCACTCCTGCGGGACGGCACTACCTTGAGCGATCCGTCAGGCTTGCGGCGGACCGGCGGTATAATAATCCGCTGGCCGATCTTGAGGCGTTTGATGTCATAGATGTTGTTCTCGCGACAAATCTCTTCAATGAAGGACTCCGCTTCATCATTTCCGAGGCCGTAGTCACGCATCAGGATTTTGAACAGGTTATCGCCGGACTTGACGATATGCACGCCACCCTTTGCGCCGGCACTTCCGGCGGGTCTGGCTGTGGTTGATCGGGGCGCCGGTCTGTCACTTTTCACTACAGGAGGTTTTGCAGGAGCCTGCTGCGGGACACCTAGAGCCTGGGAATCGATTTCAAATCGGGGATCCATCGCCGAACAGTCGGGGGATAAGCCGAAGAACACGGGCAGAGCGCAGAGTATGGCACACGGAATGATGGTTCGATTCAGGGAAAACATTGAAACTCCACGTCGAGTATATTCCAGGGGAAACATTGCGGTGACAATTGTATACCGGACAAACCGGCACATGTCAAACTATGCCGTTACACTGCTCAATCACGGGATACGACAAACGCCCTGACAATGGTATTGTTTCGATATATGAGCAACTCGGAATTGTTCCCTCTGGCGCGTGAAACATCCAGACCGGATTTTTTTTCCTGCGAGACGACACGATATTCGGAACTTCCCGTGAACTCTTTCAGTATGGATTTCAGGAGCGAGCTGCTGATCTCTTCGCCCGACAGGGCCAACACCTGCAGAGCCTTGATTCTGGCGTCGGAACGGAACACACGGTATTCAGCCTTGGCACCGAGGTAGCGCTCCCATCCCGGGTTCTGGGTTGCGAAGGACTTGTCAGGGCGGGCCTGGGGTATAAAAGACGGCAGCGGGTCCGGAGCAGCCTGAACAACCCGGACAGTGGACACGGGCCTTTGAAAAGCCGGTTTCTGCGGAACCGGCTTCACGGGGGCAACCGGGATACGGGTCGGTTGGGGCTTACGGGAAAGAAATGCCGGCATCGCCGGTTTTTGGGTGAAGAGATACCAGGCGCAGCCCAGGCAGACCACCACAACGACTGCCAGCGCTATTTTGATTCTCCTGATACGTGCCTGGGAGCGATAGTTGTCTTCAAAGGCCAGGAGCAGATCCTGCGGTATGCCTTCCGCCACAGGTTCATCGTCATCACTGTCGGCACTGAATACGGCGGGAGAAGGCGGAACAGGCAGGGGCGCGGCTTTTTGCTCAGCCGCCGCAGGCTGCACCACCGGAGCAGGCGCCTTGATTTCAGGCGGAACAGGTTTCGGTGCGGGTTTCGGCACAACCACAACAGCGGGTTCGGGCAGAGGCGCCATTACGGGGGCCGGCAAGGGTTTATCAGGCTGTTCAGCCGGTTCGACCGGAGGCGCCGGTTGGGGTGGTGAGTTCTTTTTTCTGCGAACTTTCGGCTTGGCAGGTGTTGAAGGCTTGTCCGCGTCAGTCTTTTCAGTTGGTATTGCAACCACATCGGCCGTAACGGGAAATTTGGCCACATCCACCAGCATCTCGGCCATCTTTGAAATAAATGCCTCTGACTCTTCCGGTGATGTCTCGGTTACAGGGGCTGATTTTGCGGGTTTTTTCCGTTTGGGCTTTGAAACTTCAGGGGGATCCGCTGTCGCAGCCGGCTCATCAAGCGCCAGCGGGATCTCCGAACTGATCTCCGGAACCGGAATGTCAAGAGTTTCAGCAACAGCCTCCTCGACTTCCGTCGCGATATGGATTCTGGACCACTGGGGGCCGAGAAGCGACTTGAGCACGGCAAGAATATCGGCTATCAGCTCAGAATCACCCTGGGAAAGATCGACCAGATGTTCAAACAGACCTTTAATCGGCTTGAACCTGGAAGAATCCTGATGCATGAAGATAAATGTGGGGGCACCAGAACCGAGCAGAACCTGAACATGGCGGGCAACACTTTCTCCCGTCACTCCGGAAATCTGATCCTGAATGAAGACCATCGTGGGGCGCTTCTCAAAAACATCCTTGAGGCCGTAATCAAAATCCGTAACAATATCAACCCGAATCTTTAAGACCGGCTGAATTTTACTTTTGATCATCGCCATCTTGGGACTGTTAGATATGAATAACAGGTTTACCATGAAGCCCCTTTAGTACAATTTGCTTATTTTTTACAATGATCTTGACAGCTTGTCAACGGAATTGATTGCTGATCGGTTGATCCGGTTTCAAGATTGTCACACTGTTTCGAATGCCGCCGAAATGATCCCGTTCTGCTGTTCATGGTGCAGAGTATGGGAACCCACCGCAGGGCAGCCGTCCGCAGCGCGGCCGATATAGCGGACAGGTCTGTTCCAGGTGGCAAAAAACGGCTGCAGGGAGCGCCAGGCTCCCATGTTTTCCGGCTCTTCCTGTACCCAGCTGATACGGGATTCTTCGGGAAACGGCGAGATGGCTTCATCAAGCAGATCCGTGCGCAGTGGATAGAGCTGCTCGACACGGACTATAGCCGTATCACCGCCGCCGCGTCGCGTCCGTTCTTCCGCCAGGTCGTAGTATATCTTCCCGCTGCAGAGCAGAATGTTCTTTACTCGACCCGGTTCGACCGTATCCGGGATCACGTCACGAAATCCCCCCGTGCCCAGATCCTCTGATGACGAGACACAGGCGGGATGCCGCAACAGACTCTTGGGGGTGAATACCACGAGCGGTTTGCGAAACGGCTGCATGATCTGGCGGCGAAGCAGATGAAACATCTGGGCGGGGGTCGACGGGTATGCAACGATCATGTTATTTCCGGCACAGAGCTGCAGAAAACGCTCCATTCGCGCACTCGAATGTTCAGCCCCCTGCCCTTCATAACCGTGTGGCAGCAGCAGCACAAGACCGCTGGCACGATTCCACTTGCTCTCTCCACTGGCGATGAACTGATCGATAATAACCTGGGCGCCGTTCACAAAATCACCGAACTGGGCCTCCCATAAAGTCAGGCTCTGCGGAGTCTCAAGCGAGTAACCGTACTCGAAACCCAGAACCCCGAACTCGGAGAGCGGGCTGTCCCAGCACTGGAATGACGCGCCGCACGCCGCCACGGAAGCGATCGGCATACAGGTTTCACCGTTGCTGACGTCATGAAGTACACTGTGACGATGACTGAAGGTTCCCCGACGGGAGTCCTGGCCGGACAGGCGAACGGAAACCCCCTCAGCCAGCAGTGTGGCATATCCAAGGGCCTCCGCATTGCCCCAGTCCAGCCCCTCTCCCTTCTGCACAGCATCGCAGCGTTTCTGAACGAGCGCCCGGACCTTGGCATGCGGCGTAAAATCAGCCGGTATTTCGGCCATGCGCCGTGACAACGCCAGCAATCTGTCCACGGGAACCGAGGTGTCAATCTGTACGGGCTGGTACCCGGGCGTGATGGAACTCCACACGTCATGGTAGCCGACTTCTCTGGATTCGGACGGTTTTTCAAAGCTCTCTTCAAGACCGGCGGTCACACGCTGCCTGATTTCCTCAAGCACCGCCGGTTCAACTCCATCCTCCGCCAGCACGTCAGAGTAGATACGATTGATCGGTAAACGGGCATCAATCTGCCGATACATAAGCGGCTGGGAAAAGGCCGGTTCGTCCCCTTCGTTGTGGCCATGCCTGCGGTAGCAGATCAGTTCGATCACCACATCCTTTTCAAAATGCTGACGGTACTCCAGCGCCAGCCGGATGACATGCAGAGCCGCCTCCGGCGATTCCCCCTGAACATGAAAGATCGGGCATGCGAGCATCTTGGCGGCATCGGTTGCATAGGGAGTCGAACGGGAATCGCGGGGCAGTGTTGTAAAACCGATTTGATTGTTCAGTACGATATGAACAGTTCCGCCGGTGCGATAGCCGTCAAGCTGCGACAGGTTGAGGGTCTCCATAATGCTGCCCTGTCCGGCGAAAGCCGCGTCACCGTGGATCAGGAGCGGAAGCACCTTTTTGCAGGCATCCGCGCCATACCGATCCTGCCGGGCCCGGCATTTACCTTCTACCACGGAATTAACTGCTTCAAGATGGCTCGGATTCGAGACCATCGTCACGTGGACACGCCCTTCGGGCACGTCCACATCCGCTGAAAGACCTTTGTGGTACTTCACATCGCCGTCACCCACAAAACCGACCGCCAGACTTTCGCGAAATTCCGCAAAAATATTCTGATACGGTTTTCCAAGGATGTGGGCAAGCACGTTCAGGCGTCCCCGGTGAGCCATGCCAAAAACCACATCCTGTATCCCGGCACCGGGACAACTGCGCACAGCAGCATCCAGGACGGGGATCAGAATCTCGCCCCCCTCCAGAGAAAAGCGTTTCTGACCCGGAAAACGGCGTTGCAGAAACGACTCGAACAATGCTGCCGCGTGGAGTCTTTCCAGAAGATGCAGGCGCTCGTCAACGGAAAAACCGGGGCGGTTACGGCATGGCTCCATCCTGTCTATCAACCACTGCCTCTCCTGCGGGTCCTGGATATGCATGAACTCCACACCGATCTGTCGGCAATAGGTTTCCCGCATCGTCGCTATGATTTCGCGCAGAGTTGCATCCGGTTTCAGATAGCGCCGGCAGGTAAAGCTGGTGTCGAGATCGCCGGTGTCGAGATCGAAGTTGGTCAGGGTAAGCAGGGGATGTTCCAGCAGACAGGGAGAGAGCGGGTCGATGCATGCCAGGAGATGACCGATGGAACGATAGCGATAGATCAGCGATTGTACCCCGGAAAGCTTGAGAGACCGGAATTCGTCCAGCGCCGAGGTGCTCCCGGAGCTTCCCGCACGATCAGCACCCAGCTCAAATCCGGCAAAGAACCGCTGCCAATCCTGCGGCACAGATCCCGGGTCAGAACGCCACGTTTCGTAGAGAGATTCAAGCCATTCCTCGGAAAATCCGCCTGTCACGCTGGTATCACTTAATCGGCTCATGTTCGTATCTACCTGTCCTGTTTTTCAGGCTGCCATGGGGGAACCTGTCTGTCCGCAGAATTTAGCATGAAACCAGTATAAAATTTTGACTATTTTGTAAAGAAGTTATATGCGCCATCCAGATGTCTCGCCGTTTCACCTGCCCCGCATGCTTATGGTGGCGATCTGGACAGATTTTATACACTGCACAATCGGGAAAATATCACATAACATGCTGTAGTTGAATGGCTTATACCTTTCTTTGACGGGCTGACCGTATGTATTTTTCATACAGTGTTGCCTCAGAATGGCCTTTTCGTTATGGTGCAGCTGGTTACGTCGTCAAGTCGTCCGAGATGTGAAGCTGACAGTGAAGACATTTACGCAGAACGAGGAGAGTTATCCCGTGGACATGAAAAGAGTTGCCGCAGCGGGGACATTTGCTGAGTGCGACCAGAACGGTGGCGTACACAAGGAAGATAAGCCAGATTACGAATACGGTTCCCATTGCCCTGTTGGTTGGAGAGATTGAATGGGTGATCCACAAAGCGGGAACATATACCAGTACCGTTGAAAAAAACAATTTGCGACGGCGCCGCGTCCGCTTCATGACGCCCCTGTACGCAGTCATATCAACCGGTTCGTTACTCACTCATCTCCTCCAGAGAAAATACCAGATTGAAAACAGGGATTCACCCAGTGCTATAAACAGCAGGTATGGTATAATAATCCCCACACGGTCATCAAGCAGTAATCTGAAAACCCCCGGAAAGTATTCAGGGACAAAACAGATTATAAAGATGCTGGAGCATAACACACATGTTGCTATCGATCCTGCAATATGGGATTTTAGACAAAAACTTTCGGTAGGCGGTTTCATAACGTACCCCTTTCCTCATATTCTCAATATGACCTGTAAAGAGCATTGATCATGCCAAAAATTCGCATATCCCTCATTGCAAAACTCACCTGCGCGACATCCATGATTCTGCTTGTCTTCATGGGTCTTCTGGATACGGTCAATCTTAAGAATTTCAGAAAGGTCATGATTGATTACGCCGTGTCAAATGCGGAAGAAGTCGCTAACATTATCAGCCAGAGCGCATTTGACTCCATGATGAAGAACGACAAAGCGAGCCTGTATACCATGATCGGCAGGATCGCCCAGAGTGATAACATTGAGCACATACGCCTGATTGATAAAATGGGGCGGGTAGTCTTTTCAAACATATCGGGCGAAATCGGCTCGGTCATAGGCAAACATGCCGATGAGTGCATCATCTGTCACAACTCGGCAACTCCCGGCGCCGCAGCATCCTCATTGAACCGCAGTCGGATCGTCACCACACGGACAGGCAGGGAGGCGCTCGGTTTCACCAAGGCAATTCACAATCAACCGGCCTGTTTTACCGCGTCATGTCATTTTCATGGCAAAGATGACACCGTGCTGGGACTGCTTGACATCTCGATTTCCCTGGAAATGCTCCGGAAGAAATCCCACGAATACCGCCTTCAGTTTATCATGCTGACCTGCCTTCTCCTGCTCATGATCGGTGTGCTGGTAACCATTCTGACACGCTATTTTGTGGATGTCCCGGTGCAGCGGCTCGTCCGGCACAGCGTTCTGGTCGCGTCCGGTGATCTTGAGTCGAGGGTTCCCGTCACCAGCAGGGATGAGCTGGGAGAGTTGTCGGAGGCGGTAAACGACATGACCGAAAGCCTCGGCAGGGCCGACAGAGAGTTGAAGGGATGGGCTGACAGTCTGGAACAGAAGGTGGAACTGCGCAGTCGCGAAATAATGCAGATGACCGAACAGTTGCGACGCTCGGAAAAACTGGCCTCTATCGGCACTCTCGCTGCGGGAGTTGCGCATGAAATCAACAATCCGCTGACCGGCATACTTCTGTACGCTTCGATCCTGAAAAGCGACCCGCGGCTTGACCCGGAAATCCTGCCGGATGTGGAGAGAGTAATTTCCGAGACCGGGAGATGTGCAGGCATTGTAAAAAATCTGCTTGAATTCAGCCGGGAATCCCTGCCTGAAAAGGTGAACATATCAATCGAAGTAATACTTGATGAAATTGTCACATTTTTTCACAAACAGCCTGACTTTGCAGACATCATCATCACCAAAGATTTTGCCACTGATCTGCCGCAGATTTCCGTCGATACCAATCAGATCCGCCAGGTATTCATGAATCTGGTCATCAATGCGGGTCATGCAATGCCCCATGGCGGTGTTCTGGAAATATTCACCCGTCAGTCGGCGGACGGAAAATATGTCTGCGCCGGGGTTAAAGACTCAGGTCATGGTATACCGGAAGAGAATATGGCGAGGATTTTCGATCCCTTCTTTACCACCAAAGCCAAAGGAACCGGACTCGGCCTGTCAATTTCGTTCGGAATCATTGAAAACAATGGCGGCAGGATTGAGGCGCAGAGCCGCGTCGGCGAGGGTACGACATTTGTCGTCATGCTTCCGGTCTCAGGGTAATCAGGCTCACCCCGGATGTAATGCCGATTCTCCGATTCCATGCAGACCGGTCAACAGATTTTCCCCTTGAATCCCTTCCAGTGCATCCGCAAATGATTCGCGTGCTTCAATGGCTTCAAATACTCCAACCGTCTTTCGTACAGCTTCTGCAGCCAGATCTTCAATGGTTGTGAGCTGCAGTTCTCCCGTTACCGGATGCCGCCAGTTTCCGCTTCCGTTCAGGATTTCGGACCCATTCTGAGAGATGTGCAGCGGATAGAAGAGGTGGCGCCTGCACGAATACCGGGAGCCCGGCAGTGAGGAGAGCATCATGATCGCCAGCTTCCAGAAGGTGCTGTCGTACATGGCCTGAATACGGCAGTGAAGTGATATGGCCCGGTCGACGGCCTGACGGGGGAGCTTGTCGCCCTGGTCGAACAGCAGGGAGCATGTCGTGGCAAGCACCTCACGGGATGACGGCGTCACCAGATCCTTCATCAAGCGCACCGGCGGCACCACTCCCTGCCGTAGAAAGAAGGTGTCAAGAGCGGTTTCCAGACGGTAGTGCAAACTGATATCAGCGGTTCCCGAACCGGCATACACGAAAGGGTGAAAGGTGATATCGGCCTCGATATGACTGATGACCCCCAGCAGGCACGCCAGAAGCGGGGCGGAGAGGTGACCGGATTCATCCCTAACGGCGCTGATGAGGGGGGCAAAGCTGTTCCCCTCGGTGTTGTGAAAACAGTGTGCCAGCCAATGAGCCTCAGCGGCATGGGGGCCGTCGTGCAGGTAGAGCAGGGTGTCGGGCAAAACCGCCCCGGCCAGATAGATGTCGCGATGGGAAGCGATTGCATCCCGCACCCTACTGTCGCCGGGGAGCTGTTCCAGAGTCTGGGCGGCAAGTATCCAGTGGGTCAGTTCCTTAGGCATGTCCCGGCTCCTTTTTCGCTTCATCGCAGGTTGTTAGTGAAATGTACCGGTTCACCAGGCGGCGCTCGTACATATACCGCACGGAAAGCGGCAGCAGGGCAGCCAGGAATATCAGCCCGCAACCGATCCATTCACGGTCGTTCAAGCGTTCTCCCAGAAAAAAGAAACCTGCCAGCAGGCTCCAGACCGGATCAAGGGTATAGATAAGACCTGCCCGGGTCGGGGTCACATAGCGCTGATAGGTGTTCTGCAGGGTAAAACAGATGACGGTCGGGAAAATGGCACAATAGAGTATGGAGAGCGCGGCAATCGGTGTGACGCTGAACGCTGGGAGGGGAAGTGCCAGTGAGGCTGCTGCGGCCATTACCGCCACTGTGGCAAACTGCACCAGGGAAACCAGGCAGACGTCGTCATCTTTCAGCACCTTTGAGACGGTTATGATGTGGCAGGCGATCATGAAGGCGCACAGGGTCGAGATCAGATCCCCCTGATTGAACCCCTGGCCGCCGCCGGTCGCCAACAGCCAGATGCCCGCAACCGCCAGTGCGATGCCGGCCAGATTGATTTTCTCAACACGATCACGCCAGAAAATTCCGGTTATAAGGGGAATGAACAGGACAAACAGGTTGTTGAGAATCCCGGCCCGCGAGATGCTGGTGCCCCTGATGCCGAATACAAAAAACAGATTGGTCGTCCCCAGGGCAAGCCCCACCATGAACCCCCTTTTTAGTGTTCCCCGGCTCATCCTCCCGAGTCGTCGCCCGAAGAACAGCAGCATGATCAGCGTTGCCAGAAAAAACCGGAACAGGACAAACAGCTGTGGGGGAATGGAGCTGACGCCGATTTTGGTGAAGAGAAAGCTGCCGCCCCAGAGAAATGTGGTCAGAATCAGAAAGGCGTAGACGCGGCCCATGGCCGGATGTTCGGGAGCGCTCACGTGCCTGCCGCTCCCGGACAGCAGGTGGCATGGGTAATCCTGCGATCGGAATCGGGGAGGTGAACGGCAAGCCAGACCGTATCTGCGGCAGGGTCGGTCCAGGCCACCCGGTGGCGGCAGCGGGCGGGGATAAAAACGTGGTCTCCCGCGCCCAGAGTGTGTGGAAGAGATTCATCTTCAAACAGCAGACCGGCGCTTCCGCACACCAGCAGGACCCATTCATCGCGATCCTGGTCGTACCATTCGCCTTCCGGCGTGGCCTGCCCCCGGGAAAAGATGCGCTCGATGCGCACCGCACCGGAATCGATAAGGGTCTCACAGAATTCTTCCGCACAATCTGGAGGGAAATTGTCCCGTATGTTTCCGATATTGTGCATGATTGGGGAGAGTCTCTATTCAGCCGCTTTATCGGAATGTTTGTTCATTTGCTGGAAACACGCAGGACATATGCCATGAGACGAAGTGGACTTGTGTTCACGCGACATGTATTCCTCAAAACCCAGCCATTTCTCTTCACCGGTTTCAGTATCCGTGACACTGATCTTCTTGCACCAGGCGCATACCCTCAGAAATTGCCTGAGTTTGTTGTACTCTTCCTGTTGTCTCCGTCTGGATTCATACGCCAGATAGCAGCCCACTGCTATGAACAGAAACAGAATGACGTGTCGCACCAGCACGCTGTACGGGAACATGTAGCTGTTGACGTGGATCAGGATGGTTCCCATCGCCAGGATTATCAGCACAACATATTTGAATCCCGATCGTCTCAAAAGAACTCCCGTGTGGGGTGCAGACAGTCAATGTGCCTGCACCATACCCCCGCCGACAGGGCACTGTAAAGTGTTTTGGCTGGCATCAGTGAAATTGTGCCGATCAATGACAAATCATTACAAGTAGATAATAGACTACAGATTTATGAGCAGATTGCTTGTATATGTACTGCTGTTCAAATTTGGCAGTGAAGTGAGGTATGAAACTGTGACAATTGAGAAAGCCTTTGGTGCCGTTATACGCCGATTGAGAAAAGAGCGGGGCTTGTCTCAGGAGAAACTGTCCACCATAAGTCTGCTGGACAGGGGTTTTCTGTCCAATCTGGAACTCGGCAAACAGCAGCCGGTGCTTGTCACGGTATTTCAGATTGCCGCGGCTCTCAATGTTCCCGTCACGCGAATCTTTTCAGAGATGGAGATGCTTCTGAGCTTCAACAACGTCAGGCCTCATAACAACAGCCCGGAATTGATTACAACCGAAAGACTGTGGGAACAGTTTGGGGGGAAACCGCAGAAGCTGCTTTCCGACGCTCCGGCACAAGGGACTTTTCTGGTTGTTGATGATGAAGCGCACGTGCTTACATTTTTGACTCAATTGCTGGAGTCGTACGGATACACCGTCATCACGGCTGAAGACGGTCAGGAGGCCGTGTCCATCTACCGGGAAAACATGGACTGCATCGACATGGTCATAATGGATGTCATGTTGCCGCGCAAGGATGGCATAACCGCCTGCAGAGAAATTCTGGGGCTGAATCCGCAGGCAAATGTACTGTTGTTGAGCGGATACCCCGAAGGCTCATTCGGAGTCACACGGGAGTTTAAGATGATCCCGAAACCGGTTACATCTGCGAATCTGATGAAAAATATCAACCTGTTTCTTGGTGAACAGAAGGAAGCGCTTGACTGTGCAGGCTGACCCCTGTTAGGGTCGTATCGCGTGATGAGACCGTCAGCAACCGATTATGAACGGGTAGTTGTTGAGTGACCGGCGAAGGGGCATTTGCCGTTTGCCGGTTTTTTTTTGCAGGAGATCTCCATGCGGCAGGCTGGAACCGAAAATCTGAACCGTTCAGGTGATTCGATGTATCGTTCCCTGTTTGAAAACATGCTGAACGGTCTTGCCTACTGCCGGATGCTCTACGAAAATGGAAAACCCTCTGATTTCATCTACCTTGACGTCAACTCGGCCTTTGAAACCCAGACCGGACTAAAGAACGTGGTCGGCAGGAAGGCTTCCGAAGTCATTCCGGGCATCCGGGAATCGGATCAGCTTCTTCTGGAAATCTACGGGCGGGTTGCCCTGAGCGGCAAGCCAGAGCGATTCGAGATGTTTGTCGAGTCGCTGCAGATGTGGTTCTCGTTTTCTGTGTATTGCCCGGAACCTGAACATTTTGTTTCACTGTTCGATGTGATCACCGAACGCAGGCAGACGGAAGAATCACTCCGCAACGAAAAGGCTTTTCTCCGCAGCCTGATCGATTCCGCCGACGTACTGATCTACTACAAGGACGCTGACGGCGTCTACCTGGCCTGCAACAAGGCGTCAGAGGCATTTATCGGACTTTCGGAACGCGAGCAGATCGGAAAAACCGACTTCGACCTCTTTGAACACGAGAATGCAGAGTCTTTCCGCGAACATGACCAGATGCTTCTTGCAAACGGCGCGGTGCTTCATACGGAAGAGTGGGTGCCGCGCCCGGACGGTCGCGCGGTGCTCATGGACACACGAAAAGCCCCCGTTTACGGCCCGGACGGACAAGCCATAGGTCTGGTCGGCGTTTCCCGCGACATCACCGAGCGCAAGATAATGGAAGAGGCGCTAAGAAAGAGCGAAGAGCGTTTCCGGTCCATCATGGAAAACGTACCCGGTGTTGCAGTTCAGGGGTACGGACTGGATGGCACCGTGCTCTTCTGGAACCTGGCTTCAGAGTTTCTGTATGGCTACAGCGCAGTTGAAGCGCTGGGCGCGAACCTGCTGGATCTCGTCATACCACCGGAAATGCGGGAAGGGGTTACGCAGGCAATCCGCGACATGGTTGAAAGCGGCGAACCGATTCCCGCCGGCGAACTGAGTCTGATGCGCAAAGACGGTTCCCGCGTGGCGGTTTACTCCAGTCATGCCCTGATTCAACCTTCCGGCAGGGAGCCTGAACTCTTCTGTCTTGATATTGACCTCTCCAGAATCAAACAATTGGAAAAGGAAAATATCGCACTTCTGGACCAGCTCCATCAAGTCCGCAATCTGCAGAGTCTGGGCGTATTGGTTAGCGGTATCGCCCATAATTTCAACAACCTCCTCACTATTATCATCGGGAATTGCGCTCTGATGAACCTGAAGCCGGAAGCGGTAACCGACTATATAGCGCCGATAGAAAAGGCTGCTGAACGAGCGGCTCAATTGTGCAGACAGATGCAGACTTACGCCGGGACTAATCCTCTTTCCGCCGTATCCCGGATAGCCATGGGAGAGATGGTGGACGACGTTACCGGAATGCTGAAATCGGGCGCACCCCGGAATGTTGCAATCTCTGTTGATTCAGCGCCTGGAATTCCTTTCATTATCGGGGACGAGGGGCAGATACGGCAGGTTGTCACGAGTCTGCTGCATAACGCAACGGAGTCCATCGGAGAAAAACCGGGGACGGTTGCTGTCACGCTTTCGCGGAAACAGGTCGTGAAAGGGCGGGCGGATCGGGATCATCTTGGCCGGGAAATTCCGTCCGGCTGGTATGTCTGTCTCGAAATATGCGATACCGGCTGCGGTATGGATGAGGAGATGAGCCGCCGGATCTTTGAGCCGTTCTATACCACCAAGTTTACCGGCCGCGGCCTTGGTCTGCCGGAAACGCTCGGGATCATCGCGGCGCACAAGGGTGCATTGCAGCTCTCCAGCCAGCCGGGTTTGGGAACGACCTTCACGGTGTATCTCCCCGCTGACGACACCGGACCAGCCCCGGATGAAACCCAAATGAAGCCTCCGCCATCAGCCCCGTGGAGGGGAAGTGGAACCGTTCTGCTGGTTGAGGACGAGCGGCAGGTGAGGTCAATTGCGGATTTAATGCTGAAGGAACTGGGATTTGCCGTGATTGCAGCGACTAACGGCAGGGAAGCCCTGGAGGCATTTCAGAAGTGCGCAGCAGACATAGACCTGGTTGTGACGGACATCGGCATGCCGGTCATGGATGGTTATGAGCTGTTCCGCGAGCTCAAAAAAATCGATCCGGCTCTGCCGATCATTATTTCCAGCGGATTCGATACAGCGGAGATCTGTTTACACATAGACCGCGAGGACATTGCCGGGATTCTCAACAAACCGTACGGGTTTGATCAGATGGAGGCTGTGATGAAGAGTGTGAAGGCGTCAACCGGAGAGGTTCACCTTAAGGCTGCGTTTCCTCCGTAGAAATATCCAGCATTTCCTGCCTGATGGCGACGAATTCATCGATGTGTTTCAGGAATATCCCCAGCAGCGCGGGGTCGAAGAATTCACCCCTCCCCTCCTCCATGATGGCAATGCTCTTTTCAAAGGAAAACGCCTTCTTGTAGGGGCGCTCCGAGGTAAG
>CAIPTY010000058.1 GCA_903868145.1 uncultured Desulfuromonadales bacterium | reverse complement strand
CGCCAGCCACGTTTGCCCTTGTTGCGCCGGAACTCTCTTGAGATGGTGGACTTGTCCACTCCAACATTTAGAGCAATTTGGGTCTGATTTAATCCCGATTGCTTTAACCCGTATATCTGGTATCTTTGCCCGGTGGTGAGCTGTTTGTATTGTTTCATCTGTGCACCTTTTACTTGGTCGTTTAAGTGGCGCTGATAGTAACGCAGTTCACCACTTAAATTCACTTACAAAAGTTGCACTTCAGACTTGAATCCGCCAGTTTATATACGATTTTGCTTTCCTTTATATGCTCACCCAGATAGTACGCACCAGATGGTGACAGGTGGCCATTATCATAGATAAATAGCTCATTGCCAGTTAGTGTAAGCCTGCAGAGACCCTCTCCGCAGAATATATTGAGTTTGTCGATATATGCAATCTTTTTGTCTGCAGCAAATTGCCGCATTGCTTCGTTCAATGCAAACGTATCTTTTTCAATGAAATTATTGGTAAAGGCTATCACATCGTCACCGCTTTGATATCTCAGCAAAATACTGGGCAAATCCTTGGAAAAAATGAGTGAAGGACCGGCGATAGCAATGCGGGGGCCAAGGGCAGAAAATGCTTGAATGTCGTCCGCCAAAGGCTGAAAACTAGTCTGCCAGCGCGCAGCAAAAATAACCAATCCAACAGGTTTTTCCTTCACAAAATTAAAAGCCCTGTTCAGCAACTGCTTACAACGATTGGTTTCATCTCGGTAACGTTGACGGATAGGGGTGCAGCCGCTATCAAAAAAACCGATAAGTTCAATATCTGGGTGTGTAAGTTGAAGCGCGGTGAGAAAATTACCCGCGTGGCTATCTCCAATCACAACTACCTTCGGCCTGCTCTGACGGATGCTGGGCGACTTCTGTCTTAGAATTTTTTCTTGATAATGAGGGGGCAATTGCCCTGATCTGTGGGTTGTGAGCACCTCGGCGTCAGTTTTTAGCAACCAGGCTATCTTTTCAAGCTGTTGCCTGTACTCCGGGTTTGCTTTCAGAAAAGCGTCTGTTTTGAATATAGAATGAGCCTGATTTGAGATTATGTATTTTTGTTTGAATCCGAGAGATCTCAGAAATTTTGCTTTAAGGTTTTGATAACTGACCTGCCGGAAATCTAAACCGTTGCGATGATAAGCGTTATAACCGATATATCCAACTAACAAAAGTCCACACAAAAGTACTATTGCCGTTTTTCCTGCAGTGCTGCGGATTGGCTTCTCAATCAGAATGTAGGTCAGGGTGGCCAGGACAAAAGACAACACAATCCCGCAAAGTTTCACTACTGGTGATATTTGCAACTCTGTAATGGCAAGGAAGGAGAATATTGGCCAATGCCAAAGATAGAGCGGATAGCTGATGAGTCCGACTGCAACCATCCACTTGTTGGCGAGACACCAATAAGGCCAGTGACCACTGTTTGAGTAACGTATTAGCCAAGTGGTTGCAAGTACAGGAGGTAAAGCCTGCCAGCCTGGAAAATTATTCTGGCCATCGATCCAGAAGATGCTTGACAAAAGTATCGCAAGAGCAATGTTGTTTCCGTAATTACTCATAGCGGACGATACGTTGTCTGATCTGTTTTCCCGGTTGAGTGCGGCCAAATAGGCCCCTGACAGAATTTCCCAAAATCTGCTAAACGGAAAATAATAGGCCCAACTGGGATGTTCTGTGCTAAGCCAAAGTGAAAGGATAAAGGACGCTATGAACAGCACTATGACCAAGCGTGTAAGAGTTATTTTAGCTTTGAACGCGAGGATAAGAGTTAGCGGCCAGAACAGATAGAATTGTTCTTCAACTGCGAGGGACCAGAAGTGAAGAAGTGGTTTCAAATCTGCACTGCGGTCAAAATAGCCCGCTTCTCTCAGATAAACAAAGTTTGAAATAAATAAAGCACCGGAGGCAATATGTAAACCAAGTTCCTTGAATTCATCTGCATACAATGCGAGATAGCCAAAGATGTAACAACATATCAGAACTATCAGTAAAGCCGGAAAAATACGGCGAACGCGCCTAATGTAGAAATTCAGGATGGGTCTTTCATTATTACTCAGACTCGAAACCAATATGGTTGTAATCAGATAGCCGGAAATCACAAAAAAAATATCGACACCAATCAAACCTCCAGGGAACAATTCCGGGAAAGCGTGGAACGCCAAAACGGCAATAATCGCGAAAGCCCTGATACCGTCAATATCGGGTCTGTAACCTAGTGCACTCACCTCCTTGGTACTTACTGTCCGGTTAATTATCTCTTCCATAACAGAACCTCGCCCATGCTTACGGATATTTGTTAAAATTATCCTTAACCATTGGGTGGCCCAAAAGTCAACTAATAGTTGTCGTAAAAACAACTATCATTCTGTTTTGCGTATCACCGCTTGGATGTATTGTCTGCTGAAAAGGCGGGTGATATGGGCAGGCTATTGAACAGCAAGGAAATTGGCTGGAGATTGAAGGTTATGCGTCAGCAGGCCGGGTTTACACAGGAAAACCTTGCCGAACAGATTGGCGTGACTCCCCAGCAGATTCAGAAATACGAGAGTGGCGCCAGTAAGCTGAACAGCGACCGGATGCAACAACTTGCACAGGCACTTTCAATTCCTGTGCAGTCGTTTTTCACTGACACGGATGATTACCTGCCACTTGCAATTGCGGAAAAGACGCTACTCGACTCGTATCGCGCCATCCCCAACAAGGAAGTTCGGGACAGCATCCTCAAAATAGCCACGCATGCGACAAAAATAACTGAATAAAAAAGGAAAGTTGTTATAGAGTTACGTTTTGTGGAGTTGGCTGCCATGTATGTTTTCTAAATATTTGCGTTATAGCTGGAGACAGGTAATATAACGAGGAGTTAAAAAGGCGCAACCGATAAGGTTACGCCTTTTTTGCTGCCAGTGTATGTAAAAGAATAATCTACTTGGCGTGCTTTGCCAGATAGCTCGCAACACCTTCAGCGGTAGGTTTCATGGCATCTTCGCCCTGTTTCCAGTTGGCCGGGCAGACTTCGCCGTGGGTATCAGAGAACTGTACCGCATCCACCATGCGGAGAGCCTCATCAACATTCCTGCCCAGCGGAAGGTCATTGATAACGCAGTGGCGCACCTTGCCGGTCGGGTCGATCAGGAACAGGCCGCGCAGTGCCACTGAACCTCCCAGGAGAATGCCATAGGCCTTTGCGATCTCCTTGTTAAGATCCTCAACAAGCGGATACTGAACCTGGCCGATGCCGCCGTTTTCAATCGGGGTATTCTTCCATGCCAGATGGGTGAATCTCGAATCAACGGAAACGCCGATGATTTCGCAGTTCTTCGCCTTGAACTCCGAGACCTTCCTGTTGAAGGCCAGAATCTCTGAAGGACAGACAAAGGTGAAGTCCAACGGGTAAAAGAACAGAATCACGTACTTGCCCTGGAAAGATGAGAGAGTGATAGGGGCGATGGTGTTGTCAGGCAGTACCGCATTGGCGGTAAAGTCGGGAGCCTGCTGGGTTACGAGAGTTGTGAGGCACATGGGGTTATCTCCTTTGGTGTGAAATTGAATTTAAGCTTAGATGTTAATACCAGAAAGATTTCTTTTGTCAACAGGATAAAAGTAGTCTTTTTTCTTTTCACAGGCAGGGCGAAAAATATGGGCGAACGTATACCGCATCTATTTCCGGCAGCGGCCGTTGATCGAGTGTTTGAAAGAGTTGATTCCCTGATCAGCTCAGATCAATCAGGATTTCATCACCTCGCACCTCGACCGGGTACGTCATGAGAGTCAGTCCGGGGTGATCACTGCATCTGCCGTCTGTCAGGCTGAAGCGATAGCCGTGTCGCGGACAGGAGATATATCCGTCCTTGACGATTGCCGCCGATAGGGGGCTGCCCTGGTGCGGACATTCGTTCTCCACCGCAAAGATGCTCCCCTTGCAGTTTACCAGCAGCACCTCCTGACCGGAAATGATGACGACTTTCTTGCCAAAATTCGGAATCTCGTTGATGTTAGCAGCAGTTACCATTTCCCGCCTCCATAAATGTCATTATGACCAACTACAACACCCTAACCGAGAAAACCTTTCCACGTCAAGTCGTTCAGATTTTCTATTTCCACGCGATTCCTTCGACATCGTATGAATTCCCCCACGACGAGATGTGATTCTTTTTTGTACCATGACTGCTTAATTAATGTGCAGGTTGCTGCCTAAACTGAATTACGCATGCAGCACGTTTTGCCTTAAATCTTACAATACGCTGCAATTATTCATGTATCTTGATTGGCACGCTCCGTGCTAGTTGATCCCGAATGCAATGGTCTGTGCGTTCAGTAAGACTTTTGGCCGCTCATTTCAATAATACCAGATACATCTACAGAACGTGCCGTGATGAGACCAATGAAGCTTTCATCCATAACCGTTCACACTCAACGATGAAAAGGAGAGGAACATGAAACTCGGAAGAATTCTGGCAGCAGCATCAACAATCGTGGCGTTGGCAAGCAGCGGGGCTCTGGCAATGCCCACCGGACAGATTGCAATCCCGTCAACGGATGCCAAAGGTTTTAAAGACGTGACGGTGAATATTTCCAACATTGCCCGCTTTACCAATACGGGTGGAGCCGCCAATCCCAACTATTACAATGTTGGTGTTGTGGCCGGAGTACTCCCTTTTGAGGCTGTAAAATTGGAGGTGGGAGCTGATTTCATGACAACCGGCAACAAAGGCAACCGGTTTGACGACAGCCCATTCTACTTTAATGCCAAGCTTGCCACGGCCGAAGATCTGGGGGGCACAAAGTGGGTGCCCGCTTTTGCGGTCGGCGTGTATAACCTGGGTACCTACGACAAGCCGGAAACAGTCGGCTCAACCCGTCAGAACATCATCTACGGCCTGGTTGCCAAAACCCTGCCGGTTGTCGGCAGAATTTCGGCCGGCGGCTACTATGGAGCAAGCAGGGCGCTTGCCAACGGTACCAACTACTCCGGCACCGGCAATAACAGCGGCACGATGATCTCCTGGGATCGCACCATTACCGAGATTTCGGACAAACTCTGGCTGGGCGTTGACTATATGAGCGGCAACAATGCGAATGGAGAGATTGGTTTCGGCGGTTCATGGGCTTTTTCAAAGCAGATTACTCTTTTGGTTGGCATGCAGGTATTCAACCCCGGCTACAAACCATCCCAGGGTGAATCTCTCCCGGGCGGAAAACCGGCTTTCACCACCCAGCTCTTCATCAACTTCTAGCTGTCCCTCCTTTTATACGGGGGTGTGAGTCTGCCGCCCCCGGCTTTTTAGGAGTTAGCCCATATACGTACTAAAAGGAGGTCTGCACCATGAAACTTATCGTAGCAATTATAAAACCTTTCAAGCTCGACGAAGTAAAGGATGCCCTCAACGAGATCGGAATCGAAGGGATCACCGTCAGTGAGGTAAAGGGATTCGGGCGCCAGAAGGGTCATACCGAACTCTACCGCGGCGCGGAGTACGTGGTTGACTTTATCCCCAAGATCAAGATGGAGATCGCCGTCAGTGACGACCTGGTCACAAAAGTGGCCGATACCATCCAGAATACGGCCAAAACCGGCAGGATCGGCGACGGCAAGATTTTCATCATCCCGCTTGAAGAAGCGGTCAGAATCAGAACCGGCGAAAAAGGCTCCGACGCAATCTGATAACGATGCAAAAATAGACCATTACGGAGGAATACCATGAAACTCAAACTGTACCTTGCATCAATAATGCTCGTGATTCTGGCCGGCTTGGTTCCGATTGTCGCCATGGCGGAGGAGAAAAAGGATGCGCCGGCCGCAGCTTCCACTGTCGTAGCGCCGGCAGCAACTCCTGCGCCGGCTGCCGCACCAGCTGCCGATGCAGCCAAACCGGCCGCTGCTCCGGCTCCAGCCGCCGCTCCCGCAGTCCCGCCTGACGTCAAACCGGTTCTCAATACCGGCGACACGGCCTGGATGCTCGTTTCCTCAGCCCTGGTGCTGCTGATGATCCCCGGTCTGGCCCTGTTCTACGGCGGCATGGTTCGCCAGAAGAATGTCCTGTCCACTATGATGCACTCGCTGGTAGCCATGGGTATCGTCGGGGTACAGTGGGCCGTCATCGGTTACTCCCTCTCTTTCGGCCCCGATATGGCCAAGATGGGGCTGATCGGCGACTTCAGCAAGGCGCTCCTGAACGGCTTGATCATCATGAAGGACGCCGCCAGTGGTACGGTTGAATATGCCCTGTTCCAGAATTATGCCAAAGAACCCGGTTCGATTCCCGAGCTGGTTTTCGCCATGTACCAGGCCATGTTCGCCATGATTACCGTGGCTCTGGTCTCCGGCGCCATGGCCGAGCGTGTGAAGTTTTCGGCCTACTGTCTCTTTGTTCTGCTCTGGACAACCCTTGTGTATGATCCGCTTGCTCACTGGGTCTGGATGTCAGACGGCTGGCTGTTCAAGAAGGGCGCCCTGGATTTCGCCGGCGGCACGGTTGTTCATCTTTCCTCCGGTATCTCGGCCCTGGCCTTCCTGATGTTCCTCGGCAAGCGTCACGGCTACCCCACCGAGCGCATGGCTCCCCATAACCTGCCGCTTACCCTGCTGGGTGTGGGTCTGCTCTGGTTCGGCTGGTTCGGCTTCAATGCCGGCTCTGCCATCGTCGGCCCCAATACATCTGATGCCGCTGGCGGTTTGGCCGGTTTGGCCTTCACCACCACCACCATCGCCCCGGCCGCTGCCGGCCTCTCCTGGATGATCGCCGAATGGCTCCATTCCGGCAAACCGTCAGCTCTCGGCTTCGGCTCCGGTGTCGTTGCCGGTCTGGTCGTCATCACCCCAGCCGCCGGTTTCGTACAGCCCGGCGCCGCCCTGCTGATGGGCGTTGCAGCCGGTCTGGTCTGCTATGGCGGCATCCTTCTCAAAGCCAAATTGAAGTATGACGACTCACTGGATGCCTTCGGTGTACACGGTATCGGCGGCACCTTCGGCGCCATCGTCACCGGCATATTCGCCACAGTCGGAGCCACCGGCCTGCTGGCAGGCAACGCCAAGCAGCTCATGATCCAGTTGATCGCGGTGCTGGCGGCGGGTGGATACGCCTTCATCGTAACTGTTATCATTGCCTTCGTCCTCGACAAGACCATCGGACTGAGGGTTGAGAAAGAAGACGAGATCATGGGTCTGGACCAGACGCAGCACTCGGAAAGCGGCTACAATATGTAACCGGCTCCATCAAACCCGGCAGAACCTCAAGAAGCCGCCCCTCCGGGCGGCTTCCTGTTTTCCAGCGGCAGCCCTTGCACTTTTGAATATCAATCATTATTATGACTCTATGATTTTTTCCGACTTCTATTGTGCGAGGGAGACATGAATACGCTTAAGATAACAGTGCTGATGGCATTACTGACGATTCTGCTTGTTATTCTGGGGGGTGCGCTGGGGGGGGCTGGCGGGGCGGCAATCGCCTTTCTCTTGGCTGCCGGCATGAATTTCTTCTCCTACTGGTTCTCGGACAAGATGGTGCTGTCCATGTACGGAGCCCAGGAGATAACGGAGGCTGATGATCCCCGTTTCTATGGTATTGTTCGCCGTCTTGCCCAGCGGGCAAACCTCCCCATGCCCAAGGTCTACCTGATGGACACCGACACCCCCAATGCCTTTGCCACCGGCCGCAATCCTCAGCATGCCGCCGTGGCGGCAACCTCCGGTATCCTGCGCATTTTGAATGAAGATGAACTGGCAGGGGTCATGGCCCATGAACTGGCTCATGTCAAGAACCGCGACATCCTTATTTCCACCATTGCGGCCACCTTTGCCGGCGCCATTACGTATCTGGCCCATATGGCACAGTTTGCCGCCATGTTCGGCGGGAGCCGTCACAATGACGATGAGGGAGGAGGGGGCGTCTTCGGCGCGATCCTGATGGCGATTCTGGCTCCCATCGCAGCCATGCTGATACAGATGGCCATCTCCCGCTCGCGAGAATACGGCGCCGATGCCGGCGGAGCCACTATCAGCGCCAACCCGCTTTCGCTTGCCAACGCTCTCCAGAAGCTCGAAACGGGCAACCAGCAGGCTCCCATGGAGGCCAACGCCGCCACGGCACATATGTTCATCGTCAGCCCATTGACCGGCGGCGGCATGATGTCGCTGTTTTCGACCCACCCACCCATGGCTGACCGCGTTGCCCGCCTGCAGGAGATTGCACGGACGCACAGCTATTGAGCGCGCCGGCGAACTCGTCGAATCCCCGTCAGGCAGCCTGCTCGGTTCTGCTGCGTATCCGTAAAGATGGGAGTTTTGCCGATCATCTGATGGATCGTGAGCTGACGGAAGGCAAGCTGAGCGGCCCTGATCGCAGCCTGTTCGCCGAGCTGGTGTTTGGTGTCCTGCGGCGTCAGGGCACCCTCGACCACATACTTACCGGGCTGGTGACGCAGCCGCTGGGCAGACTTGAACCGCAGGTGCTCGTATTTCTGCGCCTGGGACTCTATCAGCTTATGTATCTGGATCGCATCCCCGAATCGGCTGCCGTCAACGAGTCGGTCAATCTGGCAAAACAGGCGCTTCCCCGCGCCAGCGCTCTTGTCAACGCCGTTCTTCGCAATTATCTGCGTCACAAGGACACCATCACCTATCCCGATCCGATCACCGCACCGGCAGCCTCGGCTGCAGCCCGGCACTCTCACCCGCTCTGGCTCGTAAAGCTCTGGTTCAGTCAACTGGGGGAACAGGAGACCGAGCTGCTGGCAGAGGCATCATCCTCACAACCCCCATTGACCGTGCGCGCAAATACCCTGCTGACAACCCGTGATGGATTGCTGCAGCTCCTTTCGACCAACGGCATTGCCGCATCGGCCTGCTGTTTTTCACCCTGCGGGATCAGGATTGAAGGGCGACATCACATACCCGGACTTCCCGGTTTCCGTGACGGCCTGTTTGTGGTTCAGGATGAGTCTTCACAGATGGCCGCCATTCTGCTGAACCCACAGCCGGGGGAGCGAATCCTGGACGCCTGCGCCGCTCCCGGGGGCAAGTCCACGCATCTGGCACAACTGATGGAGAACCGGGGGGAGCTCCTGGCAATGGACATTGCAGGTTCGAAACTGCCGTTAATCCAGGAATCGGCCCGGCGGCTCGGCATTTCGATCATCCAGACCCGCGCTGCGGACCTGCTCCGCTCCGGTCATCTTCCCGCAGCCTCCTTTGACCGTATTCTGCTGGATGCCCCCTGCTCCGGGCTGGGTGTCATCCGGCGCAATCCTGAGGCAAAATGGCGGTTGGCGCCGTCCGACATCACGCGGCTTGCTTCTGCCCAGGCGGCGATGCTGGGAAATGCCCTGCGGATGCTGAAACCGGGTGGGGTGCTGCTGTATTCCACCTGCTCGACCTCACGGGAAGAGAATGAAACAGTGGTTCATGATTTTGTTTCGCGTAATGGAAATTATGTGATAGAAAACCTGAATGATCTATTCCCGCAGTACGGGGAGTTATTTACTCCGGACGCCATGTTTCGCGCCTGGCCGCATCGATACGGGATGGATGGTTTTTTTGCAGCGCGGATACGGAGAAAAGGGTAAGACAGAAATCGGCACTTGAAATACAGAGCCACAGTGAACACAGAACTTGAGGTTTGATTCCCATGAAAAAAATTGCCCCATCGATTCTGTCGGCTGATTTTTCTCGTCTCGGAGAGGAGATTCGCGCCATAGAGGCTGCCGGAGCCGACTATGTCCATATTGATGTGATGGATGGCCATTTCGTGCCCAACATTACCATCGGGCCTTTACTGGTGGAAGCCGCCCGGAGGATAACCGCGCTGCCGCTGGATGTTCATCTCATGATCGAGAATCCGGATCGCTACGTACCCGATTTCGCGGCGGCCGGAGCCGATATCATCGTGGTGCATGCCGAGGCGGTCAATCACCTCCATCGATCCGTTCAGCTTATAAAATCACTCGGCAAACGGGCCGGAGTCGCTCTCAACCCGGCCACGCCGCTCAATGCTCTTGAATATGTGCTTGAGGATCTTGATCTGGTGCTGCTGATGACAGTCAACCCAGGTTTTGGCGGGCAGGGTTTTATCGACGCCTGTCTGCCCAAGATCCACTCCCTGAGGGCCATGCTGGACAGGTGCGGGTGTGAGGCCGAACTTGAGGTAGATGGCGGCGTCAAGACATCCAACATTACCCGGATCTCCCATGCGGGCGCTGATGTGTTCGTCGCCGGCAGCGCCGTATTCGGAAGCGCCGATTATGCAGTCACGATCGCCGATATGAAGCGTCTGGCGCGGGAACAATTGCTGTAGGATTGAATGTGTGCCTCGCTGGGGAGGTTGTGCATGACAAAAAAAAATAGCGTGCTGATAATTGATGATTCCGATGCCGTCCGGGAAAAGATCATCAAGACCCTGGAGTCATTCGATCTGTTTGCCCGCTATTACGAGGCGGAGGACGGGCTCGATGGTTTTAAGAAACTGCTTTCGTCACCGGTTGACATAGTCCTCTGCGACCTGGAAATGCCGCGTATCGATGGTTTCAAGTTTCTGAGCATGATGAAGTCACGCGCCGATCTACAGGATGTTCCGGTCATCATACTTACGGGGATGAACGACCGGGAGCTCAAAATAAAAGGCCTTGAACAGGGTGCCAGCGATTATATCACCAAGCCGTTCGATCCCGAAGAGCTGGTGGCGCGCGTCAGGATACACCTCAAGGTCAAGAACCTTCAGGATGACCTCAAGCGCTCCAACGAACTGCTGCTGGAACTCTCCAATACCGACCACCTGACCGGGCTGTTCAACCGCCGCTACCTGATGGATGTGCTGGACAAGGAGGTTCAGCGCAGCACCCGCAAGGGGGGTAACCTCTCCCTCATCATTATCGATATCGACCACTTCAAGAAGGTCAACGACAGCTATGGCCACCTGCAGGGTGATATCGTCCTCCAGAAGGTTGCCGTACTCCTCCAGAAGGAACTTCGCAGCTACGACATTGCGGCACGGTACGGCGGTGAGGAGTTTATTGCCGTGCTGCCGGATGCCACTATCAAAGAGGCGGCTTTTGTTGCCGACCGTGTGCGCTTGGCGGTTCAGACGGCGAAATTCAGTGGCGCACTTTCCAAACTGTCGCTGACGATCAGTCTCGGCGTGGCCCTGTTTGCGCCGCCGGCCTGCTCATCGGTTGACACTTTCATCAATTGTGCCGATGACGCGCTCTATCGAGCCAAATCCCTTGGCCGGAACCGGGTCGAGATTGCTTTTGAATAACAGCGCCCATTTTGAGGTTTTAACGTGAAACTGATCCCCTCCCTGCTCATACTGTTTCTGCTGATCTTCTTGGGCGGCACCCATCCTGCCGCTGCCGCTCCGTCAATAAAACTGGAGAAACCACCGCTGTCTGAACGCTGGTTCGGAATCTATCTGGATAACGAGCGGGTCGGTTTTTTTCGCCAGAAGATTTCAGAAACTTCCGATGGATACCGGATCGAATCGGACAGTAGCGTGTACCTGAAGGTAATGGGCTTTTCAAAGGAAGCCTCGGTGCGCGAAACATATCTGGTGGCAAAAAATCTTGGCCTCCGCTCGTTTGAGATTGAACAGGTCATAAACGGCGGTTCATCCAGCCTTTCCGGCAGGGTTGCGGACACCACCCTGCGAGTCAAAAGCGAGAACAAAGGAAAGAAAAAGGATCACCAGATCAGGTTCAAGGGTGATATCTTTCCAGGGGCTGTTCTCAATATCTTTGTCCTGATGCGCGATTTGACACCCGGAAAATCCTACAAGGCCTTGACCTTTGATGCGGAAGAAATCAAGGTGAAAGAGGTCAGGATCAGCGTTATCGGGGAAGAGAAAACCCCCGACGGACGGGTGGCGATCAAGCTGCGCAACAACCTTTATCCCTTTGTCAACAACGATATATGGATCGATCCGCAGGGAAATACCCTGCTTGAGTCTGTGCGGGACGGGCTCGTTTCCGTCAGGGCTGAAGATCCGAAACTTTTGGGCGACTTCGTTGGTGGCCTGGCTGTTTCCAAGAGAGATCTGATCTATGATTTCAGTATGGTACGGGCAGAACCCCCCATAAAAGATGTTTCCAGGCTTTCGGGTCTGGTGATTGAACTGAGCGGCTGGAGCGATGACCTGCCACCGCTTCAGGAAGGGGGGCAGGTCGCGGAAAAAACCGGTGAGGGACGTCTCACCATCCGAACCGGAGCTGCCATCACGCCAGTTGCTGCACCGCTGGTTGCCCCGATGAAGGATCAGTACCTGAAACCGGCTGAAAAGATCGAGTCCGACGCTGCGGAGATTGTGGCGCAGGCACAGGAACTGGCAACGGGAAAAAAGGATGCGGGAGAAACGGCTCGGGCGCTGGCTGCGTGGACGGCCGATCGGCTCAAGGATACGATTGATGATGGCGGCGGCGCACTGGCAAGCATGAAGTCGCGTGTCGGCAACTGCCAGACCCACGCGCGCCTCTATACGGCACTTGCACGGGCGGTCGGTATCCCGACGCGGTTTGTTTCAGGGATGGTCTATCAGGAGGGGAAGGGATTTCTCTACCACAGTTGGGCGGAGAGTTTTCTGGGAGGGAGTTGGGTTGCAGTTGACCCGACCTATAATCAGTTGCCTGCCGATCCGACCCATCTCAAATTTTTTGAGGGACATACCCCGGATGAGCTCTCCCCCATCATCGCCATTATCGGCAAGATCAGAGCTACCGTAGTGAAAACCGTGTATTGACTCAGAAAAAGCATTTGTGATCAAAAGTCATGCCTGTATCGCTTCACCAGCTCCCGCACCTGTTTTTTCATCCCTCGCTTCCATGGCCCGACAGCCACCAGCCGCAGGTTTTCCGGTGCAAAGACGGTACGGGAAATCTGGAGGATATCGACGGCGGTGATGGAACGAGCCGCCTTCTGGTCCTCCTCGATGCTGCGTACCACCCCCATCAACTCGCCCCATCCGTACCGCCCCCCCATCTCAAACGCTGAATCGCGACTGTACTCAAGGTCATAGACGTAGGACTGGATGACCCGCTCACGCTCCTCATCAGGAACCGGTTCAGTCGCGAGGAGCAGCAGTTCCGCCAGTGTCGCTTCAATGGCCTGGGGCAGAGTTTCCGGCGCCGTTGAAAGATCGATGGAGAAACAGCCGGTTTCTTCGTAGGCGCAGATGGACGCTTCGACGGAATAGATGATACCCAGTTCTTCACGAAGTTTAAGATAGAGACGTGAACTGCCCCCCCCTGCCAGTATCCGCCTTGCGAGCCTGAGTACGGGGCAGCGGACATCACCACGGGAGAGTGCCAAAAAGGCAAGCTGCAGATTCATCTGGCTGTCGGAATCATCCACACAGCATATCCGGGGCGTCGTATCACGCCCGGTCACCGGAAGAGTCTCAGGCACGGCTCCCGAGTGCCAGTCACCAAAGACATCTTCGGCGCACGTAAAGACTTCATGGCTGCGAGCCGGCCCGGAGACGACCAGCACCGCCCGGTTGGGGCGATAAAAATCAACCAGATGTGTTTCCATATCCCGGCGGTTCATGCCGGCAATACTCTCCGTCGTACCGATGGTGGGCAATCCCAGTGGATGACGCGGCCAGAGCAGTCCGCTGGCAATGGTGTCGGGGCTGATCTCCACCCCACGCTCATTCAGGTCTCCCCGGGCCTCTTCCGCGATGATGCGCTTCTCGATCTCAACGCCTTCCAGAAGCGGACGCATAAGCATGGAGAAAAAAATCTCCATGCCTTGTCGGATATTATCCGGGTGGACACGGGAATAGTAGCATGTGGACTCCGCATCGGTGGCGGCATTCGGCGCTCCTCCGATCGCCTCGAAAGCGTTTTCTATCTCCCGCGAAGAGCCGAAATCACGGGTTCCGCGAAACAGTATATGTTCGAGGAAATGGGAGAGGCCGGCCTTGCCGGGCGGATCGTTTCGCCCCCCCACCTTCAGGTAAACTGCCAGCTCGACCGCGTGCAGGTGCGGCATCTCGACGCAGACCACCCGCAGCCCGTTGAGCATGGTATGGGTGAAGGGGCGTATCATGGCAGCGCCATTCGGATGGATTCGATCCGTTGCAGGTATTCGTCGGGGGTGAGTGATATTTCCGCGTGGCTTTCCGCCCAGATCGGTCGCGGCCAGAGCAGGTCGGTCGAAAAACGCGGCACCAGATGCCAGTGGATATGGGGAACCATATTGCCCAGCAGTTCATAATTGATCTTGTCCGGCTGGAATACTGCGGACAGGGCTGCGGCAACCGAACTGACCTCTTCCATCAGTGCCGCACGAACAGTGCGGTCGAGGTGGAACAGCTCCGTGGCATGGCGACGGGTAAACAGCAGGGTGTAACCGGGGAAGAACTGATCCCGGTTAAGTACGGCGCACGAATGCTCAAATTCGACAATGCGAAGTTCCGCATCGTCATCCCAGCGGCGGCACATTGCACAGGAGGCGTTCGTCATGGCACCACTCCGGTGTGAACACGCAACGGGAAATCAGCTTCAAGGACGATGCAGGAGACGCCTCTCGACATGATTACGCAACAGGCTCTTCGGCATGATCCTGATCAGCGGTTTCAGCCTCCTGCTCCGCCCCCTTTTCGCGCTTGCGCTGCAGCTTTTCCTCTTTTTTCTTCTGCCGTTCAAGTTCTTTCTGCCGCTTGATGAAATTGAAATTTGGTTGTGCCAATGGTCACCGCCTGTGAAGAGAGAGTGTGCTGATTCTGCAACCGACCTGCTACTCGTAACGAAGTGCGTCGATGGGATTGAGACCGGCTGCTTTTCTGGCCGGATAGAAACCGAAGAATATACCCACGGCTCCTGAAAAGAAGAAGGCTACCGTGATGGACTGAATCGAGATCAGCGTCGGCCAGCTCAGAATCCGTGATACGACCGTTGCTCCGCTGGCCCCCAGGATGATGCCGATTACCCCCCCCAGCATGGTCAGCAGCACCGCCTCGGTCATGAACTGGAGAAGGATGTCGTTCCTGCGGGCGCCAATCGCCATGCGTATGCCGATCTCACGGGTCCGTTCGGTGACTGACACCAGCATGATGTTCATAATGCCGATTCCTCCGACGATCAGTGAGATCGAGGCTACCGCGCCGAGCAGCAGGGACATGGCCTTGGAGGATTGTTCCGCCACCGCCAGAATCTCCGACAGGTTGCGGGTGGTGAAATCGGGATCCTTACCCGCCGTTATCCGATGACGCTGGTTGAGCAGGCTGTTGATCTCCTCCTCGGCCTTGGCCAGCAGCGCCTCGCTTCTGGCCTTGACCATGACGGCACCGATGGTGTTGGTGTGGTTGGCGCGTACCAGATTTCGCTGGGCGGTACGCAAGGGAACAAAGATGGTATCATCCTGATCCTGGCCTTGTGGTGACTGCCCCTTGCGATCCAGAACACCTATGACGGTAAAAGGCACCTTTTTGAGTCGAATGATCTTGCCGATCGGATCAGCAGAGCCGAACAGATTTTCCGCGACTGTCTGTCCGAGCAGGCAGACCTTGGCGGCACTGTCCACATCCTGCTGGCCGATACTTCGACCGCTGATGACTCCCCACTCGCGGATGTCGAACATTTCCGGTGTGGTTCCCATGATGACGGTTGACCAGTTCATGTTGCCGAATACCGCCAGCCCGGAACTGCGAACGGTCGGGGCGGATGTTTCAACCGAGGGGCACTCGGTCATGATCGCCCTGACATCGTCGCTGGTCAGCGTCTGCGCTCCGCCGCTGCCGGAACGCATGCCTCCGCTGGTGGTCGATCCGGGGAGTACCAGAATAATGTTGCTGCCAATGCTGGCAATCTGCTGCGAGATGACATAGCTTGCACCCGATCCGACCGCCATCATGGCGATTACGGCGGCAATGCCGATGATAATGCCGAGCATGGTGAGGAAGGAGCGCATCTTGTTGGTGCGCAGGGCTCTGAGGGCAATTCTGAGCGTTTGGAGGAAGTCCATGCGGTCACACGCTCTGATCTGTCAGTCCGGTGGTACCGGCCAGACTGTCTGAAATGATCCGCCCGTCCCTGAATGTGATCTGCCTTCCTGCGTAGGCGGCCACATCATGTTCGTGGGTTACCATGATGATGGTGATGCCCTGTTTATTGAGGGTGGTAAACAGGTTCATGATCTCTTCGCTGGTAGTGCTGTCCAGGTTGCCGGTCGGCTCATCCGCCAGGATCACGGCCGGACTGTTGACCAGTGCCCGGGCAATGGCAACCCGCTGCTGCTGCCCGCCGGAGAGCTGGCTGGAGTGATTGTTCTCCTTGCCGGCCAGTCCTACCTGCTCCATTGCCGCAAGGGCTCTGACACGACGCTCCTTTGCAGAAAAACCGGCGTACACCAGCGGTAACTCTACATTCTCCACCGCCGGCGTGCGTGCCAGCAGGTTGAACCCCTGAAAGACAAAGCCGAGCTTCCGGTTACGAATCTCAGCCAGTTGATTGGCATTCATCCCGCCAACGTCAAGTGCGTCCAGCAGGTACCGGCCCGAGGTTGGTCGATCCAGGCAGCCCAGCAGGTTCATGCAGGTTGATTTACCGCTGCCGGAGGCCCCCATGATGGCCACAAATTCCCCGGTTGCCACGCCGAATGAAACCCCTTTAAGCGCCTCAAACTGCTGGTCTCCCATGATGAAGACCCGGCGGATATCGGTCAGTGAAATTACGTCGCTCATCCCTAGAATGGCCGACCCATGGGAGAACTGCCTGTTCCTGCTTTTTTTCTGGCATCTCCACCGATCTGCTCCACAACGACTTCATCTCCCTCCTTGAGCGTGCTTTCAAGCAGTTCGAGGGCGCTGTTGTTGGCGATGCCGGTTTTGACCGTGACGGCCACCGGCTTGTTATCCTTTATGATGTAGACCTTCTGGCCGCCGCCGCTTTTACGGCCTCCGGGCTTGCCTCCCCCTTCGCGACCACCACCCGTCGACGTTCCCGTAGCCTGTCGTTTGTCTTTTGATTCAACCGCGGTGCCCTTGGGCTTGAAACGCAGGGCGGCGGGTGAAAGCTTGAGGACATCATCCTTTTTTGCCACTTCGATCGAGACATTGGCAGTCATGCCCGGTTTGAGCTTCAGGTGGCTGTTATCAACATTGACGACGACAACATAGGTTACCACGTTCTGGTTTATGATCGGGGCGTTGCGGATCTGGACGACCTTGCCAAGAAAGTTCTGTTCCGGGTAGGAGTCTACGGTGAAGGAGGCCTTCTGATCCAGTTTGATCCGGCTGATGTCAGCTTCGTCAACACTGACCTCGATCTGCATCTTGGTCAGATCCTGGGCAATAGTGAAGAGTGTCGGCGTTTGAAAAGAGGCCGCCACCGTCTGCCCTACGTCGATTGCGCGGGATATGACTACACCGTCCACCGGTGATCTGATAATGGAATAACGCAGGTTGGTCCGGGACTGCATCAGGGTTCCCCGGGTCTGGCCAAGACTCCCCTCGGCGGCTTTTACTCCTGCCCTTGCCGACTGGGAGGCGGTCTCCGCAACGTCATAATCCCCCTGCGAGATGATGCCGTCAGCCAGCAGTTTCTTGTAGCGCTGGAGCGTGCGCTCCGCATCGACCAGAGCTACCCTGGCCTTCTGAAGGTTTGCATCGGCGTTGAGAAAATTGCCTTGTGACTGCACAACCGACGCGTTGAACAGCGACGGGTCAATCTCCGCTATAGCCTGACCCTTTTTGACCGGGGAGTTGTAATCGACGAACAACTTCTGGATGGTTCCGGAAACCTGCGTACCTACCTGGACTGTCGTCACTGCCGAGAGATTGCCGGTGGCTGCGACATTGGAGATAATAGTGCCCCGCTCGATCTTTATGGTTTTATAGGTTGTTTCCGGCGCTCGTTTAGAGTACGCAAACAGTCCCACAGCGGTCAGAATCAGGACAGGCACGACAATCAGCAGGATTTTTTTCATTGGATGCTCACAATCGGCGAGGGGTATTCATCAGCCCGGATCATAGCAGAAATGGAACAAAAAAAAAGCCCCATGTCTCACGACAGGGGCTTTTCCTTCGGAAGCGCCCACCGCACGCTGGCGGCGGGCCAACTAGGGCAACCCTCTTTGCAGTGGGATACCGGACGAATTCTGAATCTCTCAATCCACATACTCTGGGTCTCCTTTCGTCGTTATAGTTTGCTGATTAACAGGACTGATTTAATCCTAAAGCAATTTGAAAATTTGTCAAATTATTTTTTTGACCGTGCGTATTTGGAATAACCGACTCAACATAAATAAACCAGTTTATATTTCGTGCCAATTATGGCACACTACACCCAGATTGTCGCAATTACTTCAATTCTGTCGTTGCGGGAGCGTACAGTGGAACCGATTACAACCTACAAAGAACGCTGCCGCCGCTGTTATTCGTGCGTTCGAAGCTGCCCGGTCAAAGCCATAAAGGTTGATCGGGGTTTTGCGCAAATAATGTATGATCGCTGCATCGGTTGTGGCAACTGTCTTTCCTGTCCGCAAAATGCTAAGGTCGTTGTGGATAAGATGGCACGGACCCAGGAGTTGCTTTTGTCAGACGCACCTGTTGTGGCTGTGCTCGGATGCTCCTTCCCCGCTTTTTTCCATGCTATCTCACCCGGACAACTGGTTGCCGGGCTCAAAAGCCTCGGTTTTCTTGAAGTTCATGAGGGTGCATATGGGGCACGGATGATTGCCGACAGCTATGGCAACGCGCTTCAGCAGGCGGATCGACCGATGATCTCCTCACATTGCCCGGCTGTTGTGGATCTCGTTGAGCGACACTTTCCAAAACTGATCCCGAATCTTATTGGTGTCGTTTCCCCCATGATCGCCATGGGTCGTCACATCAAAGGGGTTCTCGGTGAAAATGCAAAGGTGGTGTACCTCAGTACCTGCATAGCGGCGAAATTCGAGATTCAATCCGAGGAATCTGCCGGGGCAATTGATATTGTTCTAACCTATCAGGAGATCGAGAAACTCTTCAAGAGTCGGGGCATCAACCCGTCATCGCTTGGCGAAGCCTCTTTTGACGGTATCGATCCGGGCAAGGGGCGTTTTTTCACTCTGGCGGGCGGTCCGCTCAAAGTATTCGAGAAGGAACCCGGGTTCCTCGATTCGGACACCATCAGCAGTGAAGGTGAGACACATACGATCGACATTATCCGCGATCTTGCAGCGGGACGCATCACACCGGCTTTCGTAGACCTGCGTTTCTGTGATGGCGGATGCGTTGATGGTCCCATGCGCGACAGGAATCTGAATTACTTTTACAAACGAAAGCTTATCGTCAATCACGCCGGCAGCACTCCTCCATACTCAACAGCAGCACATTATCGTTCACACCCATACCAACCCCTCCTGACCCGCTCATTTTCCGATAAATTCCGAACCCTGGCAAATCCGGGAAAAGACGATATCAAGCACATCCTGCACGCTACGAACAAATTTGCCCAGGGGGATGAGCTCAACTGCCGTGCCTGCGGTTACAACACCTGCCGGGAACACGCCGTTGCCGTCTACCAGGGGCTCGCCGACGTTGAGATGTGTCTGCCGCATAATCTGCAGCAGATCGAAGATGACCGTGGGAAACTGATGCAGAAATACGAGTTGATCAGGCGGGAGTTGGATCGGCAGGCCGGTGACGACCTGATGGTCGGCGAGGACTCCGGTATTCAGGAGGTTCTTAAGCTGATCAGCCAGGTTGCTCCAACACCCACAACCGTACTGATTCGCGGTGAAACCGGAACCGGCAAGGAGTTGACGGCGCGGGCCATTCACCGTCTGAGCCAACGCAATGAGAAACCACTGGTGACGGTTAACTGCACCACTCTGACTGATTCGTTGCTGGAGAGCGAACTCTTCGGGCACAAAAAAGGGGCTTTTACCGGTGCCATCGCCGAAAAAAAAGGGCTTTTCGAGGCCGCAGACGGCGGGACGATCTTCCTGGACGAGATCGGCGACATAACACCGAAACTCCAGTCGGAGCTCCTGCGTGTACTGGATCGGGGTGAGGTTAGGCCTGTCGGAGGCACCGCGTCGAAAAAAGTGGACGTGAGGCTGATTGCTGCAACCAACAAGGATCTTGAGCAGGGTATACGCGAGGGGTGGTTCCGTGAAGACCTCTATTACCGGCTCAATGTATTTAATATTTTGCTACCCCCCCTGCGGAACCGGGCAGATTCAATTCCGGCTCTGGCTCAACATTTTCTTGAAAAGACCCGTAAAAAGCTGAACAAAAATCTTGGCGGCATCGAGGAGCGAGCAGTCAAAGCCATGCAGCACTACCCCTGGCCGGGAAATATCCGCGAGATGCAGAACGTTATCGAACGATCGTCGGTACTGGCCCAGGACGAAATCATTCGACTTGAAAACCTGCCGACCGTTTTTAGGGATACCTACGAGTGCTGCGCTGATAATCAGGTAAACCGGCGCAGGGCATCTTTCAAGGCCGAACGGGAACTGCATGTCGGACGGACGGAAAAGAATCTGATCAGGCGCTATCTGGAAGAAACCGGGGGCAATGTGTCCAAGGCGGCACGTCAGGCCAACATACCGCGACGCACCTTCTACCGATTGCTTGAAAAGCATGGCATTGATGTGGCACGGGGAGCCGGTACGGTTTTAAAGTAGTGTATACTTTTGGGCATACCGCACCGAATCTGTGCCATTAATTGCACACTTTTTCTGTTTACATACTGCCGCATGATGATGCTTATTACATAACATTCTGTATTATATAGAGATATTATGTTGCATTCGATTTGGCACGGTTATGGCTTGTTGGTTACAGTATGTTTCATGCCACCACAAGCGGCACATCAAAATGATCAAGGAGAACGACAATGGGAAGAATGAGAGAGAATCCGCGCTACAATGTGATTTCAATGAGGGTCAGTGATGAGGAACGTGAGCACCTGGAGAACCTTGTGGATCAGACCCACCTGAGCGTATCGGACATCATGCGTGAGGCCATGGAGTATTTTTCCGCCAACTACGGCAAGATTGAACTGCAACGCAAGGCGGCCTGATTCATCCGTTTTTTGGAAGAGGGGGGAAATCCCCCCGCCTCTCGTCCTTTAAAAAACCGGTTCAGTTGATCAGAACCTCAAACTGCTCCTGGTGGAAACCGGGCTTGGCACGCACGGTGATACGCTTCTTGAATTTCTTTTCCAGCTCTTCAAGCCCTTTGCGTTCCTCGTCGTACAGCAGGTCCGCCACCTGAGGATGCACGGTCACCATTGCCTTGGTGCCCCGAATATCAAGCATTTCACGCCGCAGCTCCCGAAATATTTCGTGACAGACCGTGGTCTTTGACTTGATATAGCCGCGCCCCTCGCAGTAGGAACAGGGTTCACACATCATCCTGCCAATGCTTTCACGCACCCGTTTGCGGGTCATTTCCACCAGCCCCAGCTCCGAAATCTTGAGGATATTTGTTTTTGACTTGTCCGCCTTGAGCGCTTCCTCCAAGGCGGCGAAGACCTTGTCCCGATTCACCTCTTTTTCCATATCGATGAAATCGATGATGATGATTCCGCCGATGTTGCGCAGACGCAACTGATAGGCTATCTCCTTGACCGCCTCCAGATTGGTCTTGAGGATGGTGTCTTCAAGGTTATGCTTTCCCACAAAGCGGCCGGTATTGACATCGACTGCGGTGAGAGCCTCGGTCTGCTCGATGATGATGTATCCTCCGGATTTAAGCCAGACCTTCCTGCCCAGAGCCCGGCTGATTTCAACCTCAAGTCCGAAGTGGTCAAATATAGGTTCCTCTTCATCGTACAGTTCGATGGAATACTTCATTTTGGGCACAAAGGTGGTAATGAACTGGACGATGCGGTCGAAATCCGGTTTGGAGTCAACGACGATCTTATCGACATGCTCGGTCACAATGTCCCGCACGACCTTCTGCACCACATCCAGATCGGAGTGAATCAGCGACGGTGCCGAGGCCTTGTCCTTCCGCCTGGCTATTTCACTCCACAAGGTTGAGAGATACTGCATATCAGAAAGCAGATCATCCTCGCTTTTACCTTCGGAGACGGTTCTGACGATATAACCGGAACCGCTCTGTTTGAGGCGTTCGACGATTTCGCGCAGACGTTCCCTCTCAACCTCATCCTCGATGCGTCGCGAGATGCCTATATGGTCAACCGTCGGCATATAGACCAGATGTCGCCCCGGCAAAGAGATGTGCGCGGTGATCCGGGCCCCTTTGGTTCCAAGCGGCTCTTTGGATACCTGCACAAGCAGTTCCTGCCCTTCCTGCAACAGATCCTCAATGGGATGCAGCGGCCTGAAGTCGGGGTGGGCCGGAGACGACTGTTCGCCCGTCACCTCGTGATCCTTTTTGTCGTCCAGCAACGATTCATACTCCTCGATGGCATCAAACACATCCGCCACATACAGGAAGGCCGCCTTTTCCATGCCGATATCCACAAACGCTGCCTGCATACCGGGTAACACTCTGATAACACGGCCTTTGTAGATATTTCCGACAATCCCTCTCTCGCGGCTGCGCTCGATATACAACTCCGCGATGGTTCCGTTCTCGATCAACGCAATGCGTGTCTCGTGGGAAGCCGCATTAATAACCAGTTCTGCTGCCATGAAGGAAACTCCTGTATCGGTATTTTATAAATCCGCAACCATTTAAAGGGTATGAAAAAGGACTTCCAGCTTCTCGATCCTGATATCGTCGGACTGCATCTCGTCATGAGCCAGGATGGCCCGGGCAAATTCAAGAGGTTTGCCCCTGCCTGCCACCAGCTCGACGGAAGAACCTGAGGCACTGAGTGATGCCGCCTCGCCACGCAGATCGATAGTCTGAATTTCCCCTTTTTTCTTACGCATGATGACACACTCGGTGCGTGCCATAAATCGTTCACAGTGATCCGACAAGCCTTGCGACTCAATTCCGATGAAGGTGATCCGGTACCGGGTCTTGTCGATCAGGGTAGAAAGAGACGGAGATTTAAGATCGGTCTGCCCCGCTTCAAGCACCATAAAACCATCGGGGAGAACCGCATTGAGCCTGCTCATGACCTCGTCACCCGTGATGCCCTCTTCCACAAACATATCCATGTATTCCGCCACCGATTCCACACCCACCGATGTTGCGGTGGCAAACGAGAAACGCGGATGGGGATGAAATCCCTGCGAAAACAGAATCGGAACGCCGCTCCTGCTGACAGCACGGGTAAACAGGGTAATCAGCTCGAGATGACTGAGAAAACGCATGCGTCCACCCTTGCTGAAACGCAGACGTATGCGGGCCGGCACACCGCTCCCCGTTGTCCGCTCCTGCTGCACCGACAGCTCATTGTTGCGGGAGAGCCTGTTTGAGACTCTGTCAAAATCGCAGACCCCGCAGGCGCTGCACGCCCCGTTGCGACAGTCGGCGGTGGATGCTTCACGCCGGGCGTTCTCACGCTCTTTGAGCAGGAAGTCGCGGGAGACTCCCGTGTCGAGATGGCTCCAGGGAAGGACTTCATCCAGATCCCGGCCCCGCAGGTACCATTCCGGTTTGATTCCGCAATCGGCACAAGCAGTCAACCACCGCTCCAGTGAAAAATGTTCACGCCAGCCGTCAAATCGGCATCCCAACTCAACCGCACGAACCAGAAGCGGTGCCAGACGACGGTCGCCGCGGGCAAAAACGCCTTCCATGAAAGAGAGCGGAGCATCCTGCCACTTGAAATGCAGCTTGCGCTTCTTCAGCTCGGTATGCAGGAGATACTGCTTCTCAAGGGTCTCGTCCGTGGAGATCTGCGGCTCCCACTGAAAGGGGGTGTGCGCCTTGGGAACAAAGGTGCTGACCGCCACGTTTACCTCGCCCGGCCCTCCCGAACGTTTGGCCTGATCCTTGACCTGACGGGCGAGAACGGCAATCTGCTGTACATCCTCGCAGGTCTCACCCGGCAGACCGATCATGAAATAGAGCTTTATCGTGCGCCAGCCGGCGCGGTAGACGTTAAAGGCCGTCTCCAGCAGATCGACCTCACTGATCCCCTTGTTGATAACCCTGCGCATCCTTTCGCTCCCCGCTTCCGGAGCCAGGGTAAAACCGGTCTTGCGCACCTTCCTGATTTCATCGATCAACTCTTCGGTCAGCGTGCCGACACGAAGCGACGGCAGCGAAACGGCGATCCGGTCGTGGGCATAGCGAGCCATCAACTCCGTCAGGAGCGTAGCGACACAGGAATAGTCCCCGGTTGAAAGCGACAGGAGCGAGAGCTCGTCATAACCGGTGGCGCGCAGGGCTTCTTCGGCGACCTTCAGGATCGTTTGCGGAGAACGCTCCCGCAGCGGACGGTACACATACCCGGCCTGGCAGAAGCGACAGCCGCGTGTGCAGCCGCGTGCTATTTCTATGGCAACCCGGTCATGCACGGTTTTCATGAATGGCACAACCGTGTCTGTGGGAAACGGGGAGGAGTCCAGGTCACTCAGAAACCGGCGGCGCACAGTGGAATATCCATCCATCACGGGGACAATGGCACTGATACGGCCATCGGCAGCATAATCCGGCTCGAAAAAGGAGGGGATATACACCCCTTCTATCCGTGACAACCGCGCCAGAAGTTGTGGCCTGTTTTCACACTGACGCTTCGCAGAGCGCACCACCTCAGCAATCTCCAGAACGGCTTCCTCGCCATCTCCCAGGAGAACCGCATCAAAAAAAACTGCCAGCGGTTCCGGGTTGTAGGCGCAGGGGCCTCCGGCAATCACCAGAGGATGGCTTTCATCCCTGTCGGCTGCCAGCATCGGAATACCACCAAGCTGCAGCATATTCAAAATGTTGGTGTAGGAAAGTTCGTATTGAAGCGTGAAACCGATTATGTCACAATCCGCCAACGGAGTTGCGCTCTCCAGTGTCGCCAGTCTGACCCCGGCAACCTTCATCTGCTGTTCCATGTCCGGCCATGGCGCAAAGACCCGCTCGGCGGCTATGCCATCGACATCGTTAAGGATATGATAGAGAATGCGCAGCCCCAGATGACTCATGCCGACTTCATATACATCGGGGAAGGCCAAAGCAAAGCGTAACTCAACCAGATCCTTGCGGATTGAGCCCATCTCGCCACCCATGTAGCGGGCTGGTTTTTCAATGGCAAGCAGATTCATGAATAACCGAGTGTCCCTATAATATCGAAAGTTTATAACTCTATCAAAAGCGGAACAATAATGGCAAGGGAAATTGGTTTTCCTTGCATCATATTTTGAGCAGTGGTATGTCTTTTTACCATTGCGGACTTCATTCCGGAAATTTCAGAGCGGGGGAACATCCTGGCATCACAGCTTGGAAGGGAGTACATCCAGACTATGAAAAAAAGTATCGTACTACTCTGTGGCGGATTTCTATTGGCGGTATACCCCTCTGCTGCTCAGGCAACGCTCGGTGAACCGGCAAGCGCCGTCGAAACGACCGGAACTGCGCCTTCAGCAGCCCAGCGTGCGGCACAGACGCGCAACGGCTACACCACTCGCGAGATAAAAACAGATGCTGCCACTGTCCGGGAGTTTATCACACCGTCCGGCATCGTTTTCGGGATTTCCTGGAGAGGAATGGCGCAACCTGATCTCACGTCCCAGCTGGGAGGCTATGCCGATGAATACCGGAAGGCCGCGCAGAAAGCCCCACGCCAGCGGGGGAAACGGCATCACAGCGTAAAAGCGGCCGGGGTTGTTGTTGAAAAATGGGGACATATGCGGGACATGCAGGGGCGAGCCTACGTTCCGTCATTAATGCCTCCGGGGGTGAACGCCGATGAAATTAAATAAAATAGTATCGCTTCTTCTGGTGAGCACGCTGATGGCCGCTTGTGGCGGCGGCGGTGGAGGGGCCGGCTCTTCTTCCACCGGCTCGACCAGCGGTGGTAGTTCCGGTTCGACTTCCACCGGTTCGGGCGGCGGCGGTAGTTCTGGCTCGTCCTCGACCGGTTCGACCACCGGCGGTAGTTCCGGTTCGTCTTCCACCGGTTCGACCGGCGGCGCAACAGCCACCGCCTCCAATGTTCTTGCCATCATCGTTAACGACCCGTCATACCCCAATAAACCGACTGTCAGCGTCACGGTCTGCGTTCCCGGCACTTCCAACTGCCAAACGGTCAGTAATATTCTCCTGGATACGGCCAGTTATGGGCTGCGGGTGTTCAAACAAGCGATCTCGAATATTTCTTTATCGCAGGTGACCACCACGTCGGGTCCGCTTGCCGAGTGTATCGCATATGTGGACGGTTCGGGAAACTGGGGGCCTGTTCAGCTGGCAGACGTAATGCTGGGGGGGGAAACCGCGTCGAGTGTCCCGATCCAGGTTATCGATGCCGCATACTTTACCAGTGCCATCCCGTCGGCGTGCAAGTCGCCAAATGTGACCAGCCTGGACGCGAGTCCCGCTGCAGCCGGTTTTAACGGAATTCTGGGTGTAGGGCTCTTTATCAGTGACTGTGGCCAGGGGTGCACTAGCAGTGTCAACAACGGGAGGTATTTCACCTGCAGCGGAAACAAATGCGTCGGAACGACCGTGCCCCTTGCCAGCCAGGTACAAAACCCGGTCGCACTTCTCAATCAAAACAATAACGGTGTGATCGTTAAACTGCCATCTGTCGGGCTGGGGGGATTGGCGTCAGTCAGCGGGCAGCTCATCCTCGGGATCGGCACACAGTCCAACAATTCACCATCCGGCGGAACGGTCGCGTATCCCACCAACAGCAGCGGTTATTTCAGCACCGTATTCAACGGGACAACCCTTGCCAACAGTTTCATAGACAGCGGCTCAAACGGGCTTTTCTTCGCCGCCCCCGCCAGCATGCTTCCTCCATGCCCCTCAAACAGCGGCTGGTTTTGCCCCTCGTCAACACAAAGCCTGAGTGCCACCACGACAGGCGCTTCCGGCTCGCCGGGCAGTCTGCAATCGTTTTTTATCGGCAATGCCCTCTCGCTCTTCAGTAACCCATCCAACGGCGTGTTTGCTGAAATCGGCGGGGCTGCTCCATCCGGGAGCGGCTTTGACTGGGGTCTGCCGTTCTTTTTTGGTCGCAGTGTCTATGTCGGGATAGAGGGAAAGAGCTCCCCGCTGGGCAGCGGCCCCTACTGGGCATACTGACACGGCCTTCCCGCATCTGTAGAGGTGTGATTCAATCGCGTGGCGCCAGATAGCCAAAACGAACAGCGCCCCAATGTCGTCCCTGTATCATCAGTGGAAAGGACAGGTCATTGAGAATTTCGCCGGTGTCCCGACGATAGGTCTGGAGCAGGAAGCCAGCCGTATTTCGGGCACAGTGAATGCCGGTGCGGTCGTTGAAAATGCGCTTGGTGCGATTGTTGTTCTTGTCCTGTTCAGGATTTCCGGTGAGCGGCTTGCTGTAACGCAGGTTATGACAGGGCACGTAGCCGTTGTTGTCGATGCAGATTGAATACATGATTTTGTTGTCACGGGCGACGAATCTTTCCTGGAGCGGTGAGATGAATCTGTCGAAGAAAGTGTCAAACCTGGTCGTGTACTTCTGGGGGTCGGTTTTGGCAACCGGGACATAGTTTCTGTCAAACAGCGCATCCAGAGTAACGGTTCTCTCCCTCAATCCGTCCTGTACGATTGAAACAGCTTCAGCCTCAAACTCCCGTATGTACCTTTTGATCGTATCGTGGTAGTTGCCCACCGAAAATCTCCCCACTGTGACGTATATCTGCTCCACAATGTCGGAAAAGCTCTCAAATGCCTCCGAGGTCGATTTCATGTTTGTTAACGCCACGCCTGCCGATTCGGAGACGTGATGGATTTTTTCCGTGATGTCCTGGGTCGTCGCACTCTGTTCTTCGGAAGCAGTTGCAATCTGCACGATCATGGAACGGGATTCGGCGGCATGGCTGTGTATGTTTTCCAACTGCTGGCGGGCCTGCTCGGCCTTGGCCAGACCGGTCTGCACCAGCAGACTCTCCTGGGTAATCATAGCGGCGGCCTTACGGCTTTCCTGCTGTATTGAGGATACGACCCGCTTGATTTCGCGCGTGGAATGCGTGGTCTTCTCTGCCAGTCCCTTCACTTCACTGGCCACAACGGCAAAACCCTTGCCGGCATCGCCCGCACGGGCTGCCTCGATGGAGGCGTTCAGAGCCAGCAGATTGGTCTGATCGGCGATATCTTCAATCAGTACAACCATATCGCCGATCTTGGATGATGCCGCTTCCAGCTGCCGGATGGTTTCAAGTGTGCCGTTTACACTGTCGCGAATCTGCTGCATGCAGTCGCAGGTTTCAGCCACCACATTCATGCCGGTACTTGCAGCTTCATCAACCTCCGACGATAGTTCTGCCGCGCGATGCGTATTGTTGGCCATGTCCTGGATGGTCATGGCCATCTCTTCCGCAGCTACGGCAACTATGGTGGCCTGATCCTTCTGATTCTGGCTCAACTGGAGGGTCTGGCTTGCGCCGGCTGACAACTCACAGACGCTGACACCGATCTGACATGTCTGCCGGTAAAGCTGGGAGATGGCTTCGCGCAGCTTGGTGGTCAGCTTGTTGACCTCCTGACCCAGTTGGCCGATCTCGCATGACGTGGTGACATCAAGCTCTCTTGTCAGATCCCCCTCGCCCTCAGCAAGCCCTTCCATCTGCTTGTAGAGTTTTTCAATCTGCCGGACAACAGCCCGGTCAAAAAACAGATACAGCGCGAACAGCATGGCAAAAAAGAAAAATACACCAACCGCCGACATTATGAGTGAAAGTCGCAAAGCGCTCCTGAAACCCTCTTCCAGCGAGGTCGTCAGTATGATGCCCCCCCGGTAGCGGGCATCACTTGTGTGGCAGGTGTGGCAACGCTTTTCATTAAGCAGCGGCACTGCAACGTGGAGCAGATGCTTTCCGTCCCGGTTCTCGGTGACTTCCCGCAGGGTTCCGGTGGACAGCGCGCTGCGCATCTCCTCGCTAACGACGCCGCTGCCGCGCTCCTTCCCGTCGGCGTTGAAGACACGTATGCCAGCAATACCTCCCTTGGATTTAACATCCTCAATATAGGTATTAAAATCCTTCATGTCACTTTTCGTCATCTGGTTGATGATGTCGTGGGTGACGGCGGACGTCAATTGACGCGTATTTTGCTTCTGCAGGTCGATGGTGGCGGTGTATTCGAGGTAGAGCGACAGGATACCGAGCCCTGCAAAACCGATAAAGAGGGTGGCACCGATGATAAGAATAATTTTGCGGGTCAGCTTCGATTTGAACATACCAACTCCCTTTTACACAATAAAAAATGGTGCCTGTGTAATGCGTGAGCGGGGATTGTAAAATAATATACCGACGAATTCAAATGAATAATTAAACAGGGTTTTATTGATTTTACCGGCGCACGATTTAACAAGTGGGGGGGCAAAAATATATCTCCTCGTTTTTAAACAAAAAAAAGCCCGAAGGACAAATCCTCCGGGCGTGTTTTTTCTGGAAAAGGGCTGTCAGTTCGGATAGACGGAAACCTTCTTGCGATCCCTGCCCATGCGCTCAAACTTGACAATGCCGTCAATCAGGGCAAACAGGGTGTAGTCCTTGCCACAGCCCACATTGTTGCCCGGGTGAATCTGCGTACCGCGCTGGCGGTAGAGAATGTTACCGGATTTTACGATCTCTCCACCGAATTTCTTGCAGCCAAGCCTCTGACCATCAGAATCCCGGCCGTTACGTGAGCTACCCCCAGCTTTTTTATGTGCCATTTCCTGTCTCCTCGGGAATAATTAGGTCTTTAACAATTATGCGCTGATCTTTTCAATCTTGAGGACGGTCTTGTGTTGACGATGTCCGCGCAGTTTACGGGTGCCCTTGCGACGCTTCGACTTGAACACCAGAATCTTCTTGTCCTTGCCCTGAGCCGCTATCCTGGCAGTAACCGTTGCGCCGGCGACTACCGGAACGCCTACGGAAATCGTTTCGCCCCCGATCATCAGCACCTCGGCAAATTCGACCTCCTGGCCGATTTCACCAACAAGTTTTTCCACCTTGAGATACTCGCCTTCAGCCACCTTGTATTGTTTTCCACCTGTTTTGATAACTGCGTACATGACCATCTCCATTTACATCATTTTTTAAAGAGTTTTGGAATATAGTTAAGAGTGTCGTATCTGTCAAGCATAAATGTGCGTTTCACGGAACAGCATCGATCCCGTCCGCACTGACCCGTTATTCTTGTCAAGATGCGCCCTGCATGGTATATACAGTTCCGAAGGCACTACCCCGATAAAGGAGTTCTCAATGAAATCAGCACCGATAGTATTGTTGGCCGTCATGGCCGGTCTTGCCGGTTGCGCATCCATAAGCTCTCTCGACGCCGCGAGGGATGATATTGATTCTGCCAAAATGAGGCTTTTTACGCTTGAAAAAGATCTGGCCGGCATCCGCAACGAATCCAAAGAAGGGATGGGCGTTCTGGAAAAGACCTTCCACGCTGACGTTGCCGCTGTGCGCAAACTTTCCGCAGATATTCAGGCAACGATTGACAGCACAAAAACCGATATGCAGGCTCTGAACGGCCGGCTTGATGATGTAAGCATCAGCGTCAAAAAACCTGCGGAAGATCTGGATCGCTACCGCTCGGACGCCGACAGACGGATCATCGCTCTGGAAGACCGCATTCTCAAACAGCAGGCGATGCTGGATGAGCTGAACATGAAACTGTCCGGGGGTGCGGATCCGGCAAAAAGAGAGGGGGCAGCATCGACCGATAATCTTTACGTGAAGGCGCTTGATACCTTCAAGGCCGGTGACACCCCTGCCGCACGTGACATCTTCACCCGGTTTATCGAACAGAATCCGCAACACGAGCTGGTAGCCAATGCCCATTACTGGATCGGCGAGACCCACTACAGCGAGAAGAGTTATGAACCGGCCATCCTGGCTTTTCAGGAGGTTATTGAGAAGTATCCCCGGAAGGAGAAGGTTCCCGCCGCAATGCTCAAGCAGGCCATGGCGTTCAACGCTCTCGGCGATAAAAAAAGCGCACGGTATGTGCTGAAGAAACTGACGACAAGCTTCCCCAAGAGTGACGAGTCAAAAAAAGCCAAGGAGATGCTGAGGGAGATCAAATAGGCAGATTCGACTGATTAACCGCTCCTGAACTGCTACAGCACACCCTTGGTTGATAACACCCCGTCCACCCGCGTATCAAGTTGGGTGGCAACATCCATCGCCCGGGCCACCGCCTTGAAACAGGCCTCGATGATGTGGTGAACGTTTTCGCCGTACATGACGTTGATATGCAGGTTGAGGCCGCAGTGATTGACGAAGGCCTGGAAAAACTCCCTTGCCAGCTCCACATCGAATTCACCGATCTTCACCTTGGGCAGGCGGACGTTGTACACCAGATAGGGACGTCCCGAAATATCGATAGAAACCGCCCCAAGGGTTTCGTCCATCGGCACCGAGGCCTGTCCGTATCTGCGGATTCCCTTCTTCTCTCCCAGGGCCTTTTTGAAAGCCTCACCCAGAACGATGCCGATATCCTCGACCGTATGGTGAAAGTCGATATCGATATCTCCGGATGCCTCCACATCGAGGTCGAACAGGCCATGGCGGGCAAACAGGTTGAGCATGTGGTCCAGAAACGGCACGGAAGTACACACCTTCGCCTTTCCCGAACCATCCACGTTCAGCTCCAGCCGGATCCTGGTTTCATTTGTCACCCGCTCGATAATTGCAGTTCGGGACATATTCTGCTCCTCTCGCAGCCCCCGTCCGGCGGCTGTCAGACTATTTTTTGGTGATAACGTCAAATTTGTCCAGCGGACTTCCCAGCAGCAGGAATGCCTTGCCTTCCGCATCGTCCCATACGGAGATATACCCCTTCCACCCCTTGTCGATCAACAGTTCCTTGAGCGCATACATCACGTCGGCTGACGGCGGTTCATGGAACGCATTGTAACCGGAGTAGCCGCCGGGAGGAATCAGGCGAAAGGCGCCGTACCCCTTTGCTTCACTCCGTTTTATCATCTGGGGGCGGCTGCCTTCCCACCGCAGTTCCTCGTAGGCGGTCCAGCCGCACACGGGACACATCAGACGCCGGGCGCTGTCCTTGCCCCAGGCCTCGGTATCCACACGGGCATAATCGAATCCGCACTGCACACAGGCCTCGAACATATCCTTGAGCGGCATACAACCTCCCTATCCAATATCCCTGATGGCCGTCAGAGTCGTTTCCATCTCCGGCCGGGTTCCGATGGAAATTCTCAGGCCATGGCACAGCAGCGGGTCCGTAAAATGACGCACCAGAATCCGCCTGTCGTAAAGACCGTCATAAACCCGTTTACCGTTGCGATCCGGGGGGGAGGCAAAGACGAAATTTGCCTGGGACGGAATAACCTCGTAGCCGATCAATCGCAGTTTCGAGGAGAACCATTCCCGTGTATCCCGGATCCGGTCGCAGCAGTCGAGCAGATACGCCTGATCCTTGAGCGCCGCCACGCAGGCCGCCTGAGCCAGACGATCCAGATTGTAATGGTCGCGGATCTTGTCCAGGGCCGAGATAATCCCCGGCCGACCGATGGCAAGTCCGAGCCGCATGCCGGCCAGGGCATAACTCTTCGAGAGGGTGCGGGTAACGACCACGTTTTCGTAGCGCTTCACCAGCTCCAGCACATTGAAGCACGCAAAGTCAACGTAGGCCTCATCCACCACCAGCATCCCGGCACAGCGTTCAGCCAGCTCCGCTATGTACTCCATCGGAAAGGCGGGGCCGAGCGGGGCATTGGGGGTCGTGAGGAAAAAGATTTTCCCTTCGTAGCGCTCCGGAAATCCGGCGATGCGGAAATCATCCGTCAGGCCGAAGGTCCGCACACGCGCACCCTGAACCTCCGCCAGTGTCGCATAGTAGGAGTATGAGGGATGGACGAAACCCACCTCATCCCCCTCTGCGGCACAGGCCCGGATAAGGTTGTTGAGCAGCTCGTCCGAGCCGTTTGCCATGATGATCCAGGCGGGATCAAAGCCGTACAGTTCTCCGGCCACCTCCCTCAAATGCTGGCTGGAGGGCGAAGGATAAGTGTGCAGGCGGGCTCCATCGCTGCCGAGTTCCGCCAGGATGGCCTCTCTGACCTTCGGCGACGGGGGATAGGAATTTTCGTTGGTATTCAGTTTGATCCACGTGGCTATGTCCGGCGGCTGATAGCCGGGGACGTAGCCTTGCATGGCAGCGATATTGGGGCGAAGATAGGGTGTCACGTCAGAAATTCCCTCAATGTGTGAAGTTAGCGAAGCGCACGGTATCACATAAGAATAATTCTGACAATGCGATTTGAGGCGGGGGTTCGTCAGGTACAAAGATCGACTTCCGCCGTCAGGCAGGCTGATTCCGCCCGTGTGTCTGTGCACTCGACAAACGGGAGCCCCGGCCTATGATATGCAGGGTATTGCAACACCCACAAAGTCACCCCTCATCCGCCCTGTCGGCCACCTTCTCCCGGCGGGAGAAGGGAAATCTTATCCCCTCTCCCACCGGGAGAGGGTGGCCGAAGGCCGGGTGAGGGGATACGGCAGGTTTTTGTGTCTGTTTTTGCTCTTACGTCAAGCCTCCCCTCCCTTGACGGGTATATGCGCTAACTATAAGCAGAAATGCCCTTGATTTTCCCCCTCCCTTTCAAGGGGAGGGTCGGGGAGGGGCTGGGGTAAACTCCATGATTTCGGCAAGTTACCAAAAACAATCCCATCCCCATCCTAACCTTCCCCTTGAAGGGGAAGGGACGAAAAGCTCTAAGTTAGCGCTCATGCGCCAAGGGGGAGGGGACTTTTTTACTTTTGCAGGAGCCATCGTTGACAATAAAACTCGGCTGTGGCATAAAAAGCCATATCTATGATTGAGAGGAAAATGTGGGAGAGGTATCTAATGGGCAGGAACTTCACAAGGTCGGCAGCACCAGCATTAACGCCCTTGCCAAACATCTCCACCGCCACTACAAGAATGTATTCCATGATGTAAAAACACTGGAGACTGCCGGTCTGGTGGAAAAGACAGAGGCGGGTAAATACTGCGTGCCGTGGGATGAGTTTACCGCAACGGTGCGATTGGCGGCGTAGATCATCTTGATTGTCTGGAGGTAAACTCTACGAGGGTTTTGAAACCTCGGAGGTCTTAACTGGTTTATATGGGGAAGAATGTCCCTGTTTTCTCCTATGGCACGAGCCTCATGGATGTAGCAAATTACGCATGGTTACCTCTGTTCACCCGGAGCAAACATGGCTGGCGAAACAGCTAATTTAAATTTTTTCGTAAAAATAGTTGCAAATTGATTCAGAAGGTTTTATAACTCCACAAATCTAAAATTCAGGCGTTCCTGTGCCTGTGATTTTTTATAGTTGAAGTTACCCTATGTACCTGTCCAGATCGGCTGCGGTTGATGCGGTGCGGGTGCATGTTTTTAAACCGGATACAAGGAGGTATTAAACATACGGTGTTCGACTCAAGCAGGTACGCAAGTTGATGATGTACTTCTCGATTAACACTGGCGGTAAACAATTTATGCGAAAGGAGGCATGAAAAGACTTTTTGTGACAACTTAGCAACAGAGATCGTTTTTAGAACTAACCTATTGTAACAAAACTCATGGGAGGAAAATGTATGAAGAAATGGAATCTGTCTTATTTTTTTGCACTGGTTGTACTCGCGATGCTTCCGCTTGCGGGTTGCAGTGGTGGTGGCGGTGCGACTGCCATTGATACCACAAGCATGAAGGCTACGGTCTCCGGTACGGTACTTGATGCCGTTGCACCTGCTCCCAAAGCAGCAGCAGAGGTTCCTGTTGCTCAAAGGGCCGCTGCGACCCTGGGCAAGGTTGAGGCATTCGATGCATATGCCAAAGCTGGTAGTGCTGCACTGGGTACTGCCGATATTCAGGCAGACGGAACCTACTCCGGCCTGTCCTTTACACTGCCGGCAAAACAATCCGTAATCCTGTTCAAGGCTACGCTCACCACCGGGATTATTCTCTACACTCTCACCCCGATCGATATTAACAACCCCCCGGCAGTGCTGACCAACGGCAACCTGGTGTTGATCAATATCAACCGGACATCCGATGCCGCTGCCAAAGCTGCCCTGACACTGTTGGGTGCTTCGGTGACCGCGCCGATTCCTGCCGCCAAGACCTTTGCTGATGCAAGCAGTGCTGTAATTGCAAGCGGCGGCGCCGTTCTGAAGTACACCACTTCCGGACTCGCTCTGGTGACTGCAACTGCTGTTACCGTGAGTCAGGAATCCTGCCTTGTCTGTCACAGCGCAAATGACGTTACAGACCAGGTTGGCATGCACCAGTATCAATATGATGCAGCATCGGGCACACGTACGCTGAAACCGAGATATCTGGAGTCCAACCTTGCAATATCGGGTGTTACAGTAGCGACAGATGCGACTGATTATCCGGTTATTACATTCACGGTAAAAAATGGCACTGCTGCCTGGACCACCCTTCAGCCGTCTGAAGTTACAGCCTATTTGGGAACCCTTGTTCCTAAAGGGACCGTAATTGCACGGGCAGGAAATTCCACCAATACCGGCCTGGTTCTCGCGGGCCAGACACTTGCAACTGACCTGTTGGAAATGTGGGGACAGGCCAAAGGTAACAGCGCAGGAGCACTGGGTACCGCACACTTGTACCAGAATAATGTTGAGGTTTTCCAGGGAACCCCGGTTCTGCCTGTTAATGCGACCGGCGTTTACAAATTAACCTTCCCGTCTAAAGTAGCCGTAGCAGCCAACGCCGGTGCAGCTTCCACCGCCTTTTCGGCTGCCGATTTTGGTACCCGTGCAACCAGCACACAGCGTCTGTGGCTGCAGGTCAGCCCGACCGTCGCCGGCATGCCTGCCGGTTCAGATGCGGTTACAGTCGGTGCAGGTAACTCCATTACTGATTTCACCTGGGGCGCCGCAGGTGGTGCCAACGCTGCAGTACTGAAAGACGCACCGCAGAATCAGATCGTTACAATCGGCGCCTGCCAGAAATGCCACGGCTATCCGATGGCTGGCGCTGCTCATGCCAGCAGCCGCAAAGACACGCTTGCCTGTGTGTTCTGTCACTCACAGTTATATACCGGTGGCGGAAGCGCATACCCTCTGACCTCATTTATCCATCAGATTCACTCGGGCCAGAGCAAGCCGTATGATATGTCTGAAATTACCTATCCGCAGCCTCTCACGAACTGCACAACATGTCATTCCAATCCTAACGCTGTAACTCTTGGCACTGGCGATAAGCTTGCCAACTGGAAGAATAATGCTACCCCTGAAGCATGTCTCGGCTGCCACACGGGCAACGTCAAGGGCGCGCCTGCACCGAACTCTCACACCGTTGGTATCCCCGGTTCGGGTTGCGTTGTTTGCCATACTGCGGCAAACGTCACGTCTGTGCATACTGTTGCCACCGCAGCCAAAAATGTACCGGAATACATCGCTACAATGACCATCTCTGCTCCGGCAAGTGGAACGTACTACAAAGCCGGTGAAACACCAACCGTCACGGTAACCCTGAAAAATGCCGATGGCAGTGCTGTCCCATCAACAATCTACACCACAACGAAACATGCTGCCGGAACAACCGTCGCCGGCGTTCTTTCCAAGGCAACCCTTGCCGTAGCCGGTCCGCGTGCCAACGCAATTCCTGTGTTGACCAAAGCAGCGATCACGCTGAGCCCGACTACAAATCTTCCAGGTCAGTCTCAGAGCCTGTTCCCTGATGCTACGGATGCCAATATCAAAACCACAACATCCGGTTTCAGTTACAAGCTGAATGCGATTCCGGCAAATGCGACACCTGGTACATACGTAGTTCGTTTTATTGCACAGAATTATGGGTATGTTTCTGATACGAACTACAAAATTGACTCGACCGCTCAGGCCCTCATCCAGATCGGTACAGCTACCGTTGAGCAGAAAATTGCCGGCGCTACCTGTGTTGATTGCCATGGTACGGGAACACTTGGAGCACACGACGCGCGTCACTCGGTACCGTTTGATACGGATTCATGCAATACATGCCATGACAAGTCCGGCAACCATGCTAATCCGATTAACAACCGCGTACACGCGATTCACTCCGCTTCTCCGACTGGCGACGCGCTGGGACTGAACTGGGGTGAAGTAACCTACCCGCAGGGTACGCCATCGTTTGTCGCACCTGGTACAACCACACCCACATTCTCAGTCTACTCCACTGGCAGAGTCCAGACTGTAGCGGGTGCACCACGTTGCATAGGCTGCCATACCGGCACATCAGGAACCGGTATCGCATGGAAAACAAGTATTTCACAGAATACCTGCAGTGGCTGCCATGTATCCAAAACTGGAGTGCTGAATCACTTCAAGCAAAATGGTGGCATTTAGTCTGAATTGTAAACAGTAGTATCGGCAGTAACATAGAGCGGGCCTCACGGCCCGCTCGTTTTTAGACAACCTTCCGCCTCTCAACAAGGCGGTTTTTTTTGGTACAATTTTCTTACGGCTATAGTCAAACAACAAAGGAGTGGTGAGACACATGAAAGTGGCGAGAGTTTTACTGACAGGAATCATGCTGTTAACATGTCTGTGGGGATGCGGAAAAAAATCGGATCTGGAGGGTAAACTGGTGGACGGCAAGGGGAAGCCCATTGTCGGACTTAAGGTTGTTGCCAAGCAGACTCATGGGAGTAATCAGGCAGAGGCAACTACGGGAGCGGATGGAGTGTTCAAAATAAGTAACCTTTCCGCCAAGACCGAGTATGAAGTAACCCCGTATCTGGATGATAAAACAAGGTCACACTCGCTGAAAATTGAGACTCTGTCCGGCGGAGAAACGCTCAAACTGGAGAAGGAACTGGTCGTATTCTTTGCTTTGTCAAAAGACGGTTTGTTTGTTAACTGTCCCGCATTTGAGCAGATATGGATACGTGATGCCGGTAAAGAAGGTAAAATGAGCTGGGATGCAGCACTGATGCATGCAAAAAAGAGCACGGATGGCGGATTTTCAGACTGGAGATTACCTACACGATTCGAACTGAAAACCGTTGCCATGTACGGTGGTTCCAGCCCTGCTGACGCACTCAACAAAGATGCGTTCATCAATGTCAAGCCCACGTGCTACTGGACCTCCGAGCTCAATAAGGAAGCCAAGGGTTACGCCTGGACGGTAAGCATGGTTGACGGCAAAGAGGCCAATGTTAACACAGACGGGAGCTGCGCTGTATGGCTGGTTCGAAAGGGAAAATAACCGGTTAACAACGCCTCAAACTATCACACGGACATTGCCGTTATAGCGCTTTTACTGTTGCAATAAGATCCACGTTGATTTAATGTTGCTGCGCAATACGTTCCAACTACCCAATAAAACCAGACATCGACAGGCAGCAAGGAGGTAGCGCTTTGAAGACGGATCCATCTCGTACATCATGGCCTGAATTTCAAGGCACCGTGAGAACAACTGCTGTAGTTGCTATGGTCTGCACGGCATTATTCGCCGCTGCACCTGTCATGGCGGAAACCGTGATTTCCGGCCAGTCTGACACCGTCATGCGCATGGGCCGCACCAACTACGACGGCAGCAGAAACCTCTTTCCGGCAACGGAGTACCTGCGCCTGTCACTGGTCAACACCGACAAGGACGGTAACGCCATATCGCTGCACATCGGCAGTTGGGGCCGGGTTGACTTTGGCGATAAATCCTTCCGGGACAGAAACGTGGATGGCGATCTGCAGTACGGCTACCTGAGCTATCAGGGCGCAAAAAACAATTTCGTCATCAACGCCGGGCGACAGTTTGTCACCGAAGGGGTTGCTGCGCAGCGGCTCGACGGCGCATACGTCCGCTCCGATTTTGCGGCCGGTTTCGCAGCCGCCGCTTATGTGGGTTCGCCGGTCGTTACTGAGCCGAACATCAAGGCGGATAATCTGGTTTTCGGCGGCCGGGTGACCCAGAGCAACGAGAAGTATTACACCCTCGGCGTCAGCGCCCTGAAATCATACGCCGACAGCGCCCGCTACCGTGAGGAAGAGGGGCTTGACATCTGGGTGCGCCCGATCAAACAGATCGATCTGACCGGGCGTTCATCCTACAATTCAATTACCGGCGGCTGGATGGAACACGCCTACGCACTCTCCTACACCCCCCTTGACAGCCTGAAGCTCAACGTCGATATGTCGAATATCAATTATCATGACTTCTTCTACAAGGTCACCACCAGCGCACTGGTCTTCAATCCGCTGACCAACGGGATCGATCCCAACGAGAAGGTGCTGACTTTCGGCGGAAGCGCTGCATACTCCATAAACAGCGAGTTCACGCTTGTCGGCGACTACAAGCATTATAAATATGATGTGGCCAAGTCGGCCAATTATTTCGGCGGCAAGCTCACCTATACGAAGCCGGATGCGTATATGGCCGGCGCTTCCGTCCACCGAATGGACGGCTCCATCGACAGGCTGCAATATTCCGAGTTTCGGCTGTTCGCCTCCAAAAAAATGGGCAAGCTGGATCTGACGCTGGATGTGATCGATCTCTACTACGACAACTCCCGGAATATGTACAGCCAGCACAATGCCATAACTGTACTTACCGCATCATCGTATGAAATAAACGAGAGCCTGAAAATCGGCGCAAATGTCGAGTATTCCAAAAATCCGTTTTTCAACAACGAAGTAAAGGGTCTGCTTAAACTGACGTACCTGTTCGAGACGAAGTTCGGCGCGGCGGGAGGAGATAAAAAGTGATAAATCGCAAACGTTTACTGATTCTGATGGTTCCGCTGTTCGCAAGTATCCTGTATGCCTGCGCGAACACCGCGAGTGTCCCCCGGATTCACCCCGAGGCGGTCAAGACCATGCCCAACTGTACCGAATGTCATACCAACTCCTGGGGCGCTCTTAACCACAAGGCACCGGATTTCCTTCTCAAACACAAAATTTATGCCGGATCGAGATACGCCTGCGCCACCTGCCATCAGGAGTCTTTCTGCTCCGATTGTCACGCACACCGGGAAGAGATCAAGCCGAGCAGCAAGTATTCCACGTCTCCGGATCGCTATCTGCCGCACCGGGGCGATTATCTGAGCCAGCACAAGATCGATGGCAGAGTCAACCCTGCGTCCTGTGTCGCCTGTCACGGACGGCAGAATAATGAGAGGTGCAAATCATGTCACCGGTAAGATCTTCATCTCTAATCTCCCTTTTTATGCTCTCCCTGCTTCTCATGGCGCTTTCGGGGTGTGGAGACAGCAACTCTCAGGCGGTGCTTAACCCGGTTACCGGCACGCACCCCGCCACCTGGCTTCCTGCCGGTCATACGACTGCGGCCAAAGCCAATCTGACCAGCTGTGCAACCTGCCACGGCAGTGACTTCAGCGGCGGCATCTCCAAGGTGGCCTGCACACAGTGCCATCTGGGAAATGCTCTTTCACCTCACCCCCTCGTATGGAATACGGCATGGGGAAGCTATGCATATGCGTTGCATCCAAGTTATGTCAAGCAGAATACCAGTGCATCCTGTGCCAATGTCAATTGTCACGGGGTTGATTTGAGAGGCGTAGCGGGTTCCGGTCCGTCGTGCATCAGTTGTCATCTGGGGGGTGTAAGCTCAATTCATCCCACTGACTGGGCAATTCCGACAGCAGTATCGGCACACACGGCCTACGTTGTTGCCAACGGTACCGCCTCATGTTTCAATGCAGTCTGCCACGGGACACAGGGAGAAGGTGTCTTTCTGAGCGGTCCGAGCTGCAAAAAATGCCACTTCTAACACAACGATTTTTATAATGAAACAAGATAAAAGCCCCTGGATGTCTACAGGGGCTTTTTTAAATCCGTTCGGGAAGATATACCGGAAAGACTGGAACTGCAAATGATGAAAAAGTATGTGCTATTGCTGCTGATGATGGTATCGGCACCCGCATACGGAATGGTTTACACCTGGACTGATTCCGCGGGTATAACCCATTTTACAAACAAGGAGTACGAGATTCCTGCACGCTATCGTGCCAGAGTAAAGGCCCGCTATCCGGAGCAGACGGATACGGCCGCTCCGCAACAGAACTTCCAGACTCCTTCCCCAAGCCTTCCGCCAACGGCAGCGGTTCCGGAAGCAAAGCCTGCAGTTCCGCAAGCAAAGCCTGAACAACCGGCCAAGTCCATACCAGCCGTCAGTGCGCCGCCGCCACAGCAAACTCCGCCACCACAGGCCACGCGAAAGGGGCGGCGCAACAGAGGGTCATCGGAGGAATAAGCTTCGAAGTCGTATCCTCCAATGTGTACTTGAATGCATCGTTTTTCTCTGTGATCTCTGTGCCTCTGTCTTGAACATTTTTTGCAATAACTATCTGTAGCAGCCGAATCCATAGAAATAGCCCGATCTTCTTCACCTGCGCACCACGCAATAGACACCCCACGTGTCGAACCCGGGTTTTTTCCCGGTCAGCCATTCCGCTATTTCAACGATCTTCAGGCCGGACTCCTTAAGCAGAAGATCAATCTCGGGCCTGAACAGATAGCGCATGCGGTGTGTCTCGCACAGTTCTTCAGTCTGGCCGCCTGCTTTACTTCGGATAAATACCTGATAATTTACATCGACGCAGTTATCATTCGGGAACATGACCGGTTCGGCGATCCGTGTCACAGCAATCGCCTCGTCCTCCAGGCGCTTGACGCGCACGACAGGTCGATCAGTCAGCACAGCCGGACCATACCAGAAGTCGAAAATAAAAATTCCATTCGGGTTAAGATGGGCTTCGGCTGTGGTCAGGGCGGCTCGGAGGTCTTCCGTGTTGACCTGGTAGCTCATGACATGAAAGAGCGATACGACGACGTCGAATTTTTCCTCCAGGCGCACCGACCTGATATCACCGTGATGGAAGCGACATACAGAATCATGAGCGCTGGCAACGGCAAGCATCTCCTCTGACTGATCAACGCCGCTTACTGTGTAACCCATTCCCGCCAGAAGAAGGTCATGCCGCCCGGTACCACAACCAAGGTCAAGCACCGTTTCCGCCCCCGGTCGGTGGCAGGAGATCAAACGCCGGATATACTCGGCCTCGCCGGCATAATCCTTGTCCTTGTAGAGCAGGTTGTAATAATGCGAATAATTACCAAAAACGTGCATTATCAACTCCATTTTCATATTTATGAGTGGAATCAGGCCACTTCAGTTAGATATCAAATCCTTCATCACTTCAGTAACCGCTTTCGCTACTTCACCTATCTGCCCGTCAGACAACGCCATGCCGCTTGGGATATAAAAACCCCGGCGTGCCAGACGTTCGGCAACCGGATAGCATTCCTCTTTGAAAAGTCCCATCTTCTGGAACACCGGCTGCTCGTGCATCGGCCAGAAAAATGGGCGGGTTCCGATCCCCTTCTCTCCCAGACGCCGCATCGCCTCTTCGGCGTTGAATGAGACCTCGTCCTTCAACACCATACCGAATACCCAGTAGATGTTTTTTGCATACTCTGTATGGACCGGCATCATTTCTAAGCCTTCAACGCCCGCCAGCATTTCCGTATAGCGTAGCCCCATACTGCGCTTGCGCTCCACAAATTCTGCCAGCCTCTCTATTTGAGCGATTCCAAGCGCCGCCTGCAGGTTCGTCATACGAAAATTGTAGCCGAGTTCTTCATGAACGAACCGTTTGTGTGGCTGAAAGCAGAGGTTCCGCAGCGAGCGACAGCGTTCGGCCAGCTGATCGTCATCGGTCAACACCATTCCACCTTCTCCGGTGGTGATATGCTTGTTGGGATAGAAGCTGAAGGTACTGATATCACCAAAGCTGCCGCAGGGTTGCCCCTTGTAGGTCTGACCGTGCATCTCGGCGGCATCCTCTATGATCTTGAGGTCATACTTTTTTGCCAGCGCAATAACCGGATCCATATCAACCGGAAGGCCATAGATATGCACCACCATAATCGCCTTGGTGCGGGAGGTAAGCTTTGCCTCGATCTGGTCCACATCCATATTCCAGGTCTCCGGATCGCTGTCCAGCAGCACCGGTACACACCCCTGCCGTACAACCGCTGCGGCACAGGAGATAATGGTGAAAGTCGGCAGTATTACCTCATCCCCCGGTTTCAACTCCAATGCTGCCACGGCAGTCTCAAGTGCAGCGGTGCCATTACAGACCGCAATGCCGTGGCGCCGGCCGACCGCCGCAGCCATCTGCTGTTCAAAGCTTTGTACAAAGGGCCCTTCAGATGAAATCCAACCGGTGTCTATGCATTCATTCAAGTATTTCTTCTCGTTACCGTTTAAAAGGGGTTCGTTAACGGGGATCATAATTTGGCCTTTAACAAGATTTTATCAACGGCCTCAAACCGCGTCTTATCATGATCTCCTGCGTATGGTCCCTGCTTGACCTCGATCATTTCCAGCTCTTCAAGTACCTCAAAGCCGTGACCACCGGTGGCCAGAAGAATCGTATCGCCAGCTACCAAAGTGCGGCTTTCCAGGTAGACACGGTCATCATCGTAGAAATCAACCCGCAATTTACCTTTTTTTATAAAAAGTACTTCCTGGGTAAAATGAACTTCCCGAGGTACCGGATTGTGAACATGAGGCGGAATTTCCTTTCCTGCAGGATGGTGCATATACGCCAACTGCTGGGAAAGTTCGCCAGGGGTGAAAAAGTGGATGCCCGGTTCGCTGAATGTGTGCGAAATAATAATGGCAAGAAGCTGGTTGTCTTTGGTAATGGTATCTATCATTGTGTAGTATCCTCTTTCACCAGAATCGTGGATATAATAGAGCTCTGGTCAGCATGGTTCCGGTACTGAAGAGCGGCAATGTTACGTACGACAATCCAATCCAGTCCCAGCATGGAAATGGATGAAAAAACAAAAACGAAAGCGGTGGCGTAACTTAAAGCACCAAACTGCTCCGGGCCAAGGTAGCGGGTGACCCACACACTAACGAGCAGGCCGACACCCATGCGGAGGATATTATCAGCAAAGAGCCAACCGGTATTGCCGATGGCCTTCTGCAGTTCATGCCGCCCTTCGACTTTCTCCTTGATGAAATCCGGCAGGTATTTAATCCAGAATGTGCTCAAGCCTTGGTTGTACCAACACTGAGTGGTGATGAAAAAGCAGATGGAGGCATATTGGTGCGTCCAGTTTCTCTGATCCGGCCTCTGTCATGCAGACCGGGGGGGAATCTGTGTTCGATTGGAGTCCGATTCTGTTACATACAAGCGAGGATGTGAGCCGTGCTGCTGGCCTCAATGATAGCTTGGTAATTGTGATTCGTACAGAAAAATTTGAGAAGCTTTTACACTGCGGACCGCAATCATCGGAAGCTTCCGCTTTTGGGTACGATCATTGCTGTCCAAGATAATCCGGAACTGAGATTCCGGTGTTTATATTTCAAGATGTTGGACGCGTAAATCGTTCTTTGTAAATTCAGGTTACCATTTTCAAGATGCTGTCCAATTACCTGAAAGCCAGTGCCAGCTGATGTTCACCCGGTACAATTGCTGGCACCTCGAACGGATTATCGAGCCATAGCCATAAATCCCGGTAGGTGAAGAGGTTATATCTGAGCATTGCTACCAGATTCGACAACGACCAGCTCATACTCGACCGGAACTTGAGATACTTCAGGAGCAGGATCACCGTCAGTGCTGTCCAAATCTGGATGAGGAGCGCGTTCTTGCTGGTTCCGACAAAGGTCTTTATCTTCAGGTTCTGCTTGATCGCCTTGAAGAATATCTCGATCTGCCAACGCTCCTTGTATATGGCGGACACAGTGGTCGCTCCGAACTTCAGGTGATTGGTGAGAAGAACCAGGATCCGATTGAATTCCTCGTCCCACACTTCGATCCTGCGAAGTAGATGAAGACAGTCCTTCTTGGCGTAGTAACCCGTAAACTCGATAATCTGGTCTTTGAGAATATTCCGGTTTTGGGGAACCTTGCGCTCCTCAACCACACGATAAGCCGCATTACCTTTTTGTCGGGTGACGAAGAAAATGCCTTCGAGAATCCATTTTGCAAACAGGGCATAGTCGGTATATCCCATGTCAACAGCCAGTAGGGAGCCCTTGGGAAGTTTGAGTTCCCATGCAACCTTGACTTCATGGACATCGCCTTCAGTCACAGTGGCAAACGTTGGAAGATAACCGTCATGGTCCAAAAGCAGATGGAGTTTTACCGCACCCTTGGTCTGCCGGAACGAGGCCCAATCGAACAGGGACAGGCAGAGTTCGATGACTGATGCGTCCAGGCTGAACAGCTTGTTCTTGAACCGAAACTTCCGCTTCTGAAACCGTGCCATTGTTTGACACTTCTCCAGAAGCCGGTAGAACATCAACTGATACAACTGCCATGGCCGGTGTTCATTGGCGTATGACAGCGTGGAACGCTTGGGGGCATCGTCAATCCCAAGGTGTTTTAACTTACCAAGACAGGTAGCGAGGCCACCGCAGATCTCACGCAGAGATTGAGCCTGACCGAGTTGGCAAAAGAGCATTGCAACGAACTGGTCCCAGCAAGTGAAACCTTTGGCGGCATGCTCGGATCTGGTGTCACGTACTGCTTGCAAGAAATCGCGCTTGTCAAAGATCTGTAGAATCTGGCCGAAGATACTGCTAAACTTGTTCATGGGGAATCCTTTCTGTGGCTTGTTTTTGGTCGGCAAACCTAAACTACCGCAGAAGGGCATTCCCCTTCAATATTTCAAAAACCTGTCTTGGACGGGTATGGTTTTGAATAAATTTTTATGACTAAATTCACGTCCGAAGATGCTGTATTCAAAACCGAACTCCTCCCGACATCTTCTCAGTTGAACGGGATACTTCTTCCTACACGGCTCGATTGCCAAGGTAAAAGCGATAGGACCGGTGACTCGTAAAACTCCCATCTTCCCAACCCCGTCCAAATCAGGCTGGTAGTTATCTATGTTTTTTAATACTTGTGTGATGACGGCCTTGAGGTATGGATGACCTGGAGCAGCTACGATAAACCACTGCAGATATTCTCCTCCAGAGATCTTAGATAATTCGCGGTGTTGACCACAATAGTCGTCCAGAGGACAGCCCTCATTCCATTCGCTCCAATTTGATAACAAAAAACCGTCTACCTGCGAAATCGTACTCGAAAGTGGTCTTAGGATCGTGCTCTTGATGTCGAGATAGACACCACCACACTGAAACAACAAAAGATATCGAAAAAGATCAGCTCTAGCTGCGCCATAGCCTTCTGTAATTCTGTCATAGTATACTAGGATTCCTGGATATTCTTTTTGAATAAAACTCCGCATATCATTATCGTCATAATATCTATATTCCCAGTCGGGGTTCAGCGCTTTCAGAGAAGCAATGTTGTTTGCTAATTCATCCGGCAGATTGTCACCTTTTCTGACAAAATACGCTTGGTGAATGATCCTAGGAATCTCCATAGTATTAAGTGTAACCGGTATAAGTTGTTCATATCTAGGGTCTGGCAGATTAAAGATATTCATAAATTAATTGTACCAATTAATTCAATCTTTCGGGTGAATGCAAACCATATACGACGCTTTGAATATGGTCATGCATGATTTGAGCAGTTGAAGACCAAGAGAACAATTTTTCTGCTCTTACTCGACCGGCTGAGCCCAAACGGCTAGCTAATGCACTGTCCGATAAAATCTCAATAAGACGTTTTGACAAAGCTTCGTAATCATCAGCCGCAACTGTGAAACCCGTTTCTCCCTCAACAACCATTTCTGTCATCGCCCAAATGTCGCTTGTAACGCATGGGAGGCCAAAGTACATTGCTTCTGGCACAACAATTCCAAATGGCTCAAGGCGTGTGGGAAAACAAAAGACATCAGATTCAATAAATGCCCGAATCATCTTATTATACTCTTCTGGAACAGCCTTACTCAACTTACCCAAAAACTCTACTCCATCATCACAATGTTCTTCACTTGAAGTACCAATTATAATCAGTCGTGCCTTTGGTATCTTCTGTCGGACTAGCTTAAATGCCTTAATTAGAATTTCGCCTCCTTTTCGATGAAATTCCTTACCTATAAACAATATAGTCGAATTATTTTTTTTGGTTTCAAGTATACGTGTGCGGATAGATTTAAAGTCCATATTTGGACCGGCATAAGCCCTTACAACAAGCTCAGATGGAATATGGTAATCAGCGATGAATGACTCGCGTAAATGTTCACATATAGCAAATATCCTAGACGCATTCTTATATATTATTTTCTGCCTGTCGTTGATCTGCTCTGCCACGGTTGCTGGCAATCCTCCTGACGCTGAAAGCTTATTCGTGCTTTGTTGAATTGAAAGAGCCATGTTCCAATCGCAATACACCACGTAGGGTATCTGGCCACTTCCTGGTGGGGTGAACGTCGCACCAACTTGAAACATAAGGTCAACTTTTTCACTTAATGCCGCGAGTTTTTCACGGGCTATCGCTGAACGTACTTGATAAGCGAAATTCCCATATCTGAAACGAGCACGCCATCTGTTTCGATCAAGAGAGAATTCTTTAATAGCTATGAGAATCCGCCAAAATTTGGGTGGTCTAACATCGATTGTATATATGGTATGTCCAAGTGCACGCAGATGATCTACCATACTTTTTGCGGTACCAGAAAAAGCGTCTTTTTCTGCGTCACCTTCACAAATATAAGCTATACGCGCTGGAATATTTGTATCGCAATTGTCATTCATATTGTTTATTACCTCCTCTAATTACTCAAAAATCAGGCAAGCCTGCCATGTTTTTTTTCTATAAACTGCAAAATACTGGTTGCGTGAATGTCCCAAGTATATTTTTCTAATACAGTTTTTCGGGCATTAACTCCGATTTCTTGGCTAACTATATCAGAAACCAGCGCAGCATTAATTTTGCTATAGAGATCGTCTGCATCTCCATTTTTGAAAATGAAGCCTGTTTTACCATCCTCAAGCACGCTTAATACCGGTGGTTGATCCGGCGCAACAATCACCCTTCCCATTGCCATGTATTCAAAAAGTTTGATGGGCGATCGATATTCATTGGAATTAGGAATTATTGCTACGTCAAATAAATTTATGTAATCAGGAACTTCTGAATGGTCAACACGACCGGTAATAATAAAATCAGACTCAATACCTAACGATTTGGCAAGTTTCTCAAGATCGTCTCGAAGAACACCATCGCCAACAAATATTAGTTTAGACTCTGGATGTTTTAACCTGATTTTTGCAAACACTTCAATTAACATATCAAGACAATGCCAGTGGACTAGATATCCTACGAAGCCAACTATTTTTGAGCCCGAGATTTCATATTTCTGTTTCAAAACATCTGGGTTAATTTGCTTATCGAACAATTTAACATCAATCCCGTTTGAAACAATTAAAATGGAGTCCCTTTTACCTCCTCTTTGTACGATCTGCTCCTTAAGAAATTCGGATACAGTAATTATTACATCAGCATTTGAAAAAATATAATTTTCAAACAGTTTCGAAAGTTTTACGAGCTTCTGCGGACGGACGCGATCAAATCCTCCAACTTCATTTACCTCCAATACGATCGGTATATTTGCTTTACGAGATATAAATATTCCAGCAAAACAAAAAAAAGCATATCGTTCGTATATTAGCTGGGGCTTGGTCTCAGCGATCTTCAGCTTTAATTTTTTAATGGCCATCACGTTGTAAAATATCTCCATAAATTCGAAAAAAACTTGAGGCATCTTGTCCGCAAGAAAATACAACACATTACGTAATCCGCCTTTTGGTGCTGCAACATCACCCGTTTTAAGTGGATTTATATCGGTTGGCGAAACAAACGACACCTTGTGTCCCAGATTTTCGAAAGCCCCCGCTATCCCGGAAATATGAACCCGTTCTGGCCCCACACCCTTCACGCGAAAGTGGTAAATAATATTCATGGTATTTTCTCCGTTTATCCGACGAGTGATGTCTCTGATTCATTTTTATATCTGATAATTTTCGCAGGTACCCCGCCAACAACAACATTATCAGGAAAGCTTTTATTAACAACAGCATTAGCACCAATTGTAACGTTATCGCCAATGGTTATATCTCCAACGACCTTGGCACCGGAACCGATAAAAATATTGTTACCCAGAACAGGACATCCTTTTTTTGTTTCACCAATGACAACGCCGCTTTCCACATAGATATTTTGCCCGCCCCGTACACGAGTATTTACGACGACCCCGACACTGTGAAGTATGACAAAACCACTGCCAAACTGAGCACTTTTTCCAATAACAGCACCGCATAAAATGGCATTCACCTTACAAAGTATCATTGCAAAAATTTTGGTAAGTGCAAATTTATCACACCATGACATTGATCTGTAAATCAGCATGCAAAGGGTAGCGTCACTCATGGCAGCGCGAATCACTTTTTTTAACGACCTGTCACCATAAAGCCACTCTGCTTTTACATAAATATCAGCAACAATCATGAATCACCTCCAAGTTCTATTTTTTTAGAGATGCAAAATACTCATTGACTCCCGTCTCCGTATTAATTGCGGGTATCCACCCGATATTCTTTAATTTACTATTATTGAATTTATTACCCTTCCACATATTGGCTGTTTTATACTTTGTAAAAATTTCGGGTAGTTGGCCTTTTGATTTCGCAAAATACCACTCACAAATCGATGATATTTTCATCAATAAACCGTACGGAACACGTATGCTTCGCAGTCGCTCAACCTTCATTCTGTATAATTTCAGATATTCTCTGGCTGTAAGCAAGTTATCATCAACTACGTTATAAGCACCACCGTTAAAATCTGCATGTTCAGCAGCGACAACAAAAGCATCAGCACAGTTCATTGCGTGTGTTAACGGTATGATATTGTTACCACCCATAAATAGAAAAACACCAAATAAACTGAGACCCACCCTCGGAGTCATCGGGCTGCCACCAGGTCCATAGATCACACCAGGTCGTAAAATAACTGTTGGAATACCAAACTGCTCTGCATACTGCCGAACCAGTTTTTCTTGATGCCATTTTGAGTAGGCGTAGACATCTCGCCTGTGGGGTACTGTTTCAAGGGGTGTATTTTCATCAACAGTCGTACCTTTTGGTAACTCAGCTACACCGTAAACTGAAAATGAACTGCAATGAAGCAGCTTGATTTTTTGAGTGCTTGATTTGATTGCTTCAAGTAATTGCTTCGTCGCCACCGATGATCCCTGAAACATCTCAGCAGGCGCGCCACCTTTAGCAGAGGCAAGATGAAAGACAATTCCTATGTCGAGTATACACGTGCTGCACGTCTCAAGGTTGTTGAGCGAACCGTACACTATTTCGCATCTTGTAGGATATTTGTAAAGAAGAGCGTCAATATTGAAGTGGGGACTACCAGGCCGCACCAGACAGCGCACAAAATAATCCGTAGAGAATAACAAGCGTTCAACAACGGCTGATCCAAGAAAACCATTTGCCCCTGTTACAAGTACTTTCATGACTGCACCGGGTTGTTGATCTGGTTAAAAATATCATCCATAATCCAGGCTATCCTCAAGATGCTATCCGTAGATACAGGCAAAGGTTTATCGTACAAGATGCTGTCATAGAATTTTTCAATAAGTAACCCCATGCCACTAAAATAATGATAATCATAGCGACGAAACTTGTTAGTGTTTCTGAGTGCGGATTTTGTGTACTGCCATGCTTTATCGTACCCGGCAATCAATCGACCCAGTGCACTTGGATAATTGGCACCCCTGTCAATTGCGACAGATCGAGACGTATAATCAAGATCGACAATACTTTTGGTACCATATACCCTTAGATAATGACCAACGGGTCGAACGCTTGATGAAAAAGTACCATACGCAGAAACCTTGTTGCCTTTGATTACTGTTCTCAATTCATCAAATAAATTGTCGCGAACGTCGCCATAGCCACCTTTATTACAACTCCGCCACGCCATCGCATGCACCTGTGGTTTTTCGTCGTCAAGAAATTCAGTTATTTTATTAAGCAAATGGTTAAGATTATTATGAAACAACTTACCTGGCAATTTGTGCACCCAATGATCCGGCGAAGCAAGAATAGCTTTGCCGAACGAGCCACCAAGGTTGTAGCCATACCAGCTTTCAATATGTACCGGTTCACCTAGCACACCTTTACTTATCAATTCGCGCAACTCCAAGCTGGGTGGATCAAATTCACTATTATGTCCGATAGTAAGTTTTTTTCCTGCCTTAATGACATAGTCTATCAATTCGACGGTGTCAGCGTAATTGAGCGCGAGAGGTTTTTCCACATACACATGACAACCCGCGTCAACAGCCATTTTGGTAAGAACGAGATGTGAGCCAGGTGGGGTACAAATATGAAGGACATCCAGCTTTTCAATTTTCAACATATCTTCTAACGATGAATAATAGTTAGCTACTCCATATCGCATAGCAAGTTGTTCGGCGATAATGATCTCAGCATCACAGACTGCCAATACAGTTGCCGAATTGAGCTTTTGAATCTCAGTAACATGGCCGTCTGCAATCTGGCCACACCCAACAACTCCAACTTTCAATTTGTCCATCTAAACCTCACACTTGGCAGACTCAAAAAGCTTATACAGGTATGCTGCATTGTCTGCCCAGGAATTAAATTGATACCACTGCTCGCATTCTACTCCGTCAGTGAGAACTTCATAAAGCGCTGCCGTCAACTCAAGCACATTTTTTGGTGGAATCAACTTTATATTCCCATAACCCAAATCCAGATCCGGCGTTCCACCTACAGATGTCGCAACTACGCGTGTATGACAAGCCATAGCCTCCATTACAACATTCGGTTGACCTTCAGAATAGCTGGGCAAGCATAAAACGTCACAGGCGTTCATATATTGAGCAATTACTTCCAACGGACGTTCACCTAATATTTCAGTTTTGTTTGACATATTGAGTTCAGCAAGAAGCTTTTCCAGTAAAGGCCTGAATCCACCACCACCGATAACAACAAGTCTGCAATCTTGTAATAAATGAGTATTCAGCAACTGAGAAAATGCGTGACAAAGTTCTCCAAGCCCTTTTTCTTTTTTCAGGTTGCCGACAAATAATATAACTTTATCCTTTATACGTATGCCAAGTTCTTTTCTGACCGAAAATTTATCCATTGGACGAAATACATTTTTATCCATACCATTTTGCAGAACAGACAACTTATCCTGGCCGCATCCTATGGAAATAAGGTTCGCTCTCAATGAATCACTGACACATTTTATCTGTGTAGCATATTCAGACAATTCTATTGCTTTACGAGACAGATAGGTATCGTCGCGTAAACGATTTACATCGGTACCAAGTACGGAGACAAACAATGGGAGTTTAAGTAGTTTTGCTATTTTTGCTGCCACCCAGGCGTCAGGGTATAACCATGATGAATATATTATGTCATACGTCTTACGTGCTGTAAGCTCTGAAACTGCTTTTTTTATTGAATAATAATAATAAAGTCCATAAAAATTGCGTAAAATGTATGGACTGTAATAATACGTTGGATATTTAATATTAATTTTCCCGAGCGTTCCTTCCTGAGGTGCACCTTTATGTCGGAGCGCGTGAGTCCATGGGATCGGAACAATTGCATCAATATTGTAGTAGTCTGTCAATGCCAATAACTCCTGACGATTGTACGTTGCAATATTCGGTGCTGTTGGATACGGAAAGAATGCTGAAATAAATAATAGATTCTTTCGTTTCATAAAGGAAATCCTACTAAATTAAAATACATATCACGATATTTTTCAGCAGTTGTTGATAGGCTGAAACAGTCCAAAACTCTCTGCCGCCCTGCTTCTCCCATTTGTTTCCGTAACTCAGGGTCAATAATCAGTGTGTGCACTTTACTTGCTAAAAGCTCCGGTTGTTGCGACGGCACAAGGAAACCGGTCACTCCATCGACTAAAACCTCAGGGTTTCCCCCAACTTCTGTTGCAACTACCGGTAAACAGCAAGCCATTGCTTCAAGCAACGTCAAAGAGATGCCCTCACTCACTGATGAAAGTACAAAGATATCCATAGCTCGCATTAAATCAGGAATATCTTCCCGCATTCCGGTAAAAATAACCTGTTTGCTTATCCCCAATGATTGTGCGAGTTGTTCCAAACTGCCTCGTAACTGACCATCACCCACGACCAAGAGTTTTAAACTCTGATCAGACTCAAATAAAATCTTACAAGCTTTTAAAAGAGTTTCATGGTCTTTAACCTGTGCAAGACGTGCCACAATACCAATCGCCAGCGTCTCTTCACTAAAGCCGAGACCTTTCTTGAATTCATATTTGTTGTCACCTGGGAAATAACGCTCCGTATCGATACCGTTTAAGATTGTAAGCACTTTATCAGAAGGTATTTTTTCATCACGCACACACTCTAACGCAGCATCACGAGATACAGCTACTATTTTTCTGCACAATCTGGCTTCAATATTGTTGCGTGTTATTGACCACCAATCCAGATTGTTTTTGCCATGTTTAGTATGCACAACAGGAACTTTAGTTAGTAATCCTGCAAGACAGCCGTAGAGTTGTGCTTTTTCGTTATGCGTTTGAATAATATCGATCTTTTTTTCTCGGACAATTTTGGCAAGATCCCACGCAACACCTACATGCAATCCGCGTGGCATATTCAGCGAGATAACCTCAACTTTGCATTGACCAGCCAACTCTCCCGCATGCTCAAGACATACAACACTTTGATTAAACTTATTGTTATTTGAATCTATCAAATCTAAAACAAACCGTTCCAATCCACCGGTTTTGAAGCTTATGAGAAGATGTAAAACATTCAGTGTATGGTTGGTATTCACTTTGTTTTTCCGTTTTAAAATCTGTTTTATAAATCAGATAAAAGGGAGTCGATTATTGGCTCATTTGAAGCGTTTATCCAACATTATGGGCGATTATTCAAATAAAACATCAACAATTTCGATGCACACTGCAACATCATTGCTATCATAATCTGTTTTTAAATTGAAAACTGGTGTTGGGGCACTATAAGCGACTGCCCACGTTTTCAATTATTTTCTCTGCTATATTGTGGATACTTTCCAGTGGCTTAGATAAGTCCTTTACTTTTTTTGCAGGATTTCCAGCAACAATAGTGTACGGTTCTACATCTTTTGTCACGACTGAACCTCTGGCAACGATTGCACCATCGCCTATTGTTACCCCTTTTAAGATGGTACTATTACCACAAATCCAAACTGCATCACCAATTACAACTGGAGCTGAATCTGATATTTCCCACCCATTACCTGACCCAGGGTATCCAGGCCCACATGGTGCAACTCTGATGCGATGTGCGATTCTATCTTCAACACCTACTGGATGATTATTGTTATCTGTAATTAAACATCCTGCGGCTATTCCACAAAATCTCCCAATAGTTATGTTAGTTAAGCATTGAATAGAAACTTGCTCTTCTATCCATGTATAATCACCAATTGAAATTAGACCTGATTTTTTGCAGACTAAATGCCCCATAATTTTAGTATTGTTACCTATATTTATCCTCCATTTTTCACCAGACTCGTTTTGAATACCAGCACCGAGTTCGGTCATGAAATCTGTTCCAATCAAAGCATTTTTCTGGAAGTTATTTAAACAGTTTTGCACCCTAATTTGCTTAATTCTATGTTTTAAATACCTTGTTATTTGGAGAATAAGCATTTATACAACCTCCACCGTAGTATTATAACTGCCTTAACTCGTTGGCGTTATTTCGAAAAACGGACGAATCATATTAGCAACTTTACAACAATATTTATGCCGACTATCTGAAGTATTGTTAAAATGAATATATTCCTAAAGTGTTTAGGTTTTTCTGCTGATTGAGCAGCAACATTTTGCACACCAAGGTCAATAACTCTCGTAACACCTGTAACAAGGGCAACCAGCATAAAAGGAAGCAGTATATATGATCGACTAATAAAAAACATAGAGGCAAGCATACCAGTTAAGCTGGAAAAAACAGCGCAGACTAAACCAATATCTTCAGGTACTAACTGCATACCGCCTTTCTTTAAGATATTGTTCCACAACCAGTAGTATGGGAAGTAGAACAACCCCGTAAAAAAAAAGAGCCCTGTAAAGCCAAGCTCCGCCATCACTAACACAAACGAGTTGTGTGCGGTTAAGTGATGAAAATCAAGAAACGAACCTTGACCGGCACCAAATAAAGGATTTGCCTTAAACATCTGATAGGCCGCATACCATGCTTCAATGCGACCATAAGCAGACTCTTCAGAAGCAGAAACAGAAGACATTCGGCTCGGGCCAAACAAAAAGAGAATAATTGCGAAAGAACCACCGGCAAGAGCCCCGTACACACTGCGATATCGAACTACCAAATAACTGCCGATAGCCACAAGTCCGGCTAAGACTGTCCCCCGAGAATTGGTGTAATACATGGAAATACTTATAACGGGTAACGTAACCAATGGCAGGATGAATCGACGTTGTAAGAGCATATTGAGCAGGAATGGCACTGCAAGTACCAATGCCAGACCGAGGTCATTTGGATCGTTAAATACACCATACCAACGAATTCGAGGCATTTTGACAGATTCATCATCTACGGTGGTTTTATTTTCAAAAATGGGCTCCAATCCACCGTGCGAGAATCCGGTCGTAGATTGCAGCCAGCCTTCATACGCCAAAAATGTTGTTAAAATTATTAGAAGCAGTATTAATGTATTCGTCCGTTTTCGGCTGTCCACAAAACAAATAATAAGGAAAAATCCTGTAATAGAAGGTAGAAACAAGTTTATAGAATTAATCGCACCGCCTACATAAACATGACTTACGTGAGACAATACGATAGCTGCTGCAAAGCCAAACATCATTCGCTCTGCCCGGCCGGTAAGCATATTTGGGAATCTCTTCATTATTACAGATGCTCCCAAAAACAGCAGCGAGAGGACACCTGCCACCATCAAAAAGGGAAGCCCAATAATCCCGGGAACCCATTCAGTCGGCCGTATATAATAAATCGTCAAATATATAAAAACGAGAAAAGATAACACTTTTGTAAAGACTCCTCTCCGGTTTCAACTTCTTGCTGGTAATAAATCCCTTAATTGAAGAAACACGCGCCATCGAGTCAGCAGTCCATAAAACAAAAGGTACACTGATGTAAGAAGAAACATACTCACCACCAGTTTCAGGAGTCCGGGAGTAAAAAGACCATTCAGTGAAAAATAACCAAGCAGCGTTATGCCACCAGCCACCAAGGCAGGCCACGTTATCTTCACAATTTCTATCAGTCTAATATCGTTTGTTTTTTTCAATGCTGGCAGATAGATAGCCAACTGACAGACGTACGCAAACAGCACTGCTATACCCACAACTTCAATCCCGCCATATTTAATAGCCGGATACACCAATGCAAGCTCAACGAGAGCGACCAGCAGGCTTGCCTTGAGCGCTATATGTGCTTTTCCTTGTGCCATAAGAAGAGATGAAGCCGGTTCGATAAGTGAGCGAACTATTCCATACAGGCAAAGAATCCGCAATGTCATGAGCGAGGGAAGCCACTTATCTGTACCTTTACCGAGGACAGTAATCAGAAAATTATCCGCCACACAAAACAGGCCAACATTGCATAACACACTAAAAAGCGCAGTATACTGAATGATCTTAAGATACGCCTGTTTCATCCGTTCCAGATCACCCTGCATACGCGAAAACGTTGGAAAGAGTACACCCAAAACCACCGCTCCCATGATCGAACAGACCATCGCGCCCCAGTTAAAAGCTATTGCATAATAACCAAGCTGCGACACGCCCGCAACTGAACCGACGATAAAATTATCCATGTTAAATACGGCAAAAGAGAGAAGCCCTGTTAAAAAAACGGTTGAACCAAAACTCAGATATTGTTTGGCAATCACAGTGTCTATGGAAAATTTAAACCGGTATGGCGCGTACCAGTATGTAATAGCTACAAAAACGGTATTTGCCGCCAAAAAGGCATAGACAATGCTCCAATATTTAAATCCGTTTAGTGCCAGAATAATTGCGATTATAGAGCTCGCTGCCGTCAGACCTGTCTCTGCAAGTGAGATCACTGAGAACTTCAGATTCCTTTCAAGCTGTATCGAAGAAACCAGGCTAAAATTATCAATCAAGATAGCAAACGCGAGTACCCTGATAACTGATGTAATTGCTTTATGATCAATAAAATGCTCCGCCAGTCCGGAAAACGCTATTGTAATGCCGAATGCAATAACGCCTATTATCTGCCGTAATGTAAAGGCTGTAGCCATTGCCTTTTCATCAAAATCCGCAGCATGCACAGCAGCCCTGTTAATTCCAAAACCGGAAAAATTCTTCATAAACGCAACACAGATCATGGCAAAACCAGCGACGCCATAATCAGCCGCAATCAATTCACGGCTAAGAATGATATTAGCAACCGATTGAAAACCAAAAGCTACAACCTTACCTATGGCGTTGTAGCTTATATTCTTGAATGTCGTACTTTTTAGTGACTGTGCCATGTACTAATTTAGCCTAAACGCATAGAAGACAGGAAAAATACGAAACGTACGGTTGAAATAGAATTTTAAGAGAGCGATGGTGCCGGTTTTTTTGTACTCGGAGATGAGCAGAGTGGTAATCAAAAATCCGGAGATGACGAAAAAGATCCGTACACCCAGGTTACCCATTTTGGTAAACGGCAGAATCCATTTTGGTACATCCTGACCGACGGTTCCGATAAAGTGAGCAAGCAAAACAAGCGAAATCGATATGGCGCGAATACCATCAAGGCAGGGAATACGCTTCGAGACCGGCTTGGTTTGTTGAGTCATGGGTTGATCCCTTGAATAAGGTAAGCTATTAGAGCTTTCTCTGCTGCCTGCTGGCAATGATACACGGCAGTATCAAGCAGAGGTTCCTCATCACCAGACATAAGTCGTGCTGCAGAACGCAGATCATGGTCTGATTTATGAAGCCACTGTCTTACCTCATGAGTTGTCGCCTCATCCATATAATAATTTTCCTTGATCAAGAACTTTTTTCACAAAAGACGACGCAACGGTTCTGCTTTTCTCAACCTCTGAAATGGTTCTTACTATTACTTCAAAAGGTTCCCTGAGGCCTCGTAATGAATGATATGCATCACGAGAGCGCCGGTATGCGGGTTGCGCCGACTCTTTGACAATTACAAAAAGATCAATGTCACTATCAGGCGTCGGGATTCCCCATGCATGAGATCCAAAAAGATAAATTTTTTCAGGATTTAATGCGATGGAAATTCGACGGGCTCCCTCCATCAATGATTCATTTGCTCCTGTTACAGTCATGGAAACCTCGGATAAAGACAAATCTTTTTTGGGGTGCTACAAAATCTTCATTTCTACGTTCATCTGCGTAAATCTTCGGTTACAAAGGTCTTTCAGGCATTTAAAGAGAAATCATGAAATTTATGACCGACAATCCCACCGAGAATTCCAACAGCTATCTCATAGCGCAAACGGTTTCAATTTTGTTAACTAGCTCTCTGGCACTCACAAAATGAACCATTACCTTATTATCATTGCCATACTTCTCAATACCATCAAAAAAACGCTGCCAGCCGCCATCGTCAAACAGCATCTTCATGACACCTTCCTGCGTGCCATGGGTGTACAACTTCACAAAAACGTGTTCCGGTGAGCCTTTGACCGATATCCCCGCATCAATCCACAACTTCACCCGTTCAGCTGATGGCGGGAAATTACCCAATAAACCGCTATATTCAAGGCGCGGAACCACTCCAAACTTGCGCCGTCCCCAATCGAGCGCCAACGGTCCCTGCACCATCAATAACCCTTCACCACGCTTGCCAACCTCCGCATCCACACCCCAATCGTGTGATTTGGGCATGCCCGGCTTATCAACCCCGTAATAGATGCTGTTCACCTTGCGGGTCTGCGTATCACTGGGCGCTGACGGCAGGGTAAAGTCGGCATAACAGCCGGTTTCCAGAAGGATCGTTATCTCATCATTGACACCACACCAGCGCCCGTCTTTTCTGGAATTGCAGAGCGACCAGTTGCCGTGAATGAAACCGTAGACAATCTCGCCGGTCACCTTATCAACCGACAGCAGGCCGTGCTGTTCATGCAGTCGATGCTTGAAGTCAATCAAGGTGCGCCGGAGATTCTCCGGGGTGTCATTGTCGTGGTGCAGGTGAATCTCCACCTCGCCGTAACCGGCGTGACATAACTCCGCCAGGGCATTCAGATCATCTACCTGATACTCCTCCTCCGGATAGAAAAAGCTGTATTTGAGGCGATTACCATCCGAATCACGGTATGTGTCGGCAATTTTTGGATATTCGTTCAGCCAGCGTTGGATGCGCGTGCGGGCAGTTGTCTTGTCAGCACCGTTCCAGTACGGCTCATAATGATCGCAGATACAGAAATAGATATGTTTCGGGGTGACGCGCTCACCATTGAGAGTTCTAGCGATTTCGCGGGAAAAGTAGGAGGGAAGCCATTGTAATGTTGCGGCTATCTTGTCGAGCATGCACCGATCCATTCTTAGAATCTTTATTAACCGCAGATGAACGCAGATACACGCGGAGCACGTCAAAATTAATAAGCTTTGGGGAAACCGGAATCATTCGTTGTGCTTGTGATTACTCTGCGTTTATCAGCCTGAATCTACGGTTCAAAGAGCCTTTGAAGCACGCGGCCGCACCAGCCAGCCACCATGCTTCCGGTAGTAATACAGCAGCCCGCCGAAGTGACTCAGCGACGTTTTTGAAAGGGGTTTCTTGTGGGTTATCTGCTGGGTGTGATGCAGGACCGTATAAGCGGGATAATAAAGAATACGGAATCCGGCCAGCCAGACACGCAGTGAATAATCTATATCTTCCGGGGCGTAGAAAATATTTTCATCCAGATATCCCACCTTCTCCATGACATCTCTTCTGAGAAACCAGCAGGCAGAAATGGCCGTATCAACCTCACATTCTTTGATAAACGGGAAGTTTTCGTAAAAATCGCTGTTCTTTGTGCTGACACCAAAAACAATTCGGGGGATTTTCATCAGCTTGTTGAGCATGGTCGGAAAACGCTTGACTGAATTCTGAACTGAACCATCCGGCAATAACAAACGCGGCACAAGCATGCCGATTTTTCTATCTGAATTCAGGCGATTCATAACCGCTGTCAAACTCCCCTCGCCCATTTCCGTATCCGAATCGAGGATGCACAAATATTCACCCCGTGCCTGTTTCAATCCGAGATTGCGTGTATAGGTCGTACCCCGGTTGCACTCCAGCGAGATAAGATGAAAGGTATCGGAAGAATCTTTATTATACCCTTCAACAATATCGCAGGAAGCGTCATGAGAGCCGTTGTCGATAACAATGACTTCAAAGGAGATATCCTCGGCCGTACACGTGCGGATAAGTGAGTCGAAGCAGCGCCTCAGATACCCTTCCGAGTTCCAGGTCAGTATTATAAATGAGATTGACGGAATTGATACGGCGCGAATACCATCCAGGCCGTGAATATGCTGTGAAACAGGCTTGGTTTGTTGAGTCATTGGTTGGTCTCTAGAATAAAACAGTTAACCGCAGATAAAGGCGGATGCACGCAGAGAAAGTCAAAATCTAACAGTCTTTTTGGGTATGTCAAAATCATTATGCTTTGGGGTAAATCAGAATCAATTCTTGCTTGTGGTTCTAACTCTGCGTTCATCTGCGTGGATCTGCGGTTCCAAAAGTCTTTCAGGTAGTTAAAACCTTGAATCCTGGGTAATTCTGAGAAATCCTGAAGCTAAAATATTTTCTTAGTCTCGGGATTACTGCGATTACTCTGGATTTTAACTTCGCATAAAATCACCAGACCGTTTTAACAACTTTTGATTTTGTTATCTGTTCATCTTTTGTAATCAGGACACCGTCATAACACATTGCAGTTGCGACAATTATTTTGTCATGCATCTCCAATGATACACTTGTTTTTTCTGATAATCTAAGTACATCCAAGTCAAGTACTGCAATTTCAAAGTTTGCCATTGATTCTATTTTAGCCACCGTTTCAGTAAAGCCGATGAGGAGTCGTCCCTTATTTGCTATAAACATAATCTCAGCCAATACAACAGTAGGTACGATTATTCGACCTGACTGTACCGTGCTTTCAAACGCTTTGAGTGCTTTTTTACCAAGGCGTTGATCGTTGGTAAAGTACCATACCAGCGAGTGCGTATCCGTAATATACGTCATCCCTTTATTTCCCGTTCATACGTAAAGAGCGAATTCCGTGCTTCTTTTATCAAAGATTCTTCAATTTTTATATCCCCCCAGATACCTTTTAGCGATCCGCGTGATTTCGTCTCCACTGCGGTATGAGTGAACTCCGAACACAGCGCATGTATAATTCGGTAAAAGCGAGGAATCATTTCTTCCGGAATGGCGTTTAATTCTCCAAATAATTTTTGTTTATATGTTGTCGGCATGGTAAATTTCCTGTCCGTTAAATTGTGAGTTAGAAACATTACAACTTATTAAAAATAATGCGTTAAACAGAAACAATTCTTGCTTGTGGTTCTAACTCTGAGTTCATCTGCGTGAATCTGCGGTTCCAAAAGTCTTTCAGAGTCTAAAAGCCCTGAATCCCGAATAATCCTGAGAAATATCAGGTTTTTAGCAGCATTGCCGGTCTGTATACTTTCGGCAGTAGCCCAGGATTCGATTCACACTATCAAACAGCAGTGGCGTGCTCCGCAACACTTCCATATAAATTTCCACAATATCTTCATCTGATTCGGCATATTCATGAGCAATTCTGTTGCGCAATTTTCTGATCTCCACAAATCTTATTCCTGATTCAATGAGACCTTTCTTTTCGGCACGGTTGATTGAATCACGGACAGTTTCGGGAGGTTCGTCAAGATCAAGAATATCAATCAATTTGATGGCCTGTTTGATAATCAAATCCGACAACCTGGCAAATTTGGCTGTCAATGATTCAAACCGGTCCTGTTCTTCTGCTTCGTATGCTTCCTTGATACCGATAGCCTCACATATTGTGTAGGAATAGTTGAGCGTACCGGCGGCCTTTTGCAGGCGCCCAAGTAGTTCCTGAAGATAGATGAGCTCTTCATTCACCACAGCTGTATCGCTCCTTTGGCAAGCACCATTCCTGCAAAAGAACTAAGTTCGTTCTTCAGGGTCAGTACAAAATCAATTTTCTGTTCATCGATCTTTCTGAAGAGTTCGTCTTCTATGCAAGCCAGCATGCTGCGGCAGATGACATCTGACTTTACGAGGATATCTATATCCCCGCCACGTTTTGTGTCATCAAGACGGGAACCGAAGAGAAAGATTTCCGATTCATTATCAAAACCGGTAATCGTAGAAACAATTGCTGCCTGCTCTTCCGGGTGGATACGCATGAAACATTCCTTTGTCTGGCCGGCATACGTAGATTCTATCAGCAACAACGCTGCCTAAAAGAGGAGGGTCATGTTTAGAAGATCTTCTTCACTTCCAGAATCACGCGGTTGACCTGTTTGTTGTCCGTGGCGATCGTATCAGACTGGAAGTCGATGAATTTATAGGAGAGCCCCAGGGTGAGCTCTTTTGCGAATGAGTAGACCAGACCGCAGTCCACCAGATATCTGTCGGTGGTGCCGCTGGGCACATTGTAGTTTTCGTATGTGAATCCCAGTGTGCCGTTCAGATCCTGCATCACCTCGTAGGTGCCGCTGAAGCCCCCCGAATAGGTTTTGCTGCTGTCCGCGGTGCCCGAAGACTCGATATATGAGCCCTTGAGGGTAAGGCTGCCGCGCGGGAAGGTCTTGGTCAGCGAACCGTTGTAGAAGGTCTGGAGGATGGACCGGCCGAGAGGATCATCGGCATATTTCATACCGGCGGTGATCGTTGCGACGGCGGTGTCGAAGGTGTGGGTCAGGCCGGCGTTCCATACGGGATCGAGCGCGTTGTTTCCCTTGTCGTAGCTGGTGGAAATGACCCCGCCCTGGGCATAGATGAACGATTTATCCGCATATTCGTAGCGCGGACCGACATAGGCCTCGTGGCGTTTGAAGCTGCTGTTTCTTTCAGGCAGTTCCCATGTGTAGGTATAGTCGCCGGTCAGGAAGAGTTTGGGGGTCAGCTCGTAGCTGATGTTCACAAACCCGATGTGATCCTGCTTGTTGTCCCCCAGCGGGTCTTTGTACCAGGTGTTGGCGTACCGGTACCCGCTCTTGAGGGTCATCTGCGGAAGGGGGCGCAGCATGACGTACGGAGAGATGGTCGCAATATTCTGGTCGGACTGGTTGAGAAAAAGGCTCTCCTTGGTTGTATCACGGTTTACATCGAGAGAGACCCGCTTGTAGCTGTCGCTCACCTCAAGAAATACCTTCTCGTCAATCAGTCTCACCAGCCCCTTGAGGTTGCCATCGTGGGTCATGTCGTCTTTACGGCTTCCGTTCACATAGTAGCGGTAGTCGAAGGTATAGTTGAGATCCCAGTCCCAGACCGGGGCTTTGTAACTGAGTACGAAACCGGGCTGTGTGCGGGTGATGAAGTCGGATTTGACATTGGTGTTGGTCTCAAAGACGTTGTCGGTAAATTCCTCACCGATCGTGATTGACGGCTTGATGCTGAAATCGGCTGCCCGTACCTGTGGTACCGCTGATGCCAGCAGAGCCACGCAGGCAATTCCCGTGCATACCATCCATCGACTGCTGGTTTTCTTGATAGAATGCATTATCCGAAGATCCTCCGCATCAAGCCCGGCTTCGGCTCGGTCTCAGTTACGGGTGGTTCCTGTCGCACTGATACCGGTTCGGCCTGCTCGGCAATTTTCATATTCAAATGTGCTATGGCTTTGTTGGTGCTGCTGAGCTGATGTGCAAATGCATTCTGCATCTGTTCCAAGCGCTGCGTGAGCTCTGTCAGGGGTGCCTGGGCGGTGGACAGGGTAACCTTTTCGTGGTTTTCCAGACGCTGGTTCAGTTTTGAAAACAGCTCCTCGATTCGCCCGTCTGTCCAGAACGAAGCGGAGCGGGGGATCGCAAGGGGGGGGGCGGACATCTCCTTGACAGCCGCCGGCTGCTCACCGGCCCAGTAGTGACTGTCGAAATCAAGGTCGGTGGCAATATCGTGAATCATACTCTCGTTGATGTCCCGCAGCTCTTCGGCAAAGGCCGCCAGCAGCAGGAAATCACTGATTATGTTTATCAGCCTGGGTATACCGTTGCAGTAGGCGTAGATCAGGTCGAAGGCCTGCGGGGAAAAGCGGAGTGCGTCGCGATTCCCGGCCACCTGCAGGCGGTGGTAGATATATTCCTCCACCTCCTGGCGGTTGAGCGGCTGAAGGTTGCATTGGACACTGATCCGCTGCCGCAGCTGGCGGAGCTCCGGCTTGGCCAGCAGCTCCCGCAGCTCGGGCTGCCCCACCAGGATGATCTGCAGCAGCTTTGAGTCGGATGTCTCAAGGTTTGAGAGCATCCGGATCTCTTCCAGGGTATCCAGGCTGAGGTTCTGCGCTTCATCGATGATGAGCAGCGGCTGGTTACCCTTGGCGTACTGTTCCACCAGAAAGTGATTGAGATCGCGCAGCAGCTCGATCTTGTCCTTGCCCTGCACCGGCAGGTCAAAATCCTCATTGATCATGGACAAAAGCTGCAGCGAGTTTACGTTGGTGTTAAAAACCTTGGCGAGCACTACCCGCTCCAGGTATTTGTCGATCAGCTCCCTGATGATGGTGGTTTTCCCGGAGCCCACCTCGCCCGTCAGCAACACAAACCCGGCCCGTTCCCGGATGCCGTAATCCAGGTAGGTTATGGCCTTTTTATGGGTTTTGCTGAGAAACATGAATTCCGGATTCGGCATCAGGTCGAACGGTTTGCATGTCAGATTAAAAAACGATCGATACATTAGCTAGCGCTCCGGCTGTAGATGGTACGAGAGGTATTACCTGGAATAGTATCTGGCGTACCCTGAGCTTACGGTATTGACCTCTGTCGAGTCGTTGAGCACCACACCCAGTACCGGACAGCCCGCCAGGATCTCCTTGGCCTCCAGAACGCTTTCCTGCTTGACCTCCCCTTCGTGGATAACCAGCACGATGCCGTCCACTATATGGGCCAGGGAGCGTGCCTCGGCAAAGAGCAGCAGGGGGGGCGTGTCAATGATCACATAGCGGTCATTGTAGCGGTTTTTTATCTCCGTCATCATGTCCTTCATCTTTTTGGATGCAAACAGCTCCAGCGGTTTCTCGACCTCCCGGCCCGCCGAGATCACCGACAGTTTGCTGATGTCGGTCTTGATGATCGCGTCGCTGATGTCGATACCGTCCACCAGACAGTCAGACAGACCGATGGTCTGCTCAAAACCCAGATAGGTGTGAATACTGGGCCTGCGCAGGTCTGCGTCTATCAGCAGGACCGTCAGGTCGTATTCCTGGGCCATGGAGATGGCAAGGTTGGCGGCGGTCATGCTTTTGCCCTCGCCCGCTATGGCGCTGGTCACCATCAGGAGGTTGCGAAACCTGTCTTCGTTTGTCAGGCGCACCAGACTGCTCTTCAGCTTGCGGTACTGTTCGGAAATCGCCGAATGCGGATCGGCAAGAGTCGGCAGCATCCGGTTATCGGGGTTAATGGTAATCGTCCGGTAGGTGCCCAGTTTAATGAGCGGAGCCTCCTCGGCGCCCCGGGATTTTTCTGCTGCAGGGGGGGCAGGGGGAGCAGCCGGCGTGCTGTTTCGCATCTGTGCTGCTTTTTCCAAGGCTTTTTCTATTCTGCTCATGTGTGCAGTCCTGTCTGTTGTCGAATGGTTATGGTGCCGGGGAGATCTCTAACTGGTCAACCTGCTGATGACTCCTGATATCAGTGAGCCTTCTACCGCCTCGACTGCCAGCACGACGAGAATAAGCATGAAGTAGGCGCCGGAGGCGATGTACAGCGTGCGGTCGCGCTTTGACTGGAGCAGCACCTGCTGCGGGTCTTCGACCCGGGGGATGACTGCCAGGACAGGCAGTCCGAGTTTCTTGACCATATCCAGCCCCTTGACGGTTCCGTCAAGCTGATCCTTCAGCAGAGCGGCTCCCAGGCCCCCGGCGATCCCTGCCACTATACCAAGCAGGATGATCTTTACCCGATTGGGACTGACCGGCTTGAATGGTATCACCGCCGGGTCCACAATCCGGAAGACGGTGGCCTTGTCCTGCACCTCCATCTGCTTTGAGACCTCGGACTGGTTCTGACGCGCAAGCATGGAGTCGTAGAGCGCCTTCAGCGACGACCTCTCCTGAATGATGCTCGCATATTTATCCTCTGCCGCAAACCCGCCCCCTCCGCCTGACCGGCGGCGGCCTGAGCCGCCTCCGACCTTGCCGAGTTTTGCTTCAGCGAGCCTGATTTGCCTGAGCTCGGCAGCCAGTCTGAGGTACTCCGGGGAGCTTTCGGAAGCCTGAGCACTCCTCAACTGACCTTCCAATGCCTGGATCTGTTCTTTTACCCGCTGGATCTCCGGATAGCTTTCGGTATACTGCGTCTGCAGCTCCTGAAGCCGCCTCTGGGAGGCGTGCAGATTCGCCTGAACCGAACCCGATTTATTCAGGCCGGCCATTGCCGCTTCCACTGAGCTCCTGCGCGTTTTCAGTTCATCCAGCCTGACCAGTGTGTCACCGCTGAACGCCGGCGCTGACGGGCCATCCCCGCTGATACCGGGCCCCGGATCGATTTTCAGCGCTTTGGCGGCTGCATCGGCCTTATCCAGCTTCTCCTTGAGGGCGGCCAGCTGTTCGGATACGAAACTTGACGCCCCGTAGGATTCCTCCCGTTTTTTCGAGGTGTTTTCATCTATGTAGCGCCGGACAAGGGCATTGACATAATCGCGGGCCAGCTTGGCGCTCCCGTGCCTGAACGATATAATGAAAAGCCCCTCCCTGTCCTTGATCTTGATCTCCGTGCTGTCCTGAAATTTTTTGATCATTTTCTCCAGCTTTTCATCGCCCCCCTTTTTGAGATCAAGTTCATCCAGCACCTTGATTATCAGGGTCCGGCTGTTTAACGCATATAAAAGGCCCTTTATCTTGTCTTCGGCGGAAGAGGTGAATGTGAGACCTTTCAAGAGCTCTGTTATGACGCTTTTCTCAATAAAAACAGTACTCTTTGCCTCGTATTTAATCGGCATCAGATAGCTTGCCGCCGTTATGACGGTCATGATCGCCAGCGCCGAAATGATGCTCAGAGCTTTGTTCTTTTTGATCAGGCTTATATAGTGCGCGTAGTCAAATTCGCTGGATGCCATCGGTTTCTCCATGAGTAATCTGTTTCGGGTAATGCGTGATGGTTGCCAATCAGAAGAGGCTTTCCCTGATGATGATGTAATCGCCCGGCCTGAGCTTGACATTTTCTGCCATGTTCCCGTCCTGGATGATCTCCTTCGCCCTCACGGGGATTGAAACATCGGCCTCGTTTTCCCTTCTGCGAATCTGGGTGTCGTTCTGGCTGGCAAATTTTGTGAAGCCCCCCGATTCAAGTATCGCTTCCATAACGGTCATCCCCTCCCGGTATTCGATGGATTTGGGCGTGGCGACTGCGCCGAGGACATAGATGTTGCGGTCGAGCAGCTGCGGGATAAAGATGGAGTCATTGGACTCTATGACCACATCCTCGGCGGTATCGCCATTGATGAAGAGCTTGTAGAAGTTTTCCTTGAACTTGACACCATTGCGCAGGACGTAGGCGCGCTTGTAGTCTGCCGCTTTGGTTGCACCCCCCGCCGATGCTCCGCCTCCGGCACCGGCTCCGGCAGCGCCGCCCGCCGCTTTGCCTTCGCCGCCGGCAGGGCTGCCGATCGCACAGAGCAGCTGGAGCAGTGTCGTACGCCGGTTGAGATCATAGACGCCCGAGTTGATGCCGCTCCCGAAGATATAGACCTTGCTGTTGGTGATCCCGGTGACCGCAACGGTTATGATCGGATTTTTCACCAGCTCTTTCAGCTTGATGGTCAGTGAGGCCTGCAGGGCGGCGGGGGTCTGGCCGGCGGCGGCAACGTCCCCCAGGCCGGGAACCGTTATCTTGCCGTCCGGTCGCACCTTGGCGGGAAAGGAGAGTTCCTTTACCCCCCAGACAGCGACTTCAAGTCCGTCACCTTCGCCGATCACGTAGTCACCGGCGAATGCGCAGAACGGAATCAACAGCAGGACAAGTGCACAGAGTATCTGTTTCATGATCATCTTTCTCCTCGCGGTACAAAAAATTTGGGTACAATCAAAAATAAGGTTCGACAGGTAAGATCCGGGTCGGTTGGCGGAACCGGTTATCGCCCGCCGTATCCGAACAGAACCACCTTTATGGTTTCAAAGAAAATGAGCGTATCCAGATTGGGACCCATGTTCTTGATGTAGTACAGATCGTAGCGCAATTTTTCAAAGGCGTCTTCGACGGATGCGCCATAGGGGTACCGCACCTGCGCCCACCCGGTCAAACCGGGCTTGATAAAGTGGCGCTTCGAATAAAACGGGATAACCAGCTTCAGCTTCTCCACGAACTCGAGGCGCTCGGGACGGGGCCCGATAAAGCTCATGTCCCCCTTCAGCACGTTGATCAGCTGCGGAATTTCATCGATCCGCGAACCTCTGAAAAATTTCCCGAGTCTGGTCACGCGCGGGTCGTTCTTCTCGGCCCAGACCGCGCCGGACGCTTTCTCCGCATCCTGTCCCATGGTCCTGAACTTGTAGAGTACGAACAGCCGTTCGTGGTTGCCGACCCGCTCCTGTCTGAACAGCACCGGCCCGGGAGAATCGAGTTTGATTGCCAGAGCGATCAGCGGAAAGAACGGCAGGGTCATCAGGAGGCCGAAACCGGACAGGGCAACGTCGATGGCGCGCTTGCAGGTGTTCAAGATCGTGTTCCTGCGGAAACCGTCGGAAAAGATGAACCAGCTGGGCGTAATGGATTCCAGCATGAGTTTGCCCTGGGCCATTTCGTACAGGGACGGGGCGTCCATGATCTGGATGCCGTTCAGTTTGCAGCGGAGTACATCCCTGAGCGGAAATACGCCCCTCCGCTCGGAGAGTGCCATCACAATCAGGTCGACCCTGTTCAACTTCGCCATGCCGAGCAGGTCGTCACAACTGCCCATAATCCTGTCCTGCGGGACAATCGGCGAAACAGTATCCACGGTTTTTTCACCCGAATCCGTATCACAGAATGCATACCCGACCAAGGTGAAGTTATGAATCCTGGAGGAGATCATCTCGCCGATCTGGAGGGCCAGATCACCGGTTCCCAACACCAGAACCCGCCGGGAGAAACGGGATTGTCTCTTCCCTATCAACTGCAGAGTCTGGGATATAAGCTGCAGCGGCACAAACATACAGAGTGCGATAAAGAGTATTCCCCGTCCCAGCATTGCGTCAGCGCCCAGATAATAGGCCACCGAGATCAGGGAGAACGAGGTTGCCGCTCCGAACAGCACGTTGACGACAACTTCACGTTTTTTGAGATTTTTGGACTCGTCGTAGACTTCCATCAGATGCGAGGAGAATATTACGGCAACAACAAAAATGACTATTGTCACGAGTGTGACGGAATCTGAAAGCTTCCCGCCGATGTCAGCATTGCCGAACCGTACCGCGATTGCGGCCAAAAGCGCCGCAACCGCCAGAACGGCGTCAAATAACATGCTGTAAATCACTTTGGACATTGCAGCTCTTCCCGGCTATCTCTTCAGTTCTGTTACAAGAGCCGCGGCCTCTTTCGACTCGGCAAACTCGCCCAGGGTCAGGGCCTTTTGAACTGTTTTCAGTGCGTTGGCCTTGTCACCTGATTCCTTGTAGGCAAGAGCCAGGTGATACGTCACGGTCGGGTTATTCGGCAGCATGCTGACAGTCTTTTCCAGCACCTTCCTGGCGTCTTCCAGGCGATTGTTCTTGAGCAGCGCAAAACCGAGTGTGTCCATAACACCGGCATTTCCCGTATCCCGCTTGAACGCGGTAATTGCGAGGCGGAGGGCCTCTTCCTTGCTGCAGTACCCCAGAGAACAGAGATACGACAGATTATTCATCGCCGGTACATAGCTGTCAGATTTTTCCAGTACCGCTCTGTATTTGGCCACCGCTTCTTTCTTCTTCCCGGTGTGATCGAGAAGCGTTCCCTGGGCAAAGAGCCCCGGCAGAAAATCAGCCTTCTTCCGGGTGGCCTCTTCATATGCCGTCATTGCTTGCGTGTAATCCCTGGTTGCCTCATAGAGGCTGCCCAGATAGACCATGGCCTGGGCGTTGGTGCTGTCAACCCGGATGCCGTTTTTCAGCTCCGTGATTGCGCGGGCATAATCTTTCTGATTTTCGTAGATCGAGCCGAGAACAATATATCCCCGTGCCGAACCGGGAAATTTCTCTATGATCCTCTGTGCCTGTTCCACCGCCTTCTTCGTGTCCTTCATTGTCACATATGCGCCTATTTTCAGAGCCACCCCGGCCTCGGGATTGAGGAGTTCGATCTCTTCAAATACCTTGATCGCCTCCTTGAACTTTTTTTCACCGACGAGTAGACGCCCCTTCATTTCAAGAGCCGCCATATTCCGTGCATCTATTTTCAACGCCTCATCCAGCACGCTGAGCGCCTTGGATGCTTCCCGTTTTTTCAGGTGATAGCCTGCCTTTGCAATAAAGGCGTTCGGCTGCTTTGTTTCCGTGGCCTTCTGGTAATACGCCAGCGCTTCACTCTCTTTGCCCTTGATTTCATTCAGACCCGCCAGTCCCAGCATGGCCTGAACGTTCTTGGGGTCGTTTTGCAGCAGAGCCGTATACTCCTCGATTGCCTTATCGTATTTACCCGTTGCGGCAAAATAGGTGGCCAGGTTCTGATAGGAGGTGGGGAAAGCCGGATCTGCCTCTTTGGCTTTTTGAATGCTTTTGAGCCCCTCGTCAGGTTTGTTCAGTGAGAAATAAACCCCCGCGATGCTGTTTAACAGGAATGCGTCACCCTTCTTCCCGGTCAGACCGGACTTGAGAATGGACAGAGCCTTGTCGGCCTTGCCTGACCTGAGGTTGTATGATGCAAGCAGCAGTCTGCTGTTCAGTGCGTCCGGCGCCGCCTGCACCGCAGTTGCAAGTTCGGTCTCGCCTTCGGCGTTTTGGCCGCGGCTGAAATAGAAATATCCCTTTTTCAGATATGCGTCCACGATCTTGGGATTGATCTTTGTCGCCTTGTTGAACTCCCGCATGCCGTCCTCGAACATGCCTTTTGCCATATATGCGTTACCCAGCAGGTTGTGGGCTATGGCATCGTTGTCATCCTTGTGCAGCACCTTCTGGATCTCGGCTATGGCATCATCCACCCGCTTCTGGGCAAGGAGGATCGTCCCGATCATCAGGCGGGCCTGCCGTGAGTCGGGGACGTTGTCGAGGATCTTGCGGAACTGGCTGAGAGCGCTCTCGAGCTCTCCGCGGCTGTAATGGCAGAGACCCAGAAAATGGAACGCTTCGAGGGTCGGCGCAATCTTGATGGAGTTCTGCAGATTGTTCAGAGCATCCGCATAGTTTTTACGCTGATAACTGACCAGCCCCTTCAATCGATATCCATCCGCACGCTTGGGAAAACGTTTCAGCAGGTCATCGGCAATCCGGTCCGCCTTGTCCAGGTCTCCCTTCTCGATATGAATGATCCCCGACTTGTATGCGGCGAGTGTTTCGGTGTCGCTGCCGGCAATAATTCTGTTGTATATCTCCAGGGCCTTGTCTTTATTGCCGGATCGCATTTCTATGGCCGCAAGCATGTACAGGGGCCGCACATTCTTCGGGTCTGTCCGGCTGAGTTCATCCAGAAGGGTTTTGGCCTGCGGTTCCTTGCCGACGGAGACGTACACTGCGGCCAGCTCCATTTTTGTTTTTACACGGGCCGGGTCAATGGTGACGGCCTTTTGAAGATACCGCTCGGCGTCCTCAGGGCGGTTCTTTATGGCGCTGGCAATCCCCAGCACCTCAAGACCTTCCACAGTGTCGGGGTGTTTGGCCAGATACTGTTCTCCCAGCTTGAAGGCTTCGTCCGCTTTTTTCAGGGCGTTGTAGCTGCCGGCCAGTTCCAGCAATGCCTCGTCACGGGCCGGATTCTGCTTCAGAACTTTATTGAATTCCTTCTCCGCCTGTTCGTGCTTCCCGAGTCTGGCGTAGGCTTTGGCCAGCTGAAAGCGTGCATCCAGGAAATTTTCGTCCTTCTCCAGGGCATTTTTGAACAGGACGACCGCCGCGCCCGGATTTGATGCCTCCATCTGCTTGAGCCCGTCGGCGTACAGCTCATTTTTCGACTTGCTGCCGCATGCGGATAAGATGAACAGGGTAACGATCAGCACTAATAAATGTATTCGCATGATGCCTTCTCCAAATCGTATAAATATTTCATGGTCTGTACGGTAAAGATGTAGTTCTATATCAGATCAGTATCCTATAATTCAAGTTAATGTTTGTAAAGCATAAATTGCAACATCCCTGTCAAATTCCCTTGATGCTTCGGCAGGGCTCATGGTAGGATACTACCCCGGGTGGAGAAAATACCGCTTACCTTGAGAACGATACGCAAAAGACCATTCTGCATAGACAACATCTGTTACGGGGAGATAGGGATGACAAAGGGGAAGTTTGTTGTTATTGAGGGGATTTACGGTTCGGGCAGACTCATTGTGGATCTTGTTGAAAGATTGCGCAGGTCATTGGTTGCAGAGGGAAAGGATGTCTATGAAATAGACAGCCCCGATACCGGTCGCGCCCAGCTCATGGGAGCCCAGGAGCTTACCAGCGGCTGGCGTTACGGTATGTTCAAGCCGGACTTTTTCTTTGAACTTGCTTCCAGGGCCCGTGTCTGCTCGGTTACGCGGGAAGAGTTGAAACACGGAAAGATTGTTCTCTGCAAGAGCTTTACGGTTTCTTCCATTGTCCATGCGAGGCTGAAGGGGCACGACTGGTTCCGTGAGGATTTGAACTGTCTGGAGGCCCGGGCTCGCGGATTGCAGTTTGGCGGTGAGGTTGCGCCTGATTTAACGGTTTTTATTGATTTTCCGCCGGAAAAGGCCGCTCAGGAGCTGGGTGAAAAGATGGACGACCTGTTCAAACCGTCCGACCTGGTAAGCCAGAAGAGCTTTTACCTGGAAGAGTTTTCCAAAATGCCGGACAGCAGATACAGGATTATTGATGCATCCCGTCATGAGGATGTGGTCTTTTCGGAGACGCTTTCTGCTATTCAATCCATTATAAAATAGGCTTGAAACAGGCGCCCGGCAGTATCGCATATCCCCTGAATTCTGGAGGCAGCCATGAGTGAACGATGGCTGCCTCGTTTTATTGCGGGTGCGGAAGAGCTTTTATAAAAGCAGCCACTCACGCAAAGTTGCAAGGTTCGCAAAGAAAAACAGACTTTTACAAGCGATAGCCTCATTAGGCCGGAGGATGAGTCCCATGGCAAATGCACCTGATGATCACAGCGAAAAAGATCTGATCGCACCCGGGCAGAAGGCTGCCGATGCTGATGTTGCACCTGTTCCGCAGGATTTGACCGCTGAGGGGAAAGCGGCGGACGATGCCGTCAAGGCTGCGGGCGTGTCTGTGGAAGACGAGGCTGCAGTTCCTGTTGCCAGGGCGGATGATGCGGTTATCGAAACGCCGGCTCCGACGGATGATGCTGACAGGGAAAATACGCCTGATCACCCCGGTACGGATGTCCTCGAAAATGATGAAGGCGCTCGTGTGGACGGGTCGGCACCCGTTGGGAATCCCCGTTCGGGTGAGGCACTGGATGCGACAGATGGTGAGTCTGAGGGTGCTCCGAAGGTTACGGTACCCGATTCGAGTGATGAAGTTCCGGCTCTTCTGGGCGGGAGTGCTGTCGACGAGAGCGAAAAGCAGGAAATTGTCCCGGAGCCACCTGCCGAAAAGGGGGCATCGGCCATGGCCGGGGAGCCCGTGAGCAGCGCTGCGGAAAACCATGGAGTGGAGGTGGAACTCGCAGCCCTCCTGCAGTCCCAGAAAGATTCACTGGCTCAGACACAGGCTCTTTCGTCTGGTATCCAGGTGGTCTCGAACGATACAGCCTGTCTTATACAGCAGCTTAACAGCCTGTCGAACAAGCATGATTTTCTGGCTGCCGAACTGGAGGCTTTTGCTTCGGGCGTCGGAACGAAAAATGTCCTCTCGAAGACCTTTCTGATACTTTCATCTGTGCTCGTGGCTCTGCTGGCTGCCGCCCAGATGTATATGTTTGTTTCCCTGCTTGATGTTCAGCGGGTGCAGAACGCGGCAGGCGCGTCACTTCTGGGAAATCTGAACGCCATTGCCAAAAAAATGGCGGACTACGATAAAAATCTCACCAAGGCTGTGGAGGCGGCCAATCATCAGCAGCATGCCCAGCAGAATGGGGCATCGGCTGAAAAGACCGGTCATGATGCAGCGGGAGGCGGTGAAACAGGTGCGCCTGACGCCGCGTCTGTGCGTGTAAAATTAAACAGGTTGAGAAATGGTGTGCCGGAGATGAAGTTGATCAGGAAAGAGACCGGTGACTGGTTTGTTTACACCAAAAAAACCCTGGAAAGCATATCGGATGTTGAGATTATCGAGGTTCTGAATCAGGCATATAAAAAGAGCGGCAGACAGCTTACGACTAATATCCCTTTGCCGGCGCATAATGCCTTGTGCCTTCTGAAAGCTGACGGCAAGGGGGGAACCGAGGTTGTTATGACGAAGGATTTTTTGCCATAGCCGAGGCGATGTCCGCACAAAGTTTATCTCTTCCGTTCGGATCAAACAACAGCTGTTGCAGCTCCGCGGCGGGAAGCGGCCTGCTGAAAAAATACCCCTGCATCTCTTCACATCCCAGTGCCTGTAAGGCCCGCATCTGAAATTTAGTTTCAATCCCCTCTGCCATGACGCGCAATCCGAAGCCGCGAGCTATGCCTATTATGGCGAGGATGATTGCAGACGAATTGTGATGTTCATCAAGATCACGGACAAACGACTTGTCTATCTTAATTGTGTTGATAGGGAACTTCCGCAGGTAGTTCAGTGAGGAGTAGCGGGTTCCGAAATCATCAATTGAAATATGTATCCCCTGTTCGCGCAATTGCCGGATCTTGTCGATCACCCCCGCAACATCATGTAAAAGAAGATTTTCCGTAATTTCGATGCCGAGAACATGACCGGGGAGGTTGTGTTTCGCCAGGCTGGAGATGATACGGTCAACCACGGCGTCATTGTTAAACTCATGGGGAGAAACATTGACCGCAACGCGGAGATCTTCCATTCCCATGGCCCGCCAGAGGACAATCTGTCTGCACGCCTCATTCAGTACCCAGTCGGTTATGGCGCTTATGAGTCCGGTCTCTTCCGCCATATCAATAAAGCCGTTTGGACTCAGAAGACCGTGTTGAGGATGCTGCCAGCGTATCAGGGATTCCAGCCCCACGATTTTTCTGCTTTTCACGTGTATCTGAGGCTGATAATACAGTTCAAACTCTGAATTCTGTATGGCCTGGCGCAACTCGTTTTCAAGACTTATGCGCTCGTGATAGCAGGAGTTCATTTCCTTTGCGAAAAACATATATCCATTCTTGCCGCTGGCCTTGACCTTGTACATGGCGATGTCGGCATTCTTCAGCAGGAGATCAGCGTTGTCTCCATCACGGGGAAAGATTGATATCCCGATACTTGCGGTCGCACGGAAAGTCAGCCCGGAGACGGTGAAAGGATTCTTGAGCTCTTCCTGGATTTTTTCTGCGATGAGGGAGGCTTCCTCAGGGTTATGCAAATCCGGTAGCAAAACCGTGAATTCATCCCCCCCCTGACGGGCCAGAGTGTCACTGGAACGCACGCAGCCTGAAATTCTCCTGGCGACATCCTTAAGCAGTTCGTCACCTTCGGCGTGCCCATACGTATCGTTTACCAGTTTGAAACGGTCGAGATCGATGAACATGATCCCGACAGCGCCGCCGTGGCGTCTGGACTGGGCCATTGAAAATTCCAGGCGGTCTTTGAAAAGCCTCCGGTTGGGCAAGCTGGTGAGGTGATCATGCATCGCCTGAAAATGGATGGTTTCCTCGGCAATTTTAAACTCGGTGACGTCGCGAGCCACGCCATATGTTCCCAGAAAACGCCTTGCCGGCTCTTGCTGGTTTTCCTGCCAGGTGTCGTAAATGCCGACCGAACTCAGCATGGCAACAATGTGGGGACGTCCCGCATGCTGGGAACTGTTGTTTTTGCATGCAAGACGGACTTCAAAATTGGAAGTGGCGCGGTCGTCGTTGCGTCGCTCGGTAAACGCGTAGGTTGCCTGTTTCAGGTCATCTTCAAGGACAATTGTAGTGTAATGCTTTCCGATCAGTTCCTCGCGTGAATAGCCAAGCAGTGACTCTATCCGGGCATTGATGAATATGAAACGCCCTTCCTGGTCGAGCGTATAGATGATATCGGGAGAAGTTTCCACAAGAAACCGGTGGAGGCGCTCCGACTGTTCAAGCTGCGCCGTCATGAGTACCTGATTACGCTCAAGTATTCGCCGCTGAAGGACGTTGTCCACTTTGTGCTGGATGGCTCCCAGTTCATGCGGTTTGCGTACAAACTCGACAGCGCCGCAGCGCAACGCCCGTATTGCGGAGTCAATATGCACATCGGCGCTGACCATTATCACGCTGGACGGAATATGGTTGGCGGCAATCCACTCCATCACTTCCAGGCCGGAAATGTCCGGAAGATTGATGTCGAGCAGTACGAGATCAATCTCCTGGCTCTTGAGGATCGTTAGTGCCCTGTTACCGGTGCTGCACTCCAGTATTTCCCGCCCCGTACCCTCCAGAAGCAGCCGCAGACTGTCGCGCATTCGTGATTCGTCGTCAACGATGAGTATGCGCTGCACTTCTTCGAGCCACTCAAACGAAGGGTTCGAGTATGTTATACCCAGATTTATCATGAGTTTCTCAGGGTGGTGCATGGCAGCAGAATGGTGAAACAGGTGCCGAGCCCCGCCTCGCTCCGGCAGGTGATACGACCGTGCAGACGCTCCACCAGAGAAGCAACGATGGAGAGGCCTATACCCGAATGACCGGGGCGCCGGTCGGGTTCCAGCGGCTGAAAAAGCTTCGTCGCAACATCAGGCGGCAGACCGGGACCGGAGTCGCTTAAACGGAGTTCTACACAGTGTTTCCCGTTTTCCACACTGTCGTCCTTAGTGGAGATTACAATGCGGCCCCCCTCTGTCATGGCTTCGGAGGCATTCTTCCAGATATTCAGAAGAATCTGTTTGATGCTGTCCCGATCAGCCGCAATCGGGGGGATCGGAGCATAGTCTGCTTTTTCAACGGAAATGCCTCGACTCGCAAAAAGCGAGTCGCCGTACAGCGAGAGCATTCCGTCAATGATGCCGTGCAGATCAACGGAGCCTGCAATGAGAGGTGTGTCATGTACGGAATTCAAACGCTGCAGGATGAGGGAAACCCGGTCGATTTCCTCTTCGAGAATATCCAGCTCCTGCTGAACACCGCTTTCACCCGGGATCTTGAGCGTTACGATCTTCAGATAGTTTTTGATGACGCTGAGTGGGTTGCCCGCCTCATGCACAACCCTGCGTGCCTGCATTTCAAAGCGGCTCGTCAGATCTGCCTCAATGGTTTTCTCATGAGCGCGGATTTCTCGCAATGCTTCAATGCTGGCAGATGCCAGACCGGCAAAACGGGTCATCCAGTCGAGACGTTTCTGGATGCGGGCGTGCTGTAATACGGTAATCCCGTAGGCCATGACCCCGATATGCCGGTCACCAATACGCATCGGGACATAGAGGAGACCTTCGCTGTCAAGTATGTGGGCTATTTGAGTATCAACCAGCGAGACGTCAACCGGTCGATCCCTGTCGAATGTGGCGTATGGACGTTCGCCCAGAGCGACTGCCGCAACCAGGCTTGTGGGGCGATCGAGCCTGATTTCCAGGCGCTGCAGTAAAGCGGATTGCCCCGCAAATCCGGCGCCGGAAAGGAATGTTCTTTCCGGGTTGACTGACAGGAAGGCGATCTTACCGAGACCAAAAAGAATTTTGGCCGACTCCCGTATGGCAAGAAATATCTCTTCCTCACTGCACAGCGCCGAAAGATCCTGCTGCAGTGAGTGAATCAGGGCCATATCCCGAACCATGTCATCTATCTGTGACAGGACAGGGTCGGCATCGGTGCGGCGTAATTTGCAGCTATCCTGCGGAGTGAGCGGGGACGGGAGTGTCCTCGCATCGGCTGACCCGGCGACACCAAGGGCATCGGCAAGCATGGCAACCTGCGCGGCCGCCTGATCCCGGATGGCCGCCACATCGGCTATGTCAATTCCCAGTATGGTCGTGACGGCAACCAGATCGGGCAGGTGTGATATGTGCGTGAGGTCGAGTTTTTCATTATAGGTGCTGATGATGTGGGAGGACCAGACGAATTTGCTCAGCGTATCCGCATCCATAATCTCGCCTGGCGCTTTGTGGTGGAAGAGGATCGCGTCCGACATGAAAGATGGCAGTTTCCAGTGATCGACCAGCCATGCCCCGACAGCGGCGTGATCTGTTCCGATCATCGGTTTTTCCATGTCGTTCAATACGGATTCATCGATGCTTTTTCGCAGAAGCTCACCATAGCGATCCCCCTCGCTTCCCAGCAGGAGCAGCAGGCCGACATCGTGCATGAGCCCGGCCAGAAAGGCCTCTTCGGTGTCAGGGTAGTTTTTGTTGAGTGCCATGGCGCGGGACATTTCGGCAACTTTCAGGGAATGTCCCCAAAACCCTCTGAAATCGTACTGGATTTCTCCGGCAGCGCGGGCGAAGACGTTCTGGATTGCAAGACACGCCGCAAGGGTTCGCGCCAACCGGGTTCCCAAGGCAATGATACACTGCTCAAGGCTCGTTATTTCCCTGTCGCGACGTAGTGCTGCTGAATTGGCGATCGTGAGAAAACGGGCGCTCAGGGCAGGATCATGGCCGACCAGAACTGCCAGTTCTGCGATCGATACCCGATCATCTTCCGCCACCCTTAAAAACCGCAGCAGCACCTGCGGGATCGGCGGTAAATTGATCGACTCGATTTCATTCCGAATCGTTATGGGTATCTGCTGCATCATAGCTCCCGCGTATCCACAACCCTGATTAGAGAGAAGCTGTCTCCGGCGGCATCTTCAGGCAGTGTCTGATCTCTCCAAGCAGGCAGTCCATGTCAATCGGCTTGGACGCATAGCCGTGAAATCCCAAATCCAGAAAATATTGCCGGTCATTTTTCAGGGCATGTGCAGTGAGGGCAATGATGGGGGTCTCCCGGTCCGTGTCCTTTTCGGCGTTCCGGATAAAGCGGGCAGCGGCAACGCCGTCCATTTCGGGCATCTCTATATCCATCAGGATAATATCGAAGCGACCGTTCTTCCATTTTTCAAGCGCTTCACTTCCCCCCTCGGCTGTTTCAAAGGTCTGGCCGATCTTTTCAAGAAGTTTGGTCGTGACCGTAAGGTTGATCTCCTGATCGTCAACCACGAGAAAATGGATGGGTTTCCCTTTCCAGAGTGCCTCCTGATCAATTTTGAAATCGGCAGCGGCAGTATCGGTATCGAGAGTGCTCTCAGCATCAAGGGCCTCCCGGAGGGGGAGGACGACCGTGAACGTGCTCCCGGTCCCTTTCTCGCTCTCTGCCCAGATTTCCCCTCCCATAACCCCCGCCAGTTTTTTGCTGATGGAGAGTCCGAGTCCGGTTCCGCCGTATCTCCTCGTGGTGGACGAGTCTTCCTGGCAGAAAGGGTTGAAGACATTCTCCAGAGCATCGGGGGCTATGCCGATGCCGGTGTCGAGGATGCTCAGCTTCACGAAGAGGATATCATCCATTTGCCGGTCAAGTGTTGCCGAAATCGTAACACTGCCCTTATTGGTAAACTTGACTGCATTGCCCAGAATGTTCATAAGTATCTGCTTCAACCGGAGTTGGTCGCCGTTCAGCAAGTCGGGAATATCGGCGGATATTTTCGTGTGTAATTCAATGCCTTTCATGCGGAAACTTGCTATCTGGGTTTTTGTCACATCGTCAATGCTGCTTCTCAGGCTGAAATCTCTGGCCTCAAGCTCAATCCTGCCTGCCTCGATTTTGGAGAGATCAAGAATATTGTTGATAAGAGAGAGCAGGTTGCCTGAAGAGCTGCGAATTGCACTCAGATACTCCCGCTGCTCTTCGTTCAACTCCGAGAACCCCAATAACTGGGACATCCCCATAATTCCGTCCATGGGGGTTCGAATCTCGTGGCTCATGTTGGCCAGAAATTCGCTCTTGGCCCGGTTGGCATCTTCGGCGTGCTCCTTTGCGGCGATGAGCTGCTGTACGATGTTTTTCTTTTCGGTAACGTCTTCCTTGACGGCCAGGTAGTGTGTGACCACTCCGCTGTCATCGCGCAGCGCAGAGATCGTGGCATGCTCCCAGAACAACGTGCCGTCCTTGCTCTTGTTCAGAAAATCCCCTTCCCAGGTTTTCCCCGCAGATATGGTCTCCCACAGTTCCGTGTGTGTCTCGGGCGGTGTCTTGCCCGACTTGAGCAGGCGGGGATTCTGGCCAATAGCTTCTTCGGGGGTATATCCGGTAAGTTCGGTAAACTTGGGGTTGACAAATTCTATCGTACCCTGGGTGTCGGTGATCACGATCGTGGCCGGACTCTGTTCGACAGCCCGCGACAGTTTGCGCAGCGTCAGCTCAGCCCGACGACGTTCCTGAACCTCCAGTTGCAGTTCCTGCGTGCGCTCCTCAACCTTATGCTCAAGCTCTTCGTTGAGAGACAGCACCTTCAGTTCGGCCGCCTTGATGGTGGTGATGTCGGTGAACGTTATGACCACACCCTCCACCTGGCCGGTCTCGGTGCGAAACGGCATGATCCGCCTGAGAAGCCATCGTTCATCCCGGGTCTCTTCTTCCTGCTCAACGGGAATGCCGTTGCCCAGGACGCGGTTGATGTCGGCCAGCATCTCTTCCTGCTGGGAGAGGTGGTAGGCGATGTGGTCGATGGGACGGCCGATGTCCTGGGGCAGAAGTTTGAAGAACGAGGCGATGGCTGGGTTGTATTTGCGGATACGGAGCTGGCGGTCGAGGAATACGGTGCCGATGTCGGTGCTGGCCAGCAGGTTTTCATGGTCGTTGTTGAGCTGTTTCAACTCCAGGTTTTTACGTTCGAATTCGGAGTTGACCGAGTAGAGCTCTTCGTTGACGGAGTGCAGCTCTTCATTGGTGCTCTGCAGCTCTTCGTTGGAGGCGAGCAGTTCTTCGTTGGTGGCCTGCAGCTCTTCGTTGCTGGTCTGCAGCTCTTCGACGGTACTCTGCAGGTTCTCGCGGGTGGATTGCAGTTCCATCTCGAGATCGGCGACGTGCTGGCGGAAATGGTTTTCCACGTCGAAGTTTGTCGAGTCCGCATCTTCGGATATTTCCGGGGGGGCCGGTTGATCCGTCTGGCGTACCCGCTCGAAATAGACGTGATAATGGGTTGTGTGGCTTTTTTCATCCGGCAGAGGAGATACATTCAGGTCGATCAGAAATTCTGTGGTGCCGCGCTTGATCCTGACATTGCGGGTGACGATGAACTGCCGGGTGGAGTCGGCGCGTTGCAGTGAGGTGGTGAGGGCAATGTGGAGGTTGTCTTCCACAAGTGCCAGGATGTTCTGCTCGGCTCTCCCTTCGGGCATTTTCAGATATTCTGCGACGTTGCCGAAGTAGTGGATTATGTTTCGATTCTCGTCGATCAGGACGCCGGGTGGTATATGTCTGCGCAGCAGGGTGTCGTAATCGGAGAGTACCTGACGATCAATGCCGATTGTGCGGCTGCTTCCCGGCTGGAACATGGTTACCGGGATGTTCGGTTTGCGATCGATACGATTGGCGTCCAGGTTGATCGCCAGCTTGAGGTCACGGATCTTGCGGAACAGCTTGTGCTGGTTGGCGATGACTTCGAACTCGCCGGCAAATGCCCCCAGGCCTTCGCTGCTGCCAAGGAAGAGGATGCTGTCTATCTTCAAGGCAAAGTGGAACAGTGATATGACTTTTTCCTGGACGTCACTCTGGAAGTAGATCAGGAGGTTGCGGCAGCAGACCAGATCCAGCCTGGTAAAGGGGGGATCGTTGAGCAGGTTGTGGGGCGCGAAGACGACGAGTTTGCGCAGTTCGGATGTAACACGGAACAGGTCGCCGCCCTCTTTTTTGAAAAATCTGTCCATGCGTTCCGGGCTTACGTTGGTGAGCCGGGCCCGGTCATACAGACCCTGAGAGGCGAAGTCCAGGGAGGTTTTGTGGACATCGGTGGCAAATACGGTGATCTTTCCCATGAAACCGATCTCTTCAGCCTTCTCAGCCAGCAGGATCGCAATTGAATAGGCTTCTTCGCCGGTGGCGCAGGCCGCGGACCAGACACGCAGGTCATCGCCCCGATGCAGGTTTGCAAAGAGCCGGGGGATGATCTCCTCTTCCAGAAAGTCGAATGCCTGCTTGTCGCGGAAAAATTCGGTTACGCCGATGAGCAGGTCTTTGTAGAGCAGTTCCAGTTCTCCCTGGTCGCCGGAGACGATGGTGGCATAGTCGGCTACTTCGGATATCTGGCGAAATTCCATGCGCCTGCGGATACGGCGGCCGACGGTGGAACCCTTGTATTTGGAAAAATCGAGGTTATAGCCGCGGCGCAGCAGGGCGAATATGCCGGCGTATTCTCCTTCATCTTCAAATACTTCCAGTTCATGATGCATTCTGGTGCGTACTGCGAGGGGGCTGATTGCGTATTCGATCAGGATGCGTGGTATCCGGTTAGGGGGGAGGATGAAGTCGCAGAGGCCGGTGGCGATGGCGTTACGCGGCATACCGTCGAATTGTGCCGATTCGGGTGACTGGACAAGCACCAGCCCGCCGTTTTTGTTGATGGATGCTATCCCCCGTGAACCGTCGGAGCCGGTTCCGGAGAGGACAACCCCGATGGCGCGGTCTCCGGCGTCCTCTGCCAGCGAGTTGAAGAAAATATCAATCGGAAGCTCGGTGTGCGGACTGATGGTCTTTTCGGTCAGGTAGAGCTTTTCTTCCCGGATAGTCATATGGGTTTTGGGAGGAATCAGATAGATGCTGTCAGGCTGCAGCTCTATACCGCTGGTGACCCGATGGATGGGCATGGAGGTGTGACGGGACAGCAGGTCGTCCATGAGGCTCTTGAAGTCGGGGGAGAGGTGCTGGATGACGACAAAGGCCATGCCGGTGTCCGGGGGCATGTTGTCAAAGAACTGCTCCAGAGCGCTCAGGCCTCCGGCGGATGCGCCGATGCCCACAATGTGGGAAGGCTTTATTTTGGACACATCGGAAGAGCCGGTTGTACTGGTCATCTCGTATCTCCTTGGCAAAAAGGTCGACGTTGAGTGCAGGCGATTGCTGCGAGCAAGGATAGAAAAGTGGCTGCCAGGGCGGTGTGGCACCGCCATGATGTGATCGTTTCAGGCCAGCAGTTTGAGGTCGCGCAACATCTCCATCAGCGTCTCATACATGATCGGTTTGACCAGGTAACCCTCGCACTGGTTTTTGAAGGCATCCATGATATTCTTGGCATCATCCAGTGCAGTTGTCATGACAATTTTTACTGCGGCAAGCCCCTGATCCGTTTCCACCTGCCGGATGCGTCTGAGAACTTCCTGCCCACTCATCTCCGGCATCATAATGTCGAGGGCGATTAAATGATATGGATTGCCCGCAGCGTGAGCCATCATGAAGGCCTCAATGGCCTCGGAGCCGTTGGCGGCGATGTCGCACTCGCCCAGAGGTGACATGTAGGCAAGCATGACCTTGCGGCTCATGAAATCGTCTTCCACAATCAGCGTTTTTATACTCATGTAACCTCCCAGGTTAAGGTAACAGATTTTATCCGTTCAGATTTTCATTTACGCCGCGTCATCGCAAAAAAGCCCCGCGCATAGTACCACAGAGGTCGTTTTACTGTAAACAGGTATTCTCCTGTCAGGCCAACTTGAACCGGAGAACCAGATCCTGAAGAATAAGCGCATTGGAAGAGAGTTGAGAGGCTGCGGTAGCCGTTTATGGAGGTCTGGCACATATCAAAAAAGTATCATGGAGCAGGAGTCGTCCTGGGAGAGAACGCCGCAAGGACGCATTCGATAAAATCGGACAGAAGCAGATCCGCCGGAACGGTCCTTTTTACAATGAGTGTCCGGTGCTGGGAATGCTGAAAAGAGGGCAGACGATGTTCCCTGAGTGTGCCCTGCCGGATGTGATGATCCACAAGAGAGCGTGAAACAAAGGTTATGCCGCTCCCCTCGCATACCGTGCTGATGATGAGATGCAGATCATCGCAGACGATCGTACGTGCGAACTCGCTGGAATTTCTGCCTGTATTTACCATGTTGTACGCCAGCAGCTTGGTGGAACAGCACCCCTCTTTCCGCATGTAAATATCGAACGCGATCAACTGGTCGATGGTCACGCCGTCATCAATTTTGAGGCGGGATGAACTGACGAATACCACATCGTCATCCGGCAGTGAAATGATCTCGAAGCCATTAAGGTCAAAATCCTCGAAATGTTCGATCACACCGGCCTGGTAGTTTCCCTCGCGCAAGCCTTCGACAACTTTGTCCGGCAGTTCAAAGGAAAAGTTCATCTCGGAGACCGTCGAATGTGACAGCATGAAGGCTTTCATTATCTCGGGAAGATAGGCAATTCCGAATGCGGGGCTGCAGCCGAAACCAACCCCCTTTCTCCGCTCAAGCACGCGCAGGTCCTGTATAAGATCCTTCTCGATTTCGAGCATCCTGTGTGCTTTTTCCAGAACAATCCTGCCCGCCTCGGTCGGGACGAGTACCGGTCCGCTCCGGTCAACCAGCGGATAACCATACTGCTCCTCCAGGTGCTGTATGCGGCGGGAAACGGCGGACTGGGTGATATTGAGGTTTTCGGCAGCCCTGGAAAAACTTCCCATGGTTATTGAAACTACAAATGTCTGCAAATAGGCTGATTTCACGGTTACTCTCCTGCTTACCTGTGATGGTCATGCGCAACGCGCATGACCCCATGAATATATTTCGGTTTCCATATGTCTATGATGCGACTATAGTGCAAAAAAGCTCGAGAGGCAAAAAAAATGATCCGGATGAGGGGAGATACTCTCTGGAGTCATGCTGGACGGATGAGATCATTGTACATGGGACGCAGCGAAAGTATGAAACTATGGCTTGATGACAGGAATATCATGTGATAGAAGAAGTTTGTTTTACTGTTCGGTGTGATAATAGCGTACGATCAAACAAATAAAGGAGATTGCCATGATTGCAAATTGTCCGAATTTAGTTGCCGGTACGAAAGCTGTAGCTTGGGGAAAAGGCGCAGGGGCTGGCTACGGCGCTGGTGGCGGTTTTGGAGCAGGAGCAGGTTGCGGAACAGGCGCTGGAATGGGATTTCACGCCGTAGCCGGAGGCTGCAAGGCTGCCTGTGGCGTAGTCCTGGGGCATGGACTTTTCCCGCTGGCCCTCGTTGCTGCCGTCGGTTATCTGGGGTACAAGGTGTATACGATGTCAAAAAGTGAGTGTCCGAGTGGTCACGTCAGTGCGGTGTGATCCTGCCGTCGGTGACGCTTGATTCCAATTCCATTTCAAGGCTCTATCTTCGTTGGCTCGTCTTCGGCAGCTCAACGTACTGCAACCCGCCAGGACGATTTCCTGGCGGGTTGCGCTTTTTAGAGAGTGATGGGTAAAAACCTGCTTGACATATTATTTATTGAATATATAATTATCACAATATTGATATGAGGAGACCGAATGCTCAGGCTAATAATGGTGTTGTATGTATCTATAGCGTGTAGCAGTACTGCGGTGGCGGAATCCTACCGGCTTGGCCTTAAAGACGCCATAACCATGGCCATTGATAAAAACAGTCAGGTACGGGCTGCCGGTTTTTCGTCGGTAGCCGCCAGACAGGGTACTGCCATCGTAATGTCGCGCTACTATCCGTCTCTTTCGTTCGACGAGATTTTCAGCGTATCCAACTCACCGACCCAGACGTTTATGATGAAGCTCGATGAAGGGCGGTTCGGACAGAACGACTTTGCAATCAACAACCTCAACAACCCGGGAACGCACCACGATTTCAGGACGGCTCTCACCGTCAGGCAGACCATCTACAGCCCCTCAATCTCACCGGCCAGAGACATTGCCGCCAGGGAATCTGAAATACAGGATCTGCGCTTTGACGCCTCAAAGCAGGAGACAGCTTTCAAGGTATTCAAGCTGTATCTGGATATTCAGAAGGCTCAGGCTCGTCTTCGAGCCGTAGAGCAGGCGGCCGGTGAGGCACGTGAACACCTGAGGCTTGCGGGTGTTCGCAATCAGGCGGGTGTCGGCCTGCGCTCCGATCAGTTGCGGGCGCGCACACACCTTTCGGCAAACGAGCAGAATCTTATCAGCGCCCGGAACACACTCGCCATTGCCCGGATGGAACTCGTTACTGCCGTCGGACTCAATGAGGGCGACAGTATCGAGACTTTGGAATCGAAGATTGTTGTTGCTCCAATAGCCCAGAGTCCCGATGAGCTGGCAGCTTCCGCGCTCGACAATAAAAATGATCTGAAACTCTCGCAGTCGGAGTATGAAAAGGCCGATGCTGCCGTAAGACTTGCCCGCAGCAGTTATCTTCCGACTGTGGGCGCATCTGCTTCTTACCAGATAAATTCACGGGACACGCCATTCAGGGCTGACAACGATTCCTGGAACGCGGGGGTCGCCCTTACCTGGCAGATATTTGATGGTTTCAAACGCTATCGTGAACGGGACAAGGCCGTTGCGGAAAAATCTGCTGCAGCCGAGTCGCGTGAACATGCGCGACGTGAAGCAGGGCTGAGAGTTCGGGAGAGCTTTTTACGGAGTGAAGAGATGGGCAAGCGTCTTGATGTCGCACGCAATGCCCTGCAGGATGCCGAAGAGACCGTGCGTCTGCTCTCCAGACGCTTTGAAAACTCCCTGGCGACGATGGTCGAGCTTCTCGATGCCCAGACAGCCTTGAACAATACCAGGGCTGACCTTGTGGACTCTGAGGCACATCTTGCCCTGGCTCGCGGATATGTCTATTTTTCAGCCGGAATTTTTCTCAAGGAGATGACCAAATGACATGCCTGGGATCGGGCTTTAAACAGATGTGCGTGGCTGGCAGCATGATCGTTCTGGTCGCTGTTTCTCTCACCCTGAGCGGCTGTGGTGGAAAAGATGACGACAGCCGGAAAAAAGCTGAGTCACCCCCTGTCATCAAAGGGGTTCTCCTGGAAACGGTAAGAACTGCCGATATTCCGGAAACAGTGGAACTGGCCGGAACAGTCCGGGCTCGCACCAGCGCTGTAGTCTCGGCCCGCATCGCCGGCACCGTCACCGCCTTCAAGGTGCGCGAAGGTGATCGGGTTAGCAAGGGGCAGCTTCTGGTTCGCCTTGATGCCCAGGAAAACCAGGCGAACGCTTCAGTTGCCATCTCCGGTGTTGACGAAGCCCGTCGCGGGCTTGAGGAGGCTCACTCCCGAAGGAAGATGGCCGATACGACTTTTGAACGCTATCAGAAACTCTTGAACGAACAGGCGATCACCCGCCAGGAGTTTGATATTAAACAGACGGAACGGGATCTGGCTGCTCAAGGTGTGGGCCGGGCGGAAGCCCGTCTCAGGCAGTCTCAGGGAGGATCAAGGGCTGCCTCTGCCGTATCCGGCTACACGCAGATTGTTGCCCCTGTTTCAGGTGTTGTTACCCGTAAGCATGCCGATCTGGGAGCTACGGTATTCCCGGCCCAGCCGCTGATGACTATCGAGGATGACGGAAACTATCAGCTTGAGCTGTCGGTACCGGAGTCGATTGCGCTTTCTGTTAAACCCGGCACCGCTGTCCAGGTTACGATTGATGCTGTGAATGCCACCTTCAGTGCAAGGATCACCGAGATTGTTCCCGCTGCTGATACAGCCAGCCGTACGTTCATTGCCAAAATAGCTTTGGAACAAAAAGGGTTTAAATCCGGCATGTTCGGTCGCGGCACACTAAGCATGGGAAGCAGCGTAAAGGGAATGCTGGTACCGAAGAAGGCGATTGTTGAACGAGGCTCTCTGACTTCGGTCTGGGTAGTGGACAAGAGCAGCCTTACCCGCATGAGGCTGGTCAAGGTCGGCAAGAGCGTCGGCGATACGGTGGAAATTCTCTCGGGACTGTCTGACGGGGAGCGCATGGTGTCATCTGGTGCGGAAAAGGTGATTGAAGGGGCAAAGGTAGAGTAGGTATGCAACAACTTGGCTTTGCCGGAAAAATAGCCCGTGCCTTTATCAACTCCAAACTGACGCCTTTGATTGTGGGTGCATCACTTGTGCTTGGCCTCTTTGCGGTCAGGATGACCCCCCGTGAGGAAGAGCCACAGATCGTGGTGCCGATGGTGGATATCTACCTCCCCATGCCCGGCTCATCTCCGCAGGAGGTTCAGGAACGCGTCGTTAAGCCCTTCGAGTCCAAGCTGTGGGAGATCAAGGGGGTCGAATACCTCTACTCCATGAGCCGTCCCGGAATGGGCATCATCACCGTGCGCTTCCTGGTGGGGCAACCCATGGAGGAGTCGCTGGTCAAGCTCTACAACAAGGTCATGAGCAATCGCGGCGTACTGCCGCCGGGAGCCGGTGAACCGCTGGTAGCTCCGAAGTCCATCGATGATGTACCTATCCTGGCCCTGACACTCTGGTCGGAGCGCTATGACCACGCTACCCTGCGAGCAGTGGCCCGTGAGGTGGCCGATGAGCTGAAGAAGAGCGAGAACAGCGCTGAAGTCGAGATCAAGGGCGGCCTCCCCCGCCAGGTGAGAGTGACGCTGGACGCTGCCCGCCTTGCAGGCTACGGTCTGTCGCCCCTGCAGGTGGCCGGGGCTCTGCGGAAGGGAAACACCTCTCTTCCGTCAGGTTCGTTCGCCGGGGCTAACAGGGAAACCATCGTTGAAACCAGTGGCTTTCTTGACAGCGCTGATGCGGTCAAGCGGCTGGTCGTTTGCGTCTACGGCGGCAAACCGGTCTATCTGTCTGACGTGGCCCAGGTACGGGACGGAGTGCAGGAACCTGAAGATTATGTATTCATGGGAATGGGCCCTGGTGCGACTCATAAAAAATTGAGCGGTAAACCCCGGCAGGATTATGCCGCAGTAACAGTATCGGTGGCAAAGCGCACAGGTTCCAATGCCACCTGGGTAGCCGAGGATCTCGTCAAAAAGGTCGAATCCCTCAAAGGGAAGTTGATACCTTCCGACGTTCAGGTCACGGTCACCCGCAACTATGGCGAGACCGCGAGGGAGAAAAACAACGAACTGCTGTTCCACATGTTCCTGGCGGCCATCTCGGTAACCATCCTGATAGCGGTATTCATGGGGTGGCGGGCCGGTGCAGTCGCCGCCATCGCCATCCCGGTCACCCTGGCTTTGACCATGCTGATCTTCTACCTGATCGGCTATACCCTGAATCGTATCACTCTCTTTGCCCTGATTTTTTCAATAGGCATTCTGGTTGACGATGCCATCGTGGTGGTCGAAAATATCCATCGCTATTTCACCACCACGGTCATGAAGCCGCTGGATGCGGCCATCAAGGCCGTGGATGAGATCGGCAACCCGACCATGCTGGCCACCTTTGCTGTGATAGCCTCGATCCTCCCCATGGGTTTTGTGGGCGGACTGATGGGTCCCTACATGCGCCCGATCCCGGTCGGCGCCAGCATGGCCATGCTCTTTTCGATGTTGATTGCCTTCATCGTCACTCCCTACTTTGCCTTCCGTTTCATGAAGGGCGAGTCTCATCATGGCTCACATGAGAAGCCGGAGGATTCGAAACTTACCTCATTCTACCGTCACTGGATGGGCAGGCTGATACACGAGAAACATCTGCGCTACGGCTTTCTGTCTTCAGTTGCGGTAATGCTGCTGCTCTCCTGCTCCCTGATCTACCTCAAGGCGGTCACGGTAAAGATGCTGCCGTTTGACAACAAGAACGAGTTGCAGGTAATTATCGATGCGCCGGACGGAACACCACTGGAGCAGACCGCCCGCATTACCCGCGAAATGGGTGACGCCCTGCGCAGTGTGCCGGAAGTGACCGATTTCCAGATGTACATAGGCACCAGCGCCCCCTTCAATTTCAACGGTCTTGTCCGTCATTACTATCTGCGCAAGGGGTCGAACCTGGCCGACATCCAGGTCAACCTGCTGCCCAAGGATGAACGCAAGGATCAGTCTCACGCCATCGCCAAACGTGTCCGGCCGCTGGTCAAGGCCGTTGCCGACAGGTATGGTGCACGGGTGAAGGTGGCCGAAATTCCCCCCGGGCCTCCGGTACTGGCAACGCTGGTTGCGGAGGTCTATGGCCCGGATGATGCCAGCCGCGCCGGTGTTGCGGGAAAGGTCAGGGATATCCTCACAAAAACGGTCGGCGTGGTGGATGTGGACATGTACCGCGAGGACGACCAGAAGAAAGTGACCTTTACGGTGGACAGCGAAAAGGCGGCCCTCTCAGGCATTGCCGTGGAGGACGTGGCCCGAACCCTGGCCATCGCTCTGGGTGGTCAGAATACCGGCATGCTGCATCTGCCCAAAGAGAAAGAACCGGTCTTTATCAATCTCCGCCTGCCTGCCGGACAGCGAAGTTCTGTCGCGGATCTCTCTTCGGTTTACGTTGCCGGTCAGAAGGGTAGCGTTCCGCTCTCCCAACTGGTGCGAACAACCACCGGCAGGGAAGAGAAAACGCTCTATCGCAAGAACCTGAAAAACGTGGTCTATGTAATCGGTGATGTGGCAGGTCAGATCGAGGCGCCGGTCTATGCCATCCTCAAAATGCAGAAGGAGATTGCCGCGCTGTCAAACCCGGACGGATCGAAGATCGAGGTTCTGGCAAGCCGTCAGCCCTGGTCGGAAGAGAAGATGGGGATGAAATGGGACGGTGAATGGCATATCACCTATGAGGTCTTCCGGGACCTGGGTATCGCTTTTGGCGCCGTCATGGTACTGATCTACATCCTGGTGGTTGCCTGGTTCAAGGACTTCACCACACCGCTGGTGATTATGGCGCCGATTCCGCTGACCCTGATCGGCATCCTGCCGGGGCATGCCCTGTTCGGGGCATTCTTTACCGCCACCTCAATGATCGGTTTCATTGCCCTGGCCGGTATCATCGTCCGAAATTCCATCATCCTGATTGACTTCGCTGAAATGAAACGCCGCGAGGGGATGGCGCTGGACGAGGCCATTATTGAGGCCGGTGCAGTGCGCTTCCGCCCCATGCTGCTCACCGCGGCGGCTGTGGTGGCGGGCAGCTTTGTGATCGTCTTCGACCCGATCTTCCAGGGTCTGGCCCTGGCCATGATGTTCGGGGAGATTGCCTCAACGACGCTGTCGCGGGTGACTATTCCGATACTCTATTATCTGGTGCAAAGCTGGAAAGAACGGCATGGTAAAATCGAATCAGTTCGTTTGAACTGAAGTCTTCAAAAAAACTACAGGGAGATTACCTCATGAAAGAAGAATTCTATGTAGAACGCATCGTTCGCATCGTGGCCGGATCGTTTGTTCTCGTCTCGCTGCTGCTGGCGCACTTCCATTCCCCCAACTGGCTCTGGTTCACCGGTTTTGTGGGGCTGAACCTGTTCCAATCCGGCTTCACCCAATTCTGTCCTGCATTTATTGTCCTGGAGAAAATGGGTGTGCCCCGTTTCCCGAAGAGCGGTTGCTGTAAGTAAGTCTGACCAGGATACGGTTTATCCATTCTAAAAAGCGCTCACGTGAGGTAGACAGATGAAGGACGTTCTTGTTGTTATTGCCGTAATAGTCATCTGGATTTTACTGCAGAAGGTGATCTTGCCAAAACTGGGCATACAGACCTGAATGTCCGACTCATGCGACCTCGGGGACCGGGGCGATAAGAAAACCACCAGGGAAACAGACAGGAAAGATCAAAACGTGCCGCGCCATTGACGGTTTGTCCGGTTCGGTTTACGTCAGAAACATCCGGAATACGTGATTTGACAGCAGCATGCCGCGCCGGGTCAGGCGTATCCCTGACGCATGTTCTGTCAGTAGTTGTTGAGAAATCAAATCGTCCACCTGACGACCGAACATATCCTTCAGCTCTATTCCGAATGCCTCCCTGAAAGCGGGGAATGTTACACCATCTGCCATTCTCAGCCCCAGAAACATGAATTCAGACACGGCATCATCGCGTGTCAGTGCAACGACTTCTTCGCTCGCCGATACTCCATTCCGCAGGCTTGCGGCGTATGTCGCCAGGTTGCCGGGGTTGCAGCTTCGTGTGCCGAAATCCGTATCACGAAGGAATGAATGGGCGCCTGCTCCCAGCCCCAGGCAGCCGTCCCTGTGCCAGTAGCCGCTGTTGTGGCGTGAGCTCCGACCCGGCAGGGCATAGTTGGCAATCTCATAGTGCTCGTAACCTTGAAGCGTGAGCAGATCGTCTGCCGCCTCGAACATCTCCGCAGAGAGATCCTGATCGGGCAGTTGTGTATTTTCCTCAGGATACCGGGCCGCGAAGGGTGTTTCGGGTTCGATGGTCAGGCCATACACGGACAGGTGTTCGGGAGCCAGTTTAATGGCATGTTCCAGGTCTGTTCGCCACATTTCAGGGGTCTGGCCGGGTAGCGAATGGATCAGGTCGATGCCGATATTGTCGAAGCGGGCCTTGCGGGCCGATGCGAACGCCGCCTGTGCCTGCCGGGAGGTGTGGATGCGCCCCAGAGTTGCCAGCATCCGGTCATCAAATGACTGTACGCCAAGGGAGAGACGGTTGACCCCCGCCTGGCGAAACCCTGACAGCTTGCGGAGATCGACGGTGCCGGGGTTGGTTTCCAGCGTGATTTCCACTTCCGGTGCCAGGCGGAAGAGCCCGGCCGTCTGTTCCAGCAGCTCTCCAACATGTCGCGGCTCCAGAAGTGACGGCGTGCCGCCGCCGAAATAGATCGAATCAACGTCTGCGTGTGCGGTGACCGTGTGCGAATGGTGCAGCATCTCTTCACACACCAGCCGCACATAGCGCTCAATGTCACCTGCGGACGGCTCCTGCGAGAAAAAGGCGCAGTAGGGGCATTTCTTACGACAGAAGGGTATGTGCAGGTAGATACGGGTAAACATTTGGTTTGCAATGATTTTCGAAGATGGTCTCATTTATACGTGCATAAGTTATTGAAATATAGTAAATATCCAGAAAATAGTTTTGACTGCAAAGTTGTATTTTTCGTACCAGTTTTGTACCACAGCCATGTATCATTACCGAGCTGTGTTAGTGGGTAACACTCTAATTCATACTCGTGTCTTTTAACACCTAAAAATAGTCATGTTGATTGTTGTGATGTCAGGAGAATATTGTCTGCCCGATTCATAGCCTTAATCTGTGCTTCTCTCTTGGTGGCAGATGAGTGGGTATTCGGGTCTGGGCATACTATACCGTGATGTTTCTAAAAAAAAATCCCCTTCGCTTGAATTCCTCAAATTTCTGTGTACAATAAAATTGTTGTCATTGTTACGATCCTCATTAGCACATCCGTGGAGTTCTCGTCATGGCAACAACATCAGACAGACAGACAGAAAAGCTCCTCCTGACACATACTTCTGTCAACAGTTATTCTGATTGATTCCATTATTAACCGGCGTTGCGGCTTTCCCGTGCGCCGGTTTTTGTATGTATTCTCACTTCAGCATGTCGGCTACATTCAGATCTGTCAGGATTAATCATGTCCCCTGAATCCATAAAAAACGACATTTCTTCCAACAGCACAGACAAATCCAAATCCATAACCCCCAAGTATTTAAACCTCCTTCCAGCAGCAACCTTCATCATATCGCTGATTATCACCTTGTTTGTCTGGTATCAGTTTGACAACAGCCTTATGGCACGATCACGGGCGATTTACACCGATAAAACTAACGAAATCAGTGAACACATAATTTTGAGAATGCATGACCACGAACAGGTGCTGCGGGGAGCCGCCGGGCTTTTCAGCGTAAAGGAAACTGTTACCCGCACAGACTGGCGACACTACGTTTCTGCATTGCAGCTTGACGAGAGACACCCCGGTATTCTTGGTGTCGGATTTTCCATATGGCTTACAGCTGCGGAAAAAGATGCTCATATCAAGCAAGTTCGCTCAGAAGGATTCCCGGAATACACCATCCGCCCTGATGGAGAACGGCCGGTCTACACGTCAATAATCTTTCTTGAACCCTTTAATTGGCGTAATCAGCGTGCCTTTGGCTATGACATGTATACCGAACAAGTTCGCAGGGCGGCACTGGACAAGGCACGGGATGAGAATGTCGCCACCATCGCCGCAAAAATCATTCTGGTACAGGAAACTGATAAGGATAAACAGAGTGGTATGTTGATGTATGTTCCGGTTTATCGCCAAGGGACGCATCTGGATACCGTGGAAAACCGGCGCAAGGCGTTTATAGGATTTGCCTACAGTCCCATCCGCATGAATGATTTTGTAATCGGCACTCTCGCCATACTGCCTCAGGACATTGCCTTCGATTTAAACGTCATCGGGGGCAAGACCACGGACACCCTGATGTTCAGCTCCATTGCAGCACAAAAGCTGACTCTGCCCGAAACGTACACACCGGCCTTTACTTCATCAAAAACAGTTCAGGCATACGGTTCTTCATGGCAGTTCACGTTCAAGACCCTGCCCGGATTCAACAAGGAATTAAACAGGGACAAATCTTACATCGTTTTTTGTTCCGGTATCGCCTTCAGTATCCTTCTCACGTACATCGTACTGCTGATATTGAAAAACCGGAATCAGGCCATCAAACATGCGGATGAAAAGCTGTTTATTCTCAAGAGCCAACTCGCCAGCATCGTGGAGAGTTCCGGGGATCTCATTGCCATGATGGACACCAAATACCGGTATACGTCATTCAATACTGCCTTCCGCAATGAGTTCAAAAAGATATTTGATAAGGATCTGGAGACAGGTGACTCGATGTTCAAGCTGCTTGAGCAGTATCCAGAGGACCTTGCCAAAGGCGTGGCATGCTGGAACCGTGCTTTTGGAGGAGAGGATTTTATCGTTACACAGATGTTTGGAAGCACAAAACTGGAACGCAACTGGTACGAGCTTCACTTCAGTCCTGTCCGTGATGTCGAAGGCACAGTAACCGGAGCAGTACACATAGTCCGCAATATCAGTGAACGGAAGCACGCAGAAGAATTACTGAAGGAGAGTGAAGAACGTTTTCGGAACATGGCAAACTCGGCTCCTGTACTGATCTGGATCGCCGGTGCTGACAAGCTCTGCTATTGGTTTAACAAAGTGTGGTTCGACTTTACCGGTCGGAGCATGGAGCAGGAGTATGGCAATGGCTGGGCGGAAGGAGTTCATCCGGAGGATTTTGATCGTTGCCTTGAAACCTACACAACATCATTTGACAACCGCCAATCATTCTCCATGGAGTACAGACTACGCGCTGCGGACGGTCAGTATCGCTGGTTGATTGATAACGGAGTGCCGACATTTAGTGAGAATACTTTCACAGGATATATCGGTTCATGCATGGACATCACCGATATTAAGTTGCTGGAAATGAGGCAGGCGCAATTTTATCGACTATTCAACACATCACCTGACTTGATGGGTATCTGTGATTCATCTGGGGGGTTCACTATGATGAATCCTGCAGGCATAGAAAAGCTTAATTACCCTGAGCAAGAACTGTATGTCATGCCATTTATTAAATTAGTCCATCCTGATGACCGCCTGAGAACAATTGAAGAAGTTCGTAAAGTTCCTCGAGGAAGTGTGGCTCCTGCTTTTGAGAACCGTTTAGTAAGTAAAGACGGCATGGTGTTCTGGTTCTCGTGGCAGTGTTATTATGATTTAGATGGGCTAATATATGCAAACGCCCACGATATAAGTCTACGCAAGCAACACGAACAAGAACTGGAGCAGGCCAAGTCAGCCGCCGAAGCCGCCAACCGTGCCAAGAGCGACTTCCTCGCCAACATGAGTCACGAAATCCGTACCCCCATGAACGGTGTCATCGGCATGACGCAACTCCTGAAAATGACCGACCTGACCGAAGAGCAGAAGGACTATGTGGAAACTCTTGCTTCTTCAGGAAAAAACCTGCTTACTTTGATCAATGACATACTTGATTTGTCCAAGATCGAGTCGGGAAAAGTAACCATCGAAATGGTGGACTTCAGCCTGAAGCACTGCATTCACGATGTCGTACAGACACAGAAGTCCGTAGCGTATCAAAAGGGACTTTCGTTCACGCTCAATCTGCCCGATGATCTCCCCGGTCTGGTAACAGGAGACCAGCTGCGCATAAAGCAGATCATCGTGAACCTTATCGGAAACGCCATCAAGTTCACTGAAAAAGGGAGCGTAACGCTGACACTTCAAGTTCTCAAACATCAGAGCGGCGGGGCACTGATACAGTTCTCCGTTCAGGACACCGGCATAGGAATCTCGGAAGAGGCTCTTGAAAAGATATTCCAGCCGTTTTCTCAGGAAGCTGTCTCCACATCACGCCTGTATGGCGGAACCGGCCTCGGATTAACCATCAGCCAGAGCCTTGCCGAACTTATGGACGGGAAGATCACTGTAGAGAGTACGCAAGGAGTAGGAAGCTGTTTCAGACTGACGATTCCGTTCTCCGTCATCAGTAAATCAGCCCCGGAAATAGAAGTACACACAGACAAGACAGTTCTCTGGGAAGGCAAGCCCCTGCGCATACTGCTGGTCGAAGACAACCCCGTCAACATCAGGTTCCAGACCGCACTGCTTAAAAAAATCGGACATGACGTAGTGGTGGCAGAAAATGGTATTGACTGTCTGTCACTATACAAGCAGAGTCCATTCGACCTCATCCTCATGGACATACAGATGCCGCTCATGAACGGTGAAGAAGCACTGCGTGAGATCCGGAAGCAAGAAGTGGGGACACCATACCATCAGCCAGTCATCGCCCTGACAGCCTACTCTCTGCGTGACGACAAAGAGCGATTCATCGGGGCAGGGTTTGATGGCTATGTTTCCAAACCGCTGGAAGTTGATCTGCTTGTCGCAGAGATGAAGAGGGTGCTGGAAATGTAAGGAGATTCAGTGTATCTATTGTCCAGGTGAATCAAAATGATGGTACAATCACATGGCTCACGTGATAATAATAGCCGGGCCAAACGGAGCCGGTAATCCGCCCAAATAAAGAGGCGACAGAGAAGCAGATGATGAAGTAGAGTGGGTACATTCCATGCCCAGCATGAATATTCTTTTTGCCGTGTGACCCGTTACCGGGTTTTTACGGTATAATACGAATGTAAAGGAGACGAAATGAGTGAACTAATTATTGCCGGATTCAAGGGAGAATTTAGTGCGGATGAGGTACTTCTCGATCTGGAAAAAATGCAGCAGATTCATAAGGTAAATCTTGATGATGCTGTTGTTGCGATCCGGAGGCTGGATGGAACTATAAAAATCAAGCATAGCAATCTCCTGGTAATGAGTGACGCAGCAGTTGGAAGCCAGTTTGGCATGGTGTTAGCGGGTCCTGCCGGTCTTCTGGTAGGCGGAGTGATCGGAGCTGCAGTGGGGGGCACGGTAAAGATATTAAAACATATAGGTATCATGGATAATTTTGTTAAAGATGTCGCAGACGTTTTAGAACCGGGCAGTTCGGCCATTTTTATACGAATCCATAAAAGCATCTCTCAGAGTATCGTTGATGAACTGAAAAAATTTAACGGTACGTTGCTTCGATCTTCGTTATCAGTAGAAGATGAGCAGGCGTTGGTCAAAGATTTGAAGGAGACCGTCGTTTTAAAAGAACATCAATAGGCGGTGCGTATAAACAAACGTCATTAAATCCGGACAGGATTCCGAACAATAATGCTGTCTAAATTCCGAGATATTTTGTCCAGAATCTGCTGTTCAACACCGTAGATTATAACTTGTAAGCCTGGAGTCAATTTGGTTTGCAATTCTATCCGGAACAGGTACAATAAGTCCACTTTAAAGCATTCCAAATAAAGTTGTTATTAAACGGTATGTTATGGTTTTTTGTGACAGTGCCCCGGTTTTTGACGCAGGATGACTTTTACCACGCGAGGCGCAATGAGATTAAGGGAAGAGCAGATACAGCGTCTTGCGGAAAAGGTCTGCAACGATCTGTCCGCAGAAGGGCTGATCACGCCCCGTCGGGACAGGGGAGCCGTGGTCGAGGGGATTGCGAAGGCCGTTGCCGAGAATTTCAACCAGGAACAGTCTCTGGAGCGTGATGCGGAGCGCCTGCTGAATGACACGATTGCCGGTCTGGGGCGTGGAGCGGCTGAAATTGACCGGCGCAGGATGTTGAAGATGATCAAGGAAAAATTGGCAAAGGAACGCAAGATAGTTCTGTAAGGAGCCGCATGTCCCTCTCGGAAGACCGCATTTCGCATCTGTCCCATGCCATAATGGAACGTCTCTGGCGAGACGATCTGGCTGATTTCAGTGACGAACGTCGCTCGCTTGAGAGTGTCAAACGATCGCTGACAGCCTTTTTCCACGTGGCCGATGAAATTGACGAGGCGGTGCGCGCGAGGATGAAGAACAGGATTCCTGGCAGCCGTGACTGGGATATCCTGTACCATAAGTACTATCAGGAAGAGTTGGCCAGAAGGAAGTGGTGAAACCTCCGTAATTCCAATTCCATATCAAGGCCCTATCTTCGTTGGCTCGTCTTCGGCAGCTCAACGTACTGTGAAGTACGCCTCGCCGCCTTGATATCATCCTTGATCTGGAATTGTAAAAAGACATCAAATTGCATCATCTACATACGTTGCAGGCATTATTGTGAACCAAAATCATAATGGCCATGGGCAAGAGCTCAGGGCCATTTTCACGAAAGGCAGAACCCATGCATCACTTCAAGGTAACATCAATTGTCACGGCGATCGCCGTGGCCGCTGTGCTGTACCTGTGCGCCCTCTCATCTCCGGCGGCAGACCTGCTTGGGCAGGCTGCCGGCCTATTCCGGGATAAGGACTATGGCTCGGCATACAGCACGGCAAAAGTGTCCGATGAATCTCCCCAGCGCACGTTTCTGATGGGCATGGCGGCTCTGAAGCAGGGAAAGATGGATGAAGCGGCCGTCATGCTGGCAGAGGCAGAGCTGAAGCTGCCGATGCTGGCGGATTATGCCGTTTTTTATCAGGCTGAAGCCCTGTTGAAGCAGAAAAAATATCCTGAGGCTGCCGCCAAGGCGGCATCGATTCCCCGTTCATATCCTTCATCAGTGCTGGTAAGACGATCCGAGAAGCTTGGGGCGGACATATTCTATGCAGCCGGAGATTACGCCGGAGCCCAGAAGCTGTATCAGGGCTTTATCGAAAAACATCCTTCGGGGGCCGATTCGGTGGATGCACTCTATCAATCGGCCCAGTGCCGTGAACTGACTGGCGATACAAGCGGCAGTGCCCCGATCTATCGCACTATCTGGCTGAACAACCCATCATCATCCCAGGCCCGAAAATCGCAGGAGCGCCTCAAGGAGCTTGAGAAGAGTAATATCAGGCCTGCTCCCTATACGGTTGAGGAGCTTGTCCGCCGCTCCTCCACGCTCTTTACCCAGAATGATTTCAGCAGCTCCCTGAAAACCCTTCAGAGCATTCCGTTGAACGGGCTGGCTCCCGCTGTTGTTACCCGCATAGATCTGCGGACAGGAATGGCACAGTACCGTCTAAGAAACTGGAAGCTCGCCGAGAAGAGCCTGATCAAGGCTGCGGACAGCACGCTGCCTGGAATCCGATCAGAGGCCCGATTCTGGCTGGCTCGCGCTCTCCAGCGCCAGGAACGGCATGAGCAGGCCGCAGCACTGTATCTGGAACTGGCAGGTGAGGGGAAAAAACAGGTATTATCTGATGAGGCGTTGATGGAGGTTGCCGCTCTGCGTCGTCGTCAGGGGAGCTATGCCGATGCTGCAAAAATGTTCGAGAGGATCGTTACGGGCCCTGCGGACTCCCGGTTTGTGGCGCGTGCGGGGTGGGAGGCTGCCTGGTGCCGTTATCTTGCCGGTGAGTATGAAATCGCTACGGAATCGTTCAGGAAAATGCTGAAGGATGAAAGCGTGCGGGAAAAGTCTCTGTACTGGCTGGCCCGCTCTCTGGAACGCACCGGGAATGCGGAGTCGGCCGCCTGCTACCGACTCCTTCAGGATGAGTATCCGGCTGGATTCTATGCCTCATGGTATCGCGACCAGAAGGGTATCGCCGATGTGCGTCAGCCCCTTGGTCAGCGAAATGCCCTTGCAGAACTTCCGCATCTGGCCGGTTTTGAAAAGCCGCGTCTCCTGGCATCTCTGGGAATGATGGAGGAAGCTCGGACTGAAATGTCTGCGGCCCGCAAGAGGGCGGGCGACAACAAATCCCAGTACCCCGGGCTGGCGCGTATTTATCTGGAAATGCAGGATTACGGTTCGTCCATTGCCCTGTTCAGGTCAAGCAAACCCGTAAGATGGGATTCGACCAGCCTGCCGCTCTGGGCTACAGGGTATCCCCTGGCGTTTAATGCCCCGATTCATCAGAATTGTGCCGCCAATTCTCTTTCTGAAGGTCTGATCTATGCCTTGATGCGAGCCGAAAGCAGTTTCAGTCCAGCGGTCAAGTCCCCCGCCGGTGCCATAGGCCTGATGCAGCTCATGCCCGCAACGGCACGGGCAATGGTTCGCGAGAGGGCGCTCTTCGACCCGATGCGGCTGACGGTTCCAGAGTATAACATCAAGCTGGGTACCCGCCATTTCCGGGATCTGCTGAAGGGGTATGACGGTGATGTGATCTACTCGATCGCGGCCTACAACGCGGGGGCAGGAGCGGTGGAGCGGTGGAGAAAAAATATGAAAGGGCTTGCAAAAGATGAGTTCATCGAGAGCATCCCGTACCAGGAAACACGGGATTATGTGAAGAAGGTGTATGCCTCGGCCGCAACCTACCGGCAACTGTACGGGCTTAAATAGGCTTTACCATTTACCGGAAAAAGCAACTCCACCCGATGTGGTAGTGGCATAGGGAAGTATTGATACCATTTTATCATCTTTATTCGTGTGTGCAGCCATGACTATCCTGCCGCACAACTCGCCGATTGCCGCGCCCAGAATAACATCGCTGGCCCAGTGCTTATCCTGATAGACGCGGGAGAATCCCACGAACGCAGCGGCGGAATAATAGAGAAGCTGCGCCGCCAGGCTGTCGGAGTTGGCGGCCATGATCGAGGCCATGGCAAACGAGCTTGCGGTATGCATGGAGGGGAGGGAGTCGAAATTGGTCTTGAACTGGCCTGGCAGGTAGACGCCTTTGTGATTGTCGTTTCTGACAAAAGGACGTGCCCGGCCGGCGGATTGTTTCACCAGAAACGTCGTTGCATCGGCAAGAAAGAGTGCTTCCCCCAGCATCTCCCCCATCTCCTTCACGTGAGGAGAGTCACCGATTATTCCCAGGCCGTACACGGCTGCCGCAATGCCTATATGGATATACGGGTCACCCACAAGGGCACCGATATCGGTCGCATTCTTCATGGTTTTACTCTGATTCTTCTGCAGCCTGGTGCGGATATCCTGATCGAAGGTATAGGTGAGTCCAAAGACGCCCGCCACGCCGATGGTGCCGATCATGCCGTAGCCATCGATGTCAATCGGTGTCTTGACTACCTCCAGAGCCTCTTCTCCCAGGCGGATTCCCTGTTCCTTGAGAGCCGTCGTGCTGTTGAAGATGTGATCTTCGGCCCGAACAGTGCCCGATAATGCCAACAGACAGATACAAACAAACAACAGACGCATGCACATCCTCTTTCCATCTCCCCAATTATCCGGAAAAGGTATCACAATAAAATTGAATCAAAACAGGCACGCACGGTACGCGATTTTTGGCTGTGAGTCAAGATTTGCGTCAGATCTGCGTCAGGGAATTGACCTGATCATCGATCCAGCCGCCTCCAAGCACCCGATCACCGTCGTACAGCACGGCGGCCTGTCCGGGGGTGACAGCCTTCTGGGGGGTATCGAAGCGAACAGAGAGGCGACCGTCGGCGAGCAGTGCGACCAGACAGGGTGCGGGCGCGTGCCGATAGCGGATTCTGCAGGCGGAACGAAATTCGGATCGCTGGGGCTGCTCCAGCCAGGTGACGCCGCTGGCGGTCATCTCCCGGGTCTCCAGTTCCGTTGCCGCCCCTGCAACGATGCGGTTTTGCTCCCGCTGAACGGCGATCACATGCAGGGGATGTTTCCAGGCAACGCCAAGCCCTTTGCGCTGACCGACGGTATAGCGATGAATACCGGCGTGCCGGCCGATCACCGTTCCATCCGCTGTCACAATCTCGCCGGATGATTCGGCTATGCCGTTTCGCTCCAGAAAACCCGCATAATCGTTGTCGGGAATGAAACATATCTCCTGGCTTTCGTGTTTCTGCGCCACCGGCAGGTTGAATGAAGCAGCCAGTTCCCTGACGCGGGTCTTTTCAAGCATACCGACCGGAAAAACGGTTCGCGACAACTGCTGCTGTGTCAGGGTGAAGAGAAAGTAGGATTGGTCTTTGGCAGGGTCCAGCCCGGTTCTCAGGCTGAAGCTTCCGGAGTCATTCCGGGTGATGCGGGCATAATGGCCTGTGGCAAGCAGATCCGCGCCGATCAGAGCGGCCCTGTCGAGCAGCAACCCGTATTTCACCAGCTCATTGCAGCGGATGCAGGGGTTAGGAGTGCGACCGGAAGCGTATTCTGCGACGAAGTGATCGATAACAAGGCGCTTGAATTCGGTTCGCAGGTCGATTACCTCAAACTCGATTCCGAGTTTTTTGGCAACGCGCCCGGCGTCCAGCACATCATCCAGGGAGCAGCAGGTCTTGCTCCTGCAGGAGGGATCCCTGGCAACCGGTTCGTAGAGCTGCATCGATACTCCGATAACGTCGTATCCCTGCTCTTTCAGCAGAGCCGCGCTGACCGAAGAGTCCACCCCGCCGCTCATGGCAACAACTACTCGCTTGCTCACACACACCTGCCAGTCAGATTCTCCACCGTTTTGCAGTCAGGCAGATTACTCTTCACCTTTCTCCAGTTCAAGCACGTAGTGCCCATCATCGGATTGCTTCAAAGCGACGATTTTGTGGCCGTCGGCCTTCAGGCTGCGGGGGACGTTCTTGACCGGCTCGCCGTCGTCCAGCAGGATCAGAGCAGTTTCACCGACCTCAAGATCCTCAAGGGCCAGCTTGGCCTTGACAAAATTGGTGGGACAGCTTATGCCGCGAAGGTCTATGGTCTGCATGTGTTATGTCCTTTCATGCCGGGATTCCCACCTGCGTAGCGATTCTCTGCGGTTCGATGGTCTCGGCCACGATGTACTCCGGAAACCGGGTGCGAAGGTGATCCAGAAGAACCTGTGGGCCTTCCTTGATGATCGTGTCGCCGAGTCTGATGCGTCCAAGCCCCTCAGCTTTCTGTTTGTACCACTCCAGTACGGTGGCGATAAAGGCGACCGCCTTGTCTTCCGGAAGAAACGTGGCGAACAGTGTGCCCACCAGCGGGTTACGTCCCCATTTGCCGCCGATGCGCACGTTGTAACCGCGTCGCGCCTCGCTCCAGGCGCCGGTGGGGCAGACCTTGACGCAGTCGCCGCACCAGATGCAGGGATCGTCGCTGAAGAGCGGTTTGTTGTCCTCTCCCATGACGATCGCCCCGGGTACGCAGTTCTTGGCGCAGAGGCCGCAGCTTATGCAGGCACCCTTGTCAAGTTTTGGGTAGACGGCGCCCTGGAAGCCGACGTCGTTTGTTGCCGATTTGGGGCAGTCGAAGGGGCACCCGGCAAAGGCCACCTTGAATTTGTGGTGGCCGGTGGGGGTGCCAAAGAGTTTTTCATCCACTTCAAGGGCTGACTTCTGGGTGTCAACCAGCCCGTTGGGATTGTATTCGCAGCCGCCGCATGCCACAGGGACGCGCACCCTTGCACCGCAGGAAGCGACTTTTTGCGCTGATTCACCCAGTTCCTCGACGACGGCATCAAAGTCCTTGAAATTGATGTTGATCAGCTCAATGGACTGCCGCACGGACAGGTGTACGAATTCACCGCCAAACTTTTCCGCCACCTCGGCAATCCGCTTCAGCCGGGGAATCGACATTCTGCCGCCCGGTACCCGCAGCCGTACCGTAAAAAGGTCTTTGCCCCGTTCCTTGATGAAACCGCCGGCCTTGAGATTATTCAGGTCTATCTTTGTCTGCTTAACGTCGGACATTGCTGTAACTCCAATTAATTTGAGTGTGGGTAGTGATACAAGCGGTTCAAATACCGATTTCTATTGACTCGGATGTTACATTTCCTGAACTTATTTTGTAGGACTGTACAACCGGGAGTGCCGGGTCGGCAAGTGAAATAATGATGTGGGAAACATCCGGCGTCAGCGCCAGTTTGATATCCTCCTCAGAGGGGCGGGCCGGAGTTTCCGGGTGTGAGTGATAAATGGCCAGCATGACAAGCCCCTTGGCACGCAGAGCCTTGACGACCGAGAACTGCTCCTTCGGATCCATCATGAAATGCTCATTGCTTGCATCAGTATTCGTCATGCGGTAGATGGCCGAAACCGAGTCATCAAGCCCGCCCAGAATGCCGCAGACCTCCAGCGGAAAGCCCTCACGGGCGTGGGCGATCAGATCATCGTGGATGGCGTGGGGAATCCGGAGCATGTCAGGACTCCTTCAGGTCGCAGACGGTCAGGGCGTCCAGTTCGTCGTGAACCTCGGTGATGGTGGGGGTATCGCCACAGACCGGGCAGGCGGTTTTCCGTTTGAGCGGAACCTCGCGGAACTTCATGCGCAGGGCGCTGTAGGTCAGCAGACGGTCGGTCAGCAGGTCGCCCTTGCCCAGCAGAAACTTGATCGCTTCGGTGGCCTGGATTGTACCGATCACGCCGGGTAGCACGCCGATCACGCCGGCCTGGGAGCAGGATGGAATGGCGTCTTTAGGGGGTGGTTCGGGAAAAATACAGCGGTAGCAGGCAGATTCATGGGGCCTGACAGTGATGGTCTGCCCGTCGAATTGCAGGATACCGCCGTGCGAATACGGTTTACCGGCCAGAACACAGGCGTCGTTGATCAGAAACTTGGCCGCAAAGTTATCGGTTCCGTCGATAATAAAGTCATAATCGGCAATGATGCCGTTGATATTGGCTGCCGATATCCACTCCCTGTAGGTCACAACCTTTACATCCGGATTGATGGCCTGCATTTTCTCCCGGGCAGACTCCACCTTGGGCTTGCCGATATCGGGAGTAAAATGGATCACCTGGCGCTGCAGGTTGGAGAGGTCAACATCGTCGGCATCGGCAATGCCGATGGTGCCGACACCCGCGGCTGCAAGATACAGTGCGATCGGTGCGCCGAGCCCGCCTGCGCCGATAATCAGCACGCGGCCGTCAAACAGCTTCTGCTGTCCTTTGCCGCCGACCTCTTTCAGGATGATGTGGCGCGAATAGCGCTCAATCTGGGATTCGGTCAGCATGTCAGCGTCCTCCGCCCATGAAGTACAGGAACTCGATTACATCTCCCTCGTTGACCGGTGTTGTCTCGTAGGCTGGACGATCAAGAATCTCGCCGTTCAGTTCCACCGTAACGTACAGCCGCTGGGAAACATCCAGCTCTTCCAGCAGGGAGTCAACGGTGCGCTGCGGGTTTTCAGCCAGCAGGGTTTCTTTTCCATTGATACGTATCTTCATTATTCAACTCCTCCATAAAATTCACTGCTTCAGGCTGCATCAAGCGCCTGTTTGAAGTCTTCCACAATATCGCGGCAGTCCTCAATGCCAACCGAGACCCGGATAAGGTCTTCCGTGACCCCCATCAGGGCTTTTTCGTCAGCATTGTAGTCGCCGCAGATGGTGCTGGCGGGGTGAATCACCAGGGTCTTGGCATCGCCGATGTTGGCCAGGTTTTTGGCGAGTCTGAGGTTGTTGATAACCTTGAAGGCGGAGGCCTTGTCGCCGGTGCCGAAGGTCAGCAGACCTCCATAGCGTCCGCCGTAGAGCCTGGTGGCAACGGCATGGTGCGGCGAATCCTCCAGACCGGGATAGCTGACCCAGGCTACTTTCGGGTGATCTTCAAGAAAACGGGCCAGTGTCAGGGCGCTTGAGCAGTGACGATCCATGCGCAGTGCCAGTGTCTGGATACCTTCGGTCAACAGGTAGGAGTTGAACGGCGCGGCGCAGGCGCCTACATCCTTGTGTACCAGTTTGCGAGCCCGGGCGGTGAAGGCGAAGTTGCGGTATTTTTTGTGAAACGCCTCGAAATGCGGGAACCGGGGGGTGTTCCAGTCGAATACGCCCCGATCGATAATGACGCCGCCGATGGTTGTGCCGGTACCGTTGGTGTACTTGCTGGTGGAGTAGGTAAGAATATCGGCGCCAAGCTGCACTCCGTTGGCAAGATATGGCGTCGTGACCGTCGAATCCACCATGATCGGGATCCCGGCGTTATGCGCAATCCGGGCGAGCAGCGGCACATCCGGCACATCCAGTTTGGGATTGCCGATGGTCTCGACAAACAGGAGCCTGGTGCGGTCGTTGACGGCATCCCTGAAGCCGTCGGGATCAAGCGGATCCACAAAGCGGGACGTGATGCCATAGTTGGAGAGCGTGTCACGGAAGAGTGAAAAGGTGCCGCCGAACAGGGATGAGGAAGAGAGAATTTCGTCCCCGGCCCGCAGGATGGTCAGCACTGCGGTGGTAATGGCTGCCATGCCGGATGCGGTGGCGATAGCTGTCCCGCCCCCCTCCAGAAGCGCCAGACGTTTCTCAAGTGCCTCGGTGGTCGGGTTGCCGATGCGGGTATATACCGATCCGACCGCCCGGCCGCGAAACACGTCTTCCAGCTCCTCCGCCGTCTGGTAGGCAAAGGAGCTTGATTGAACGATCGGCACCGATGTCGATCCGGCGGGACCCGCATCTAGCCCGCCATGAATCAGCAGGGAGTCGAATCGAAGTGATTTTTCCATTGCTTCCTCTTCCGGAAAAAATATCCTGTGATATCAGTTCTGGAATAGTAGATAGCAATTTGCGCACATGCTTGTCAACTACTAAATTTATATATCTATCTATATTATAGATAATTATATGCAGTAGTCAAAATCCACAAAGTGATCCATCTGCCTGCCAGGTTCTGCAACATTCGGTTTACCGACAACCTTGGCTGGTATGCCTGCCACCGTGGAGTGGGGCGGCACATCGTTGAGAACTACACTGCAGGCAGCAATCTTTGAACCGTCACCTATTTTGATATTGCCGAGGATCTTTGCTCCTGCGCCGATAAGAACGCCGTTGCCGACTTTGGGATGACGGTCGCCGGTCTCTTTGCCGGTTCCACCCAGCGTGACTTCGTGCAGCATGGAAACGTCATTGCCAACCACGGCGGTTTCCCCGATCACCACACTGGTGCCGTGGTCGATCAGAATCCCTTTGCCGATGCGGGCGGCCGGGTGGATGTCCACGTCAAAGGCTTCGGATATGCGGCTTTGCAGGTAGAGCGCCAGCGGCTGACGCTTCTGCCACCAGAGCCAGTTGGAGACTCGATAGGATTGCAGTGCCTGAAAACCCTTGAAGTTCAGATAGGGCAGGGCGAGGCTGTTGGCCGCCGGGTCCCGTTCCACCACGGCCTGAAGGTCGCGCCGCACGGCCTCACGGATGTTTTCTGAGGAGGTAAGCGCCTCATAAAACACATCACGCAGCGACGTTGTCGTCAGATAGGGAGAGGCCAGCTTACCGGCCAGGAAGTACGAGATCGATGCCTCCAGTGAGCCATGCTTGAGCACCGTATCGTGAAGATAGCCGGCCAGCATGGGTTCAGTCTTGGCAGTAACAAACACATCCTGGCGCAGTCGCGTCCAGACCGGATCGGTTGTATCAGGCTGGGGGCGGCTTACGCTCCGCTCCTGATGGATGCCGGTCAGCGTTACTTTCTGTGCATAGATCGGAGTCATCTGTGTGTCCCTTCGCTTAACGGAGTTGGTGTAGTGCGTAGACCATTCGGTCAATCTCTTCGAAGGTGTTGTAGAACGAATAGGACGGCCGCACGGTTGCTTCAAGTCCGAAGCGGCGCAACGAGGGCTGGGCACAGTGGTGACCGGCCCGCACGGCGATGCCGTGCTGATCCAGATATGTGCCGACTTCCGGTACCGGTTTATCCCTTAATACAAAAGATGTCACGGCTACCTTCTCCCGTGGATTTCCAATCAGACGCAGGCCGTTGACACTACGGAGTTTCTCGGTGGCGTATTCCAGCAACCGGTGCTCGTAGGCGGCGATGTTCGGCAGGCCGATTCGACTGACATAGTCCAGTGCCACGCCAAGTCCGTAGGCATCGGCCACATTGGGGGTTCCCGCCTCAAATTTTGCGGGGACACCGCTATAGATGGTTTCGTCGAAGGTGACATCCTTGATCATATTGCCGCCACCCTGCCAGGGGGGCAGCTCTTCCAGCAGCTCCCGGCGGCCATAGACCGCCCCGATGCCGGTGGGGCCGAAGATCTTATGGCCGGAGAAGACAAAGAAATCGATCCCGAGCGCCTGCACGTCTACCGGCAGGTGGGCGACAGACTGGGCGCCGTCGATCAGAACATGGGCGCCATAGCGTTTTGCCAGTTGGGTCATCTCTGCAATCGGAAGCACGGTGCCGAGACTGTTGTTGGCATGTGCCAGCCCTACCAGACGGGTGCGCGGGTTCAACAGGCGCTGGTATTCCGACAGATTGATCTCCCCGTTGTCGTTGACCGGAATAACCCTGATGACCGCACCACGTTCTTTGGCAACGATCTGCCAGGGGACAATATTGGCGTGGTGTTCCAGCTCTGACAGCAGAATCTCGTCGCCCGGCTGCAGGAAACGTTTGCCGTAGGAATTGGCCACCAGGTTGATCCCCTCGGTGGTTCCGCGAACGAAAATGATCTCCTCGCTGGACCCGGCGTTCAGGTAGTCCCGGATTGTGTCGCGCGCCCCTTCAAAGGCATCGGTGGCACGTGCCGCCAGGGTATGGGCACCGCGATGGATGTTGGAATTATCCTGCTCGTAGAAGCGTTTAAGGGCATCAATAACCTGTCTCGGTTTCTGGGTGGTGGCGGCGTTATCAAACCAGACCAGTTGCCTGCCATGAATCTGCTGATGCAAAATAGGAAAATCACCACGGATGGCGGCCACGTTAAAGGACGGAGTGCCTGCCAGTTTGCTGCTTTTGGGGAGAGAGGCCTGCAGCAGCCGGGCGAACGGATCAACATGCTTCCCGTCAGTATCAGGGTTTCCGCTCAGATGGTGCCGGAAGGACTTGATATTCTGAACAAATCCCTTCAGGTCGCCATGGCTGGCGGCGTTATCCCTGTAGGTCTGCTGGCGCACCAGATTGTCGGCCTGCTGCCCAAGCGACGGAGAGTGTGGCAGGCTGACGGTTTTTAACAGGTCGTGGGCAAACGGATTTCCCGTGGCCGTGTGTGCCGGGCCGGTTTTAAGCGATTCAAAAACATGACTGATCCGTTCAAGAGCTTCTCCACTTCCGGAAACAGTGTCGACGGCACCGGCGGAGAGTGATGATGTGTCCTGTTTGGCACGTTCCAGGAGGGTTGCGGCAATGCAGCGCGAATCGGCGCCGTTCCCAGGGAACGCTTCTCCAGTCGGAAGCTGGTTGTAAAGCCGTGAAGCGACCTGGGCTACCAGGTCGGGAGTTATATCGGGCATGATGTAACCATCCTTTATCTGAAATTCCAAAAACCTCACCACAGAGGCGCAGAGATCACAGAGAAATCTGAAACCTGTAAAGTCTGACGTTCGCTGCGTCTCTGTGTTAAATCATGTTGCAGAGACAGTTATATTCCTGCGCCGGAATTGTATGCCACCGGGACGCTGTGCTCGTAGTGATGATAGTAACCGACTTCCACATTTTCCAGCACACCGATGGCGTCATCGGTCAGCACTGCGGCCGAGAAGTAGAGTGACAGCAGGTAGGAGGCCACGCCCAGGTTATCCAGCCCCATCAGGCGGGCCGACAGGCTGGGAGAAATTTCGCCCGGAATGCCCTGCTGGTGAAGACCGACGACCCCCTGATCCTCTTCACCGACACGCACGAGGAGAATACTGGTGGTTCCGAGCCACTGATTGTGTGCATAGCGGCTCTTGACCTCCAGCTTGTCCGAGGGGATCAGCGGAATACCGCGCCAGAGGATGACCGGTGTGCCGAAGACGGTGGTTGTGTTCGGCGGAACACCACGCCATGTGCATTCGCGTTCGAAGGCTGCGATGGCCTTGGGATGAGCCAGGAAGAAGGCCGGTTTTTTCCAGACCAGCGCCAGCAATTCATCCAGATCGTCCGGGGTCGGCGCGCCATACCGGGAGCTGATACGGTGGGATGGATGCACGGAGTGGAGCAGGCCAAAGCTCTTGTTGTTGATCAACTCCCACTCCTGACGCTCCTTGATTCCTTCAATGGTCAGGCGCAGTTGTTCCTCCAACTGATTGTAGGGATTGTTGTAGAGGTCGGAAACGCGGGTATGCACGCGCACGACGGTCTGCACGGCGCTGAGTGAATATTCACGCGGCGCTTCGGAGTAGTCCACGAAAGTCTCGGGAATGATCACGTTCTCGGCCAGGCCGGACACCAGGTCGATGTTGCGCTCGCCGTACTTGTTGACCGCTGCCAGGAGCTCCAGATGTTCCTCAACGGCTTTCTTGAATTCCTGTTTCAGGCCGGCATTTTTCGTGAGCTGTGCATCCAGGTCCTTGCGGGAGAGGGTCAGTAGCACGCAGGAGTTGATGGTGCGGATGGTGACATCGGAGGGTTTATCCGAGACCAGATCGGCTTCGCCGAAGTATTCACCTTCACTCAAAAGCGCAATCCGAAGATCGCTGCCATGCACCCCTTTGCTGAGAACCTCCACCTGCCCCTGGGCAATCACAAAAAACTTGTTGCGGTCCTTGCCCTCAGTCACCAGGGTATTGCCGAGTGTGACTTTTTCCGTCTTGAAGCTGCCGGCAATTTTTCTGATGATGTCTTCGGAAAGTTTTGAGAACAGTGGCACACTGCGAAGGGCCTGGGGTTCGAATGTCGCAACGCCATCGTTCAGACTGAATTCCACCCGCTCAGCATTGGGCAGTTCGACCCTGGTTCGGTTGACGCGGTAGGTGCCACCTTCGACATGTACCCAGGGGAGCAGGCTCAGCAGGTGTCGCGGGGTGATGGATGCCAGTTGCGGTGCGGTTTTGGTGGTGCTGGCCAGATTTCTGGCCACTGAGGTGGTTACGCTGCGCTGAATAAGATTGTCTGCCATGGGTCGTCTCCTTTGAAATGTTTTTATTACGGCTTCCGGATGATTAATTTGTGAATATTGTCTCGTACGTGAATGCTTTCCAGTACCTGATAGCCCTGCTCTGTGGCAGTGCGGGGAACATTATCCAGCGGTTCGCCGGCGGTGAGCAGTATCTCGGTGGTATCGCCCGGTTCCAGCTGTTCCAGGTGCAGCTTGGCTTTGACAAAGGTCATCGGGCAGCGCTCCCTGGTTATGTCCAGATTGTATGTGCTCATATAAAGAGTGTCTGACCTCCTTTTGAAAGTTCCAGGAAGGAAGCGACGCCCAGGACGTCCTTCACTTCCGGGATGAAATCCTCTCTGCCCAACCCCAGTACGTGCATGGCCATCTCGCAGGCGTAGAAGTTGACTTTCAATGCCTTGGAAGCATCGAACAGTTCCTCCAGGGTGGCCACATTCTTCCCCTTCATCATGCCGGTCATGAGGATCGGGCTTAAACCTCCGAAGTTAAGCCGGCTGAGCGGCAGATTCTTTCTTCCCCCCAGCAGGAAGTTGAAGAAGCGGGCCATGAAACCGCTGCCGATAAAACTTCTGCCGGTCACTTTCTTGATGCTGTTCAAACCCCAGAAGGTGAAGAATATATTGACCTGGTAGCCTACCGCCGCTGCCCCGGATGCCAGGGTAAAGACGGCGATGACCTTGTCGAAATCGCCGCTCATGCTGATGATGGATAGCTTCTGCTGCTCTGCCATGACGATAACCTCTGTGGGTGTGGCGCGCCGGAAATACAAAAAGAGGTCAAGGCTTGAGAGCAGAATCGCTCTTTCCTTGACCTCCAGTTTTTCTGGTCAGCCGTTGGGTGTATGCGTTACATTTCCGGGATTATTTCCCCGTTTTGGTGTGCTTTATTGAGGGAGATTTACCAGACCTGAAACCGGCTGTCAACTAAAAAATATAATGTCTATAAAAATTATATTTATGTGCTCCCGATGGCCGGGCGGTATACATTATTTCACAACGGTATGTCCTTCGAGCTTCCAATCCGAGAATACGGCTTCGCCGATGGCGGGATAGGCAAGTTTCTGAAGTTTGCGATAGGCGCTGTAGCTTCGATTGCCGGTATTGCAGTAGACAACGATCCTCTTCCCTTTATCCAATACACCTGATCCAGCGGCAAAATTAGCCAGGGGGAGGTTGATTGCACCGGGAATATGCCCTGCTGCAAACTCATCCGGTTCACGCACATCGACGAGTGTAATCGTGTCGGGCTTCTGCTCCAGAAGCGCTTTGAGCTCTGCCGGCTTCAGTCGGATCGTCGCGACTTTTTTTGCGTAATCCGGCCCGGTGTTCATCGGGAACCCCTTCTCCTCCCAGACCGGCATACCTTCAGCATAGACAGAAACATCCCTGAATCCGTTATCAATGGCTATTTTCGCAGACTTGCCGCTTTTGCCGCATTTTACCCCGTTGCAGTAAAAAACCAGTTTGGCATCTTTTGGCGACTTGAGCAGGGTTGCATCCTTCTCGAGCTTTGGTAACGGAATGCTGAGGGCCCCACTGATGTGGACTTCCTGAAATTCTTCCGGACTGCGTGCATCTATTATGACAAGTCCGGGAAACTTGTTGTCGACAAGTGCCTTGAGTTCTGCGCTGGTGACAACCTTGTACGGGTCCGTGCTTTTTTCTGACGCCACAGTGCCAGCAGACCATGCCAACAACAGAAACAAAACCAGATATGCGTATCGAGCCATTTTCACAACAATCTCCTCTTGAAATATATGTATCCCACAGTGGATTGGGTTATAAGCCTATCGGCGACAATTTACAAATTGTTATTCCCGATAGTGTTTTGATATTCAATAGGTTAAATCGATAATCAGGGGTTATGATGATGCCGGATACGATGGACTGGCGTTATCGCGAGAGATGTTTTCCACTGCACGGCGCATTCGCATGAGAGCCTCAACAAGCAGGGATCTGCTACAGCCGAAATTTAGCCGTACAAAACCGGGTGCGCCGAAATCGGAACCATCCGAAAGACCGACTCCGGCCTGCTCGAAGAAACTGCCCGGCTTTTCGATCCGGGCTCCACGGGTATCGATCCAGGCCAGGTAGGTTGCCTCCACATGGGTTGTCGCCAACCCCGGTATATTTCCTATCTCCGCTTCCACCAGATCACGATTCACTCTCAGGTAGGCCAGCAGCGCCTGACGCCACTCCTCGCCATTGCGGTAGGCCGCTTCGGTGGCGGTGTAGCCGAGCAGATTGACGTGCGGCACGATCCGGCCGGCGGCCTTGATGAATCTTGTGCGCAGTTCCGGATCACTGATAACAGCGAAGGAACAGCCCAGACCGGGGATGTTATAGGTTTTGCTGGGGGCCAGCAGGCTGATGGTTCGGCGGGCAGTCTCCGGCGACAGGGTGGCAATCGGCAGGTGACGTGTTCTCTCGTCCAGAATCAGACCGGCATGGATATCATCGGAACCGATTATCAGGTCATGGCGTTCAGCCACGTCGGCAAACTGCCTGAGCTCATCCCGGTTCCAGACCCGGCCGACCGGATTATGGGGGCTGCAGAGCAGCAACAGTTTTGTCCGCGGCGTGATGGCCTTCTCCAGAGCCTCCATATCGGCCACCCAGTTACCCCGCTCCAGTTTCAGCGGAACCTTGACCGTGCTGCGCTGCGAAAGGGAGGGAGCCGAGATGAACGGGGGATAGATCGGCGTAAACGTTACGACTTCGTCGCCCGTTTCTCCAACGGCCCTGCACAGCACATTCAGCCCGCACACCAGGCCGGGCAGCCAGACCAGCCATTTCGGCTGAACCTGCCAGCCGAAATCCCGATCCAAATGTTGCCGCACCGCCTCCACCAAACCGGGCGACGGCTGGCTATAGCCAAACACGCCATGCTCGATGCGCCTGTGCAATGCCTCGATCACCGCCGGGGGAGATCGGAAGTCCATATCAGCCACCCAGAGCGGGATGATGTCGCGCCCCTGATATTTGTCCCATTTCTCGCTGCCGGTGCCGCTGCGGTCGATGACGGCGTCAAAATCGAAAGGTGTGCTCACACTTTTCCCCCTCTCATTCTACGGATAGGGGCGGAGGTGTGAATAAAAAATAAAATTGTGCGCCACATATATGATTGATGTAGATTCATGGTTTTCCTTTGTGATATTACGAACCGGTCATGACGAACTGACATGCAGAATCAAAATTCATTTTTCTGGAAAACAGTATGAAAACCTGTGGAATCAACATCGGTTCTTCCAGTGTCAAGGTTGCGGTTCTGGAGGATGGCAGACTTATCCATTCCGAGATGCGTGCCCACGACGGCGATGTGCGTAAAACGGTTGCAGCGATTCTTGGCCATACAGAGATCCCGCAGGGAATCGTAGCTCTGGCAACGGCAAATAACGGTCTGCAAACCATACGGCTCAAAGGAGTTATTGAAGCAGTGGCCATTCAGGCCATGCTGAAGAAACATACCTACTCCTGTCGTGCGGTCGTGTCAATGGGAGGGGAGGATCTGGTCGTTTTTGCCGTAAATGAGGCCGGACGTATTGTAAATTCCTTCTCGGGTAACAAGTGTGCATCGGGCACGGGCGAATTTTTCAAACAGCAGCTCAGGCGGATGAATCTGGAAGTGACGGAGGGGATCGACACTGCCTCGAACTGTTCCGTCCACAAGATTTCGTCGCGCTGTTCGGTGTTCATGAAGAGCGATTGCACGCATAAACTGAATAAAGGCGAGGCCTCAAAAGGTGATATCGTCCTTTCGCTTTCCAATGTCATGGCTGAAAAGGTGTGCGAATTTCTTAAAAAAGCGAAAATAACAACCGGCACGGTGCTCCTGACCGGTGGTCTTACGCGCAATCCCCATCTCATAAGCTTTCTGACCAGCGCCATGCCGCACGTGACGTTTGAAATTCCGGAAACCGCCACCTGTTTTGAAGCTTACGGCGCAGCCCTGCTTGCAGAAACAGATGGTGAGCCGTTACCTGATGTCAAACATCTGTTCCGGGATGAGCATATATCATACGAAAAACTGCCGCCACTGGCAGATTTCACCTCACGGGTTCATTACATGCAGCCCAGGCATGGCAAGGTTCAACCTGGACGTGACTATATTCTGGGTATCGACGGCGGTTCTACTACCACCAAAGTTGCGCTCATTGATTACGAAACCGATGAGATAGTAGCGACTTTCTACGGTCGTACCCATGGCGATCCGGTACACGCACTCAAAGAGTGTATCGGAGAGATAAAAAAAGAAATTATCGATGAAATAGATTCGCTGGATGTCAATATCGTTCTGACGGCAACTACCGGCTCGTCACGTGAGATATTAGGCGTGTTCATGGGAACCGAGGGTATTTATAACGAGATCATATCGCATACCGTGGGCACCACATATTTTGACAAAAATATTGACACTATTTTTGAAATAGGCGGGCAGGATGCCAAATATGTTCTTATAAAAAACAGCGTGCCCATCGATTACGCCATGAACGAAGCCTGTTCCGCCGGTACGGGGTCTTTTCTTGAGGAATCGGCCAAGGGAGATCTGGCTGTTACATCGGCGAGCGAGATCGGTGACCTTGCGGAAAAGGGGACGACCCCTCTTAAATTCGGCGAGCACTGCTCAGCTTTTATCAATTCGGATATTCGCAAGGCAATTCAGGAGGGGGCAAGCCGATACAATATCGTAGCCGGCCTGGTCTATTCCATCGTCCACAACTACCTGAACCGCGTTGTGGGCAATCGCACTGTGGGCAACCGGGTTGTCCTTCAGGGCGGAGTGGCAAAAAACAGCGCCGTTCCGCTGGCATTTGCCGCGCTTACGGGAAAAGACATTGTGGTTCCGCCGGATCCCGAACTGATGGGCTGCTTTGGCGTCGCAATCCTTGCCAAGCGGAAAATGTCCGAAGGGTTACTGCAGGGGGGCAGGTATGATCTGGAGGAAATACTGGAGCGCGACATCGTCTCAGGCGGGGAGTTTATCTGCCGTGCGTGCGAGAACCTCTGCCCCGTCAAGCGACTGAAGGTCGGTGAAAATACATATAACTTTGGCGGACGATGCAATAAATTCGCGAACAGTAGAAAAAAAGTGTTGCTCGAAGAAGCACCTGCCGATGACCTGGTTCAACGCCACCACGAGCTGCTGTTCAATGTCTTTGGTGCCGATGCAACTTCCCCGGAGCCTGAACCGCGGCTTGTCGTAGGAATTCCACTGGCGTTTTCGGTCTACTCGCTCTGGCCGCTCTATTCTCATTTTTTCAAAACTCTGGGTGTCGCCTGGATACTGTCCGAGACCGTCGATCACGAGGGCCTGGAAAAAATGAATGCCCCATTCTGCTATCCGGGTGAGATTGCCCACGGCATGATGGTTGAGCTGATCGAGCGGGAGTGCGATTTTTATTTTCTGCCGCACTTCAAAGACCACGAATCGTACCAGGAAGATGTTCATGCCTGCCTCTGTCCCATTACGCAGGGGTTGCCGTACTATCTCCGAACAGCCTTCCAGATTCCAAACGAGAAGATTCTTGCGCCGGTGGTGAGTTTTATTGACGGCCTCGATTCCGGTGCGTCAGCCTTTATCGAGAGCGCCGTGCAGCTCGGCTTTTCCGAGGCCGAAGGGCGCAACGCCTATAAAAAGGGGGTTGAGGCATACCGAGCCTATTTGCAGGCCGCTCGCGAAGAAGGGATTCGCGCAATCGCACGGGTGGAAAAAGAGAATAAAACCGCGATAGTGCTCTTTGGTCGCCCGTACAATGCGTTTGCGTCATTTGCCAACATGGGGATTCCCAAAAAGTTTACCTCGCGCGGCTACACGGTCATACCGTTTGATTTCATCCCCCTGGATGATGCCGACATATATGAAAACATGTACTGGTACTACGGTCAGCAGAATCTGCGGGCCGCAGTCAACATTGTGCGCAACAGGAATCTGTACATCTGTTATATCTCAAATTTTTCCTGCGCCCCCGACTCCTTCATCCTGCATTATCTCCGCTGGATTCATGGCACCAAACCATTCCTGATTCTCGAGCTTGATTCCCATACTGCCGATGCCGGCGTCGATACCCGTATTGAAGCGCTGCTTGATATCATTGAAGGCTATCGGCAACGGGGCAGCTTCATGATGGAAAACCGGCTCAACTCACGCTATGAATCCAGAATTACCGATGGAAAGATGCATATATTCGATAATGAGACCAGCTCCAGAATCGAAATGAGTGATACGCGCATCAAGTTCCTGCTGCCGAACATGGGGAGCGAATCGACACAGGCCACGGCGGCCATCTGTCGGCGCTACGGAATCGATACGGAGGATCTGCCGGTATCGGATCGAGACACCCTGCAACTGGCGCAGAATATCGCTTCGGGCAAGGAATGCATCCCCTGCCTGATCGTACTGGGCTCGTTTATCCAGTATTTTCAGCGCAACGGCGTTGACCAGAATCGAATTTACGTGCTTCTTTCTCCCATTACCACGGGGCCCTGCCGGACAGGGCAGTATGCGGTTTTTTATGACCGGATACTGCGAGAGGTGGGATACGAAAATATCGTTCTGCTGCGGGTCAGCTCGGACAATTCATACAACGAGCTCGGGCCGGGTATTTCGCGGCTGCTCTGGCGAGCGTTCTGCGTGGGTGATGCGCTGAAGGATCTCAAATCCGGTATCCGTGTCTGTCTGACGGAACCGTCTGAAGGTATGCGCATTGTAGACGAAACCTGGAAAAAACTGATTACAATTTTTGAGAAAGGTGATCTTGACACGGAGCTTCTGGCCGCCTTGCGCGGTATGGCGCAGCAGCTGGCGAAGTTGCCGCGTCTGCGGGATGTGGAACAGGTGAAAAAGGTATTGATTGTCGGTGAGATTTTTGTGCGCCGGGATGATTTTTCAGTATCACCGCTCGTGGACCGGCTCACTGAATGGGGGATTTTAACGCGGATTTCCGGGCTGACGGAGTGGATTCATTACCTGGACTATTCGCGCAAGCAGAGGCTGCAACAGCAGTATTCCGGTAAAAAAATGTTTTCGAAAGCAACGTCCACGTACTATCTAAAACGTATTCAGATGAGAATCGAATCTGCCTGGAAACATTCAAAACAGAAAAAAATCGAGGCTATGATTCGGGAGTCGGGCCTGTTGCCCGCCACGCCGTCGAACATGAAAGCCATTATGGCGCGAGTTCCCGAATTTACCTCCATGGATTTCGAATCCGAGGCAACACTCTCCCCCGCAGTGGCGTCCGAAGCCATGAACAGCGGATACTCCGGCATTGTCATAATTTCGCCGTTCGCCTGCCTGCCGGGGAGGCTTATTGAGGCGATCTATGCCCCCTGGGCGCAGGAACGGAATTTTCCGGTACTTGCACTCGAAAAGGATGGCGGCGAGTATCCACCTAACACGATTTCAAAGATAAATATTTTCTGCCTGAACGTGGCGTCATTCAGTGCGTCAACCAACAGATAGAATTACTCCACATTCTATGCTGTATCTGATCGTCGCAGATTAGATCATTTTTTGACTGTCAGCCTGCCGTACTCTTCGCCCATCAAAATGTGTTTACGGGAGCCATCACTATCTTTTGGGGCCGTTAATGTAAAATCCACTTTGTTCTGGAAGAGCAGGACGAAGTCCGATCCGCCAAACAGGAAATATCCCATCATATCGCCCTTCCTGACGGTGGTGCCGACCTTGACGCTCTTTTCAAAATTAACGGAAGATACCTGTGACATACCGATAGGCAGCAGTGCCACCAAACCATACTTTTGGGTTTCGATAATTACGCATCCACGCGTCTCAATATTCTGCCAGCCGGGGGTGTTTGCATCAAGAGCATATTTGTTGGTCTTGGGATCCCATGTCAAAAATCCGCCGACAGCATCATCGCTCTGGATAATGCGAACCTCTTTTATTATCCCGTCAACCGGAAAATGATAGCGATGATAATCGTTTACATCAAGGAATGTATGCGTCAGCGTTCCATTGGCAAATGCATTTTTGTACGCACTCTCTTCACCGATAAGGGCGGCTATGGAGGTGAAAACACCGGATTTGATGGTGACGCCATTTTTATGCAGAATATTGGAATATTTGTCAATTTTCCACACGCCCTGAGGCTTTGAGTCGGCGGGGGCTGATACGATTGATGGGTCATTTTGTGCTGCTATCGGCCGTTGATCAGGTGATTTCAGATACCGTGCAAAAAAGTCATTGAATGTTTTCCATTTTGATGGATCCTCATACCAGCCCCTGTTCAGCCCAAATCTGTCATCTTCAAGAGCTTTTTTGTAGTACTCATCTTTCCATGACCCTTCTTTACTCAAATACAGACCCCACTCTTTTGTGAAGTTGATTAACCATGTACGATACGGTTCATGGTATTGCAGTGAATTATTGTAATAGCCTTTACCATTTAATCCGGCAAGCGGTTGATCGTTGACGAAATAGAAGAAATCAAGACTCTGGTCAATCTGATCGTAGAGAGACGAATAGGGGCTGTTCGGCAGAATTGACCAGGGCATAGCCTTTGCGGCCCAATCCACAAAATTGTAATATTCATCCAGCGTCTTTACCGGGTTGGTTACCTTGTCAGGATTGATCGTGTGTGCTCTCTCAATTGACTGAATGAGCATTTTCTTTAGTTCCGAATTATGCTCTACCATGGTTATCAACTGCAGTGTTATCGGCTCATGCTTTGCAGAACCGGAGTTGATCTCCCCGGCAAAAGCGCTGAAGTTCAAGCATGAGAATAAAGCAAAAACAGAGATTAAGCGGACCATAAAATTCATCTTTTTCATAAACATTCTCCTTCTGAAAGGCATGCCTGATGACTGTATAAGCTTCGGTAAATAGGGACGGGAATCTGCTTTTTGAGTTGACGACACATACACCCGGTGCAGGGTAGTGTCAACGCAATTTATGAGGATATAACGAGATTTTGGATATTCCGGGGACAATACCGATCAGGGAGAAGCATGGTACCTGGCTTGCGGGATTGCACGTTGCAGGATTGTTGAAATGTTGTAGTTGTACTGCCACATCAAATGGATTTTATTGCCACGTATATCTGCTCAAACATCGTCACTCCACCTGCTCGGACAACTGTGTTGTAATATAGCGTTCACCCGAATCCGGCAGGATCACCACAATCAGCTTCCCTGTATTCTCCTCCCGCAGCGCGGCCTGAAGGGCTGCCCAGACTGCCGCCCCCGATGATATGCCGCACAGTATTCCTTCGTCCAATGCAACTCTTCGCGCGGTATCAAAGGCATCCTCATTGGTTACCTGGATTACCTCGTCGATTATCTTGCGATTGAGAATGCCGGGGATGAATCCGGCACCGATCCCCTGGATGCGGTGCGGCCCCGGTTTTCCGCCGGAGAGTACCGGTGAGGCTTCCGGTTCCACAGCAATCGAGCGGAAGGAGGGTTTGCGCGCTTTAAGCACCTCAGAGATACCGGTAATCGTGCCGCCGGTTCCGACGCCAGCCACCAGAATGTCAGCCTTTCCGGCGGTATCCGCCCAGATCTCTTCGGCAGTAGTCTCGCGATGAACCTGCGGATTGGCCGGATTTTCAAACTGCAGCGGAATGAAACTGCCCGGTATCAGGCGGTTAAGTTCTTTTGCCTTGCTGATCGAACCAGCCATTCCATCAGGACCGGGTGTCAGCACCAGTTCGGCCCCCAGCATCTGCATCAGCTTACGACGTTCGATGGACATGGTCTCCGGCATGGTGATTATCAGCTTATAACCCCTGGCCCGGCAGGCAAATGCCAGGCCGATGCCGGTATTACCTGAAGTCGGTTCGATCACGGTCATGCCCGGTTTGAGTTTTCCATCCCGTTCAGCCGCCTCGATCATGGCTTTGCCAATGCGGCACTTGACACTGTTGAGCGGATTGAATGACTCAACTTTTGCCACGACAGTAGCGTGAGCCCCTTCGGTGATCTTTCTCAGACGCACGAGCGGCGTACTGCCGATGGCGCCGGTGATATCGTCATAGATTGTGTTGCGGAAGGTTGAAGTTGTCTGGTCATTGGACATGAACCTGTTCCTCGCTATATGCTGTAATCTGATTCGTGAATGGTATCGTATTTATACATCGCCAGCAGACGTTCTTTAATCTCTCTTATTTCAGATGACGACCGTCGTCGTGGGCGCGGGATATCCACCGCAACCTTGTTGCGGATCGAGCCGGGCAGCGGCGAAAAGACCACCACCTCATCTGAGAGATAGACCGCTTCGTCCACATCGTGGGTCACCAGTACGATAGTTTTCTTTGTTTCCTGCCAGAGTCGCAACAGATCCTCCTGCAGCCGCTCGCGGGTCAGGGCATCCACGGCGGCAAACGGCTCGTCCATCAGGATTATGCGCGGCTCCACCGACAGGGCTCGGGCCAGTGCCAGCCGCTGGCGCATACCGCCCGAGAGCTGCGACGGGTACTTGTTTTCCGATCCTGACAGCCCTACCAGGCGGAGATAGTCTGCTGCCGCGCCTTCCCGTTCACTCTTCTGCACCCCACGCAGCTTGAGGGTGAACAGCACATTTTGACGGGCGGTCATCCAGGGAAATACCGCATAATCCTGAAAGATCATGGCAATGTCATGCTTGGGGTTGTCACGGAACAGGCTGTTTGCAATGGGGGATAGAAAACGGTACTTTTTGCGGTACTCCTCCATCTCTCTGCGGGTCGCCGGCAGCGGCTCAAGCACCAGTTTGTCATCGATCCAGACCTGGCCGTCACTGGGTGCCTGCAGCCCGGCCAGAATCTCAAGAAAGGTAGATTTACCGCAGCCACTGGGCCCCAGCAGCGATACGAATGATCCGCTCTCGATCCGCAGCGATACCGAATTGAGTGCCGTAAAGCCCTCCGCAGTCCGGTCGTCATTAACAACGGAGAAGAACTTGCTGATGCCTTTAGCCTCGATCATGCCGTCACCTGCCGATCCGCCAGACTGCCAGTTTCAGTTCGATATATTTCATCACCTCGATCAGAAACCAGCCGATGAAACCGAGCAGCACCATGCAGACCACCATGCGGTCGATCTGGAAATACTCCTTGGCCTCCAGCAGCAGCCAGCCGAGCCCGGAGCGTCCGCCGTACATCTCGGCGATTACCAGCATGATCAATCCCAGGGCGATGCCGATCTTGATCCCCATGATGACAGAACCGAGGGCGTGCCAGATGTAGACCCGGGTGATCAGGGTGAATTCACTGGCGCCGAAGACCCGAGCCGAGGCAAGATAGCGCGGGTCGGTCTCCTTGATCCCCTGGTAGGTGTTGAACAGGATCGGATAGAACACCCCCAGAAAAATCAGGAATATCTGCATCGGCAGGCCGACTCCGAACAGGATGATGGTGATCGGTACCCAGGCGGGGGGCGGCACCGGAGCAAGAATCTGGAACAGCGGCAAGGCATGTTTGCGGATGAACAGGTTCCACCCCATCAGCACCCCGATCGGGAAGGCGGTCACCAACGCCAGCAAAAATCCCGAGGTGAAACGAATTGCACTTGACGTGAGATGTTCGGCCATATTTAGATCGACCACCATGTCCCGGAATGTAACAACTACCGCCGAGGGTGGAGGAACCAGCGTTCTCGGCACAACACCCAAACGAGGCAAGACTTCCCAGAGGATCAGGAGCGGAATCAGCACCGTCAGGAACTCGCGGGAAAAGACACTGCCGAATGATGTCCGCAGGAAAACCACCAGCTCTCGCACCACCAGATTCCACCATCGCAGACCTCGCCGTGAAGTTGCGCTGTCGCGAATTATCGAGTCAACAGACATCGCTGTTCCCCCAGTAGTTTAATCTGCTCCGGTGAGACAATCGCAAAGCTGGCTGTGGGGTACTGTTCCAGGGCGGCTACCGGGTAGCCGAGTTGACTGCTGATCGCCTGTCGAAGCTGTGTCGGCGGTAACTCGCTGGCTTTTACCAGTGCCGTAATCAGCGGCTTCACTTTTTCAACAGACTGTTCCCGAACCAGCAGGAAGTATTCGGTCTGGGCTATGGATGGTGGACAGCAATCGTCTGCACCGGCTTTGATGTCCCAATTCTGGTAGATGATCTTGTGCCCCTGTAATTCAGCCAGAACGGCATGTGCCCCTTTGACCAGGGCCCCGTCAATTACTTTGGCCTCCAGTGCAGGAAGCATATCCGCGAACGGCATGTAGCTGAATTTCAGCGTTTTGCTGTCGAGCCCGTGGCGCCTGGCGTCCGTATTAAACTGGTGATTGAGGATGCAGTCGGCTTCCAGCGCCGCTATTTTTTTACCGGTAAGATCGCTTAGGCGCACCTTCAGATCTTTGCGCACGACAAGGGTTGCTCCATAGGGAAACTGGATCGCTCCGGCCACTTTCAGCTTCTCGCCACCGGGAGCCTTGATCAGCTTGAGCGCCTTTTCGGTCTCAACAAAACCGGCATCGATGTCACCGGAGATCAGGGAATATCCGACGTCGCCGCCGGTGCCGAATTTGGTCAACTCCCAGCTTCTTCCGTTTGATTGGGCGGCGTAGAGCGGGCCGAGCAGAGGATTCGGATTGTAACCGATACGTGGCACTGATACCTTGGGAGCCGGGCTCTGCTGCGAAGGTGCTCGATCCTGACAACCTGCAATCAGGAGAAATGTTAACAATAGAAATGCGCCGAGAACGAGATAGGTTTGTAGCAATTTCATACAGTCTCCTGTCACCTTCCAGCCACGACTGCGCCGATCAGATCCTCGATCAGTCGCAATCCTCCACGAAAACCGGTGTAACCGCGATCAAGAATCGCCCGGTTTGCCACCGGAAAACTCACCGAGAGATGCGGTGCGCCGAGCTCAAGCGCCAGTTCCCGATCCAGTGAACTGCCGACAACAAAGGCCGGGCTGAACAGGTTCTGATACCTGCCTGCGCCGGTTGCCGGCCACTTTTCTTTGAGATGCTCACGTATTCTACTTCCATCGCTTTCAAAAACCAGGGTAACCGGATAGCGCGATTCGAGGTGCTTGAGCTGCTCTCGCAGCCGTTCCTGTTCATGTTCCTGTAACTGATCAGTACATACCGTAAGTTCCGGCAGCCATCCCAGATCATCGGCCAGAAACTTTGTGACTGCAGTTGCATTATTGGCATCACCAATAACCACTGCATAGCGTTGGAGATCAAGATCCGTGATGCAGTCGGTCAGCGGTTCAAGGTAGCGGTAGTACCGTTTTTTTTCAGCCCTGATGACCGATTCGGTCAGTTTGGAGCTGACTTTTGCTGTCTTTCCGACTGTTCGGAGGAAGGATTCGCTCGCGCTCGCCCCGATCGGCAAGGGCACGCTGATGTAGGGTGTTGTGTGGATTTCCTCAAAAAGTTCAGCTGCCTCAAGGCCGTAGGCGTGTGATATGACGATGTTGAGTGATGCCGATCCCGCCTGTCGGATTGCTTCGATGGTGTCTTCTGCCAGAAAGAACGAATTTACCTCAAGTCCGAGCTGTTCCAGCAAACGGCGCACCTCTTCCAGATTGCCTCGCCAGAAAGGGTCGTAAGACGGAATGATGCCCCACAGATTAACCCGTTTCTTCTTTTTTTCCAGATCGCGATCCAGAAAATCTTTGAAAAGCGACTTTAGAATCAGATCGTAGCCCAGATAGGAATTACCCTTGAAACCGCCCGTCTCGGCACCGACAATCGGAATTCCCTTCCTTTTGAAATCAGACACTACTGATTTGATATCATCTCCGATAACCTCGGTGACGCAACTGCTCAGGACAGCATAAATGCTGCCGTCCATAATCTTGAGGGTGTTTTCGATCTGCTCCCGCAAACGGTCATCACCGCCGAAAACCACGTCACGCTCCTGAATGCTTGAACTTGGAATGGCAAGTGTTCCGCAATATCCACCGACTTGAAGCCCCGACCCTCCGTTCTGGGTCCAGGCAAAGTTACCAGCGCAGCCGGAAGGTGAATGAAGTATGGGAATACCGCCAGGCAGAGCTGTCACGGTAGCTGCAGCGCCGCCTTGTGCGCAGGTATAGCGGGGCCGTTCAATATAGTGGTTACTCATGCGGCAGAATCTCCTTTGGTGATATAACTGAACGGGCTTGTTTCATACCACGCATCACGGTAAGGCAGCCTGACGTTGTCCGCCAGTTTGCGGTTATAGATCGGATTTTTCAGCTCGCGATGGAGACGGCGGGCGATCTCGTAAACGCCTTTGTAACCGATATATGCCAGAGCCGTGTGGTAGATGGCATGGGTGGGGATGCCCAGTTTGGAGGCGGTGCCGTTACCGTTGGCATGTCCCAGAAACAGGTCTGGCTTGAGGCGGCGCAGCAGGTTGGCCTCCTCAAATGGCTGCACATTTGCTATATCGATCACGTAGTCTTCAGTGCTTGATTTGGCCAGCTTTTCATATTCCACTTCGGCAAAATGGTCGTGGTGAAAGGAGCGGATGCCGACGACCGTGAAACCGATCTCCTCCAGCAGACGTGCCGTCGCCAGGGCACGGAACTCACCTGCGCTGATAAAGACCTTTTTCCCTTCAAAGAGCGGCCTGAATTCAGCCAGTGCAGCTTTCAACTCTTTTTCCTCATGTTCGATGATCCGTTCCACATCTTGTTCTCTGTCAAACCGTGCAGCAACATCACGCAACCAGAGCCCGGTGTTTTCAATACCAATCGGCATATGCCTGATGAGTGCCGGTACGCCAAAGCGCTCTTCAAGATAGGAGAGGAAGTAGTCATCGTGTGTCGGGCAGGTGCTGATGGAAAGTGCCGCCTGGGTGGCCTTTACCATGCTTTCCGGGTGAGTAAATACCGGGAATACGTTCACTTCCAGCCTGAGAGAGTTCAGCAGACGCTCCAGCTCCAGTTCGTCAATTTTCCCCATGGAAGAGACATTCATCAGGTTGACCGTGTACGGTAATCGTTCAAGTCCTTTGTAGGGAGACAGGCCATCAGCGTCAGGGGACTGTTCTCCACTCCGTAACAAGGTCCGGCCAATACCGTGATACACCGCATCGTAGGCAGTGGCCCATATTTTAGTCTTGAAACCCTCGCAATGTACCGGCAGCAGGCGAGCGTTGACTTCGGGCTGAACCCGCTGCACAACGCTGTCTATATCATCACCTATAATACCCGGAACGCAACCGGAGACAACGGTGATGCTGAACGGTTTGTAGCGCCGGTCAGCCTCGATTATTGCCTGTTCCAGCTTTTCCTCTCCTCCGGTGATGACATCGGTCTCATTCATGGCGGTAGAAAGCCAAATGCCGTCTTTGGGCTTTCCGTGGCGGGCATTACTGCCAAAACGCACATTGGCGTTCTGAGAATGTGTACAACTTCCGCAACCGACCGCACTGTGTTGCAGGACGACGTTGTCCGGCAGGGTGTTGAGCATGGCCAGGGCCGGTAGCAGAAGACAGATATTGCCCTGGGTGAAGGAGCGGTCGCCATCGTTCTGCAGACACGATTTCTTCCCTTTGCCAGCTGCCATCTCACAGATTGTCCCAGCATGGGCAATACAGGCGTTCAGGCGATCTTCACGTTTGGGTGGTGTTTTCAAATCGATATAACTCATTCTGATACTTCCTTTCCAAATTTACAGTAACGCTTGCAGAGTATTTCTGATCTTGCCCGGTATCTCACGACTGCAGGGAATCAGCGTAGAGCAGTGGCCGCAGGAGCCATATCCCCATTCCTTGAAATGATCCTTGTTGCCGTGTGTTTCGCATCTGTCTGCAATCTTTCCGACATCGCTCACGGCACCGGTGGGGCAGCGCTCGATACATGCGTGGCAACTGCCGTCGAAGGCATACAGACAGTAGCCGTAAATGTCGCTATAGATTCTCTTTGTCGGAACAATATTGAGCGTTGTCACAACGCTGCAAAGTCGACCGAGACACCCTTTTTCACTGATGAAATTTTGATGAAGACCAAATGTACCCAATCCGGCGGCAAAAGCGGTGTGCCGCTCTGACCAGAACGGCCGCCATTCGTCAGAGTCATAACGTGGATCAATATTTGGGGCGATCGCCAGGCCGCCATGCTGTGAGGCAAATCGGATCAGGGCACGACGCACCACATTGAGAAACTTGGAGCCGTTCCACTTTCCGGAAGAAAACTCAATTGCTGAATAGCGCTGCTCCTTCGTGTAGTTTTTCGAAATATGCTCAGTGAAAGGCAGAAAAACACTGATGACCGAACGGGCACCCGGCAGCCATTCATACGGCAGACGGTGCCCCGGTCCTACGACCTCCGGATCCTGAAACCTTTCAAACAGGAGATCATCTGCCGAAGCAATCCCGATCAGCGGATCGCCCCAGATAGGTGGATTGTCGCCTTCGGGCAAGGCATTGCGAAAATCTGTCCGTACAAGCTGAGACACATATTCCAAAATCCGGTCTGCTGAAACATCAGGAGTGATGTCCTGCCCGATGACATTGCGGGGTACCGGATCGGGATGAAAAAACAGTGGATTCGTTCCTGTCACAACTTCATGATTTCTGGTTTTCTGCTCAGGGTTGGGACTCGGTGAGCCTTTATGAATCAGTGGATGGTCAAAGGGTTTTCTGAATCCTGGTGGTGAACCCTTGGTAAAATCATAGGCAGTCCAGATGTAGAGCTGTTCGTAGCTCCGTTCCAGCAGAATTTCCGCCAGTTTGGCCGGTGGCTGTCCATCTTGTAGACGGGTAGTTCCAACTTCAGGAAAAATCTCCCCTTCGATGAAGTAATAGACCTCCTGACGAAGTGGAGTTGCAGCATTGCGAAGGCTTGCCGTCCGGTCCGATGTTCTGACAGCCAGAACCTTGCGCGGGTCTGGCTTATATCCGTTGTAATTTACCTGAACAATATAGTCGGTCAGGCATGCCAGCACCGACTGGCGGTTCAGAATATTTGGATATGGTTCACCCCATTTCGGGATTTCATTTACAAACAACGACGCCTTAACATCCACAGTCTGATTAGGCATGTCGGATTCCTAACGTTTGGCAGTCCAGTGCAGAGTACGTCGTTGCACAAGATCAAACAGTTCCATGATGAGTATGATGACCAGTGACATAAACAACATGCCGGCAAGTACCTTGGGATAATCAGAAAAATCAGCGTAGTACTGAATAAAATGTCCCATTCCGGATTTGGCACCGAACATTTCGGCTACGGTCAGAAGTATGAAGCTGAACACCAGCGACATACCGGCCCCGCTGAAAATCATCGGCAGGGCTCCAGGAAAAACAACAATCCGCAGGAGGCGAAAACCCCGCAGCCCCAACGTGCTGGCATTGTCGAGATAGCGCTGTTCCAGCAGTACAACTCCATGAATCGTCCCCATCAGGATCGGCCAGAAAGCCCCGGCAAAGATTATGAAAGCCGAGGAAAGCCAGAAGGTCGGCAACACGGCAATTGCATAGGGAATCAGCATGGTAGGTGGTATCGGACTGATCCCTCTGAAAATCGGCATGAACGTCGCCCGGAGGGTTGCCGATGAGCCTACCAGCAGTCCGCCGCTGATACCAAGCACGAGAGCTGACAGGTAGCTCGGGATCAGCAACGACAGAGAGTTGAAAAGCCCTTTGATCAGTTTCGGCAGGGATTTATAAAACTCCGGCAGAATCTTCGAGAGGCCGGGAAACAGAACCGGTTCAAGCCACCCGGTCAGATCGGTTGCGACCTCGAACAATAGTACCATCAGCATCAGCAGGGCAAACGATCTGCCGTATTTTTTGAGAAGTTCTGGAAACATTCTGCTTCACCGATCAGTTCAGTTTTTCAAACTTCTTTTTTGCCGCGAGATAGAATGTATCTTTGGGATTACGGCGCAGCAGCTCCTTTAATGCATCCCGATACAATTCAACATTGATGTAGCGGTTCACATCAAGTTCGCTCTGCACATAATCTATGGCCTTCATATCGTTCCACATCCGATTTATCCCCTTGCGGTTCGGATCTACTGAAATGTGCTGGTGAGGCTCCAGCGTGTACTCTCTGGCCATCTTTTCGTCGATCTCAAGGTATTTGCGGTTGGCAGCCACTGCCAAATCCGGGTCTGTATTCAGGATTTTTTCGGCCTGAAGTATGGCCCTGAGAAATGCGCGGTAACGGTCTGGATTCTCCTTGCTTGCCTTGCCACGCACGACAACACGGCAGCAGGGGTGCTCCGGAAAGAAATCGTTACTCCAGCCTACAATCGAGACACCCGCCTCCCTGGCCTTCATCAGGATCGAAGCAGCCCCGATGCCGACATCGACCTTGCCGGACTTGACTGCCTCAAGAACAGCAGACGGAGTTTTCATTTCAACGATTTTTACATCCTTATTGGGATCTATCCCCGCTTTTTTAAGCGCTCCACGCCAGACAACATCCGCAGTATAGAGTCGCGGTGTCGCAACGGTTTTCCCTTTGTAATCTGAGATCGTACGGAATTCTTTGGCGCGTGAAGGCAACGCGATAACCGGATGTCCTCCGGCGAGATGACCGCCAATGATGCTGAAATCGGATCCTTTTGAAATGAAGGTTAAAGGCCCCCCGGTTCCGAAGGAAATTCCCACATCTATCTTGCCGCTGTTCAGTGCATTCAAACCATCTGCAGAGCTGCTGAACGGTATCAGTTCGACTACGACTCCCTCTTTTTCAAAAAGCTTCTGGTCGTGGGCGATAAATGAAAGCAGGCTGCCGCCACCTGCAGAGTATCCAACCTTGAGCTTTGGCTTTTCAACCGCATGCACTGCAGAAATTGTGACCGTCAAGATGCTTAGTAGCACAATCAATATTCGTTTCATGACTTCCTCCGGGGCACTGCGCGTACCCGATATTTCTCTTAATTTCTCCACCTCAACAGATGCTTTTCAACTCGCTCGGTTCCCCAGGTAATTGCTGTAACCACAATACTGATGAATATGATGCCAACAATCACCCGCTGATAATCTGCAAAATCAGCAAAGTTTTTTATGTACCAACCGACACCAGAATTGGCACCGATCAGCTCAGCCGCTGCCAGCAGCACAAAGGCGAATACCAGTGCCAGAGTTGCCCCTGTGCAGATAGAAGGCATGGCACCCGGCAGGATGATGCGCACCAAAAGGGTACGCTCCTTCAGGTTGAGCACTCGCGCCGAATCCAGCAGGCCTTTGGGGATGTTAAAAACACCGTTGACGGTATTGATGAAGATCGGCCAAAACGCCCCGATAAAGATTACAAAGATCGAGGCAGCCCTGAAAGAGGGCAGCAGGGCGATGGCATAGGGAATGTAGACAATCGGTGGTATCGGCCCCAACACCTTGGTAAGCGGGTTAACGGCATGAAACAGTCGAGCCCTCCAGCCGACCACTAGGCCGAGCGGCAGGGCGGTAGCCAGCGCCAGACAATAGCCACTGACCAGCAGGATCAGTGAGTTGAGCAACCCTTTAAGCATATCCGGCAGTTCAGCGACAAAAAGCCTCAGCACCGCCTCCGGCTGCGGGAAAAGCATTTTATCCAACACCACATAGCGGGTCGTTAACAGGTACCAGGCCAGCAATACGGTAAAGATAATGGCGCTGACATCATTGGCTCCCAGGTTTGCCTGAACGTTTCTGGACGCGGCTATTCTGAGCAATGTGATTACCTTGACAGTAATAATAACCGTCAGGAGGTACCAGGGCACCTGTTCTGCCGACGGCCAGAATATGGCCGCCAGCAGGCTGATGAACAATATGTTGGAGACAGTAAAAATGTGTTTCATGCAGTGCGACCTAATGTGCCTTGATGTGTAGTTCCGGATCACCGCCCTTGAATTCCTTCTCAAGCGATTTCCATAGTTTTTCCTTTGGCTCTTGTTTCTGCAGCGAAGCCAGGGCATTAGCGTAAAGCTTTGTATTAATTCGTTTATCTATCGAATCTTTTGAACTTACATAATCGATCTTCTTCATAAAATCCCAGAACTGTAGTACCGATTTGCGGTGCGGATCTGGACTGACCAGCAGGTGCCCATCATAGATGTCCTTCAGCAGGTCGGCCTTGTCAATTGTCACGTATTTGGAGACCGCATCCACGGTACCGTTTTTGTCAGTCAGATAAAATTTGTACGCCTTGAGCAGAGCAGTCAGAAAATGTTCAAAATCCGGTTGACGCTCCTTCAGTGTGGTAGTCAAGGCCACCTGACGGCAGCAGGTGTGCCCCTTAATCACATCACCGGAATATTTGACAACCTTGAGTCCCTGTTTTTCTGCCATGGTGAGGTAAGGGACCCAGAGAAGCCCGGCATCCAGCGAACCCTTCTTGATTGCTTCTAGAACAGCGGCCGGTGAGTCGAACTCCTTGATGGTAAGATCCTTCTTCCAATCAATGCCAACATCGTAGAGCGCAGCGCGAAAGACCACGTCGCCTGTGGCCAGACGGATCGCGCCAATGGTGGCTCCCTTGAAGTTTTTCAGATCCTTGAAGCGCTCCGCCTTGTCCGGCTTTGCCACCAGGCCGTGTCCTTCACCCATCTGACCGCCAAAGATGGCAAAATCGGCACCTTTATCGATGAACACCAGCGGCGCTGATGTACCGAACGAGCCCGCATCAAGCTTACCGGTCTTTATGGCTGTCAGCCCTTCGCCGGAATTGGTGAAGCGGGCAAGCTCCACATCCAGACCTTCCTGTTGGAAATAGCCTTTTTCCTTGGCAACGAAGTACAACAGGTGACCCGATGTTGGCAGATAGCCGATTTTGAGTTTTTTCAATTCGGCGGCAAAACCTGTGCTGGTAACTGTCAGCGTTAAAAGTACCAGCAATGCGAGTAATCGTTTCATCTGTAATTCTCCTTTTTAATTGTTTTTTTTGTAGAAGGTCAGCATCTGTTGATAAATTTTGTCTTTCGGCTCTTTCTTGATGACCGAATCAAGGGCCTGCTTGTAAATGGCAGTGTTGATATGCTTGTCAATCGGATAATCCTGCGGGATATAACCGGCGGCGAGGATATGCTGCCAGAAGTCGAGAATCCCCTTGCGCAACGGGTCAGGATTTGAGTCGGCAACTTTTTTCACGTAGGTTTCGTTCCGGACGATATCTTCATCAATTTTCAGCGCTTTGGTATAGACCTGCACTGTCTCTTCAGGGTTGGTCTTGTAGAATTTATAGGCACGGATCAGGGCTGTCAGAAACCTTCTGTAGGTTTCCGGTTCTGAATTTACTTTGGCGGTGTGAGCAAATATGCGACAGCAGGTGTAGTCGGGATAGAATTCGGAGATATAGTGCGCAACCTTGAGGCCATGATTTTTCTCGGCCAGAGAGAAGTGTGGCGGCCAGACCAGCCCCGCGTCAACAGCACCTTTCTTGACTGCCTCCACCACCGCTGCGGCCGAACCGAACTCTACGAAGGTCAGATCTTTCTTCACATCAATCCCGGCCTTTTTCAAGGCGCCCCGAAAGATGACATCACCGGTGGAGAGCTTTACCAGTCCTATTTTCTTGCCCTTGTAGACCTTCAGATCTTTGCCGGAAAGCTCTGCCAGCCGTTCCGGTCTAGCAATAATGGCCTGACCACCGATCATCATGCCGCCGATGAAGGTGAATTCGCTTCCTTTACTGATGAAAAGCAGCGGTGCGGTTGTTCCGAAGGTTCCCACATCCAGTTTTCCGGCCTTGACTGCGGCAACACCTTCGGCGGCACTGCCGAATTGGAACAGTTCGACATCAACACCTTCCTCCTTGAAATACCCTTTTTCTTTGGCCAGGAAGTAGAGTCCGTGCGCCGGCTCAGGAACATAGCCGACTCTCAGTTTCGGCAGATCGGCTGCTATGCCGCTGGACGCCGTAAGTGCCAGTAACAGGATTGCTGCGATGATTCGTTTCATAGTTTTTCCTCCTATACGACAGGTTAGAGTTTTGCTGCGCTGGCCGGACAGCAGTTCGGGGTGCAGACCGCCTTGCTGAAAAGCTGTTGCAGTATCGAATCAATCGGGCCCAGCAGCATGCGGTCGAGGGCGTCGCAGTAGATTTCCTCGTAGACATGACTCGCCAGGAAATCACGCTTCATGGTGGAGTCCTGTAATCCGAGCGAGCGCCAGATACGTTCCAGTCGCCAGTAATCGGGGTTGGGATCAAAGTGAACCGCGGCGGTGTGTTTGCTGTCACGTGTTTGAGATTGCTGCTGAGTGCGGTAGGCCTTTATGATTGCGGCTGTCAGTTGAATGATGGTTCCCTTCTCGGCATTCGGCCAGGAGGGGGGTATCAGTACGATTATACCTCTGCTGTCCGTTTCAGCCTGCAGTGCGTCATCCAGCTCTGTCAGCGGATTAGCGGACAGTTGTGTACCGCCGCCGGCGATGATGCGAAACCCCTTGCCGTCCGCGATGGCACGCAGACTGTCGCTTGTAGTGAAGGCACCAACATCGATTACCCCTGTTTCAAGTGCCGAGAGGCCACGAGCCGATTCCGAATACCTAATCAACTCTACCTGAAGCCCTTCTTCTCGAAAATATTCCTTGGCTGCGGCGATCAGAAAAAGGGCTGAGCCGGGATGATCCAGATAACCAAACCGCAAGGTTTTTTGCATTGTGGCCGAGACGGGTTTCGCACCTGAACATACCAATGCTGCTGCCACTATCATCGGAATTATCATTCGCATGGCAATCAGACTCATATCCCTTCTCCGGGGGGATGCACCGTCTGACCGCCGTCAAGTTCGGAAAGGATATTTTCGTGCAGCACAGTCACCAGCTTATCCCTAAGTACAAGGAAAGACTCTTTCAAATAGAGCTCCTGACGTATGCGTGGACGCGGAAGATCAACACTGAAGACCCCTTTTACATTGCCGGGATTGAGCCCCAGCACCACAATACGGTTTGCCAACAGGATGGCCTCTTCCACATCATGAGTGACAAAGAAGACGGTTTTGCGTTCTCCCTCCTTCTGTTGCCATAGCTGCAGCAGCAAGTCTTGAAGCCGTGCACGGGTAATTGCGTCGAGAGCCCCAAACGGTTCATCCATCAGGAGTACTGGTGAGTTGATCGCGAAGACACGTGCAATTGCAGCCCGCTGTCGCATGCCTCCGGAAAGCTGGCCCGGCAGCTTGTCAATGGCGTCATGCAACCCGACCATTTCCAGATATCCGGCGGCGGTTTCCCGGTAATCACTTTTTTTCCTCCCGGGGAAAGCCTGCTCCAGCGCCAGCACAATATTCTGACTAGCTGTCATCCAGGGGAACAGTGAATAATCCTGAAAAACAACGCCACGATCAAGGCCCGGTCCGGTGATCGTGCTGCCATCCAGAGTAATGCTTCCGGTTGTCGGGCTGGCGAGACCTGCCAGTAGTCGCAGCAGGGTACTTTTGCCGCAGCCTGAGGGTCCAAGCAGACAGATGAAATCACCCGCCTCAGCGGTGAGGTTGATATCCCGTAGCACCAGGTTGCTGCCGTATGAATAACTGACGTTTGAAATGATGACTTCATGCATGATTCAGCCCCGTCATATACTCTGTCCGCTGCTGCGAACTTCACCGGTCTCCATGGCCAGAATCTGATCGGACCATTCTGCTGCCCATTTCCTCAACTCATGCACATCCAGCGGTTCAGGCACTTTTGACTCAGTATGTCCGGCGATACTGGCAGCCAGGTTTTTGTAGATTTTCGCCTGTTCGGAATCAGGAAAAGCCTCAATGGTTGTTTTTCCCTGCAGTTCCGATTGTGTAACCGTGATCGAACGAGGCACGTATTCAATGACCTGGGTATTGGTGCGCGAGACAAAATCATCGATAATATGCCGTGAATACTGGGCGTTGACGGAATTTGCAATTACACCACCAAGCAGTGCACCACCGCTGTCGGAGTATTTTTTGATACCGGTAAACAGGTTATTGGCGGCATAGATGGCCATGAAGTCCGATGATGTTACCGTGAACACATGTTCGGCGATTCCCTCCCGGATCGGTACGGCAAAACCGCCACAGACGACGTCGCCCAGAACGTCATAGATCACAAAATCCAGATCCAGTGACTCAAAGACTTTTTGCTGTTTGAGCAGTTCCACGGCGGTTATGATGCCGCGACCTGCGCATCCGACACCCGGTGCCGGGCCGCCAGCTTCCACGCAATACACACCGTTGAAGCCGCTGAATACCAGATCTTCGGCCTTGGCGTTTTTCTTTTCGCGCAACGTGTCCAGGATGGTCGGGATGTATTCGCCGCCGCGCAGGGTGACGGTTGAATCGCTCTTGGGATCACAGCCGATCTGCATCACCCGGAATCCGGCCACCGACAGGGCGGCACTGATGTTTGAGGTGGTTGTTGATTTTCCGATTCCGCCTTTGCCGTATATGGCGATCTGCTTGGGTGCTTTTGCCATTATTCCCTCAATCTTATCTTTGATATGTCTTCAGATGGTTGAAACGCTTTGCTTTGATCAGCGCCTCTATTGCTTCCACAATTGGCCCAGGCAGGGTGAACGCCATGATCCGGTGCGTCAGCAGTGCGTCGATAGCCCCGGAACCAATTTGCGCCGCCACAACACCGCGACAGTCAGACAAGGCATCGGCGGTCCTGAATAAGCGATCGTCATCATGTGTATGTTCGTTACAGACCGGATTTACTTCTCTTCGCTCAATAAATGTTTGCCCATTATCACCGAGATGATAAACGTCAAAACTCCGGGCTCTTCCAAAATGCTCGTTCACGTTCTGACCATCGCTACTGGCGATTGCTATTTTCACGTCCATAGATTTCCTCGCGGAATGCAGGAACAAAAAAAGAGGTCAAGACCTTGAGCGGTATCGCTCTGTCTTGACCTCCAGTTTTCTGGTCAGTCGTACGTAATGATTTCGGGGTTTCAAGGTTAAGAGTGCCTTGAATGTTGTGCACTCTATCAGAATATAATTTTTAAAGTCAAGATAAAATACAAATTCTATAACTTTTATATTTATTTTATGCCAGTGAATCGTGCCCAAATAACCTGCAGCTTCTCAGGGTCAATCGGCCAACGGCCATATTCCTGTGCCGCCGCTACCAGTGCGTGGATATTTTCTGGCGGAGTGTTGATCGGCAGTGCGCAACCAAGCCCAAGAATATAGCCCTTCGGATTTCCAACTCCCTTCAGCAGACATTCGACCACATCCCGGCGAACATCATTCGGTGTTCCCAGCGCCATAGTCGCCGTCGGTCTTATGTTTCCCACCAACGCCACACGATCACCAACAGCAACGCTCGCCTCTGCCAGATCTACTTCGTCATCAAGACTCAGCGTGCCGGCTCCGCAGTCGGCCATGTCATGCCAGATTTTTGAACTGTTACCGCAGATATGCAGCGAAGGAGTCCCGCCGGATATTTTTTTGATTTCACTGATAAGCTCCTTCAGGTACGGGGCGACAAATTCCAGAAACTGCTTGCGGCTGATCAGGGTTCCCGAAGCCACCGGTTCGGCTATGCCGATGCGTGCGCCCCGTTGTATGACTTCGCGAACAAAGGGGATGGTGCAATCGGTGGCAAAACGCATCAGGCGGTGGACAAAATCGGGGTTGCGGCGCAGATCACGCATCAGATGCTCTGTGCCTCGCAAGCCTGAAGCGGTGGTAAACGGACCGGCGGTCGTCAAGGAGACCAGCACCTGATCGCCAACCTCCTTAAGTACTGTATCGGTTGCCTCCAGAAAGAGCGGCAGACGGCCGTCACGCAGCGGATCCGGGCATCGCAATCTATCAAGGTCGGTCAGCTCCTGTATGGCCGTCTCCGTCACATAAGCGGTATCATCCGGAAACGCCAGGCGACTGCCGGCCGCTTCGGCGATGCCGGTCAGTCCCGGTCCGGTATTGATCATGTCCATTCCATACTCGCGCCAGGCCTTCAATTGCCCCTGTGCCAGAAGGTTGGCTGAATTCTGGTATTCACCTACACTGACACCGATTGTTCTGGCTGCCTGGTCGCTAAGCAGCATGAAAACAGGAATCCGATCGTAAGGCTGTCCGGTCAGTGCGGCAACCACCCGCTCTTTTGAGGTCATGTATTCCACATTGTCAGCAGTCATGTTTCACCTGTTTCCAATCAGTCCGAAGGCATCAGCCCTGCACTGGCTGCAGTGCCGAAACTGGGTGATGATATGTTCGTTGGCAGAGCGCACCTGTTCCAGGTAGTCCTGTGCCGGTGGAATCATATTCTTGAACTCGCCGCACGGTATCACCGGCATGACATTCATGACATACGCCCCCAGATCACTGACCTTCTCGGCAATCAGTGGTATCTGGTCATCATTGCAGCCGGGGATCAGCACAGTATTGACCTTGACAACCAACCCACGTTCGGCGGCCAGTCTGACGCCCTCGATTTGCCGGTCTATCAACAGGGCAGCTCCTTCTATCCCTGCCATCAGTTTTTCACGATAGTTGACGCTGCGGTAGATGCTGGCTCCCACGCCGGGTGAAAGCGCGTTGATGGTAACCGTCAGACTGTGCAGCCCTATCTGTTCAAGCTCATCAATCCTGTCCGGCAGCAGGAGTCCGTTGGTACTCATACAAAAAATAAGACCGGGGAATTCCTCTCTGACCAGGCGGAAGGTTTCAAATGTTTCGTCGTTGGCAAGCGGATCTCCGGGGCCGGCAATGCCGACAACCTTGATGATCTCGGCCATTTTCTGATCCGAAAGAACCAGCCGCAGATGCTCCAGTGCAGATTGCGGCGTCTGGATCCGGCTGGTTACTCCCGGACGTGATTCGTTGGCACAGTCATGTTTGCGGTCGCAATAGGCGCAGGCAATGTTGCAGCGCGGGGCAACAGCCAAGTGTACCCGCCCGTTTTTATGTCGATTGCCCCCCAGGCAGGGGTGCCCATGCAGAACCTTCTGTTTGTTGCACGACATCGGCCGTCCTCCGTCGCTCAAAACTTCATGGCCTCGATAAATGTGCGCTCAAAATCAGGATCAGATGCAAGATCCATCGGTATAACCCGTGATACAATTCCGGCCAGCTGTTCACGGAGCTGCCGGTTTACCAGCAGCATTTCTCCTCCGCTGCGAGAGGTGTTCCCGACAAACGATATTTTTCCGGAAGTCTCCGGCGGAAGCAGTCTCAGTGTCAACAGACTCCGTTCGCGCAGGTGATATCCGAAAGAGCCAGCAATCAGTACGCGATCCAGATTGTCTGCGCTAATTCCTGCCTTGCGCAGCAGCAGCTCAATACCGGCCCGTATAGCCCCTTTTGCCAGCTGAACCTGGCGGATATCCTTCTGGCTGATCAACACATGCTCATGGATATGAAACGCACTACCTCCATCTATCCTGATGATTCGCGCCGCCAGCTTTTGGTGTGTATCTCCTTCGGAACGAGGTACGGCCAGTCTTCCGCTCGCACCGATGACACCATGTTCCAGAAGTTCAGAAACCAGATCCATCAAACCGCTGCCGCAGATGCCGGTTGGCGTGACATCGCCGATAACACCGATCTCTAGCTCACCGTCTGTCAGGATGGAAAAACGCTCGATTGCCCCGACAGCCGCCCGCATGCCGCAGGAGATGTTCATACCTTCAAACGCCGGGCCGGCAGCGGTTGCCGAGGCAACCAGGCGTCCGTTTTCTGCCAGGACCAGTTCGCCGTTGGTGCCGATATCGATAAACAACGTGCTTCCGGTAAGCGCTGCCAGATCTGTGGCCAGAATGCCGGAGCTGATATCAGCGCCGACATAAGCAGAAATGACCGGAGGCAGATAGGCAAGTCCGCCCGGTGAGATATTCAGTCCGATGTCTGTGGCCGCGATATGCCTGCCACCTCTGATACTTGGCAGAAAAGGGTGTTTTCCCAGCGGCGTGGGGTCAACTCCGGCCAGCAGATGCAGCATGCAGGTATTGCCGCTCAAAACCGCTTCGTGGACATCAGCAGTCGCGATACCGGCAGTTTCAGTCAATGTTACAAGCAGCCGGTTTATCTCTTCGACAACGTCACGCTGCATACTGCGCAACCCTTCGGGACTGCCGGCGAAACGAATCCGGGAGAGTATATCCTGGGCATGCAGACTCTGAGGGTTCAGAGCAGTGCTGCTGGCAAGCGTCCGGCCATTGAGCAGATCCACCAGTGCGGCAACCAGGGTTGTGGTGCCGATATCCACCACCAGGCCGATAGTGCTGCCAGTCGTATCTCCGGCCTCAGTGGATATGAGGTTGCCGCCGGCAAGGATGCTGGTCCGGTTCGTGGTGCAATCATAGCGCTTGGTGATGAAGGGATCCGCTGTAACGCCGACCGCTGCGCCGCTGCTCAAAACCCGTAAGCCTGTTTCCGTGTGTGGAGCGACATTCACGGTTACATCGTCGTAGACTTCAGCATGACATGCCAGCACCGCACCGTTACTGATACCGTCAGTCGGTGCATCCAGATGGACAAGGAGATGGGCAAGATCGTCTACCGCCAGGTGCACAAGGCACTTGGCGCAATGGCCGGCTCCGTTGCACGGCGCTTCAATCAGCACGCCCGCCCGGCGCGAAGCTTCCAGGATCGTGGTGCCGTTCGGTATTTCAATCCGCCGCTGATCCGGCAGAAAACTGACGACCGGCATGTCAGGCTTCCTTTACGGTGTCGGTCATGGCCCGGATGGTGTCCAGCGACGTGGATGTGCTCAATCCGCAGGCCGGTGAAATGATGTCGATACCTTCTCGAAGCAGTGTTTCCGTCCTGTGGATCACCTTTTCAGGGTCGCCGCTCTCCAGCAGGATGGTGCTCAGGTTGCCCATGGTGGTCAGTTGTGAATACTCCTGTTTGAGCAGCTTCAGATTGACAAATGCGTCGGCGCTGATGGCATCGGAGTGCAGCAGGGGGATGGAGGGTTTGACCGCCTTCATTTCGCCGCAGATATGCACCAGCACCGGAACTCCCGTGGCATGAATGCCATCGATAACCTTGTTGAGATAGGTTACGGCGTACTCGTCAAACATGCGCGGCCCCAGTATCTCTCCCGTGGCGGTCGGATCACCGATGCAGATGACTGTTGCGCCGCTGTCAACCAATACCCTGGCAAACCCGATCAGAAAATTGCTGACATACTCCAGAACCCGATGAGCAGATTCCCGCTCTTTGCGCAGCTCTTTCAAAAACTGCAGCGGCTCAACCAGCGAAGCCGCCGTACTGACCGGACCGGTCAGGCTGCCGATAACCGGCTGATCGGGGTGACGCAGTGCCAGCAGTTCTGCAGCGCGTGCCACCTGCGAGATACGGCCGACCTGCAGCATCGAGCTGATATCCCGGTAGACAACACTTTTCACCGATGGAAAAAGTTCACGGGCTATCTTCGGTTCGCAGGCAAGCGATCCGAAATCAACCTCACTGCCCAGAACTTCAGCTTCGACCGTCATGCAGAAGGGAATCCCCAGGTTCTCAAACCCGGTCTCGTGATGAATACCGGCTGCCAGATCGGCCATGCGTCCTGCCTCGAAATGAGCTTCCGGCAGCGTGTGCCCGGTTTTGGTCATCACATCGACGATGGCGGAATTCATCATCCCCCCGGTACAGATGACCGGTGGACGGTCAACCCGTTTTTTTGCCAGGGTATCCAGCAATCGATCCTTGGGGCTTGTACTGCTCATATCTGCCCCCGTGAAAGCAGGTCAGGACTGATCGGCCAGCCGATCTCACAAGCCGCATCCATCATGGCCTGAATATTGGAAAAGGGTGTCTCGGTGGGCAGGCTGCAGCCCGATGCGATAATGTAACCTCTGGGGCTTGCGCCTGCCTGGGCGACGCAGTCGAAAACCGCCTGTCTCACATCTGCCGTTGTCCCTTGCAGCATTATCTCCGAAGGGTGGACATTACCCATGATGCGCAGTCTGTCGCCAACACTCTCCACGGCCCCGCGCAGTCTGGCGTCGTTGTCGATGCTGATGCAGTCAGCACCGGCGTCTGCCATGGCTTGCCAGATCTTTTCAGTCTTGCCGCAGATGTGCAGCGTGACTTTTTTGTCGTGGCTGTGGATGAAATCGATCAGTCTCTTGAGGTAGGGATAGGAAAACTCCAGAAATTGCCGCGGCCCGATAACGGTGCTGGACGACATGGGATCGGTAAGGCTGGGTGTGCATCCGGTTTCGATAATGGCGGTAGCATAGCGAATAGCCGACTCCAGGGCCACTTCGCAGAGACGGTGAACCGCCTCGGGATTTTTGATGACCAGTCGTACCAGATTTTCTGCGCCGATCAAAAAGGAGGCGGTGGTAAAGGGGCAGGTGAGCGCACCGGTCACCGGCACTTCCTGGCCCACCGCCTCAATAACCCGCTTCATCGCCTCCAGGTGGCAGGGGAGGTTGCCATTTTTGTGAGGCTCGACGGGCTGCAATCGTGCTATGTCATCAATCGAATCAAGGGCAGGCGCTGCCAGATAGGCTGTCTCGTCTTCCGGGTAGCGCACGACAGCCCCCATGGCTTCGGCCAGTGTGTACAGATCAGTAAAAACCCGGATTACGTCATAGCCGAACTTTCGGTATGAGGCGGTCTGGGCTTCGGCAATTACATGCCCGTTGCCGCGAAATTGCGAAACCTTTACCCCGATCACCCGAGCGGCGGTGTTGCCGATAATCGGAACACAGGGGAGTCGGTCAATGGACTCACCCCGACTGTAGGCCGCCAGGCGGGCCAGGGGTGACATGACATCTGTCTGTACGGGAAATTGAATCGACATATCGTTTCTCATTCAAAAAATCAATTGGACAGATGCTTCAAATTGGATTAGCTTTCCAACCTCTGGGCACATAGCTTAGCTGGTAGAGCAGCCGACTCTTAATCGGCAGGTCGTTGGTTCGATCCCAACTGTGCCCACCATTTCATAAGTTCTTCATGGTTTCATATCGCAACAAGCTCCCGGGCAACCTTGACCGCTTCAGCGGCATTAACGGCATAGCCGTCGGCACCGATTCGCTTTGCAAATCCTGGTGATATCGGGCCGCCGCCAACCATGACTTTGATCCCCTGGCGGATATCCGCCTCGTTCAACAGTCTGACCACGGTGCCCATACCGTCCATGGTGGTGGTCATCAGTGTCGAGAGTGCAATGATATCGGCGTTGGAGTCAATTGCCGTATCGACAAAGCGTTGCGGTGGCACGTCGCGCCCCAGATCGATGACGTTGAACCCGCCGGTTTCAAACATGATGCGAACCATGTTCTTGCCGATATCGTGGGTATCCCCCTCGATAACACCGATGACTACGGTCCCCCTGCTTCCGGCCGTCTTTTTCAAATGCGGCTTGAGCACCTCCAGACCGGCGTACATGGCATCGGAACACATCAGCAGTTCCGGGATGAAATACTCCTCCTCTTCAAAAAGCTGCCCGGCGCGTTCCATGCCGGCCGAAAGCCCCTGCTGAATGGCATCGTAGGCGTCGATGCCGGATTCCAGTGAGGCGTGGGCGGCTGCTACCGCCCGCTCCTCATCCATCTCCACGACCGCCTCTGCCAGCTCTTTGAAATGATCGTCCGCTGTCAGATTACGATTCTGCATTATTTACCCCAGGTAATGCCCTTGAATTCCGCGGCATACAGTCTGGTGCCGGGATTCTCCTTGATGTTTTTCAGTGATACCAGTTCATCGGCCAGTGCGCTCAGCCCTTTTTCCTGAATAACGGTGGTGAACTTGAGGCGGCCATTGCCATGCTTGATGGCATTCTCGGGAGCGCCGGTATATTTTTTGGCAATTTCCACCACCTGTTTGCCGGATGGATCTTTGAGGATAAAGGCGTTAGCCTCCTTGATGGCCTCAATGAAGCGCTTGAGCGCCTCAGAGTTCTCTTTAAGGTAGCCGGTGCGGGCATTGATCGTGCGGCACGGCACATTGGACGCGGCATCTCGCAGGACAACCTTGTACCCCTTCAGCTCGGCGATACTGACATGCGGTTCTTCCAGGATGGCTCCGTCCACCTTGCCGGCCTCAAGGGCTGCAATAGCCGGTCCGCCGGCCAGTTTTTCAAGAATGTATTCACCGCCGTTCTCACGAGCCTTTTTTTCGTAGGCGATGACCGCTTCGCAGGTTGGCGAGATACCGGCGATATGCTTGCCTTTCAGATCCTTCCAGGTCTTGATGGGTGAATCCTGTTTGACAACCAGCACTGAGGTACAGGGGGTTTTGACCTGCGAGATAACCTTGATCGGCGCACCGTTTGCGACAGCGGCAATGGCGACGGTCGGGCAGGACCAGAATACATCGGCCTGACCTGATACCACTGCATCACGGGCGGCGGACAGTTCTTTTGCTTCCACGATGGATACATCCAGGTTGCGTTTTTTGAAGTACCCCAGGTCCTGTGCCACGTACAGGTTCAGGTGATGGGTGGTCTTGGCATCAGATACGACAATCCTGGCCGGGGCTTCGTCCTTTTTTGCAGTGGCAACTCCGGAAATTCCTATGGAGATGGCTGCTACTGCGCTGAGTGCTGCTGCAAACTTGACTGCTTTTTTCATGCGGTGATCCTCCTTTTGGTATGGTGATGCTTTGATGTGCGAAAAAAAAGAGGTCAAGGCGTGAGCGCTAGCTCTTCCTTGACCTCCAGTTTTTCTGGTCAGCCGAGTTCAATTTTTCCCACTCTAAACGGGTTAGCGTGAGGAGTCAATGTAAAATTTTTATTTCTATAGTTTTAGTAGTTGTTTTAGGGATTACAGAAAGAGGGTTTACTCTCCACTCGGAAGATTATTTTGCCAGGAGTCAGGTTCTCGCTTGAGATGAATGACAGCAACTATGAAGAGATGATTGTTTCTTTTGTACTTGAGGAAAAAATTTGACGGCTCGTACGGGATTCATTTATTGAGGTTGGCAAAGACCTCATCCGCAGGAATAGCAACAAAGTCACCACGTTCAAAGGCATCAATCCGGCTTTCAGCTTCTATTGCCCATAGTTGGTCAAGTCGTTTGCGGTTACTGCGGTCGAAGCTGAAGAATAGTTCGTCGATCAACTCCGCCCGTTCTATCGGTGGTAATGCAAGGGCATCGGTAAACACCTGTCGCATAGTCTGCATGACGATTCTCCTTTAGATTGAATTGGAGTTAACGATAGCATGCGAACGTGAAGATGACAAACTCGAATATTTTTCAGCATGAAAAAAACTCTTGACAGAAATCAAAACATACAATATAAATCCTATAAAAATTATATATAAACGACTGACCGGATAACCGGAGGTCAAGAGTTACAGCTCTTGACCTCTTTTTTTGTGTTCAATATGGCTTAAAAATACTTTCGAAACGATGGATGCAATGACTGAAAAAACAGTTTTACCCGAATCCACAGTATCTCAACTTGAGAGAATATCAATCGAGATTGATCTGGTCGCCTCATTCGTTGATCTGATTACAAAACGCTACGGGAGTGATGCCGCGCATGATCTGCTGAAGGAGGTGGTGAATGATGCCGCTGCAAAGTCAGCTGCCTTGTTTCTGATACAATACCCGAATCCCACCCTGCATGACTTGTATGAAATCTGGAAAATTCTTGGCGGTGACGGTCGACTCGATATTGTGCTCGACGATCTGACGGAAAAAAGCCTCAAGTTCCGAGTTTTACAGTGCAAATATGCCGAAATGTACCAGTCAAAGGGAAAAGAAACCCTTGGGATCGCATTCAGTTGCAAACGAGACGAGCCCTTTGCGAAAGCTCTCATGCCGAACATTACCGTACAACAGTCGAAAACAATCCCTGAAGGAAATGCGTATTGCGCCTTCGAATACACCCTGGAGGAAGTATGAAACTACCAGAAAAGCTGCTGCAACGACTGAAAGCCCGATCGCCCGAGCTGTTCATTACTTATTTTGCCACATCCTCGAAGGACGGTAAAACAAATCTGTTGCCGATACCATTTTCGGATGTGGTCAATGACGAACTGATCTTGCTGCCGGATCTTTTTGCACAGAAAACAAAAGTCAATCTTAACGAGAATCATCATGCTTCGCTGAGCTTTACCTCTGAAAAAGATGGCACAAACATTGTCCTGGAGGGGACAGCCGATATCGTGCAGTGGGGGCACCCTGCAAAGTTTAAAATTTTCGGTCTAACGGCTGAGGACGTGCTCAACCACTACGGTGACTGGGATAGCACAGTCGAACCGGTGCTTGAAGCGGATGAATCGATCCGTCCGACGGTCTTTGCCGAGCGTGGCGTAATTATTTTTAAACCAGAACGGTTGGTGGAGGCTTCGATATGAAACTGAGCGGAGAAATGAAAAAGGCGTTAAAGACGGTAGGTGCGGGTGGTGCTGTCGTGTATCTCACCACGTCATCAAAAAACGGCAACCCGAATGTTGTGGGAGAGCGCTTCGTAACACTATTTAAAGACGAATATATCCTGATAGCGGAGATGTTCGCCCAAAAAACCCGGGTGAACCTTTTGGAAAATCCCCACGGCGTCATCACGATGTCACATCCGCTAAAAGGGCGGACGTGGACCTTTTCCGGCTCTGCGACAATACTTCAGGAAGGGCTTCCAGACGATTATGTATGGGAAGGGCTGCGCGCGAAGGATGCTCTGGATGAATGGGGTGACTGGGCGCTGAAAGAACCTCCATCCGAAGTTCCACCCGATATCCGGCCGCCGAGTCTCGTGCAGCGGGGTGTCATAACCCTCCGGGTCGAGACGATAACCGATTTTGCTCCTGAAAATGCGGGGGCAAATATTTCACTTTAAAAACAAATACCATCCAAGGAGACACTAATGGCACACGTAACTCCCAGAATGAAGAACTGGCTCACCGGCCTCGGCGCACATATCGCCGTGGCTTCAAAATCGGGCATCCCCGCAGTGGTCGTAGTCGATTCAGCAACCGCGGATGATGACAACACAATACGATTTAAGCTTAGCGAAAAACAGGTCGCGCTGATCAGATCGCAGGTAACAGAGAACCCGAGGGTTGCTTTCGGGCCAGGTGGAATCGGCAGTATTCGCGCTGCGTATCAGTTTAAAGGTGCCGGTCGGCTTGAAGACAACATACTCGTTGTGGCTGTCGATGAAATCTACAGTACAAAGCCGGGGCCCGAAGCGGGATTGCGCCTTGATGTGCTTCCATACGAACAGGTCATACAGTTTGAAACCAGTCGCTGGCTCGATAACGGGCCACCCAAATAATGCCGCATCATACACTCGATGCAGAAGAGGACAACAGCTATGAGTAGCATAACGGTAAAAAAGAAGAAGGCGATCTCAGGGTTCATCCGTCCACGCTGGACTAAAGACAAGGTTGCCCTCTGGCTTGAAATCGGTGCGGTTCCTGCAACTCTGGGACTTTGGTTTCCTGATTGGCTCGGTTCGTACAGTCATGGAGCAATCGGGCATATTCCGCCGCTTCTGCCGGCATTTCCACCACTGCTTACGTATGTGGGTGCGGTCATCCTGCTGAAGGCCTGTTATGAAGGGATCAAAGATATGGGGTCTCATTTTAAAGGACTTCGTATCAGTGGCGGATTGGCACTGTTTTTCGCTCTAGCCAGTGTGCCCCTCTCGTTGGGCGGTCTTCAGATCATTTCACTCCTCGCGACAGGTCTCGCCGGATTTTTTTCCGCCGGGTTTTTCTGGTTTACGATCGGTAAAGTTGCCGATGTAACACAGGAAACCAGAACACGCGTAACATGGCACGCGGTATGGATCCTCAGCCTGTTGTCGCTGCTCGTCTATGGTGCTGGAATTATAGCGCTATTGACGGGGAAAGCTACGCTCGGATATACCATACTCCGATTTGCAGTGGGAATACTTACGGTAGATTTCTTCTTCTGTCGCTATGCTGTGCATTGCTACAAAACGCAAACATCGATCGGTGCCAGATTCAGCGAAGCCCCCGATAATCAATTCTGGGCCGGTTCCGAAAAATGAAACCGGTGGTGCTACCATGGATCATCGTTGAATACTGCGAGGGGTGTACGGTCTGTGTCCGAAGCTGTCCCAAAAAGTGTCTCCAGATGTTTCCTGGCGGAGAAGAAGGGATATTTGTCCCATGGGTGACGGCAGTTGATGAGTGCGTTGGATGCGGCAGATGTGCTGAATCGTGCGTTATGGGGGGCATTGCGATGACGGGATACGTCGACGAGGCGAGTAAACGGCTGAAAACAAAACATCCCCAGATTGCGTTGGCAAACCCGTAGTCGTCAATGAGAAGAATTCCATACCTGTCACAAGCGAATCACTTCAGGGTCGATAATCGCCAGCACCCACTCCGCCAAGAGCGCCAGCTGCTCAAGCGAAATCCGTTCTGCATTGGTATGGGCATGCTCGTAACCGCAGCTCAATACGACGGTCGGCAACCCCCTGTTATTTAAGATGTTCGCGTCCGAACCTCCACCGGTAGTCTTGAAGCTGACCGGCGCACCGATCCGATACGCGGCCAGTGCGGCTCGTCGGACCGGTTCCGAATCTTCCGCCAGCTTGTATGACGGGTAGCATGGCAGAAAGGTTATGTCTACCGAACCAGCAAACTCCGCTGCCGAAGACGCCATGGCCTCGGTCAGGGCATCAATCTGAAATCTCAATTTGGCCGGTTCAAGTGATCGGGCTTCTCCGTTCAGTTCACAGCGATCCGGCACGATATTGCTCGGCCCTACGCTGGAGATACTACCGATATTGGCGGTTGATTCGGGGTCGATGCGTAGTAGGTTCATTCGGCTGATGGCAACCCCGGCGATCTGGATGGCTGATACCCCCTCTTCTGGTGCGGCCCCGGCATGGGCGCTGCGTCCATGGAAAACCGCCTTAAATTTAACCTGTTCCGGTGCCTGAAGTACGATTTCTCCCACCGGCCCGCCTGCATCCAGCACAAAACCGTATCGGGAAGCAAGCTGTCCGGTATCGAGATGTTTGACTCCGGTAAGCGCCAGCTCCTCGGCCACTGTCAGAACAAGTTCGATGGGAGCGTGAGGTAGTCCCGACTCATTTATCGCTGTGATCGCCTCAAGAATTGCCGCTAGTCCGGCGGCATCATCGGCACCGAGGACGGTTGTGCCATCGCTGATGATATAATCACCTTCGATGCGAGGTTTAACACCAATCCCTGGGGTAACCCGGTCAATGTGACACGAGAAGAGGATCGACTCGGCCCGGCTGGTGCCTTTCAGGCGAGCGATGAGATTTCCCGCGTTACCTCCAATTTTCTCGGCAGTCTCATCTTCAATGACGGTGAAACCCTGCAATACCAGAAGTTCCTTCAAGCGGTCCGCCATCAGGCGCTCTCCGCTCGGTTCCGAATCAATGGCGCACAGCTCCATGAAGCTCAGGTACAGCCGTTCTTTGCTAATCATTCAATTCCTTTGATGTCAGCAATCCTGCCAGTTCAGCGGCTTGAACACGTATTTCCGGCATTGCTATGGATTCGAACAGGTCAGGTATGCGCAGCGGACCAATAGCAAAAAGGGTGTTTATGCTTGTACCGTCAGCCCCGATCAGCCGGCCGTCCTCGTCGGTCTCGATGCCAAGACGCAGTTGGTCGGGAGTCAGCCAACCCTGATCACGCATACCCGCAATCGGCGGGATATCGGTGGTGGTGAAGTTGCGAGCGGGACCGGTGCAGTTGATCACCCGCTCTACCGGCACAACACAACTTTTCCCGGTGCGTGAGGAACGAATGGTTATTTTTGCCTGTGCCCCGTCCGTTTCAGCTTTGACCAGACGACCGGCGTGGATGCGAAGTATACCGTCAGCCAGCAATCGGTTGAGATGGGTTGCGACCTGGGGAGCCATACGATGACGATGAATATCCCACAGATTTCGGGCGTGGCGCAGGAAGGAGGCTCGTTGACGCAATGACCACGAGTGCCAGATCTGCGCAGTGTGGGGTCGCAGACTGTCAATCACGGCCCGCCAGTCTCCTCCGGCATTCATCACCTGTAGAATTGCCGAACGGACACTGCGCAGTGCTGCAAGAGGGGATCTGAATCTGTCGTCAATTTCCTGTAACGGTTGCTGCGTGTAGGTTTTGTGCTCATGGTACAATCTTCCATGTCGTGAAACTGCATGGATTGGCCCTTCATGCCCGGTCTCCCGCAGAGACAGGGCCACATCAACCATCGTCAAACCGGTGCCGATCAGCAAGACAGGTGCGGTGCGGGCTAATCCCTTGAGGGCATCCGCCCCCCACGGATTGCCGTGATAAAAGTGAGCAATACTGCTGACGTCCAGCGGAACAGAAGGAATAAGCGCGTTGCCGATTGCCAGCACAACCGAGCAGGCCTGGATGGTTGTCCCGTCATCCAGGTGCACGGTCCAGCCTTTATTGTTGAGGCTGAGGTTTGTGGCAGTGGCATCAATCAACTGGACAGTTCCCACGTGCAATGTTTCCGCTAAAATCCCGGCCAGATAATCGCCATATAGTTTTCGCGGCGCAAATGTTCTGGCACCGGCACCGGCCATACGGGTGGAAAGCCAGCGGAGAAAATGCAGCCTGTCATCAGGAAAGGCGCTCATGTTGCCCGCCGGCACATTCAGCACGTTGGCCAGGTAGGGTGTTTCATACGCAACCCCGCGTCCCGGGCGACTGCCGGAACCAATCAGCGCCAGGCGCGCTCCGGGTGCAGCGCGCCTGCTGTATTGGCTCGCAACAAGCGTTCCGCTGGCCCCTGCGCCAATGACTGCAACATCGTATGGTTGTTCCGAGATCACGATGGCTGCCTGTTGCGACGCATGGATATCAAAACTTCATCCCCCATCGATTGATCGTGCGCCGCTCAACCAGCCGGAACAGGCTGTCCATGGTGACACCGATGGCAATGACCGTCAGCAGGCCGGCAAAGACGTAAGCAATTTCCAGCTGATTCTTGTTTTCGTAGATAAACCAGCCGATGCCGCCTGAACCTGAGCTGACCCCGAAGACCAGTTCGGCGGCGATCAGGGTTCGCCAGGCAAAGGCCCAGCCGTTTTTGAGGCCGGTCAGGATGGCCGGGAAGGCCGCTGGAATGAGAATATGCAGGAGGTAGCGCAAACCGGTCAGCCCGTAGTTGCGCCCGACCATGCGGATCGTGCCGCTGATGGACGCAAAACCTGAGTGGGTGCTGAGCGCCACCGGCCAGAGGACTGCGTGAACCAGAACAAAGGTGATGCTGCCGTTGCCAAGCCCGAACCAGAGCAGCGCAAGGGGCAGCAGGGCGATGGGCGGCAACGGGTTGAACATGGCGGTCAAAACTTCCAGAAGGTCATTGCCCGGACGGGTAGCGTTGGCCAGCGCGGCCAGCACGGTTGCCAGAAGGACGCCGATACCATAGCCGCTTAATAGAATCCTGAGCGATACGAGTACGCGACTTCCCAGTTCACCTTTGGTAAAAGCATTCCAGAGCGCGGCAGTTGTATCGGTGAACGTCGGAAACATCAGCGGATTGTTGAGTTGCTGGGCATACACCTGCCACGCTATCGCCAGTAGCACCAGAATAAGCGATTTGCGTACAATCGCCTGATTCCAGATTTTTTCCGCACGTGACAGCGGGCGGACGATTTCCGAAATAGCCTGGTCCGTTGGCTGTCCATGCGACCGGAAAGCGGTAGCCTCACGAGAAATCCCGGATAGATCCCGGGTTATGGCGGCACTTTTTTCAAATGACATAATCGCCCACATCCTTGAACAGCACCCGATGGATCGTGTCCCGCAGTTCGTCGAAACGACCGTGAAAACGGTTGCCCGGATCATCCAGATTCACGTCCATAATTTCCTTCACCTGCCCGGGGTGAGGTGAGAGAAGCACTATGCGGTTTCCGAGCAGAATCGCTTCTTCGATGGAGTGCGTGACGAAAATCAGGGTAAACTGTGACCGACTCCACAACTCCAGCAGCTCTTCCTGCATCTGCTGACGGGTCAAAGCATCCAGCGCTGCAAACGGTTCGTCCATCAGGACAATTTCCGGCTGCATCGCCAGACAGCGCGCGATGGCGACCCGCTGTTTCATACCGCCTGACAGGGTGTGGGGATAGGAGTCGGCAAACTTTTCCAGCTTGACGGTGCGAATGGCAATCATGGCCTGTTCATCAGCATTCTGTCCGGATGCCCTGCCGCTGGCAGTCAGGGCGAAGGCCACATTCTGCAGCACCGTCTTCCAGGGAAGCAGTTGATCTGTCTCCTGAAAAACCATGACCCTGTCAGGTCCCGGTCCACTGATGGTGCGACCGCTCAGCGTAATTTCCCCCTCGGTTGGCGTCAGATAGCCGCCAATCGCCTTGAGTAATGTGGACTTTCCGCAACCGGAGGGACCCAGCAGAACCAGGCGATCGGAACGGTCTGCCTGAAAACCGACCCTCCAGGTGGCGGTCACCAGTTGCGCGCTGGTTTTGTACTGTATGGTAACACCCTGCACATCCAGCAGGGGGGCTGCACTGCCCATCGCTAGCTCCCCTGCTTGCCGTGAATATTGGAAAAGAAGAGATCCTTCCAGTTCTTCGGCCTGTTCGCAATGCTGCCGGTCTGGTACATGAAGTCAGAGTATTTGGTGATATTGAGCGGGGTAGTGGTGTAGCTGATCGGTTCTTTGGTCAGATAACCATAGATGACCTCCACCGACTCTTTTGACTTGGAGGCTTTGATATACAATTCGGCTGCTGCGCGCTTATCCCGGTTGATAAAGGCAATTGCCTCTTCAAGCGCTGCATATACCGCAGCGTACGTTTTGGGGTTGGCGTCATGAAACCGCCCGTGAGCCCAGATCACGTCAAAGGTATGCGGACCACCGAGGAGATCAAATGAGTTGACAATCGTATGGACACGGGGATCTTTCAGCTCCTGAAACATGAACGGCGGGCTGGCAAAATGGGCGGTAATTTCCGACTTGGGTGACAGGAGCGCAGCCTGGGCGTCCGGGTGTTTCATGGAGACTGTCAGCTTGTCCAGCTTCTCATAATTTTTCTGTCCGAACAGTTTTGCCGCTGCCATCTGCAGGGTTACCGCCTGAATAGAGACCTTAACCGCCGGCAGGGCGATCTTGTCCTTGTCGGTCAGATCCTTGATGCTTTTGACCGCCGGATTGTTGGAATTGAGGTAGAGCGGGATCGTATCAATGGCTGCGACACCCTTGACTTCGCCTTTTGTCTTGTCCCACAACTTGATCAACGGCGCCACGCCGCCGGAGGCAAAATCGACACTTCCCGACAGGAGGGCATCATTCATGACCGAGCCGGAACTGAAGGTATTCCAGCTTACCTTGATGTCGCCAAGGCCGGCCTTTTTGGCATGTTTCTCAATCAGCTTCTGCTCCTCCATGACGATCATGGACAGATAGCTGAGACCATACTGCTTGGCAAGGCGTACTTCTTTAACCTCGGCAAAAACGGAAGTGACGAGTGACCCGGTAAGTAACAGTGCTCCCAGTAAAACTCCTGCTGGTTTAAAAATCAGTTTTTGTATCATGCTGGGTTCCTTTCAATTGTACTACAGATGCTATTTTGCTTCGTCAGATTCAAAGGCACATCCCCCTCAATTCGTCAGCCGATCCAGATGAACGGAGAATGGAAACTGCTCCTCCTCCTGCTGTTTCCTGGTTGCGTAGGTTTCATCAACCACCTCTTCCGGCTCTATCAGCCAGACGCAGGAAAGATCCGCGTCATCAAGGACACAGCGTACCTGCTCGTAATAGCGCCGGAACACCGGGCCGCTGATGTGTGCCTTGACCGGCGACCCCTTGATAACATAGCTTCCCACAGAGACGGAAATCTTCCGATCAAACCAGAGGCTTCGCAGAAGGTTGCGATTGGTGACTGATTTTTCCAGCAGCTCCAGATGCACAAGATGCCCCTGTTCATCAAGTTGCAGGAACGGACTGACGACAGCGTAGGGAGCATCGTTCCCGTCAAGCGTTGCAAGAACTTTTACAGCTGATCGATCCTGGATATATTCGCGTAAAGCACTTGATAACAGTGACATTTTCATATTCCTTTTCAGTACGGCAGCAATCGCGACAGGTCACTGTCCGGGTGGTTTCCGCAGTGGCGATAGTCATCAAAACCGATCGGCAGCCGGTATTTTACCCGCAGGGCATGCAGCCCCCGCGCCAGGCGGATGTAGTAGTCAAGCGAGGCGTTCTTCTGATCACCCAGCGGGGTATCGGGACGGGGCGACCAGACGATGAAGACCGTGCTGACACCCTGCCGGGCCAGTTCTTCCGCTTCGTCGAGTGTCCGTTCGAGCGCCTCATCTTCGGAAGAAAACCCGTGCGGCCCCGCCAGCTCAATTCCGGCAACAAGGCCGGTATTAACGCGGCCGGGGCCAAAGACCTCCACGGCATCCACCAGCCGTTTTTTCCACTCCCGGTAGCCGATCCATTCTGCCTTGCCGGGGCAGAGTTTATTGAACAGCTCTTCGTTCAGTACCTCAATGTCGGAGGTATAACTCATCAGACCGGTTTCATCATACAAGCGCTGCAGTTGCTTTTTGGTGAAGGCGGTTCCGATGATCTGACTCGGAAATTTCGGGGCCTTAAAGTGCCTGCCGACCTCGTGCAGTATCTGGATGTAGTAATCAACCTCATCATCAAATGCTTCCTGGCCGCTGACGATTGAACCGGAAGTCAGAAAGACGGACGAAAAACGCCCCGGTTCTTTCAACGCTTCGCCGATCACATCACCCACCTCGCGAGGGTCCAGCTTCGCCGGTATGTTGAGTTCCTTGCCCCCCTTCTTAAGTTGCGAAACTATGTCGCAGAAGGAGCAGCCTTTGTTGTTGTTCCAGAAGGTGCAGTAGCGGTAGGGGAATATATTAAGACGCTGGGGACGGGCACTGACGATATTTTTCATCGGTACCCCGGAGCTGCTTGTTCTGGCGTAAAAATCGGGGGCGGGCCAGTAGTCAACGGCTTCCAGAGGGATACCATCGTCAAACAGCCAGGGTACCCCGTCTTTGGCATCAACCACGTACGGGTTTTCTTCCAGCGGGGTTGGCGTCGTTATGATCGAGCTGCCATCGCGCAGCAGCAGCGATTCCGGGCGCAGTGCTATCAGGCCGTCGCGAGCTCCGAAGATATGGGTTCCCGTGGTCTGATGTTGTGTCTCATCGAGCAGTGCCAGTGCCGCATCGCTGTAAAAAACGCCCCGTCGCTGCACGTCGGTCTTGATGACCAGCAGACGCGGAACATCGGGGTAGCGCCGGACAACCTCATCAATGGGTGTTGGAGCCGTTTTTCCGGCCAGTGCAAGCCTCATTTAAATTCTCCGTCCGGCCTAGAGGCCAGCCTTCGCCAGATCCGCTGAGCCAGGGGTTCCGGTAACAAGCGGCAGATTCCTGTCCCTTGACCAGCCGATCCAGGAGCTGTCGTAGTTGTGCAGTTTTTCCAGAGGCCAGCCGGCCAGATACAGTGCGAAGATCGCCTGGGTTGAGCGCACGCCGGACTGACAGTAGAAGTAATGCTCCTTGTTCTGATCATATCCGAGCTTCTGAAGTACCGGCTTGACTTCTGCTGCCGTAAGCCATTCAGCCTGATTCTCCTTCTTCTTGAAAACAGTCCAGTTGCTGTGACTGCTTCCGGGGATACGACCGGCACGCTGGGCACCCTTTTTCAGCTCTTCGCCGGTAAACTCCTTCAGGTCGCGATTATCCCATATCTGCGCCTTATCGCTCTTCTGAGCCGCGATAACTTCGGAAGTGTCCACCCGTAGAGAGGGGAGCGAAACTTTGGCAACAAAATTACCGCTGCGAGCTGGCGTGGACGGTGCCAGCAGGTCAACCGAATATCCGGCCGCTCTCCAGGCTTTTACGCCGCCGTCCAGTACCCGCACATCTCCCTTGCCGTAGTAGGTGAACGCCCACCAGAGGCGGGTCGCATCGTACTTGGTGTCATACACGACAATGGTAGAATCGTGATTGACGCCCAGACCCTGAAGGAGCTTGGTGAATCCTGCGGCGCTTATGATATTGCCGGTGACGCCGTTCTGGGTTTCAGGAGGCGCTTCGATGGCGGGGCGGTCCACCTGGTATGAGCCGGGAACATGCCCCAGGCGGTACTCGACACTGTTTTCGGCCGCCAGTATCACAAGTTTCGAGTCTCTGGCATCGATCAGGCGCTTGAGTTCCTGCGCGGTGATCAGGGCGTTGCCGCGCGGGTAGCCTTTGTAATTACCATCGGCGGCGTGTGTGAATGATACCTGCATAACGAGGAGTAATACTGCCACAGCTACAGAATAAAAACGTGTCACCAACATGAGAATGCTCCTTGTGTGAGTGTAATAAAAAAAGGCCAGACAACAACGGCGATGCAAGCCCGTTCCTGCCTGGCCTCCAGTTTTTCTGGTCGGCCTCTTATTTATATATACAAACTCAGTAGTGTCCCAACGTTTAGTTGAATAAAAACAGTTGGTTATTATTTTCGTCTGTTTCGCTTCTGTAATCGGAATCTGTAAGTGCTTGCAATAAGGGCATTCGCTCGAAGATGGTGACGCTCAGTACCTGTAAAATTGTG